>NZ_QRWU01000001.1:0-696723 GCF_003459795.1 Collinsella sp. AF18-8LB
GGGGAGGACAACCCGGGGAACTGAAACATCTAAGTACCCGGAGGAGAGGAAATCAATCTCGAGACTCCCCGAGTAGCGGCGAGCGAAAGGGGACCGATGGCCAAACCGTCGAGCGGGCATACCCGGCAGGGGTTCCGCCGGCGGGGTTGCAGGGCCGCGCATCCGGGGGCTGCCGCCCCCGGGCGCAGGTCCGGCTGGGGAGCGGAACGGCATGGGAGGGCCGGCCGCAGCGGGTGACAGCCCCGTACGCGAACCCAGACCGGACGGCGCGACGCGGTCCCTGAGTAGGGCCGGGCACGTGAAACCCGGTCCGAACCTGGGTGGACCACCATCCAAGCCTGAGTACTACCCTGTGACCGATAGCGCACCAGTACCGTGAGGGAAAGGTGAAAAGCACCCCGGGAGGGGAGTGAAACAGTACCTGAAACCGTGCGCCCACGAGCAGTCGGAGCACCTTTACGGTGTGACGGCGTGCCTTTTGTAGAATGAGCCAGCGAGTCGCTGGCGCGGGGCGAGGTTAACCGGAAGGGAGCCGTAGCGAAAGCGAGCCTTAACAGGGCGACTTGAGTCCCGCGCCGCGGACGCGAAGCCGGGTGAGCTATCCGTGGGCAGGCTGAAGCGGGGGTAAGACCCCGTGGAGGGCCGAACGCACGTCGGTTGAAAACGGCGGCGATGACCTGCGGATAGGGGTGAAAGGCCAATCAAACCCGGAGATATCTCGTTCTCCCCGAAATAGCTTTAGGGCTAGCGTCGCGCGTTCACCGCCGGAGGTAGAGCACCGGATGGACGAGGGGGCTTCGCCGCCTACCGAATCCAACCGAACTCCGAATGCCGGCGGCCCAGAGCGCGGCAGTCAGAGCATGTGGGCTAAGCTGTGTGCTCGAGAGGGAAACAGCCCGGACCGCCCGCTAAGGTCCCCAAGTTCCAGCCGAGTGGCAAAGGATGTGCGTCCGCCCAGACAACCAGGATGTTGGCTTAGAAGCAGCCATTCATTCAAAGAGTGCGTAACAGCTCACTGGTCGAGTGGACATGCGCCGACAATACACGGGGCTAAGCTGGACACCGAAGCGGCGGGATTTTAATTCATTAGAATCGGTAGGGGAGCTTCCCATGGGCGGGGAAGCCGCCGGGCGACCGGCGGTGGAGCGCATGGGAGTGAGAATGCTGGCATGAGTAGCGAGAGACGAGAGAGTAACTCGTCCGCCGTGAACCCGAGGTTTCCTGGGCAAGGCTAATCCTCCCAGGGTCAGTCGGGGGCTAAGGCGAGGCCGGTAGGCGTAGCCGACGCGCAGCAGGCAGACATTCCTGCACCGCGCACGCGGCGCTACGACCGACGGGGCGACGGATGGGGGTGGCTCGGCGGGGTTCTGGACGTCCCCGTGATGGAGCGCGGCCCGCGGACCAGGGAAATCCGGTCCGCACACAGGGCGAGGCTCCGGACGAAGCGACTGAGCGAAGCGAGTGAGCCCGAGGTCCCTAGAAAAACCCCTAGGCAGGCGCGTGCGCGCCCGTACCGCAAACCGACACAGGTGGGTGGGTAGAACATACCGAGGCGATCGGGTCAACCATGGTCAAGGAACTCGGCACAATGGCCCCGTAACTTCGGGAGAAGGGGTGCCCGCGCGTACGTGAACGGACTTGCTCCGGGAGCGGAGGCGGGCCGCAGTGGAGAGGCCCAAGCGACTGTTTACCAAAAACACAGGACTCTGCAGAAGCCGCAAGGCGACGTATAGGGTCTGACGCCTGCCCGGTGCCGGAAGGTCACGCGGAGGAGTTAGCGCACCGCGCGAAGCCCCGAAGCCAAGCCCCGGTAAACGGCGGCCGTAACTATAACGGTCCTAAGGTAGCGAAATTCCTTGTCGGGTAAGTTCCGACCTGCACGAAAGGCGCAACGACTTGGGCGCTGTCTCGACCATGGACCCGGTGAAATTGCACTGGTCGTGAAGATGCGACTTACCCGCGGAAGGACGGAAAGACCCCGTGAACCTTCACTGCAGCTTGGCATTGGCCGCTGGTCCCGCGTGTAGAGGATAGGCAGGAGGCACAGATCCGGAGGCGCCAGCCCCCGGGGAGCCGCCCTTGGAATACTGCCCTCGCGCGACCGGCGTCCTAACCCGAGGCCGTCAACCGGCTCGGGGACCGTGCCAGGCGGGCAGTTTGACTGGGGCGGTCGCCTCCTAAAGGGTAACGGAGGCGCGCGAAGGTCCGCTCGGGACGGTCGGCAACCGTCCTTTTGAATGCAAGAGTACAAGCGGGCTTGACTGCGAGGCCCACGAGCCGAGCAGGTGCGAAAGCAGGCTCTAGTGATCCGGCGGCCCCGAGTGGGTGGGCCGTCGCTCAACGGATAAAAGGTACTCCGGGGATAACAGGCTGATCTTGCCCAAGAGTCCACATCGACGGCAAGGTTTGGCACCTCGATGTCGGCTCATCGCATCCTGGGGCTGGAGCAGGTCCCAAGGGTACGGCTGTTCGCCGTTTAAAGCGGTACGCGAGCTGGGTTCAGAACGTCGTGAGACAGTTCGGTCCCTATCCTCCGTGGGCGCAGGAGAATCGATGGAGGCTGCCCCCAGTACGAGAGGACCGGGGTGGACGCACCTCCGGTGAACCGGTTGTCGACCAACGGCACGGCCGGGTAGCCGCGTGCGGCGCGGATAACCGCTGAAGGCATCTAAGCGGGAAGCCGTTCCAGGGATTAGTTCTCCTTCCGGTAAGGGCCCAGGTAGACTACCTGGTCGATAGACGGCAGGTGCAAGGGCGGCGACGCCCTCAGCCGAGCCGCACTAATCGCCCGAGCTCTTCCGGAACCGCACCTCGCGGCCCGCGGGACCGAGCGCTCCATGCGCGGTCCGGGCACGAGGATGCCCCCGAGTCGACTCCTCCTATGCGCCATGCGGCCCCCAGGGCACGTAGATGAGACCCAGGACACCGTGAACGGTGGGCGCCGCCCACCGGTCAGCGGCCAGAGCATGGGGGGCACGCCCGGTCCCGTTCCGAACCCGGAAGCTAAGCCCCATCGCGCCGAGAGTACTGCGGGGCCAGCCCGTGGGAGGCCAGGGCGCCGCTGACCGGTGGACGGCACCGAGCCGTACGCTTGAACTGAGAAGGGGGAGGCCTCGCGGCCTCCCCTTTTTTGCGTTTACGGGCTTTTGTCTCACATAGTAGCTGTGTTTTATAACCCTCGTTTGTCGCATCTTCTGCGAACGGGCTAAAATAACTTAGTCTGTGCGATATGGAGGTGAACATGGCTGAAGCTGGTATCGGCGTTGATATCGTCGAGATTTCCCGTATGAAATCAATTCTTGAAAAGACGCCGTCGTTTGCTCGGCGCGTGTTTACCGAAGAAGAGCGTGCGTATTGTGATGCATCATCGCGTCCCGCTGCTCACTATGCCAGCCGCTTTGCTTCGCGCGAGGCGGTACTTAAAGCTCTCGGCACGGGTTTTAGTCAAGGCGTTGGTCGCAAGGATGTTTCGGTTACGCGTGATAAACTCGGCAAACCGAAGGCGCTGCTTTCGGGCCGTGCTCTCGAGATCGCTCAAGAGCTGGGTGTTGTTGAGGTCGCTCTTTCCATTACGCTTACAGGAGACTTAGCCGTTGCGAATGCCATCGCGATTACCGAAGATGCTCGGCCTAAGCCAAAAGAGGAAAAGGTGAGCACCAAGAAACGCGTAGCGCAGACATTTAAAGAGGCTCGCTCTGTTTTAGATGAGCTTGAGCAGCTGCAGAATTCAGCATTGGCGGAGCACC
The DNA here is from genome assembly GCF_003459795.1 of Collinsella sp. AF18-8LB. Classification (NCBI taxonomy): domain Bacteria; kingdom Bacillati; phylum Actinomycetota; class Coriobacteriia; order Coriobacteriales; family Coriobacteriaceae; genus Collinsella; species Collinsella sp. AF18-8LB. The sequence continues at coordinate 3,747 of NZ_QRWU01000001.1, forward strand.
TGGGCGATGCTTCGCAAGATACGCTAGGAGCATAGATGAAACCGGTTTTGAGTACCGAAGAAGTCGTTCGCCTCGAGGATATCATCGAACGCGAAGGGACTTCGAAGGCCGAGCTTATGGAGCTAGCGGGTGAGTTTGCCGCCAACGAGGTCTTGAAGCTCAATCCCGATCGGGTTCTCGTTCTGGTCGGTTTTGGTAATAATGGCGGCGACGGTTGGGTTGCCGCCGATATCCTGAGCCATAAGGGTGTGGACGTGGATATCGTTTCTCCGGTTGAGCCGGATGAGATTCCTGCTGCTCTGGCACGTCATGTTGCTCGTCGTACTGCCGGCCGCGATGTGCACGTTTGCATCGGCCCCTCTCGTGACGAACTCGAGGTTTTGATCGATAAGGCCGATGTTGTTGTCGATGCCATTTTTGGTACCGGTTTCCACGGAAATCTGCGTGCGCCGTTCTCCATCTGGATTCCTACGGTCAATGAATGCGCCGATTGTGTCGTATCCATTGATGTTCCTTCGGGCCTGAATGCCGAGACGGGCGTTGTTGATGACGACTGCATTCGTGCCGAGCATACGGTGACGATGATTGCGCCCAAGATTGGTCTGTATAGCGCTGATGGTCCTGAGTATGCTGGCGATTTGATCTGCGGCAATCTTTACGACCGTCTTGACGAGGTCATCGATGATGTCGACCACGCCGCCGAGATTGTCGAGCCCGGTGACTTAGTTGATTACTTTGCTCCACTTCCTACGAATATCGATAAGTATTCCCGTGGCTCTGTGCTTATTGTCGCCGGATCTGCGCAATATCCTGGTGCTGCCATTATGGCGGCCAAGTCTGCAGCTCGCGCGGGTGCTGGTTACGTGGCGGTCGCGGCTCCTGACGCCTGCGCTAATCTTATTCGCATGGCACTTCCTTCGATTCCCGTCTTTGCTATTCCGTCTGATTCCCGCGGCTCCTTTGGCGCCGCTGCGCGCATGACGGTGTGCGAGATTGCAAAGAAGTACAGCTGCGTACTGTGCGGTCCCGGTATGACGACGTCGGCCGGCGCTATGCAGGTGGTTTCGGGCTTGCTCGAGCTTGATGTACCGCTTATTTTGGATGCCGATGCACTCAACTGCCTTGCTAAGATTGCCATTGACGGTATTGATAGTAACCCCGAGATGTATCGTCGCGAGCAGCCGTTGGTTATGACGCCGCACTATCGTGAGCTTTCGCGTCTGGTTGCCGGTGACGAGGTGAACGACCTTGGTACCGCGATTGCGGCCGCGCAGAAGGTTGTCTGGGCTGCAGGCTCCGACAATCTGGTGGTCATTGCCAAGGGGCCGACGACGGCTATCTGTGGCGTTGAGCGCGTTCTGTTGCCGCTCTCGGGTCCGGCTTCTCTGGCAACTGCCGGTTCGGGTGATGTTCTCGCGGGTATTTTGGCCGGCACGCTTGCCACCATGCGCGACGAGATGGATCGTTGGGAGTTGCTGTATTCGTACGCCGTCGCACTTCACAGCTACGCCGGTTTTGCCGCGGCGACGGAGTATGGTGAGAAGAGCGTTATCGCGACCGATCTTATCGACTTGATTGGTCCTGCCATGGAGCTGGCGGCAAAGGATGCGCTCGAAGATCTGGGAATCATGGACGAAGGGTCGGATGACTAATCATGAATAAAGCCGATTTGACGCGCTGGTCCTGGGTCGAGATCGACCGCGGGGCGCTCCGTCGCAACACGAGGGCCTATAAGAACTTGTTGAATCCACGTCAGCGCCTGTGCTGCGTGGTCAAGGCCGATGCTTATGGTCATGGAGCTGTTGAGTGCGCCAAGATCATGTATTCGGCCGGTGCCGACATGTTTGCCGTGGCGACGGTTAACGAGGGCGTTGAGCTCCGACAGGGCGGGATTACGAAACCCATCCTCATCCTAAGCGAGCCGCCTATCGAGGCCATTCCGACGTTGCTCGAGTTTGATATCATGCCCTCGGTCTATACGTCTGACTTTGCTCTTGCGTATGGCGAATGTGCCGTCGCGGCGGGCAAGGTGGGCAAGTATCATCTCGCCATCGAGACGGGTATGAATCGTATCGGCGTACACTACACACAGGTGCTCGACTTTGTCCGCGGTATAAATTTCCATCGCGGTATTCAGTGCGACGGCGTATTTACGCACTTCGCCACGGCCGATGAACCTTCGGGCTGGGACTACAAGCTGCAGTGTCAGCGCTTTACCGAGGCCGTTCAGGCCATTAAGGATGCGGGTTTTGAGTGCGGTATCGTGCACTGCGCCAACACGCCGTCCTCGATGCTCGACCCCTCGATGCATTTTGATATGATCCGCGCCGGCGTTGGCTTGTATGGCATGCAGCCGTGCGAGCTGAGTGGCCGCGTGATGCAGCTTGATCCCGTTATGAGCGTCCATGCGCGTGTGACGCGCGTGGCACACCCTGCGATGGGTGAGGGCGTGGGCTACGGTTTTACCTACCGCGTACCGCGTACGCGCGTTCAGATCTGCACGCTGCCGATCGGTTATGCCGATGGCCTATCGCGTACGCTTTCCAATCGTATGGATGTGCTGTATCGCGGCGAGCGTGTGCATCAGGTTGGCAATATCTGCATGGACCAGTTTATGGTCGCCATTCAGTCCAACCCGGCACACGAGATTCCCGAGGCCGAGTATGGTGACGAGATGATCATTGTCGGCCGCGATGGCGATGCCGAGATCACTATGGACGAGATGGCCCGACTGCGCGGAACGATTAACTACGAGGTCGCCTGCGGCTTTGGCATGCGTCTCGACAAGGTCTACGTGTAGGAGCCGCTATGGGCGTCATGCACATCCCCGGCCATACCCATCAGGCACCACGTGAGGTCGCACTCGAGGAAATTGAGGCCGTTCTGGGCGATTGTCACCTCTGCCAGCTCTACCAGTCGCGTCACAATATCGTGTTTGGCGTGGGAAACCCCCGCGCTCGCGTGATGTTTATTGGCGAGGCGCCGGGCCGCAATGAGGATTTGCAGGGCGAGCCCTTTGTGGGGGCGGCAGGCGAGGACCTCAACGGCATTTTGTCGCTGGCGGGGCTCAAACGCGAAGACGTCTACATTGCCAACGTGCTTAAGTGCCGCCCGCCGGGAAACCGCAATCCGCGCCCCGAGGAAGTGCTGGCTTGCTCACCGTTTTTGCGCGAGCAGATTCGAAGCATCTGGCCCGATATCATCGTGACGCTCGGCAACCCCGCAACGCACTTTGTGCTCAAGACCGAGATCGGCATTACCAAGCTGCGCGGCAGGTTCCATCAGATGGGGCACTTTGTGGTGATGCCCACGTTCCATCCGGCAGCAGCGCTACGCAATCCGGCGTGGCAGGAGCTGCTGGAGGAAGACTTTAAGATGCTGGGCGACTATCTGGAGCGACATCCCGCACCAGAGGACGCCTCGGAATAATAAGGAGCATATATGTCCCTGGAGCGCCTGGGGGTAGGTACTTACAAAACGACTTGCGCTGCCGATACGGAGTACTTTGGCGAGCTAATTGCACCGTGCCTTGAGGATGGCGATGTGCTCATCCTGACCGGTGGCCTGGGAGTGGGCAAAACTCACTTTACCAAGGGCGTCTCGCGCGGGCTGGGCGATGGACATATGGTTACGAGCCCTACGTTCGCGCTCATGGCCGTTCACGATCAAGGTCGTATTCCGCTGTTTCACTTTGATCTATACCGCTTGGAGCATGCCTACGAGCTCGAGGATACGGGCATTTTTGACGTGCTGGGCTATGAGGGTGCTTGCCTGCTGGAATGGGGCGAACAATTCCAGGACGAGCTGACGGATGAGTATCTTTCGGTGACGCTCAAGCGTGACGAGAGCGACAGCGACGTGCGAACGATCACGCTCGAGGCTCACGGCGAGCGCGCGACGGAGCTTTCCGATTTGATTGATAGGGCTGTACAAGATGAGCTTGCATAGGGACAACGCGCCGGTGGTGGCGCTCGATACTTCGACTGACATGCTTGCCTGCGCGGTAAGCTGGATTGATGCGCAGACGGGCGAGGCGAAGCTGGTGAGTGGCGACCATATGTGCCGTCGCCATGCCAATGTGGAGCTCGTGAATACTGTTGATGGCGTACTGAAGCAGGCCGGCCTGGATCGCAGCGATGTTGGTTGCTACGTGGTCGGCCGCGGCCCGGGGTCGTTTACGGGCGTGCGCATCGGCATCTCCACTGCCAAGGGCCTCGCGCGTGGTGCCAATGTTCCGCTGCTGGGCGTGTCGACGCTCGACGCTTGCGCTTGGACGGCGTGGAAGGCTGGCGTGCGCGGCAAGCTTGGTATCTTGGCCGACGCTATGCGCGGTGAGGTATATCCGGCGCTGTATATGCTGGTCGATGAGGGCCCCGAGCGTCAATTTGAGCGCGAACACGTGGTCAAGGCCGCCGTGGCGCTCGATGAGTGGCGCCAAGCAGCGGACTGGGACCAGGTTCAGCTGACCGGTGACGGTCTCGTGCGCTATGGCAAGCTGCTGGGTGAGGACGAGACCGCCCGCTGCGTGGAGCGCGACCTGTGGTGGCCTTCGGGCGAGGGCTTGCTGCTCGCGCACGCTGCGGGTGACGGCGATCCGGCTCGCGTCCTGCCGATTTACACGCGCCTTTCGGATGCCGAGGAAAACGAGCGCAAGCGTCTTGGTCTTGCCGAGAGTGCGCAGAGCGAAATTACGGGCGTTGCCGATGAGCTCGCCGGTCGTCATCTGCAGTTCCGTCCCATGGGCGCGGCGGATGCCGAGGGCGCGAGCACGCTAGAGGCTGCCTGCTTTGAAGGTGCCGGACACGAGGCGTGGACGCCGGGTATGTTTCTGTCTGAACTGGGCAAGGACGTCGCTGCGCCGCGTAGTTGGTGGGTGGCGCACGACGACGGCCGTCTGCTGGGTCTTGCCGGCGGCATGGTCGTGGACGGGGACGTGCAGATTCTGGATGTCGCCGTCGACCCGGCACATCGCCGTGAGGGCATTGCTCGCAAGCTGCTGTCGCATGTGAGCTATGATGCCCAGATGCTCGGCTGCACCACGGCTTCGCTCGAGGTCGAGGACGGCAACGAGGGAGCGATCGCGCTTTATAACGCTCTGGGCTTTACCGAGGCTGGCCGTCGCCGCGGCTACTATGGTGCTGGCAAGGACGCAATCGTCATGACGGCTCCGCTGCCCCTGGTGCTTCCGGTCGACAATGCTTCGCCCGAGCCGACGGCGGCAGAGCAGCGCGTATGGCCGCTGGCCGCGCCCGATCGCACCGTTGAGGAACGTGCCGAAATCGAGCGCCGTCGCCTGGTGCTTGCCATCGAGAGCTCCTGCGACGAGACGGCCGTGGCGATTATCGATGCAGATGGCAATATGCTGGCCAACCAGGTGTCGACGCAGATTGATTTTCATGCCCGCTTTGGCGGCGTGGTGCCCGAGATCGCCTCGCGCAAGCACGTTGAGGTGATTGTGAGTGTCGTAGATGCGGCGCTTGAAGATGCCGCGGCATCGCTTGGCCTTGAGGGCGGAGCGATTGCGCCAAGTGAGCTTGCCGCCGTGGGCGTGACGCAGGGTCCAGGCCTGGTGGGCGCCCTGGTGGTGGGCGTCGCCTTTGCCAAGGGCTTTGCATATGCTGCCGGCAAACCGCTCGTGTGTGTCAATCATCTGGAGGGTCACCTGTTTGCCAACCTGTTGGCGCAGCCCGACCTCAAGCCGCCGTTCATCTTTACGCTTGTCTCGGGCGGGCACACCATGCTCGTGCACGTAAAGGCATGGGGCGACTACGAGGTGCTTGGCGAAACGCTGGACGACGCCGTAGGCGAAGCTTTCGACAAGGTGGCAAAGGCCCTGGGCCTGGGCTATCCCGGCGGCCCCATCATCTCCAAGCTGGCCGAGACAGGCAACCCCAAGGCGATCGATTTCCCCCGTGCGCTTAACAGCAGGGGAGACTACCGCTTCTCGCTTTCGGGTCTCAAGACGGCGGTGACGCTCTACATCGAGCAGGAGACCAAGGCCGGGCGCACGATTCACCTGCCCGACCTGGCGGCCTCGTTTGAGGCGGCGGTCTTTGACGTGCAGTACAAGAAGGCCAAGAACGCCCTGCATGCCACCGGGTGCAAGGAGTATTGCATTGGCGGCGGCGTCTCGGCCAATCCGCATCTGCGCGAGATGATGATCAAGAAGCTTGGACGTCAGGGAATCCGCGTAACGGTGCCGCCTCTCTCGGCATGCACCGATAACGCCGCCATGATCGCGGAGGTCGCTCGCCGTAAATTCGACCGAGGAGAAATCTCGCCGTTCGACGTCGACGCCGATCCGAACATGACGCTGTAGTCGTGCTCGTGCGGTCCCCGGCGCTGCCCGGGCGCCAGCGGCCACATATGAACTTTCCTGCTCGGACAGTCCTGCTCACGACGGAGGCCACATTAAGTGGCCTCCTGTTCGTGCGGAACTCGCGATAAAGTTCATATGTGGCCGCTGGCGCCCGGGCAGTGCCGGGGACCTTTCTGTCCCGATGCGGCGTGGGGGTTCGTTTGGCGTCGACAGCGTCCGGCGAGGGTGACCTGCCAGTGTCGAATTTCCGGCGTTCTTGAGCTGAAAGAAAAAGATGGCATGCGGAGCTTTGCTCCGCATTTGGGATGGGAGCCCCTCGGGAGCGGGCGGGCGTATACAAGGTTTATCGCGAGTTCCGCACGAGCCGGAGAGCACTTAATGTGCTCTCCGTGCGAGCAGGACTGTAGAGCAGGAAACCTTGTATACGCCCGCCCGCTCCCGAGGGACATCTGTCATGCAAAAACTTTTGTCGGGTAAAGTCCGAGGTCAGTGGCGTTCTATACCGTAAATTTCAAAAAAGTTGAAAATTCATTACATTTGTACGTTGACTTTAGGTAACTAAAGTTTCATACTGCTTTTCATCCACTGGGGGATGTGAACACGCACGGAACGTTCACATCATGATCGAAGAGGATTTCTTAGACATGTTCACGCATCAGCTAAACATTATCAGCGTAGTAATTATCTGATGCGGGTTAGCACATACAGCTAGCCCGTACGATAACGGGCGGCTGATGAAGATGAGGGCCGTCGAGCGCAACCGACGGCCCTCATTTTTTATGTCTAGGAAGTTCTTTTTAGAGGAGGAAATGTAATGAACGGAGTTTTGCTCATGGTTGTGGCCGCGACGGTGCTCGCCTGCGGCTATCTGGGCTACGGTCGCTGGCTGGCCAATAAGTGGGGCGTTGACAAAGAGGCCCTCACGCCGGCCAAGCGCATGAAGGACGGCAAGAGCTTCTCGCCCGTTTCCGCCTTCACCGCGTTCTCGCACCAGTTCAGCTCGATCTGCGGTGCCGGCCCTGTCACGGGCACGATTGTCGCCATGGCCTTTGGCTGGCTGCCCGTCGTGCTTTGGGTTCTCGTCGGCGGCATCTTCTTTGGCGCCGTCCACGACTTTGGCGCCCTGTACGCCTCGATGAAGAACAACGGCAAGTCCCTGGCTCAGCTCATCGAGAAGTACATCGGCAAGACCGGCCGTCGCCTGTTCCTGCTGTTCTGCTGGCTGTTCTGCATCATCGTCATCGCCGCTTTCACCGACATGGTCTGCAAGACGTTCATGTTCACCCCGGCCGTTGACGCTTCTGGTGCTGCTACCGGTGCCATCGACTTCACCAAGTCCTATGCCGCCGGCTGCGCTGGTACCATCTCCATCCTGTTCACCTTCGTCGCTATCGCCTTTGGTTGGGCCCAGAAGAAGTTCAACCTCACCGGCGCTGCCGAGTTCGTCACCGGCGTTGTCCTCATGGTTCTCATGTTCGCCGTCGGTATGCAGTTCCCGGTCTACCTGGATAAGTTCCAGTGGTTCGCCGTCGTCATGGTCTACCTGGTCTTCGCTGGCGCTATGCCCATCCAGATGCTCAAGACCCCGCGTGACTACCTCACTTCCATCATGATGATCGTCATGATCGTCTGCGCTGTCCTCGGCATCGTCGTCCTGGGCGTCAACGGTCAGGCTACGATGACCGCTCCGGTCTTCACCGGCTTCTCCACTGCCTCCGGCATGATGTTCCCGGTCCTGTTCGTCTCCGTCGCCTGCGGTGCTCTTTCCGGTTTCCACAGCCTCGTTTCTTCCGGCACCTCTTCTAAGCAGGTCGAGAAGGAGCAGGACGCCGTCAAGGTCGGTTACGGCGCCATGATCGTCGAGTCCTTCGTCGGCATCCTTGCCATCATCGTCGCCGGCATCATGTTCTCCGACATGAACACCGCCGGTACCGGCGCCCTCAACGCCGGTGTCGCTTCCACCCCGTTCCAGATCTTCGCCGCTGGCATCTCCCGCGGCATGCAGGCCTTCGGTGTTGACGGCACGCTCGCTACTGTCTTCATGACCATGAACGTCTCCGCTCTGGCCCTGACCTCGCTCGACGCTGTCGCCCGCATCGCCCGCACCTCGTTCTCCGAGTTCTTTGCCCAGACCAACGACGCCCTGGCCATCGAGTCCAAGGCCGGCTACATGAAGGTCCTCGGCAACCCCTGGTTCGCCACGGTCGTCACCCTGCTTCCTGGTCTCGCCCTCGCTTTTGGTGGCTATGCCAACATCTGGCCGCTCTTTGGTGCTTCCAACCAGCTGCTCGGTGGCATGACTATGATCACCCTCGCCGTGTTCTGCAAGTGCACCGGCCGCAAGGGCTGGATGCTCTACGTGCCCGTCGCCTTCCTGCTCTGCTGCACCTTCACCTCGCTGGTTCAGAGTGCCATGGGCTGCATGACCGCCGTCCAGGCCTACGGTTTCTTCGGTACCATCCCGGCTACCGCCACCACGGCCGCCGTCTCCGTCGCCGCCACCAAGGGCCTGCAGCTTGTCTTCGCTGTCCTGCTGATGGTCCTGGGCCTCATCGTCGCCGTCAACTGCCTCAAGGAGTTCTTCGGCAAGGAGGCTGGCTCCATGCCCGACGAGGAGCCCGAGTGGTCCGAGATGGGCAAGGCCGAGTATGGCCGCGCTGCTGCTGCCGAGGCTCCTGTCGACGCCGAGGCCGCCAAGGCTTAGTCGACCTGACGAGTTGAACGTCACATCTATATGACTCGGAAAGACCGGGTCCGCGACTTCGCGGGCTCGGTCTTTTTTCATGCAAAAGCGGGTGACGCTCGAGTGTTCTCGCAGATGTTTTGCGTGGATAAGGGCGCGCGTTGTACCATATAGACGTATATGTGTGCATATGAAAGGGGCCCCGTGGCCAAGACGGTATATTCCGATAACCAACAAAATGTCGATGCTCTGGCTGAGCGCCTGAGCAGCCAGACGTCGCTTTCTGCTGAGCGTGCCAAGCTGGTTGCCTACGACCTGCTTTGCCGCAAGGCGCTCAAGATTAAGTCGAGTGCGCTGGCGCAGATTTTCCGCTCCGTCGATAAGGAGTGCGACACCAAGGCGATGCGCGATGAGCTTATCGCGGCAAAGATCGTGACCAAGATCGAGGGTAGCGGCATTAACGGGCGCCCGGCGTTCTATACCATCAATGCCGAGATTAACGATGCCCAGGAGCGGCCCGTCGAGGTTGCCGAAGAGGCCGTCGAGGACGTTGTCGAGGCGCCCGCTTCGGTGGAAACGGCTCCGCGCGAGCATGTCGATACCGACGAGCTGCTTGACGAGAGCGTCGTTCGCGCCTTTACGGCCAAGGCCGGCCGCGGCGGTTTTGGCGGGAGTGGCAAGCGCGATGCGCAGCGCCGCGCCCAGCAGGAGCGCTTCCGTCGCGCCGTTGCTCAAAAGGGTGAGACGGATGCTGAGGCTGTTGAGACCGAGGTTGCTGCCGAGTCGCAGAAGCCCGCGAGGGAGCAAAAGCCCGTGGAGGCCCAAGAGCCCAAGCGTCGTCGCGGTGCTCACTTTAAGACTGCACAGCAGGATGCCGCGCGTGAGGTTGAAGAGTCTTCTGAGGTTGCAGACGATGTTGAGGAGTCTGCCAAGAAGGCTCCGGGTTCGTGTCGTCCTGGTCGCGGTTTTGCGGGACGTGCATATCCCGTAAAGCGTCAGGAGAAGGGCGAGTCGGTTTCGACCACCCAGGACGAGAAGACCGTTGAGCCGGCGGCTCGCGAGCAGAAGCCTGTTGAGCCGCAGCTTGAGGTTGATGCCGAGGCCAAGGGCCAGCAGCCTACTGATGAGCAGGCGGAGCAGGGCGCGTCGAGCAAGCCTCGCCGCCGTCGCCATCGTGGGGGCCGCAGTTCCCATGCCGAGACTGCAACCGAGAAGACCACGCCGCAGAACGAGGATGCGAAGGCCGAGGTTTCTTCGGGGCAGCCTAAGCGCCAGCCGGCGAAGGAGAGCAAGTCCGTTCGTCCGCAGAAGCAGGCGTCCTTGCCGAAGCACGAGCGCAATTCCCAGGGCGATTCTAAGCGCAAGTCTCAGAAGAAGCCGGAGTCTGCCGCAGCAGATACTGCTGCCCAGCAGCCCAAGTCGTCCGTCCACGGCGAGGTCTCGGCGTTTGCCCTTGCCCGCGTTTTAGGCAGGCAGCTGCTCAAGGTTGTCCCTACGCCTACGGCGCTCTCTAAGATCAAGGAGCAGCAGACACAGATCGTAAAGGTCGAGGGCAAGGACGGCAAAAAGGCTCCGCAGCGCACTCAGCACAACGAGATGTCCAACCGCAAGATTGCCGAGGAAATCGCAATCATCCAGGCTTGGATCGAGCAGAACCGAGGTGCCGATACGCCGGTTGCCTCGCGCCGCCAGCGTGCCTACCAGATCTTTAACGACGAGAAGGCTTTTGACGGCAAGCACGGTGAGCGCTTGATCAGACGTATGACCGAAAAGGGCATCAGCATGCAGGCGATCAAGGTCGCCCCCAATCGCCCCGTGCACTTTACGGGCTTCTTTACGCTGGGCGCCGACAAGCCGTTCATTATGGTCGAGAACCTGGACACCTACGACGAGATCGTCAAGCTGCTGCGTGGCCGCAAGCACGCCAAGCTCTTTGGCATCAAGGTGGGCGGCGTGATTTTTGGCGGCGGATGCAAGGCGAGCGTCTCGCATGCCCTGGACGATTATCTGGCCGAGATTGGCTATCGCTTTAACTACGTCTACTACGTGGGCGATATCGATCGCGAGGGCGCGCGCATCGTCGAGCAGACTCGCAATGCCAATGTGGTTGAGATTCGCCTGCATGCCGGCATGTACCGCGCCATGCTCGCCGAGCATAAACGTCGCGTGAAGGCCGGCGGCGAGTGCGAGCCCGCGGCTGCCAACCAGGGCGTGCCGCAGAACCTGGCGGCCACGATCAAAGACCTGCCCATGGTTACGCGCGTGCAGTTCCGCAACGTGCTGCGCGAAGGCGGGCGCATTCCGCAGGAGATCCTGATGACCGCTGACTATCGGGATGGCGACTCGGGAAGCTTCGACCGCATGCTGAACAATTAGTTCCGCCGGCCCCGGGAGAGCGGGGACACCGACTTAGGTTTCCTGCTCTAGAGTCCTGCTCACGATGGAGGCCACATTAAGTGGCCTCCTGTTCGTGCGGAACTGGGCTGATATTTTCTAGATGTAAGGCGCTCTTGGTTCTAATGGGCTTGGGGCGCCTGTATTTTGAGGGTGGATTTTTGGGACATGCCTGAAAATCTACCTTTTGCAACTTCTCGTTCTGTAGGAGAAGCTATGACCGGCACTTTGGGAGCGTCCCTAAGTGCCGGTTTGGCTGGAAAGTCGAGATGCGGGGAGCCCGTTGCTGGTATGGGACGGAGGGATTCCGCGTCCGCCTTTTCGGCGGCCGCGTCCCGCTGCGTCGCTTCGCTCCTTGCGTGCTGCGCTGGAAAACGCTTCGCGTTTCCTCAGCTCCGCACCCTGGCGGGTTCGAATCCCTCCGCTTGCCCACAAGAAAGCGCCCTGGGCTGATGAAAGCTCAGGGCGCTCAGTTACCTTGGCTGGGACGGAGGGATTCGAACCCCCAACAGCCGGCACCAAAAACCGGAGTTCTACCGTTGAACTACGTCCCAATGTGTGGTGTTGCCCAAAAGCAACTCGTCTAGTTTACCTAATCTGCGAGGGCATCGCAAACGCCATCGAGCAGGCGTACGGCGAGCGTCTGCGCGTCGCTGGCCGTGAAGGTGCCGTTGTAGCGCGTCATGCCCGTGAGCTCAATGCGAATGCGAGCCGGCTTCTGCTGCGCGGCGACATTGGCGGTGCGGATGCGCTGGGCCAGGTTGTGGCACTCGGCGAGGGCAATCGTGGCGCGCGGTGCGGCGTCGGCGGGCAGCTCGTCGCTTGCGATTTCGAGCACCAGGTCAACGTCGGTTGGGACCTCGGAGTCGCAGAGCATCATGCCGCTGTTGTCGGTCGTTGCCGTGGCGATATTCCACATGCGCGACGCAACGCTGCGTGCGATGGGGTCCTCGCCGATAACGGCAATCTGAAAGCGCTCAAGCACATTGGCGGCACGGGCAAAACCGATACGCGACTCGGCCTCGGTGACCGAGGGCTTACCCTCCCACACATGGTGCAGGCGGTTGATGTAGGCGTAGGTGTCCTGGAAGGCCATGCCGTCGGCAAACAGACCGACATTTTCCTGGAACTGCTGCAGGGCGGCCTCGGTATGCGGGCCAAAGTAGCCGTCGTCCTCGCCGCAGGCAAAGCCCAAAACGTTCAGAGCGCGCTGCAGGGCCTGCACATCGGCGCCATGGAAATTGGGCATGCGCAGATAGAGGGTGCGGTCGCCCAGCTTATACGAGGCGTCTACCAGGGCGCTCCAGCAGGGGATATCGACGGCGCTGCCGGCGGCAAGGCCGCTATCGAGCCTAAAGGTGCCAACAGCCTGCTCGGTGGTGGTGCCAAAGCGCTTGTCGGCGACCTCGGCGTCGTCGATTGTATAGCCGAGCTGCAGAAGGCGGGACTGGACGTCCTCGACGGCTGCTCCCTGCATGCCCGTAGTAATAGGTTCCATGAACGAACCCCTTTCGGCGTACCATTCGTACTATTTGAGCGTGTGTCGGATAGACAACGCAAAGGGATGCATAAACATGCACTCAACAGTGTAGCAAGTTGTACCCAAATACGCTGCTGACAGGTTTTATAACCCCCGCTAGTTAAGGCGCTCCACAAAGAAATCTGCCATGGAGAGGAATAGCTCGCGTGCATGCGGGTCGAGCTCGACGCCTTCGATGGCGGCCTTGGCCTTAGCGGTCAGGTCCAGCGCGTAGGTGTGGGCGTAATCGATGGAGCCGGTCTCCTGGAAGATCTCCACGGCGCGTGCGAGCTGCGCGGGATCATCGGTGCCCGAGGAAAGAATCGCCTCGACCTCGTTGTGGTGGCGCTCATCAGAGAGGGCGTGTACGGCGACGAGCGTACGCTTGCCCTCGGTGATGTCGGTACGGAAGTCCTTATTGGCGGTTTCCTTGGTGCCAACAAGGTTGAGCAGGTCGTCCTGGATTTGGAAGGCAAGACCGGTGTGCAGGCCAAAGGTGCGCAGCGCCTCGATTTGCTCATCGCTGCCGCCGCCAATAATGGCTCCGGCGGCAAGTGGCGTCGCTCCGCTGTAAAACGCGGTCTTGTGCGTCGCCATGTCCAGGTAGTCATCAACCGAGATATCAAAGCGCTCATCACGGACCCAACCCAGGTCGAGCGCTTGGCCCTCGATGGTGCGGACGATCATCTCGGTAAGCTCGTGGAGCACACGCACCTTCACGTCGGACTCCAGCGTGGGGTCGTCGAGAACCGTCTTGGTGACCATGGTGAGCGCTAGGTCGCCACAATTGATGGCAAGGCCCGTGCCCTCGGTAAGGTGCATGCAGGGCTTGCCTCGACGAAGCTGTCCGTTGTCGGCGATGTCGTCGTGGATCAGCGCGCCCGACTGGAAATGCTCGATGGCTGCCGCGGCGCTGCGGGCGCTCTCAAAGCTACCGCCCACTGCGGTTGCGGCGAGCATGCAGATAAGCGGGCGGTGGCGCTTGCCGGCGTTTGCCGTAAATGTCGAGAGCGGGGTATACAGGTAGCGCTCGATATCGGCGGAAGTCGCCTGTCCGTCAAAGAACGTGGCCAGATAGTCGTTAATCTGGTCAAAGTGCTGGGCTAAAAAGCTGGTAAACGGACTAGACACGGGCTCTCGCATTCTTTCTGAGGTTGCATCGTTGCATTATGCAGACAACATATTGCCACATTGGGGCGTCGAGCGCGGCGGTTGAAGACGATTGGTCCATGCGGCCGCAAGTGCGGTAGGGGCTTGGCTAGATAAGCCCAAAGTGTTCGAGCGCGGTGACGACGCCGTCGTGGTCGATGCTGTCGGTGACATAGTCGGCCTTTTCCTTGAGGAAGTCCGGTGCGTTGCCCATGGCGATACCGACATCGACGGCGTTCATCAGCGAGATGTCATTGCTGGCATCACCGATGCCATACACCGTTCCATGGTTGGGGTCGAGAGCGTCGAGTACGGACTGGATACCCTCGCGCTTGGTGCATTCGCGAGGCGAAATCTCGGTCACTTCGAGCTCGAGCTCGTTAAAGCAGAGCAGCGGCTCAAACGCTTGATCCTGAGCGATGCGGTTGGCAAGCGACGTAGACATTAAGATCTTGTAGGCGCTGTAATGTTGCAGCTGCGTAATTGCATCGCCCACGGTGCGGGCGTATCCGGGGGCGTCGGGCGCATCGGCACTCATGCGAACGACGCCATTGAGTCCCTCAAAACGAATCACTTCGTCCGATTGCTCAAGAATGGGAGCAAGGCGCTGCAGCATGCCGGGCGTCATCGCCAAATCGCGAATCACGTGTCCCTCAAGTTCGACATAGCCACCCGCGAGGCAGACGATGCCGGTCCAGGGCAGCTCGAGCAGCTTTGGATGGATGCAGCTCAGCGTGCGCCCTGTGCAGATAAACGCCATATTGTCCTTGGCGACAAAATCACGGATGGCTTGCGAGACCGCTTCATTGGGATAGGGGGAGAGGTCTCGCTCGCCCTCGGGAAGCTCTTGTGCCACTCGAGGGTCTTGCCAGGCGAGTGTTCCGTCGATATCGAAGAAGCAGATATCGCCGCGCTTATGGGCTGCGCTGGCGGCAGGGGAGGCCGAGGTGGTGGGCACAAATCCCGGCTCGAGGCCCATGATCTGGTCAAAATGCTCTTTAACGCGGGGAACGGAGATGCCGATAATCACCTGGGCGGTCTTGCCCGTAATGATGAGGCCCTTGGCGCCCACCGCGACAAACGACGCATTATCTGCAACGATGGAAGGGTCTGCGACCTCGACGCGCAGGCGCGTGGCGCAGTTGGTTGCGCCCACGATATTGCCAACGCCACCTAAAAGCTGAATTACCCGCTCAGCGAGGACGTGATCTTGATCGGATTGAATACTGACCTCGCCATTGGGAGATTGCTCTTTGACAAAGCCGCTTCCCGTTAAACGATCGATTGCCGCGCGATTGGAGGCATGATCCTCGCGGCCCGGCGTCTTAAGGTCATAGACCAAGATGAGTGCTCGAAAACTAACAAAAAAGATGAGGCTAAAGGCAAGACCGATACCGAGCGCCAAAAGGTAGGAGCTGGCATGCATTCGCATGAGTGGGATGAAGTTGAAGGCCGTCATTTCCATGAGACCGCCCGAGAAGATGCCGACGATGCCAAAGAAGTTCATGGTCATGGCAAGGCAGGAGGATAGGACGGCGTAGAGCAAAAAGAGTCCAGGATAGGTGAACATAAAGAGAAACTCGAGCGGCTCGGTGACACCGCAGACCACCGAGGCGACGATGGCGGGCAAAAGGATGACCTTAAGGCCGGTGCGGCGTTCGGGTTTGGCGGTGAAATAGAATGCTGCCGCGATGGCGGGAAGGCCAAAGAGCTTGCCCCAGCCGGTGGCGGTAAAACCTGCCCAGGGCGCAAGTTCATTTAAAGGGCGCGTGCTATGGGAGAGAATGGGGAGCAGGTTGGTCCACGTGGCGTAAATACCGTCGTGAATGACCAGATTGTCGTAATAGATGGGCATATAGAGCAGGTGGTGCAGCCCCATGGGCTCGAGTGCTCGCTCCAAAAACACAAAGATGCCCACGCCGAAGGGGCCGACGCCCGCAAGTGCGTGGCGCAGCGTTTCGGTTACAGCGTATGCGAAGGGCACGATGGCGGCCGAGATGGCGGCAAGGGCAAACACGGCAAAAAAGCTGATGAGGTAGACCAGCGAGGAACCCGAGAAGGTGCCGAGCCAATCGGGAACCTTGGCATCGTAGAAGCGGTCATGGATGGCGACGACGGTTGCCGATACCGCCAGCGGGCCGATAATGCCGGTGTCGAGCGTCTTGATGCCGTCGATGACGGTGATACCGCTGGCGGGGGTCAAAGATGATGGGTACTTAAGCCCAAGGTTGTCTCCGCTCAGCTTAATGATCTCGCTCAAAAAGAAGCAATAGGCAAAATAGGCCACAAGCGCCTCGAGGCAGCAGCGTGCCGGTTGCTTTTGGGCAAGACCGATAGGCAACGCTACGGCAAAAAGGAGCGGGAGACGTTTAAAGACCGTCCACGAGCCGCGCTGGATGATGGTCCAGAAAACGTACCAAGGGGTTCCGTATACGGCGAGGTCACCGACGATGTCTACGGTCGTGGCGAGGGCGGAGATGCCGACCATGAGGCCTGATATAGAAAACAGCATGGCGGGCGCGAACATGGCTCCGCCAAAACGTTGGATTTTCTGCAGCATAATATGCCTTCCGGATGCAACATGCTGTGCGAGCAAGAACGTTTAAACAATGAACTCATTGTAGAGGACTGGCTGCTTGCCGCATTGACGGTTTTGATTCGAATCGATTGGAGCATCACGGGCGCCGTTGACAGTTAATAATCGGTGCTTTGCCGATAGACGGTTTAAACAACCCAAAGAAATGCTATCGTGCCTAGCCATACATATTAATTAGAGGTGAAACAATGCCAAAAGCGATATACGAAGGAATCTACCGAGAAATACGCTCGCGCATCATTAATGGGACCTATGCGTTTCAGGAGATGCTGCCAACCGAAGCTGAGTTGACCGCGGAGTTCGGATGTACTCGCAATACTGTCCGTCGCGCCTTGGGTATGCTGGCCGACGGGATGTTTGTGCAGCCCATACACGGCAAGGGCGTGCGCGTTATTTGGCTTAAGGGCGAAACCGACATGTTGGGCGCACTCGAAGAGGTTGAGTCGTTTGGCGAGTTCGCAAAACGCAACAATGCCGTCGCATCGACCGAGGTCAAGTCTTTTGAACATTTGATTTGCACGGAGCAACTTTCTCGTCGCCTGGGCTTTAAGGTGGGCGAGGAGCTGATTCGTGTAGTGCGTGTCCGAAGCCTCAACGGCAGTGCTCGCCAGGTGGACCACGGCTACTTTTTGGAGTCGATCGCCAAGGGCCTGACGCCCGAGGTCGCCGAGAAGTCTATCTACGACTATCTGGAGCACAAGCGCGGCATCAAAGTGATGGCGAGCCGCCGTACGGTGAGTGTCGAGCTCGCCAACGATGAGGACTGCAGCTACTTGGACCTTGGCAAATACAACTGTGTCGCCGTCATGGAGAGCCAGTCGTACACCTCGGACGGCATCTTGTTCGAGGTCACGCATGCCCGCACGCATCCCGAGATCTTCCACTACCGCGTCAACTCCAAGCGATAGCCGGCTAGCTCGCAGCCTGACGAGACTCATGCCCTCAAAGCGAAAACGCCCGGTCAAACCGACAATGCATCGGCTTGACCGGGCGTTTTCGCTGCATTCGATAATAAATAATTGTTTATACAAAACTTGTCAAGTATCAAGTCGAAATTACCGTTCACCGAAGTTTTTCTACCGCTCTAGTAATACTTGTTCAAACAACTAGCCAAATAGCGTATTGTACAAATCAGCAAAAGGGGCAAAGTCCCCGAGCCAATCTCCGAAGGCGGCGGCAAAGGGTGCCGCCACGGTGTGAAAGGGTGGATTGTAATGAAGAACGAAATGAGCAGAAGGCAGTTCCTGGGCTTTGCTGGTTCCGCGGCTGCGGTTCTTGGTCTGGGCCTCGTGGGCTGCGGTGGTTCTGCCGGCTCTGGCTCCTCTGCTTCTGGTGACGCTGCCGAGGTCTACTTCCTCCAGTTCAAGCCCGAGGTCGACAAGGAGTGGAAGGAGATCGCCAAGGCGTACAAGAAGGAGAAGGGCGTCGAGGTCAAGATCGTGACCGCCGCCTCCAACACCTACGAGGAGAAGCTCAAGTCCGAGATGTCCAAGAGCTCCGCTCCGACGCTGTTCCAGGTCAACGGCCCCACCGGTCTTAAGAACTGGAAGGATTACTGCGCCGATCTGTCCGACACCAAGCTCCGCGGCGAGCTCATCGACGACTCCCTGGCTCTGCAGTCCGACGGCAAGGATCTGGGTATCGACTGGGTTCAGGAGAGCTACGGCATCATCTACAACAAGGAGCTCCTCGAGAAGGCTGGCTACAAGGCCGAGGACATCAACTCCTTCGACAAGCTGAAGGCTTGCGCCGATGACATCCAGGCCCGCAAGGACGAGCTCGGCGTTGACGGTGCCTTCACTTCCGCCGGCATGGATGACTCCTCCAGCTGGCGCTACACCACCCACCTCGCCAACCTCCCGCTCTACTACGAGTTCGAGAAGGAGCACAACCAGGAGGACGACGAGATCAAGGGCGAGTATCTCGACAACTTTAAGCAGATCTTCGACCTGTACATCACCGACTCCACCTGCGATCCTTCGCAGCTCGCCTCCAAGACCGGTGACGACGCCACTAACGAGTTCGCAACCGGCAAGGCCGTCTTCTACCAGAACGGCTCTTGGGCCTACGCCGACCTCACCAAGGCCGGTATGACCGACGACCAGCTCGGCATGCTGCCGATCTACATCGGCGTCGACGGCGAGGAGAACCAGGGCCTGTGCTCCGGCGGCGAGAACTACTGGTGCGTCAGCTCCCAGGCTTCCGAGGATGCCCAGAAGGCCACCGAGGACTTCATGTATTGGTGCGTCACTTCTGACACCGCCACCAGCATCATCGCTGACAAGATGGGTCTGACCGCCCCGTTCAAGAGCGCTAAGGAGACCACCAACGTCTTCTCGCAGCAGGCCGTTGCTATGGCCAAGGATGGCAAGAAGACCGTTGCTTGGGACTTCGTTTACATCCCCTCTGAGGAGTGGAAGAAGAACCTCAAGCAGGCTCTCATCGCTTATGCTGCCGACAACACCAAGTGGGACGGCGTCAAGAATGCCTTCGTCGATGGCTGGAAGACCGAGAAGGCTGCTTCCGAGTAAGCAGTTTCTGCCCAAGCTATCTGATTAGCGACAGGGGGCGGGCAGACGTAGGTTTGCCCGCCCCCTGCATATTGAAAGGACCCTTCTATGGGCAAAGCACTCAAGCGCTGGTGGCCGCTCTTTATGCTGCCCACGTGCCTGGCGTTTATGATCGGGTTCGTGATTCCCTTTATCCAGGGTTTCTATCTCTCGTTCTGCCAGTTTATTACCATCAATAACGCGCACTTTGTCGGTATCGAGAACTACGTGCGCGCACTGACCGACCCGCAGTTCTCCACGTCGTTCTTCTTTACCGTGGCGTTTGCCTTCCTGTCGACGGTGCTCATCAACGTGATCGCGCTGGCCATTGCGCAGGCGCTCACCCGCAAGGCGCTCAAGGGCACCAACATCTTCCGTACGATTTTCTTTATGCCTAACCTGATCGGCGGCATTGTGCTGGGTTACATTTGGCAGATTCTGATCAACTGCCTGCTCTCCAACGTGGGTGCCCAGCTTATCGCCCTCAACTCCGCCGCTGGCTTCTGGGGCCTTATCATCCTGACCCTGTGGCAACAGGTCGGCTACATGATGATCATCTACATCGCCGGTCTGCAGTCCATCCCGTCTGACTACATCGAGGCCGCCAAGGTCGATGGCGCTACGGCATGGCAGACGTTTTGGAAGGTTAAGATCCCCAACCTGATGCCGACCATCACCATCTGCCTGTTCCTGTCCATCACCAACGGCTTTAAGCTGTTCGACCAGAACCTCGCCCTTACCGGTGGCGCCCCGGCGCACTCCACCGAGATGCTCGCCCTGAACATCTACAACACGTTCTATTCGCGCGCTGGCATCGCATGGCAGGGCATTGGCCAGGCCAAGGCAGTCATCTTCTGCATCCTGGTCGTCGCTATTTCCATGATCCAGCTTAAGGCCACGAGGTCCAAGGAGGTGCAGCAGTAATGAAACGCGATAAGGCTATCAACCGCGCTCTCTCGATTTTCTTTACGATCCTGTCGCTCGCGTGGATCTACCCCGTGTTCATGATTGCACTCAATTCCTTTAAGAAGGGGACTGCAATCAGCACCACCACGGCGTTCGATCTGCTCACGCCCGAGACGTTCAACGGCCTTGCAAACTACGTGCATGCTCTTAACGAGCAAGGCTTTGCTTCGGCGTTTATGTATTCGCTTATCATCACGGTCACGTCGGTCGTGCTGATTTTGGTGTGCTGCTCCATGTGCGCTTGGTACGTGGTGCGCGTCAACAGCAAGATTTCGAACTTCTTCTATTACCTGTTCGTTTTCTCGATGGTCGTGCCCTTCCAGATGCTGATGTTCACGCTGTCCAACCTCGCGGACCGCATCGGCTTTAACACGCCGTTCAACATCTGCTTCATCTATCTGGGCTTTGGTGCGGGCCTGGCGGTCTTTATGTTCGCCGGCTTTGTCAAGAACATCCCGCTCGAGATTGAGGAAGCGGCCATGATCGACGGCTGCAACCCGGTCCAGGTGTTCTTTAAGATCGTCCTTCCCATCATGAAGCCCACCTATCTTTCGGTCGGCATCCTCGAGACCATGTGGGTCTGGAACGACTACCTGCTGCCCTACCTTACGCTCGACTCCACCAAGTACAAGACCATTCCTATCTTGATCCAGTACTTCCGTGGCGGCTATGGCCATGTCGAGCTTGGCCCCATGATGGCCTGCATCATGATGGTCGTCGTCCCCATCGTCATCATGTACATCTTCTGCCAGAAGTACATCATCGACGGTGTGGTGGCAGGTGCCGTCAAGGGCTGATGCCGTAACTGTTTTGCAAGTTTTGGCGGCGCCCCTCATCGCGGCGCCGCGTATCGAAAGGTAAAGACATGGCCGAGATCGTTCTCAAACATGTTCAGAAGGTGTATCCCAACAACGAGTCAAAAAAGAAGGGCTTCTTTGGCAAAAAGAAGAAGACCGGGGAGAAGAAGCACAACCTCAAGGTTACCGAGGACGGTGTGCTCGCTGTAGAGGACTTTAACCTCACCGTTCACGACCAGGAGTTCATCGTCCTCGTTGGCCCCTCTGGCTGCGGTAAGTCCACGACGATGCGCATGGTCGCCGGCCTGGAGGACATCACCTCGGGTGACGTGCTCATCGACGGCAAGCGCGTCAACGACGTCGCTCCCAAGGACCGCGACATCGCCATGGTGTTCCAGAGCTACGCTCTGTACCCCAACATGACGGTGTACGAGAACATGGCGTTTACGCTTGAGCTCAAGAAAGTCCCCAAGGACGAGATCGACCGCAAGGTCCGCTCCGCTGCCGAGATCCTGGGTATTACCGAGTACCTCGACCGTAAGCCCAAGGCGCTTTCGGGCGGTCAGCGTCAGCGCGTCGCCATCGGCCGCGCCATCGTGCGTGACCCCAAGGTCTTCCTGATGGACGAGCCGCTGTCCAACCTGGACGCCAAGTTGCGTAACCAGATGCGCGCCGAGCTCATTAAGCTGCGTCACGAGATCAAGGGTACCTTCATCTACGTTACCCACGACCAGACCGAGGCTATGACCCTCGGCGACCGTATCGTGGTCATGAAGGACGGCGTCGTCCAGCAGATCGCCACGCCGCAGGAGGTCTTCAACCATCCCGCGAACATCTTCGTCGCCGGCTTCATCGGCGTGCCGCAGATGAACTTCTTCGATGCCCAGCTGGTGCGCTCGGGCAACGGCTTTACCGTCAAGACCGAGGATATGAACGTGGCGCTCGCCCCCGAGACTTGCGCACAGCTTGCCCTCAACTGGGACGGCGGCGACGTGAAGGAGATTACGGCCGGCGTGCGTCCCGAGCAGATCCTGCTTGCCGACAAGGGCGAGGAGGGTGCGCTCCAGGGCACCGTCGAGGTGACCGAGCTCATGGGTTCGACCGAGCATGTCCACGTGACCGCTCCCGACGGCCAGTTTGTCCTGATTATCCCCGTCGTCGACCTCGAGGCCAAGGGCGCGCTCAAGGCGGGCGACCCCATCTGGTTCAAGTTCGAGAAGAACGCGACCCACCTCTTCGATAAGGTCTCTGGCAAGAACCTTATCTAGGCCCGGTGCATCCAGGCCCTCCCTTTGGGCGACTGCGGTATTGCCATCCTTTTGCCGCGGTCACATATAAGGCTTCCCTCCCGTCCACTGGGCGAGAGGGGAGCCTTTCTTTGTGTTGGGGCTGTCTGGCCGGTCGTTTGTCTCGATCTGTAACAGGTGGGGCCGATTTCGGACGTTAGATGTTACAGATCGAGACGGTTCCGCTGAGCTAACCATTTCATCTAAATCTGTAACACCAAAGACGAATTTCAGCTGCTAGATGTTACAGATTGAGATATTGCTGCGGGACGATTCCGTTTGTCTCGATCTGTAACAGGAAGAACCAATTTTAGGTGCCAGATGTTACAGATTGAGATGAACTCAGATGGACGGTTTTGATTGTCTCGTTCTGTAACGGGCGGTGCCAATTCTGCTGGCTAGTTGTTACAGATCGAGATTGTTAGGCAGAGTCGGGTCACAGGGTAACGTGCGGGCACAAAAAACGGAGCCGTGTTGCCACGACTCCGTTTCTCAAGAGGATGGGTAAGGGGAATGAGCTAGCTCAGGTGCCAGATCTCGTCGTTGTACTGGGAGATCGTACGGTCGGACGAGAAGGTGCCGGCGTTGGCGATATTGATGAGCGCCTTGCGCATCCAAGCGTCCTGGTCCTCGTATTCGGCCAGCACGCGCTCCTTGGTCTGGATGTACTCCTCAATGTCGAGTAGGGCCATGAACCAGTCCTTGCCCTTGATGTCGTCGTGCAGACGCTGCAGGCGCTCCGCGTTGCCGGTCGCCATAAAGGCGGGGTTGGTGATGAAGTCCACCAGCAGTTTGATGCCGGGCTTGCGGTAGAGTGCGCCGGCATCGTAGGTGCCGTCGGCGTAGAGCTGCTCTACCTGCTTGGACGAGGCGCCAAAGGTGTAGATGTTCTCGTCGCCCACGAGCTCGGCAATCTCCACGTTGGCACCGTCGAGCGTGCACAGGGTTAGGGCGCCGTTGAGCATGAACTTCATGTTGGAGGTGCCGCTTGCCTCCTTGGAGGCCAGGCTGATCTGCTCGGAGATGTCAGCGGCGGGGATCACGCGCTCGGCGGCGGTGACGTTATAGTTCTCGATCATGACAACCTGCAGGTAGGGCGCCACGTCGGGGTCGTTTGCAATCCACTGCGACAGCGTCAGGATCAGGTGAATGATGTCCTGGGCGATGGTGTAGGCAGGTGCCGCCTTGCCGCCAAAGATGATGGTGACGGGGTGAGCGGGCTTGTTGCCGTTCTTGATGTCGAGATACTTCCAGATGATGTAGAGCGCGAGCATCTGCTGGCGCTTGTACTCGTGGATGCGCTTGACCTGAACATCGATGATGGCGTTGGAGGGAATGGTCACGCCCTGCTCGAGCGCCATGAACTGGCGCATGATGCTCTTGGCCTCGACTTTGGTAGCAGCCAGGCGCTCAAGAACGTCCTTGTCGTCGGCGAATTCGGCGAGCTTGCTCAGATTGCCGGTGCTGCGCCAATCGGTGCCGATCACATCGTCGAGCAGGCTGGCGAGCGCGGGGTTGGCACCATGGATCCAGCGGCGGAAGGTGATGCCGTTGGTCTTGTTGGAGAACTTCTCGGGATAGATCTCGTAGAACGGATGAAGCTCGGTGTCCTCCAGGATCTTGGTGTGGAGGGCGGCTACGCCGTTGATGGAGAAGCCAAAGTGGATGTCCATGTGGGCCATGTGAACGGTGTTGTATTCGTCGATGATGGCGACGCGCGGGTCATCGTGCTCGGCCTTCGCAATCTCATCGAGCTTGACGATAATGTCGGCGATGGCAGGGGAGACCTTCTGCAGGCTGGCGAGCGGCCACTTCTCGAGGGCCTCGGCAAGAATCGTGTGGTTAGTGTAGGCGACCATGGAGCGTACGATGGTCACGGCCTCGTCAAACTCGATGCCATGCTCGGTGGTGAGCAAGCGAACGAGCTCGGGAATGACCATGGTGGGATGCGTATCGTTGATCTGGACCACGGCGTAGTCGGCCAGATCGTGCAGGTTACTGCCGCGCTCGACAGCCTCGTCGATCAGGAGCTGGGCAGCGTTGCTCACCATGAAGTACTCCTGGTAGATGCGAAGCAGACGGCCCTGCTCGTCGGAATCATCCGGATAGAGGAACAGGGTGAGGTTCTTGGCGATCTCGGTCTTATCGAAGTCGATGGAGCTGCCGGGGACCAGGCCATCGTCGACACTTGCCAGGTCAAACAGGCGCAGGCGGTTCTTGGTGGGCTGGCCGTAACCAGGCACATCGATGTTGACGAGCTTGGAGGTGACGGCAAAATCGTCAAACTCAACGGTGTAGGAGCGGTCGTCATCGACCAGGATGTCCTGCTCGCCAAGCCACTCATCGGGGACGGCCTTCTGCTGCTTATCGACAAAGCGCTGGCGGAACAGGCCGTAATGGTAGTTGAGGCCCACACCGTCTCCGGTAAGGCCCAGCGTGGCGATGGAATCCAGGAAGCATGCGGCCAGACGGCCCAAGCCACCGTTGCCCAGCGACGGCTCGACCTCAAACTCCTCGATCTTGTTGAGGTCGTGACCGGCGGCAGTGAGCTGATCCTTAACCTCGTCGTAGATGCCAAGGTCGATCATGTTGTTGATGAGCAGCTTGCCAATCAAAAACTCGGCAGAGATGTAGTAGAGCTTTTTCTTGCCATTGTTGAGCGGGCAGGCGGAAGAGCGCTCCTGCACGAGCTTGACCAGCAGCTTGTAAATGCGACGGTCGTCGAGCTGCTCGAGCGAGGCGCCAAAAGACTGCTCGGCGAGTTCCATGAGGTTTATTTGGGGCATGTTTCCTCCTGTGATGGGTTGTTTCATGTCTGCAATTCATAAGAAGCCCGCGCGAGGGGATTGGGGTGGCCTCGCGCGGGAAAAGCAAGCGCGTCCGCACGGTGGGGAGGGGTCGGGCGCGGTAGCTCCTATTGAGGAAGCTCGATTTCAGCTTCCGACGGGATGCGGAAGTAGGTTTCGGTCCAGTCGGTGAGTTTGTGCTCGAGCTCGCGGGTGATGGCGCCGTCGAGCATGCGCCAAGTCCAGTTGCCGCCCAGCGTGGCAGGGGTGTTGATGCGCGCCTCATTGCCCAAGTTGAGCAGGTCCTGCATGGTGTAGATGCACGTGTCGCTTACGCTGGCGGCGATGGTGCGATTGAGTGCATCTGCCATGGGTTCGCCGGCCTGCTGATGGGCGTACAGGGCTGCCTGCTCGCGCTGACGCGGGGTGGCCGTTCCCTCAAACCAACCACGCGCCGTTTCGTTGTCGTGGGTGCCCACGTAGGCGACGGTGTTGGCAATGTAGTTGTGCGGCAGGTAGTACGAGTTGGTGCCCTCAAAGGCAAACTGCAGGATCTTCATGCCAGGGAAGCCCGAGTTGTCGCGCATGTCGATGACACCGGGAGTGAGGAAGCCCAAGTCCTCGGCGATGATGGGCAGCGTGCCGAGCTTTTCCTCGAGCGCTTTGAAGAGCTTGAGGCCGGGACCCTGCGTCCACGAACCGTGGGACGAATCGGGCGAGGAGAACGGCACCTCCCAATAGGCCTCGAAGCCGCGGAAGTGATCCAGGCGGATGACGTCGTACATGTCGAGGGCAGCGCGAATGCGGCCCTCCCACCAGGAGAAGCCGTCGGACTCCATGGCGTCCCAGTCGTAGATGGGGTTGCCCCAGTACTGGCCGGTGGCCGAGAACTGGTCGGGCGGCGTGCCGGCGACGCTCACGGGATTGCCGGCGGCGTCGATCTTAAAGAGCTCAGGTGTCGCCCACATCTCGACGGAGTCGCGCGAGACATAAATGGGCAGGTCGCCGATGATGAGAATGTCGCGCTCGTTGGCATAGGCCTTGAGGCGGCTCCACTGGCGATCGAAGAAGTACTGCGTCATCTGGTGGTAGAGCATGCGCGCCGGATGGTCGGCGCAGACCTTGGCGGAAGACTCGCCGCGGGTGCGGAGCTCCGCGGGCCACTCCCAAAACGCCTTGAGACCGCACTCCTCTTTGACGGTCATGAACTCACAGTAGGGGATGAGCCAGTCCTCGTTGGCCTGGATAAAGTCATCGAAATCTGCCGGCTTATCGGCGGCAAAGCGCTCGGCGGCGCGGTCGAGAATCTGACGGCGGCCGCCAAAGATAGCACCGTAGTCGACATTGCTGGGGTCGGATCCCAGATACACGCCATCGATATCGCGCTGCTCAAGATACCCTGCCTCGATAAGCTCGGCAAAGTCGATGAAGTTGGGGTTGCCCGCGCGGGCCGAGAACGACTGATAGGGCGAATCGCCATAGCTGGTCGTCGTAAGGGGCAGAATCTGCCAGTAATGTTGTTTGCACGAGGCGAGAAAATCGACGAAGTCGTAGGCATTCCAGCCAAAGCCGCCGATTCCGTATGGTCCGGGCAGAGATGAGACGGGCATGAGGACGCCGCTTGCACGCTCCATGAATGCGCTCACCAACCTTCTTGTTGTGGGGTCGGCCTGCCAATGGGTGTGCAGTCCGCCTCCGGTGTTCTGATTCGATATGCCTATTGTAAAACATGTTGTTTAAACATGTATAGGCAAGATTAAAAAGTTGGTCGATTTTCGGCGAATGGCTATATGCCATGAAAAAAGCCCCGACCTCACAACGTGAAATCGGGGCAAGAGCGGTATGTAGGTTTTTGCTACTCGGCGTCGGCGAAGCCGTTGGGGTTGTGGCTCTGCCAGTTCCAGCTATCGCGGCACATGTCCGCGATGTCGTACTGGGCCTTCCAGCCCATCATGCGCTCGGCCTTGGAGGCATCGCACCAGTTGGCGGCGATGTCGCCGGCGCGGCGCTCGCGGATCACGTAGGGTAGCTCCTTGCCACAAGCCTTGGAGAAGGCGGCGACGACCTCGAGTACCGAGGTGCCGGTGCCGGTGCCCAGGTTAAAGATCTCGACGCCGGTCTTGCCGTTCATCCAGTTAAGGGCGGCAACGTGACCAGAGGCCAGATCGCACACGTGGATGTAGTCGCGCACGCCGGTGCCGTCGGGGGTGGGGTAGTCGTTGCCGAAGACCTGAACGGCCTCGAGCTTGCCCACGGCGACCTGGGCGACATAGGGCACCAGGTTGTTGGGGATGCCCTTGGGGTCCTCGCCGATCAGGCCCGACGGATGAGCGCCGATGGGGTTGAAGTAACGGAGCAGCACGACGTCCCACTCGGGGTCGGCGGTGTGGACGTCCATAAGGATCTGCTCGATCATCCACTTAGTCCAACCATAGGGGTTGGTCGCGGGCTTCTTAGGATCCTCCTCGGTGACGGGTGGGTTGTCCGGGTCGCCGTAGACGGTCGAGGAGCTCGAGAAGATGATGGACTTGCAGCCATGATTGCGCATGACGTCGATGAGCACCAGGGTGTTCTCGATGTTGTTGTGGTAGTACTCGACGGGCTTGCTCACCGACTCGCCGACGGCCTTAAAGCCGGCAAAGTGGATGACGCGGTCAATCTGATGGGTATCGAAGATCTTGTTCATCGCATCGCGGTCGAGCACGTTGGCCTCGTAGAAGGTGAGGTTCTTGGCGGCCTCGTCGCCCACGATGGTCTTGACGCGGTCGACGGCGACGGCGCTGGAGTTGGAGAGATCATCGACGATGACGACCTGGTAGCCACCCTCTAGCAGCTGAACGACGGTGTGTGAGCCGATAAAGCCGGCGCCACCGGTAACGAGGACGCAGGTGTCTTTGGGGTCGAGTGCTTTGGACATGTAGTCTCCTATCGAATCAGGAACACTTCTTCAGGGGAGTATAGCGCAGACAGTTGTTCCAAAAAACGTACGCGGCGGGAAAATCAGAGGATTATGTTAACGTACTCATACAAGAGCTTGCGTACGCATAACCTGATCTTTGGCATTTGCTTACGAGCCGTCGACCTTGCAGTTTCCTGCCGTTCGTGGAAATCGTTGGGACGCGCCATATGTACGCTAATATGTATGAGTTGAGCGACATATAAATAAGCATGTAACGGAGTACATATGTCACCAAACAGCGATTCCATCCTTTCCCAGGAGCTCTCGCGCCGTACCGCCCTCAAGGCCCTGTTCGGCGCCGCTTCTGCGGCAGTTCTTTTTGGCTTGCCCACTCGCGCCCATGCGGCGGAGGCTTCCAAAGAAACCACCGATAAACTGAATGCCGCCCAGGCCCAGCTCGACGAGGTTCAGGCCCAGCTCGACAGCATCGCAAATGAATACGCGGCGCTGGCCAGCAAGAATGCCCAGACCCTCAACGATATCGAGGGCGTACAGGGCCAGATCGACGACACGCAGGCGCAGATTGACGAGAAGAAGGCCGAGCTCAAAAAGAAACGCGGCGATCTTTCCGATCGCGTGGCCGCCAGCTACAAGTCCGGCGGCACGAACATCCTGTCGCTGCTGCTGGCCTCAGGCTCGTTTGAGGAACTCGTCGCCAACGCGCATTACGTTGAGAAGATTAACAAGAGCGACCGCGATGCCATCGAGGATATCCAGACGATTCAGGCTGAGCTCGACGCACAGAAGACCGAGCTCGAAGCACAAAAGGCCGACTTGGAGAAGCTCAAGGACCAGCAGACGGCTCAGATGCAGGATATGCAGGCCAAGCAGCAAGAAGTCCAGACCGTGCTGAACGGTCTTTCCGACGACGTCAAGGAGCTCATGGCTCAGCGCGATTCCGAGATCCTCGCTGCCGCCCAGGCCGAGGAGGCTGCCAGGAAGGCCGCCGCCGCTGCCGCCGCCGCGAACAAGAACAATTCCTACTCGGGCGGTTCGAGCTCGGGTGGCGGATCGTATGCTCCCGGAACTCCGCAGCAGAATGCCGGATCGGGCAAGCAGCAGGCCGTCGTCAACGCGTGCTACTCCACGCCTTCCCCGGGTCAGAACTGGTGCGCAGCGTGGGTTACCAACGTCTTCCGCAACGCCGGCGTTGGCTACTTTGGCGGTAACGCGTGCGATATGTTTAACGCCTGGTGCTATAGCTCTGACCGCTCGGCGCTGCAGGTGGGCATGATCGTTGCCGATTCCTCGCACAGCGGCACGGGTGCTCCGGGTCTTATCTACGGTCATGTGGGTATCTACGTTGGCGGCGGCATCGTTATGAGCAACGAGGGTGCCATTACGTCTAAGTCGCTTGACTCGTTTATTAGCTTTTACGGTACTGGCTCTGGCGTGCGTTGGGGCTGGCTTGGCGGCGTGGTGCTGTCGTAACTGCGGTTTGAAGTAAGTTGGTCCGCGGCTGCCCGAAAGGCATTAGGTTGCCTGCTCGGACAGTCCTGCTCGCACGGAGAGCACATTAAGTGCTCTCCGGCTCGTGCGGAACTTGCGATCAACCTAATGCCTTTCGGGCAGCCACGGACCTCTCGGGTCCAATACGTCACATACCGGACTGGTTTATCTGAATAAATATGGCGAAGGCCCCTTTCGGGGCCTTCTTTGTTAGAGGAATTCGCCTACTCGGTGAACTTCGGGTTCTAGGTCTACTCCGAATTGGTCTTTGACTTTGGCTTGGATGTCGCGGATGAGTTCGTCGACGTCGGCTGCGGTGGCGTGGTCGGCGTTGACGATGAAGCCGCAGTGCTTCTCGCTTACCTGCGCACCGCCGACGGCATGGCCGCGCAGGCCGGCGTCCATGATGAGCTTGCCGGCAAAGTAGCCCTCGGGGCGCTTGAAGGTGGAGCCGGCGCTCGGCATGTCGAGCGGCTGCTTGTCCTCGCGGCGCTGGCGGTATTCGTCCATGTCGGCCTTGATCATCGCGGCGTTGCCCGGGGCGAGATTGAAGGTGGCCGAAAGAACGATGAAGCCGTCGTCGGCAATGCGGCTCTTGCGATAGCCCAGGTTGAGCTCATCGACATCGAACTCGATGATGTTGCCGCTGCCGCGGGTGCCGTCGTCGAGCATGCGGGCGGGCTTGTAGACACGCACAGACTCCAGCACATCGGCCATGCAGGCACCATAGGCACCGGCGTTCATGTAGCAGGCGCCGCCGACCGATCCGGGGATGCCCGAGATGGGCTCCATGCCGGTGAGGCAGGTCTCGGCTGCTGCCGCGGCGACATCGGAAAGCAGGGCGCCGGCTGCCGCCGTGACGTGCGTGCCGTCGACCGTAATGTCGGAGAGGCCCTCGCCCAGCGCCACGACGACGCCGCGGATGCCCTTGTCTCCGACGAGCAGGTCCGAGCCGTTGCCTACGATGGTGAGCGGCAGATCACAGCGATAGCAGGTGTCAAGCGTGGCGACGAGGCCCTGCTCGGTATCGGGCGTGACAAAGACATCGGCCGGGCCACCGATCTTAAACGTGGTGTGCTCGCGCATGGGCTCGCTCATCAACACGTTGTCCTCGCCGGCAACGCCAGCGAGCGCGCACAGCAGGTCCTCGTTAAAAAAGTCGTTCTCGTGCATACGAATATCCGCCTTTTGGTGGTCGTTCTCATCAATCGATTGCAATATACCCCACCCAGATGTATTTGGTGCGCTGGCGGCGATAAAACTGCCGTCCACCGGATTGATAAAGTGTTTATCATCGAGGTAGAGGGGCAGTCGCTATACTTTCAAGAGATTGCGCGTAAACCCGGAAGGAGCGAGATGGCCAACAAAGTCACCCTCAAGCAGATTGCCCAAGAGGTGGGGCTTTCCCCTTCGTCGGTCTCGCTTGTTCTCAATAATCGGCCCTGTCGCATCTCGGAAGAAAACCGCAAACTCATCAAGGAGGTTGCGGCGCGCAACCACTATGTTCCCAACCAGATCGCGCGCAGCCTGGTCATGCGCGAGTCGCGCACCCTGGGCCTTATCGTCCCCAACATCGAGAGCCGCTTTTTCGCCTCGCTCGCCGGCAGCTTGGAAAAGCGCTGCCGCGAGGACGGCTACGCGCTTTTTATTACCAGCTCGGGCGGAAGCGCCGATGACGATCTGGAGCTGCTGCGCCAGCTGGTGACGCGCGGCGTTGATGGCGTCTTCCTGGTGGTAGGTGACGAGTTCTCCGACGACCGCGCCCTGCGCGAAGAAGTCAGCCACCTGCCCATCCCGGCCGTAATGGTCGACCGTGCCATTGAGGGGCTCGAGTGCGACAAGGTGATGTTCGACCACGAGATGGGCGGCTATATGGCCACCCGCTATCTGATCGAGCAAGGCCACCGCCGTATTGCCTGCTTGGTTAACGCGCGTCGCTCCAATACGGGTCGCAAACGACTTGCCGGCTATGAACGCGCGCTGCGCGAGGTTGGCCTGCCCATCGACGCGCGCTTGGAGTTCGAGAGCGAGTACTACATTCCGAGTGCCTACGAGGCCTCGGAGGCGGTGCTCGCAACCGATGCCACCGCCGTGTTCGCAAGTTCGGACAACATCGCCCTCGGTTTGCTCAAGCGCTTGCACGAGATGGGGAAGAGCATCCCGGGCGATATCTCGGTGGTGAGCTATGACAACTCGGCTGCCGACGTTCTCTTTGAGCCGGCGCTGACCGCGATCGAGCAGGATCCGGGCGTGCTTGCCGAGCATGCCTTTGGTTGCATGTCCAAACGTCTTGCCGGCAAGGGCGGCAGGCGTGCCGAAGAAGTGGTTCTGGAGCCTGCTCTCATTGTGAAGGGCAGCGTTCTAGAACTTACTAAATACAACTAAACATGTTTATCAATTCGAGAAGATCGAATGTGGAGCATCTGTGACAGGCAATGCCGCAGGTGAATGTTGCGTTTTGCCAATTGGTGTGTTTGATAGAGATGGTAAAACGTTTTTTCACCATGATAAAACGTTTTAGCAAATATACTAGTCCCAACGAATGGTTGCCGTATCGGAGGGTGACCGCGCAGCGAAGGGACATAAACAATGGCTAAAACACTGGGGACGCCGTGGCAAAAGCTGGGGCACGAGGTGCCGGCTTCCGAGCTCGAGGGTGTCGATCTGTATTGGCGCGCTTCGAACTACCTGTCCGTCGGTCAGATCTACCTTCGCTCCAACCCGCTGATGCGCGCTGACTTTGTCGACGATAAGACTGGCGAGGCGCGCGACTTCGGTCGTCCGGACGTCAAGCATCGCCTGGTTGGTCACTGGGGCACCACGCCCGGCATCAACTTCCTGTTCGGCCACGTCAACCGCCTTATTGCCGATCACAACCAGAACGCCATTTTCTTGATGGGCCCGGGTCACGGTGGCCCCGCCGGCACCGCCCAGTCGCTGCTCGACGGTACTTACCGCGAGATCCGCCCCGACATCACCAATGACGAGGCCGGCCTGCAGAAGTTCTTCCGCCAGTTCTCCTATCCCGGCGGCATCCCGAGCCACTTTGCGCCCGAGACGCCCGGCTCCATCCACGAGGGCGGCGAGCTCGGCTACACGCTCAGCCACGCTTACGGTGCCGTCATGGACAACCCGAGCCTGCTGGCCGTGGCCGTGGTGGGCGACGGCGAGTCCGAGACCGGCCCGCTCGCGACTTCTTGGCAGTCCAACAAGCTCGTGAACCCGGCAACCGACGGTATCGTCCTGCCGATCCTGCACCTCAACGGCTACAAGATCGCCAACCCCACCATCCTCGCCCGCGTGTCCGACGAAGAGCTCACCAAGTTCTTTGAGGGTATGGGCTATAAGCCGCACTTCTTTATCGCCGGCTTTGACGACGAGAGCCACGCAAGCATCCATGAGCGCTTTGCCGCCCTGTTTGAGCAGGTCTTTGACGAGATTTGTGACATCAAGGCCACCGCGCAGGCCCAGGCTGCCGCGGGCGAGACCGTGGTCCGCCCGGCCTACCCCATGATTGTGTTCCGTACGCCCAAGGGCTGGACCTGCCCCAAGCAGATCGACGGCAAGAAGACCGAGGACTCCTGGCGCGCCCATCAGGTGCCGCTGGCAAGCGCCAAGGACACTCACGAGCACTTCCGCGTGCTGCGCGAGTGGCTGCGCTCCTACAAGCCCGAGGAGCTCTTTACGCCCGAGGGCCAGGTGCGCCCCGAGGTAACGGCCTTTATGCCGACCGGCGAGCTGCGTATTGGCGCCAACCCCAACGCGAACGGCGGCAAGGTGCGTCGCGAGCTCGAGCTGCCCGATATCCACGCCCACGAGATTCCCGTCGCCGAGAAGGGCCATGGTTGGGGCTCCACCGAGGCTGCCCGCGTCTTTGGTGAGTACACTGCCGACGTTCTGGCCAAGAACATGGACGACTTCCGCATCTTCGGTCCCGACGAGACCGCGTCCAACCGCCTGCAGGCCGCTTATAAGGTGACCAAGAAGCAGTGGGATGCCGGCTTCTACGAGGACGAGGCCAACGACGAGCTGCTCGCTGGCTCCGGCAAGGTTGTCGAGCAGCTGTCCGAGCACCAGTGCGAGGGCTTCCTCGAGGCCTATGTGCTCACCGGCCGCTCCGGCGTGTGGAGCTCCTATGAGAGCTTTGTCCATGTGGTCGACTCCATGGTCAACCAGCACTGCAAGTGGCTCGAGGCTACCAAGCGCGAGATTCCGTGGCGTGCACCCATCAGCGGCCTCAACATTTTGCTGTCGAGCCATGTTTGGCGTCAGGACCACAACGGCTTCTCGCACCAGGACCCCGGCTTTATCGACCTGCTACTCAACAAGGCCAACGACACGCACATCGTGAACGCCTACTATCCGGCCGACGCCAACATGGCTCTCGCCGTGGCCGAGCGCGTCTACCAGTCCACCGACTGCGTCAACGCGATCTTCTGCGGCAAGCAGCCCGCCCCGACCTTCCAGACGGTCGACGAGGCAAAGGCCGAGCTCGCCGAGGGCGTCGCAACCTGGAAGTGGGCATCGACCGCTGACTCACTCACCGAGGCCGACGTCGTGGTCGCCACCTGTGGCGACGTGCCGACGCTCGAGGCTCTGGCTGCAACCGATATGCTGCGCGAGTTGGGCATCAAGGTATGGTTCGTCAACGTGGTCGATCTGCTCAAGATTCAGAACGTCTGCGAGAACGACCAAGCCATCAGCGACGAGCGCTGGGCTGAGCTGTTTGGCTGCGGCGAGAAGCCCGTGCTCTTCGCGTTCCACGCCTATGCCGGCACGATTCGCCGCCTGATCTGGAACCGCCCCGGACACGACGCGTTCCGCGTCCACGGCTACGAGGAGAAGGGCTCCACGACCACGCCGTTCGACATGCTGCGCCTGAACAACATGGATCGTTGGGCCCTGGCCGCCGACGTGCTGCGCATGGTCGACGCCGATAAGTTTGCCGAGCAGATTGATGAGTGGGAGGCCTTCCGCACCGACGCCTTTGAGTTCGCGTGCGACGAGGGCTTCGATCACCCGGCCTTTACCGACTGGGTCTGGCCCGACGCCGCTGCCGCAACCGCAGCCGACGGCGCGCTCTCCGCAACGCAGC
The DNA here is from genome assembly GCF_003459795.1 of Collinsella sp. AF18-8LB. Classification (NCBI taxonomy): domain Bacteria; kingdom Bacillati; phylum Actinomycetota; class Coriobacteriia; order Coriobacteriales; family Coriobacteriaceae; genus Collinsella; species Collinsella sp. AF18-8LB. The sequence goes on from NZ_QRWU01000001.1 coordinate 38,294, forward strand.
TAACTGCCGGCGACAACGAATAGCATCCGGGACGGTCTCGCGCTGGGGCCGCCTCCGGGCGGGCGCCTTCCTCTGAGAAGTGGGCTTCGCGAACTTCTCAGAGGAAGGCGCCCGCCCGGAGGCGGCCCTCTCGACCGTTTCAATCTGCGGGGACTGATATTTTTAATGTAATGGGGACTTGGCTGTTGCTGCCTTGGAGACCGCGCACCTAACTATGGTCAGCCAAAATTACATTGCCGGGGCCGGGGCGGGGTGCTTGGTTTTGGAAGTTCGCGAAGCCCACTTCTCAAAACCAAGCACCCCGCCCCGGGTCTCGTCTGTGTATTTCCCGCTGAGCGAGCTATAGATGCCATGCACCGATGCGCTAAAGCGGCGACTTGAAATTGGTGCTATATTTAACTCGAGTTGTTAAGTGTTAGTACGGGAGTCTGATATGGGGCTGTTCAAGAAGAAAAACCCGCAGGATGCCTTTGATCCCGATGTGTTTACCATCACGGACACGATTTTGGACCCGCCGCGCTTTACGTTTTTGCCGGCTATCTACCAGGATGCCACGCGTCGCAAGTGGGCCGTGCATCAGCGCGGCGCGACCCCGAGGATTTTTGACTACGCGGATGTGCTGCAGTGCGAGGTGGTGGAAGCTGGCAATCCTGAGGCCGAAGAAGTGGCCTCGAAACAAGAATTTGCCCAGCGTATTCTGGCAAATCCTGCCAAGGCGGCAAAAATAAATGCGGCAAAGCGTAATATGTGTCTTGGTATGGGCGTTATTGTGGCGGTTCAGACGGGAAAAGACGAGGTTTCCAACTTAGAGATTCCCGTTATGACCGATGAAGTCAAACGCGATTCAAGCCTGTATAAGTCGTATCGGAATGTCGCCGAGAAGATCAAGGCCGAATTTGATGCCATGGGTGGTCTGGCCTAATTTTGGCGACATACGTTTCTGAACGAGGAGTCTGTGCAATGGCAGGCGAATCTTATGCAATTCCCCCCAAAGATCGTGCTGTCGAGGGGATTCTTTGGTATATCCAGCACCATCAGCTTGCCGGCGGCGACCGCCTGCCGGCCGAGCGCGTGCTGTGCGAAGAGATTGGCGTTTCGCGTGCGGCGTTGCGCGCCGGTATCACGCGGCTCATCTCGTGTGGAACGCTCGAGAGCCGTCGCGGATCGGGTACGTATGTGTGTCCTCCCAAACCGCTCAATATCTTTCAGGAAACGTATAACTTCTCCGATGCTGTGCGGACTGCCGGCCTGCACCCCTCTTCTCGTCTGGTTTCCACCGGGGCCATCGAGGCGGATGAGGCGCTTGCCGACAAGCTTGGGGTTGCTGTAGGCGCTCCTTTGCTCCGCATGCAGCGTGTTCGACTTATTGAGGGCGAGCCGGCGTCAATCGAGACGGCTCACGTTAACCTGTCCCTGTGCCCCGCGCTTCCCGATCACGATTTTGAGTGTGAGAGCCTTTACGATGTCTTGCTCAAAGAAGGTGGCGTGCGCGTTGAGCATGGACGTGAGCATATCTCCATCTCGCGTTTGAACGCCGAAGAGGCCGAGTTGCTCCAGCAAGAAGAGGGAACGCCGGTGTTCTATGAGAGCACGATAGAATTTGATAAGGACATGCGTTTTGTGGAGCATTGCAAATCGGTGATTTTGCCCACAAAGTTCCGCTTTGCCGATAACGGCGAAAAGAACGGCATGAGGAGCGTGGCAGGTGAACAATGGCTGAAACAGTAGATGCCACCCCGGTTTATATGCGCATTCGACGCCGCATCGAGGAGCGTATCGAGCGCGGTATATATCCTACGGGTTCCATGATTCCGTCCGAAAAGGACCTCGCCGAGGAATTTGGTACGACGCGCTTGACCATCCGAAGCGCTGTCGATGAGCTGGTTCGGCGTGGGCAGATTCGACGCGTCCGCGGAAAGGGCGCGTTTGTGGCACAGAAAGTGCCCGTTGCCTACGAGCGAACGGGAGGCTTTCGCGAATCGGTTCGTGCTTCGGGCGGCGAGCCGTCCGTCCGCATCCTCGCGCGTTCCAAGCGTTATGCGGGCCCATATTATGCCAACCTGTTTGGTATTGCCGAGGACGATTTACTGTATTCGATTCGGCGTTTGAACTGCGTCAACGGCGATCCCGTATCGATTGAGATGGCGTTCATCCCGTGCCTGCTGTTTCCCACAATCGAAGATATTGACGTGTCGGTCTTCAGTTTGTACGAGACCTATGAGATGTTGGGCCGAAAGCCGGTCATGGCACAGGAAAAGCTCGATATCGAAGCGCTGGGCGCGCGAGATGCCGGCCTGCTTGGACTGGAGCAGGGCGATCTTGCCTTGACGCTTGAGTGCGTGAGCTTCGATGCGAGCGGCCAGGCGATCGAGTACGTCAAGTCGTTTAACCGCGGTGATGCGGGTGGATATACCTATACGTACTAGCTGGTTTTTTGCATAACGGGCTGAAAGCTGACGGAATTTTGATTCGTTGAGCAGACTGCATATACAACCTTACATGGCTCAAAATCGACCGTTCGCCGATGGGGATAAATTAATCGACAAAGAGGTATCAAAAAGCCGTAACCTGTAACTGTGATTGGTATCAAATACTAATGATTTGTTACGAGGTGAGACGATGAAGATGCTCGATTACGTTCAGCTTGCCCATGTGCGTATGGGAGAGAATCTCGAGCGTTCGTCTGAGCTGGTAGCGCAGCTTGTTGATATTTTCCAGTCCGGTTCTTTTGACGCGCTGCGCATCGTTGCTTCGGGTTCGTCGCGCCATGCCGCCGATTGCGCCCGCGATTACCTGCAAGATGCCCTGCAAATGCAGGTGTCCGTTGTGACGCCCGAGGCCTTCGTCGATTTTGAACACACCTATCCGCAGCATGCGCTCAACATTGCCGTTTCGCAGAGCGGCTATTCGACCAATACGATCGCGGCTCTTGATTACATGCGCGCGCACGATATGGCTGCAGTTGCGCTCACGGCAAACGTCGAGGCACCCATCAAGGAACACGCTGACATCGTTCTTGACTACGGTGTGGGTGTCGAGTCGGTGGACTTTGTGACTCTGGGCGTCGAGGTTCTCGTTGAGTACCTGGTGCTCTTTGGTATTTACTGTGGTCAGGCGCGCGGAACGATTGGCGCCAAGGGCGTTGCCCAGCGTCTTGACGACCTGTGCGAGGCTATCCAGGCCAATGCCGTGATGTGCAAGATCGCCGAGGCATATGTCCAAGACCACATGCTCGAGCTTTCTGAGCACATGCCCGCGATGGTCGTCGGCAACGGCCCCAACTATGGCGTTGCCGAAGAAGCGGCCCTCAAGCTAAGCGAGACCATCAAGATTCCTGCCATGCATCACGAGGGCGAGGAGTTCGTCCACGGTCCCGAGATGCAGATAACCCCAGGCTACCTGGTGTTTATCGTCGACGATCCGCAGGGGTCGGAGCGTCTTGCGAATATCGCCGATGCGCTATCGAACGTTACGACAAAAACGGTGCTGCTCACGGCCCATCCCAAGGGTGGGGCTCACGAGGTTGTGGTGCCTCAGGTGGCTCCGCTGCTCAGCGCAATTCCCAATCTCGTGTTCTTCCAGACGATTGCGGCAATAATCGCCGAGCGTCTGAAGTCATGGGACGTTCACCCGTATCTCGATGCCGTCTCCAAGCAAATGGAGGTCAAGGCAGAGGGCTACGAAGAGTCAGTCAATGCGCTTAAGGCCAAAGCGGCTGAGTGTTACGGAATATAAGCGGGTTTTGATGCCCGTTGACATGGGGGATGTGGAAACAACCCCAGAAAGGAGAGACAAATGAAGGAAACCGAGAAGATCGAGATCATGCATTTCGACCAGGAGGGCTATCTCGAGGACGGCAAGGCGCTCTACGAGACCGGCAAGAAGATGACCGCGCTCGCCGACAAGGTCGCCGACGAGGGCTACGACGCCGTGTTCCTGATGGGCGTCGGCGGCACCTGGGACGAGCTCATGCAGCTCGAGTACCTCATGAACAAGTTCGGCGACCGCGACCTCGAGGTCTACCTGATCCACGCCGCCGAATGGAACGTCATGGGCCACAAGCGCATGACCGAGAAGTCCGTCGTGCTCACCGCCTCCGAGTCCGGAACCACCCCCGAGGTCCTCGAGGCCGTCAAGAAGATGAAGGAAAAGGGCATTCGCGTCTACGCCATGACCAAGCCCGAGGGCCCCATCGGCCAGGCTGTGGGCGCCGAGAACTGCGTCGCCATGGCTTCTGACCATGGTTCGGGCGGCTGCGAGAAGGGCTACTACCTCGCCGACTGCTTCGGCCTGCGCCTGCTCAACCGCCGCGGCTGCTTCCCCAAGTTCGACCTGTTTATCGAGCAGACCAAGGACATCTGGAAGGACATGCTCGATATCCGCAAGCGCTTCGAGCCGCGCGCCGAGGAGCTCGCAAAGAAGTACGCCCTGGCCCCCTACACCATGTTCATCGGCTCCGGCGCCCTGTGGGGCGAGACGATCCTGTTCTCGATGTGCATCCTGGAGGAGATGCAGTGGAAGCGCACCCGCTACATCACCTCGGCCGACTTCTTCCACGGCACCCTCGAGCTCGTGGAGCCCGGCGTCCCCGTGTTCCTGTTCATGGGTGAGGACGAGAACCGCAAGCTCGACGAGCGAGCCCGCGCGTTCCTGACCCGCGGCGTGACCGGCGACACCGACATCAACATCATCGACACCGCCGAGTTCGCGATCCCCGGCCTCGACGACGAGTTCCGCGTCATCGTGTCCCCGTGGATTCTGACGGTGCTCGTTACCGACCGCCTGGCTCGCTACTACGAGACGGTCACCAAGCACAACCTCAAGTATCGTCGCTACTATCACCAGTTCGACTACTAAAGAAAACGGGTGCGGGAACGCGCCGGGCTATTGAGAGGAACACAGAATGAGACAGTACATCATCGCCAGCCATGCGCACTTCGCTACCGGCATCAAGGAGAGCGTCGAGCTGCTCTCGGGCGCTCGCGACAACGTCCACGATCTTTCGATGTTCGTCGATGACCGTATGGACGTGGCCGAGGAGGCCCAAAAACTGCTGGCAGGCATGGCTGCCGACGATGATGTCGTCGTGTGCACCGACCTCTTTGGCGGCAGCGTCAACAACGAGTTCACCAAGATCGTCCAGACGCGTCCCCGCACGTACCTCGTTACCAACATGAACCTTCCTCTGCTCATTCAGCTGCTGTTCTCTGACGAGTCGGCGCCGGTTGAAGAGACGATTCGCGCCATCGTCGCTGCGGACGATACGCGCGTGAAGTTTGTCAACGACCTGTTGGTCGATGACGACGAGGAAGAAGAGTTCTAATCCGCAGCACCTACTGACACGCCGTAAGACGGCACAAAACCTTTGGGGGGTCACATTATGATTCAGCTACTTCGCGTTGACCATCGCCTGCTTCATGGCCAGGTCGCGGTTTCTTGGGTCCAGGGCCTTGGCTCCAACTGCATCTTCTGCGTGGGCGATAAGGTCGCCAACGACCCGGTGTGGAAGACGACGCTCAAGATGGGCAAGCCTGCCGGCTGCAAGCTCGTCATCAAAGATATGGCGAATGCCATCGAGGCCATTAACTCGGGCGTGACTGACAAATACAAGATGATCATCTGCGTCGCCACTATCGCTGAGGCAAAGCAGCTTGTTGAGGGCTGCCCGCAGATCAAGTCGGTCAACCTGGGTAACACCAAGCCCAAGGACGAGAAGCGTCCCGATGCCCGTCAGGTCTCTCGTCAGATCTTCCTGACCGCGGCTGAGGAAGCCGATGTGCGCGAGATGCTAGATCGTGGCGTTGAGGTCGAGATTCGACCCCTGGCCGATGACCCCAAGGTTGACTGCGCCAGCGTGCTCTAGGCGTTCAATTTCGAAGAGCCTTCGGGTTCTTCGTAGTGTCCTATATGGAAAGGGGGATGTATGCTTACCCAAGCAATCCTCATCGGACTTATCGCCGCATTTGGTAAGTTCGACTGCCAGCTCGGTACGCTCTACGCGTTCCGCCCCATCGTCCTGTGCCCGCTCGTGGGCCTGGTGCTGGGGGACCTGCAGTCCGGTCTCGCAATCGGTGCGAGCCTGGAGCTGCTGTTCATGGGCTCGATCTCCATCGGCGCCTACGTGCCGCCTGATGAGACGATCGGCGGCGTGCTCGCCTGTGCCTTCGCTATCCAGCTGGGCCAGAGCACCGAGGCAGCCATCGCGCTCGCTATGCCCATCGCCACGCTGTGCCTTGCCATCAAGAACATCCTCAACGCCGCCCTGCCGATTTTGGTTGACCGCGCCGATGTTTTCTCTGCCCAGGGCAACCTTAAGGGCGTCTATGCGATGCACTTCCTGATCGGTTCCACCGGTATCATCATGGCGTTCCTGTTGTGCTCGCTGTCGTTCTATCTGGGTGCTGACGCCATCCAGGGCGTGCTCGACTTTATCCCCGACTTTGTCCTTGCTGGCTTTGGCGTTGCCGCCAACATCCTGCCTGCCATGGGCTTCGCCATGCTCGGCCGCCTGGTGCTCACCAAGCAGCTCGTGCCCTTCTACTTCCTGGGCTTCCTGCTGTGCTCCTACGCCAACGTGCCCGTCCTGGGCGTCGCCCTGATCGCCATCATCATCGGCATCGACAAGTTCGACCTGCTCGGCCTGGGCGGAGCCCAGCCCCAGCTCTCCGCGGAAGGGGATGAGGACGATGACTTCTAGTCCCGAGAACAAGATCACGCGCTCCGACCTCATCAAGAGCGCCGTCAACACCGGCGCCCTGGGCATGGAGTTCTCCTGGACCTACTACAAGCAGATGAACATCGCCTTCTGCCTGATGGTCGCCAACATGCTCAAGAAGATCTACGCCGGCCGCCCCGACGACTACGCCGAGGCCCTGCACCGCCACTGCGCGTTCTTCAACATCACCGTCCAGTTCGCCCCGTTCGTCGGCGGCATCGCGATGGCCATGGAGGAGAAGGTCGCCCGCGGCGAGATCGAGCCCGAGAGCGTCAACGACGTCAAGGCCGCCCTCATGGGTCCGCTGTCCGGCATCGGCGACTCCATCTTCCTGTCGACGCTGCGCGTGGTCGCCGCCGCGGTGGGCATCAGCCTGTGCCAGGCCGGCAACCCCTTCGGCCCCATCGCCTTCCTGCTCATCTACAACGTCCCCGGCTTCGCGCTGCGCATCTGGGGCGCCGTCAAGGGCTACGAGCTGGGCGTGGGCTTCCTGGACGAGGCCCAGAGGACCGGCCTCATGCAGAAGATCATGACCTGCGTGGGCATCGTGGGCGTCATGGTCGTGGGCGCCATGTGCAAGGACATGTTCTGGGCCAGCATCCCGGTGGCCATCGGCTCGGGCGAGGACGCCCAGACCCTCCAGGACATCCTGGACGGCATCATGCCCGGCATGTTCGGCATGATCGCCTTCTGGCTGTACTACTGGCTGCTGTCCAAGAAGATCAACCCCATGGTGCTGATCGTGGCCACCATGGTCGTGGGCATCGTCGGCGCGTTCTTCGGCGTGCTGGCGTAAGGGCCCGGCTGCATAGACTGTCATTGCAACCTGGTAAGGGGATGGAGCGGGCCTATGCCCTCCATCCCTTTTTGTATAGAAGGAGTTCGTATGTTCGCGAAGGATCGCGAAGCAATGCGCCTGACACCGGCAGAGGTCAGGCTGATTCTTATTGAGTCCCTGCAGTGGTGCGCCAACAACGCGGTCTACTTTTTGGGGCTTATCGGTGCGGCCACGTATGATCTGGCCGGCACGGCCTTTTTGGTTGCCGCCATTACGCTCGCGCGCAATCTTATGACGTCGGTGGGCAATATGGTGTCGGGCTCGGTCATCGACCGCTTTGGACCGCGCCGGACGTCATTTGTGACGTGCGTGATTACGGCGGTGCTATCGCTTGGCGTGGGGTTGGCGCCGTTGTCTGTCCCCGGGCTTGTGTTTGCCGCGTGCGTCTTGGGACTTGCGGGCGGCTTTATCAACACCTGCACGCATGCGTTTCCGGGATACCTGGAGTCGACCACCGAGGGCCGTACCCGCGTGAACGGTCTCATGGTGTTCTACAGCAATATCGCCTATACCGCTGGCCCGCTGCTCGGCGGTGCCATCGTGAGCTGTTTTGCCACGCAATCGGTCTATCTGCTCATGGCGGGCATGATGGGTGTGGCGGCCGTGCTCTCCTTGGGCTGTCACGAGTGTGTTGCTCCCGCAAAAGGGGAGAAGCCGAAGGGCGGTATTCTGGGCGGCATGGCCGAGGGCGCGCGACTTACGTTTCACGACCACGACTTGCGCCTCATCTTTATCTCGGGCTTTTTGGGTTTCTTTGCGTTCGGCGCGTTCGATTCGCTTGAGTCGTTGTTCTACCGCGATGTGCTCAACGTGGATATCGTCTGGCTGGGCTGGCTGTCCTCGGTCGTGGGCCTCACTTCCTCGGTGGGTGCGTTCATCCTGACCAAGCTTTCTGCTCGCCATGTCAACCTGCGATTGTTGCTCGGCGCGCTCATGGCCGTGGGCATTGGGTCCATGGTGTACGTGGGCACCGATATGCTGGGGGTTGCGATTATCGGTCAGGCGATTAACGGTCTGGCCTGGGGATTCCTGGAACCGCTGCAGATGATCTTGATTCAGGAGCGCGCCGACATCAAATACCTGGGGCGCATTACCGGCTTTGTGCGTTTTGGCCTGATGAGCGCCGGCGTGCTGCCGCTGCTGGCGGCTCCATTTTTGGCGGAGGCTTTGGGCGTTCAGGCGGTGCTGTTTGGGGCATCGACCATTATTGCGCTGGTAGGAACGCTGTTCTTTGTCGCACAGGGGAGGCGGCAGAAATGCTAGATATACATCTAATTTTAATTTAATACCACTCACCCGAGAATATCGACCGTTCACCGAGGATCGGCGCAAATTACAAAGTGGTATTAAAAACACGTTGGGTGTATGTCGATAATTGGTATCGAAAAGAAACGCGATGTATAGATTCGCGTGCAGGACAGAAAGGAAAAGCCATGAAGGAAACCGAGAAGATCGAGATCATGCACTTTAGCCAGGAAGGCTACGTCGAGGACGGCAAGAACGTCTACGAGACCGGCAAGAAGATGACCGCGCTCGCCGACAAGGTCGCCGACGAGGGCTACGACGCCGTGTTCCTGATGGGCGTCGGCGGCACCTGGGACGAGCTCATGCAGCTCGAGTACCTCATGAACAAGTTCGGCGACCGCGACCTCGAGGTCTACCTGATCCACGCCGCCGAGTGGAACGTCATGGGCCACAAGCGCATGACCGAGAAGTCCGTCGTGATCACCGCCTCCGAGTCCGGCACCACCCCCGAGGTCCTCGAGGCCGTCAAGAAGATGAAGGACATGGGCGTGCGCGTCTACGCCATGACCAAGCCCGAGGGCCCCATCGGCCAGGCTGTCGGCGCCGAGAACTGCGTCAAGATGGCTTCCGATCACGGTAACGGCGGCTGCGAGATGGGCTACTACCTCGCCGACTGCTTCGGCCTGCGCCTGCTCAACCGCCGCGGCTGCTTCCCCAAGTTCGACCTGTTTATCGAGCAGACCAAGGATGTTTGGACCCACCTGGTCGACATCCGCAAGAGCTTCGAGCCGCGCGCCGAGGAGCTCGCCAAGAAGTACGCCCTGGCCCCCTACACCATGTTCATCGGCTCCGGCGCCCTGTGGGGCGAGACCATCCTGTTCTCGATGTGCATCCTCGAGGAGATGCAGTGGAAGCGCACCCGCTACATCACCTCGGCCGACTTCTTCCACGGCACCCTCGAGCTCGTGGAGCCCGGCGTCCCCGTGTTCCTGTTCATGGGTGAGGACGAGAACCGCAAGCTCGACGAGCGCGTCCGCGCCTTCCTCAACCGCGGCGTGACCGGCGACACCGACATCAACATCATCGACACCGCCGAGTTCGCGATCCCCGGCCTTGACGACGAGTTCCGCGTCATCGTCTCCCCGTGGATTCTCTCCTCGCTGATCACCGATCGCCTTGCCGCTTACTACGAGACGGTCACCAAGCACAACCTCAACTACCGTCGTTACTATCACCAGTTCGACTACTAATCGGTGACAAATAAGCTACTGATCAAGAAGCACCCTGCCCGGGCGCATGCGTCCGGGCATTTTTATGCCGAAATTCGCAAGAAAGGGGAATCGAATGAGGCAGTTTATCGTTGCATCCCATGCCCATTTTGCGTCTGGAATCGTCGAGAGCATTGGACTGCTTTCCGGCGAGCGCGAAAACGTCCATGCGCTCTCTATGTATGTCGACGGAAACGAGGACCTGACCAAAGAGGCCGCAGCGATTCTGGACGGCTTTGCCGCGGACGATGAGGTCGTTGTTTGCACCGACCTCTTTGGCGGCAGTGTCAACAACGAGTTCACCAAGATCGTCCAGACGCGTCCCAACACGCACCTCGTGACCAATATGAACCTGCCGCTCCTTATTCAGCTGCTGTTCGTGCCCGAATCCACCCCGATCGATGAGGCCATCCGCCAGATCGTCGAGGCGGACGACACCAAGGTCAAGTACGTCAACGACCTGCTGGGGCAGGCCGAACTCGATGAGTTTTAACCACTAGGGAGCACATCATGATTCAGATGATTCGTGTAGATTATCGACTGCTTCACGGCCAGGTTGCCGTTAGCTGGACCTCGGCTCTGGGTGCCGACTGCATCCTGCTGGTGAGCGACACGGTCCTCAATGACAAGCTTCGTCTGCAGGCCCTGTCCCTTGCAAAGCCGGAGGGCTGCAAGGTCGTTGTCAAAAACACCGAGGACGCCGTCAAGGCGCTCCAGAGCGGTGTGACCGACAAGTACAAGCTCTTCGTGGTTTGCGAGACGATCCAGCAGGCCGGTGCCGTCGCCAAGGCGATGGGGGTCAAGAAGATCAACCTCGGCAACGTTGCCTTTAGCGAGGATGCCCGCCAGGTCTCGACGAGCGTGTTCCTTACGCCCGAAAACGAGGCATATGTCAAAGAGCTGCTCAGCGAAGGCTACGAGCTGTTCATTCAGATGATTCCGGCAGATGCGAAGACTGACGCCGCGAAGGTCATCGGTTAGGGGCCGTCATGGTTATCAAGACAATCCTGATTTTCCTTATTGCCCTTTTGGGTTATTCCGAGTGGCTGACGGGCACGAGCTACCTCCAGCGCCCGATCGTGCTCGGACCTCTGGTTGGCCTTGTCATGGGCGACATGGTGACCGGCACGATCATGGGCGCCACGATGGAGCTTGCCATGGTCGGCGCCATCTCGGTCGGCGCCTATAACCCGCCCGATACGATTTCCGGCACTATCCTGGGCGTATCTCTTGCCATGCAGGCCGGCGCGGACGCTTCGGCGGCCCTGACCCTGGGTATTCCTATCGCCACGATCGTCCTGGCGCTCGACACGGCCCTGGGCCAACCGGTCATGCTGCTGCTGGTGCACCGTATCGACAAAAACGTCGAGGACGGAGACACCAAGGCCATCACGCGCAACATGCTCATCGCCGGTTACGCGCAGAGCTGGTGCGGCCTGCTGATTATTCCCCTGGCATTCTTCTTTGGTGCCGATGCTGTTGCCAGCCTGCTCAACATCATCCCCGATTTCGTTCAGACCGGCATGGATGTCGCCGCCGCCTTCTTGCCCGCACTCGGCTTTGCGATGCTGGCGCAGATGATTATGAACAAAACAGTGGCTCCGTTCTTCTTCGCTGGCTTCTTCCTCGTCGCCTACTTTGGCATTAGCACGACGGGCGTGGCGATCTTTGCCGCGATCATCGTCGTCGCGATGACGGTTTTGGGTGATAAGAAAAAAGCGGAGCAGCCCGCAGCGGCAACCGAGGATCCTGCGATTGGGAGTGGGTTCGATGAGTTTTAAGTTTGAGTCTTCTTACGACGGGCTGATTTCCCGCGCAGACCTTAAGAAGCTGTTCTGGCGCTCGATTCCCTATGAGCATTCCTGGAACTACGAGCGTATGGGCCATATCGGCTTTATGTGGGCCCTTATGCCGATCCTTCGCAAGCTGTATCCGCAGGATGCGGACTTTAAGGCCGCCCTTAAGCGCCATATGGAGCTCTATAACGTCACGCCGTACATCTCGACGCTTCCCATGTCCATCGCCGCTGCAATGGAGGAGGTCAACGCTACTGACGATAGCTTTGACACGAGCGCGATCTCTAATGTCAAGCTTGCTTTGATGGGGCCGCTGTCCGGCGTGGGCGATGCTTTCTACTGGGGCACGCTGCGAATTTTGGCAACGGGTGTCGGCACGTCGCTGGCGCTGCAGGGCTCTATTCTTGGCCCGATTTTGTTCCTGCTCGTGTTCAACGTTCCTCACTACATCATCCGTTACCTGCTGACGTTTGTGGGATATCGCTTTGGCTCGGACATGATCAGCAAGGTCCAGGAATCGGGCATTATGGACACGATCGTCAAGATGGCCTCTATCATGGGCGCCATGGTGATCGGTGCTATGACCATGGAGATGGTCACCGTGGACATTCCGCTCATGGTCGGTGCGGGCGATGGTGCTCAGACGCTCGCCGAGCTGCTCAACGGAATCTTCCCGGGCTTTGTCACGATGGGGCTGTTTGGAATTGTCTATCTCATGCTCAAGAAGAAGATGAATCCGCTGCTCATCATGCTTGTGATCCTGCTCGTGAGTATCGCTGGCGCGTTCTTTGGAGTGCTTGGTGTCCAGTAGGGTATCCGTCATAATGAAAACAATGTAAGAGGGGGCGTCGCGCACACTGTGCTGCGGCGCCCTTTTGCCGAAAGGTGGACAAGATGGAGTATCCGCAGCTTGCCGTTATGAATATCAGCCATCGCTACTTTAGTCTTGAAGAGTTCTTTTCTTCGGCGGCGGCCTCGGGCTACACGTGCTGCGAACTTTGGACGGGGGCGATGCACCTGTATGTGGACTGCCATGGTTACGATTCGCTCGAGCAGGTGCTTGAGCTGTCACAGCGGTATGGGGTTCGGATTGTGGGGCTTTGTCCCGAACAGAACAACCCCAAGCCGTGGAATATCGCGGCGCGCGGGAATGAGGCGCGTGCCCGCACGCTCGCGTACTTTAAGAACGTTGTAGATATCGCGGCGGAACTTGGAGCCGAGCAGGTCATGGTCTCGAGCGGCTGGGCATTTTTGAACGAGCCGATCGAGGACGCGTGGGGTCGCAGCGCCTCGATGCTGCGTGCGATTGCCGAGCATGCGGGAGAGCGCGGCGTGCGACTGGTGCTCGAGGCCCTGCAGCCAGTTGAGTCGATGATCGTGAACTCGGCGGCCGACACGAAGCGCATGATCGAGGCAGTTGATCATCCGGCACTTAAGGCATGTCTGGATATGGGCGCCATGGCGGTGGCGGGGGATACCATCGACGATTATTTCGATCTGCTTGGCGATGATGTCGCCCACGTGCATTTTGTCGATGTTGCGGCAGATGGCACGACGCATCTTGCCTGGGGTGACGGCGACCGCGATATGCGCGCCGACCTGGATAGACTGGTGGCGCGCGGCTATCGCGGAGTTGTTTCGGCCGAGACCTATGACGGGCGCTATTTTGCCGACCCCGCAGCTGCCGATGCGCAGGTAATGGCAGAGTATCGTCGTGCGATTGGCGCCTAGGTGGGGTCGGGCTGCGGCAACCTACCCTATGTTTCCAAATGAATACGGTGTGAGCGGCTGCGACGTATTTTCCCCGCAAGCACTCTAGTATGCTAAAGTACCCAGAAGACCGGCGGAGCTATGCCGGTCTTCTGTTCTATATGAAACACAGCATGAGGAGGCTCACCAGATGACGGCCACACCGTGGGGATTCCGGGACATATTGCCCGAGGAGGCTCAGGCACGCGAGGAGATCGCATGTACGGTGAAGGGCTGCTTTAGGGAGCATCATTACCTGCCGGTTGAGACGCCGCTGCTCGAGGACAAGGGTTCGCTCGAGGAAGGTGGCCGCATTGCGGACACGCCGTTTAAGCTCTTTGACGATGATGGGCGTTTGCTGGTGGTCCGTCCCGACAACACGTTGCCGATCGTGCGCTTGGTTTCGACCCGCATGCGCGCGGCCGACCTGCCCCTGCGCCTGCGCTACGAGGCGCCGGTGGTTCGCGAGTGCCAGCGCAATGCCGGCGGCTCGCGTCAGTTTACGCAGCTGGGCTTTGAGCTCATCGGTGCGGGAGATACCGCGCGCGATGTCGAGATTGTCTCGCTGGTAGCCGAGGCCGTGCGCAAGCTGGCGTTGCCCGATGCGCGCATTATCGCAGGTAGCGTGCGTCCTTTTAAGGAGCTGCTCGCGGCGTGCGAGGATCGCGAGCTGGCTGCCGAGGCCCTGCGCTGCGTGCACGCCAATGACTTTGTGGGCCTCGATGCCCGCGTGGCGGCAAGCGCCGAGTCCGAGGCCGTCAAGGCCGCCATTAGCGAGCTGCCGCGCTTGCACGGCGGTGCCGAGATACTCGACCGTGTGGATGCACTGCTGGAAGCTGCCGGTATCGTCGCGCCGCTGACGCGCGAGCTGCGTGCCCTGGTCGAGGGCCTGGCTCCCGAGGACGCCCAGGTGCTGTCCTTCGACTTCTCCATCATGAACTCTTTTTATTACTACACGGGCCTGGTCTTTAAGGCATATGCCGGTGGCCTGCCCGATCCGGTGGGTTCGGGCGGTCGCTACGACTCCATCTTTACCGGCGCGTTCAGCGATGGCATTGAGGTACCGGCGGCGGGATTTGCCTTTTCGCTCGAGCGTCTGGAGGCCGCGCACACTTCGGCTGAGGACGCCGCTTCCGACGGCGACCACGCCGCGGGCCGTGGTGCCGAGGGTCCGCTGCGCATCGCCGTTCCCAAGGGCTCGCTTAAGGCCGACACGCTCGATGTGCTCGAGGCCGCGGGCCTGGACGTCTCCGAGCTGCGCGACCCCGGCCGTCACCTGATCGTGCGCGGTCGCGATACGCGTGCCGGCGAGGGCGCGGTCGGCGATATCGAGTTTGTCATCGTGCGACCCAGCGACGCGCCCGCCTTTGTGGGCTGCGGCGGTGCCGACTGCGGCATCTGCGGGTGGGACTCGCTCATCGAGGCCGACCTCAACTTGCTGCAGCTGGTCGATTTGGGTTACGGCCTGTGCACCTTTATTGAGGCTGAGCCCGCTTGGCGCGCCGGTCAGGCCGAGCGCAACTATGCCCGCCGCGGTTCGCTTCGCGTGGCAACCAAGTACCCGCGCATCGCGAGTGCCTGGTATGCCGAGCGCGGCGTGAACGCCGACATTGTTTCGCTGCACGGCAACATCGAGCTGGGACCCATCGTCGGTATGACCGATCGCATCGTGGATATCACCGCCACGGGCGCCACGCTGCGCGACAACGACCTGGTCATCACCGGCCGCATTATGGACTGCACGGCCCGCTTCTTCGTCAACCCGGGTGCCGCGCGCCTGGATCCGCGCGTTCGCAACCTGGCCGATCGCCTGGCGGCTGCCGTGAAGGACAAGCATTTTGAGCCCGTCGCGGGCTCGGCACAATAGCGCGAGCGCGCACGGGCGCCCCATATCCGGGCTGCGGACCGATTGGTGCCGCTGCCCGGCATCTCGTTTTCCAAACGCAACCTCGACCGATAGAGGATACCGATATGAAGACCATCAAGCTTGCTCCCGGTGAGAGCCTCGTTACCAACCAGCTCAACCGCAAGGGTGTGCTGCCGCAAAACATCGTCGACGCCGCCCGCGATATCGTGGCCAACGTGCGTGCCAACGGCGATGCTGCGGTGCGCGATTACTGCCAGCGTTTTGACGGTGTCGAGCTGCAGAGCTTTCGTCTGCCGCAAGAGCAGATCGATGCTGCGCTCGAAGGCCTCGACCCGGCCTTTGTCGCCGCGCTCGAGAAGGCTGCGCGCCAGATTCGTGAGTTTCACCAGCGCGAGGTCGAGCAGAGCTGGTTTACCACGCGCCCGGACGGCACGATGCTCGGCGTTAAGGTGACCCCGCTTGCCGCGGCCGGCATCTACGTGCCGGGCGGTCGCGCGCAGTATCCCTCCACCGTGCTCATGAACGCTATCCCTGCCAAGGTGGCCGGCGTCAAGCGCGTGGTCATGGTGACGCCGCCACAAAAGGACGGCCTGATCAGCCCCTATACGCTCGCCGCGGCCAAGCTCGGCGGCGTGGACGAGATCTATATGGTGGGCGGCGCCCAGGCCGTGGCCGCGCTGGCGTACGGTACCGAGACCATTCCACGCGTCGACAAGATCACCGGCCCGGGCAACGCCTTTGTCGCCGCGGCCAAGCAGATTGTTTCGGGCGACGTGGGCATCGACATGGTCGCCGGCCCCTCCGAGGTCTGCGTGCTGGCCGATGCCACGGCCAAGCCCATGGTGGTCGCGGCCGACCTGATGGCCCAGGCCGAGCACGATCCGCTGGCCGCCTGCTATCTGGTGACCTGCGACGAGCAGTTTGCGCGCGAGGTCGAGGCGGGTATCGACATTCTAGTGGCGCAGTCGCCGCGTGCCGAGATCACGCGCTCCTCGCTCGACAACGAGGGCACCATCGTGGTGGCCGCCGATATGGCTGCCGCCGTCGAGGCCGTGAACACCGTGGCGCCCGAGCACCTGGAGCTGCACTGCAAGGATGCAATGGGCCTGCTCGGCGGCATCCGCAACGCCGGCGCCATCTTTGTGGGCGCCTGGAGCTCCGAGCCGCTCGGCGATTATGTTGCTGGCCCCAACCACACGCTGCCGACCGGCGGCACGGCCATGTTCTCCAACCCGCTTTCGGTCGAAGAGTTCGTTAAGCGCTCGAGTGTCATTTGCTATACACCCGAGGGCCTGCTCTCCGATGCTCCTGCCACGCAGCGTCTAGCCGAGGCCGAGGGTCTGTGGGCACACGCGCTTTCCGCCGCCCTGCGCCGCCGCGTGTTGGAGCAGGGCGAGGATGCCGTGAGCGCCGAGTCGATCGCCGCGGCCGACCTGACCAAGGTTGCCTGGCCGGGCGACGCCGTGGCGACGGTTGCCGAGGGCGTGGACCTGGCGGCTGCGGGCGCGGATGGCGCCGGCGCGACTGGCAAGGAGGCCTGATATGGCCGAGCTCACGCCCCGTATGAAGGAGCTCGTCCAGCCCTACTTGGCCGGCATTGAGCCCTACGATCCCAACTTTACGCCCACGCGCATCAACCTTTCGGCCAACGAGAACACCTATCCCGTGCCGGCTGGCGTGCGCGAGGCGGTCGACGCCGCCCTGGCTGCCACGCCGCTCAACCGTTATCCCGATCCCATGTCCAACGATCTGCGCGACGAGCTGGCCGCTTGGCATGGTGTGGCGCGCGAGAATGTCTGCGTGGGCAACGGCGGCGACGAGCTGCTCTATAACTACCTGTTGGCGTTTGGCGGCGCGGGGCGGACCCTGCTTAACTGCCCGCCGTGCTTTAGCGAGTACGCGTTCTTTGCGTCGCTCTGTCAGACCGAGGTGCGCGACGTGTGGCGCGACCCGGCAACTTTTGAGCTCGACCAGGCGGCTGTGCTCGCGGCCGCACCCGAGTGCAACCTGGCGATTGTGACCTCGCCCAACAATCCTACGGGCGACGTGGCGCCGCTCGACTTTATCGCGGCCCTGTGCGATGCCTGCCCCGGCATGGTGATGGTCGACGAGGCCTACGTGGAGTTTGCCGACGATTCGTTTGGCGCGGCCACCACGGCGCAAGGGCTTATCGCCGAGCATCCTAACCTGGTGATTTTGCATACGCTGTCCAAGGCGTTTGGCGCCGCCGGCACGCGTCTGGGCTACGTGATCGCGACCCCCGAGGTCATCGACGTGTTCGCGGCGATTCGCCAGATCTATTCAGTCAACGTGCTGAGCCAGGCCGCGGCGCTTGCCTGCGTGCGTGCCCGCGATGCGTATGCGCCCGTGGTGGCGCAAGTTGCATCCGAGCGCGAACGCGAGTTGTGCGCCCTGCGTGCAATGGCTGCCGAGGGCATGCCCGTGGAGGCATGGCCGAGCGCAGCAAACTTTGTGCTCGTGCGCACACCGCACGCCACGTGCGTGCGCGAGCGCCTGCGCGACGAGTATTCAATTTTGGTGCGCGACTTTAGCTACGCGCCGGGGCTTGCGGACTGTCTGCGCATTACCGTGGGTACCCCGCAGGAAAACGACGAGGTGCTGGCTGCGTTTGCCGCGCTGGTGAAGGAGGAGATGTAGATGGGCCGTTATGCCGAGGCAACCCGCAAGACGGGCGAGACCGACATTGTCGTTAAGCTCGATCTGGACGGATCCGGCGTGTGCGATATCTCGACCGGCGTGCCGTTTTTCGACCACATGCTCAACGCCCTTGGCCGCCATGGTCTGTTCGATCTGACGGTACATGCGGTGGGCGACGTGGAGGTCGACGCGCACCACACCGTCGAGGACACGGGCATTGTGCTGGGCGAGGCGTTTTGCCAGGCACTGGGTGACAAGGCGGGCATTACGCGCTTTGCCGATGCGGCGATTGCCATGGACGAGACGCTCGTGATAGCCGCCGTTGATATCTCGGGTCGCGGGCAGGCCTATTGCGATCTGCCCGTGCCGACCGAGCGCGTGGGCACCTTTGATACCGAGCTGGCCGTCGAGTTCTTCTACGCTTTTGCGCGAGACGCCAAACTCACGCTGCACGTGCGCGAGCTGGCGGGCGGCAACTCGCACCACATTATCGAGGCCGCCTTTAAGGCCGTGGGACGCACGATGCGCCACGCCTGCGAGCTTGATCCCCGCGTGCAAGGAATCCCCAGCACCAAGGGCTCGCTGTAACCGCCATATAGGCAGAAACCACCACAAAGGTGCCTGTCCCCTTTGTGGTGGTTTTGGATGATGGAAAAAGGAGGGTCGCGTGGGCGAACCGAAGATCGTGGTGGTCGACTACCACAAGGGCAACTTGTCGAGCGTCGTGCGCGGGCTTGCGCGCGCCGGTGCCGCTGCCTGCACATCGGACGATCCGGAGCAGATTCGCAACGCCGACGGCCTGGTCATCCCGGGCGTGGGCGCGTTCTATGACGCGATCGCCTTTATGCGCCAGAGCGGCGAGGAGGCGGCCGTGCTTGACGCCGTTGCCGCCGGAACTCCTCTGCTCGGCATCTGCCTGGGCCTTCAGCTGTTTTTTGAACGCGGCGACGAGGGCGTGCCGGCGGACGAGGGCGCGGACGCGGACGACGATGCCTCCGAGCAGGCCGGCGGTCCCTGGGTCGATGGCCTGGGCATTATGCGCGGCTCGTGCACGCGCTTGGAATCGAGTCGCCTGAAGGTGCCGCACGTGGGCTGGGACCAGGTGCACATGACGCCCGCCGGCGCGGCCGATCCGTTGCTCGCCGGTTTTGCCGAGGGCGCCAACATGTACTTCACCCACAGCTATGCGGTGGCCGACGATGTCGATGCCGCCGATGTTCTGGCGCGCACGCACTACACGCGGAGCTTCCCGTGCATCGTGCGCCACGGCAACGTGTGGGGCTGCCAGTTCCATCCCGAGAAATCCTCCGCGCTGGGACAGCGCATCCTTAAGAACTTCGTCAACATCGTCGAGGAGGCCGGCCGATGATCCTGTTCCCCGCAATCGATCTGATCGGCGGCAAGGTCGTGCGCTTGGAGCGCGGCGATCGCAGCCGCTGCAAGGTATATTCCGACAACCCCGTCGCCGTCGCCCGCTCGTTTGCCGAGCAGGGTGCGAACTGGGTGCATGTCGTCGATCTGTCCGCTGCCTTTGGCGAGGATGAGGACGCATGCGCTGCCAACTCGACGGCGATCAAGGCTATCTGCGGCGTCGACGGTCTGTCCGTGGACGTGGGCGGCGGCGTCCGCTCGCTCGCACGCATCGACGAGCTGGCCGGCTATGGCGCGCGCCGTATTGCGCTGGGGACCGTGCTGGTGACCGAGCCGGGTTTTGCCGAGGTGGCAGCGCGCGGCTTTGGCGAGCTGCTGGTGGCAGACATCGCCGCCCGTGACGGCCAGGTCAAGGTGAACGGCTGGCGCGATGGCGCGGGCGTGGCGCTCGATGATGCGGTGGCGCAGCTTTCCGAGTTGGGCTTTAAGCATTTGGTGTACACCGACATCGCGCGCGATGGCATGCAGACGGGCATCGACGTGGCGGCGTATCGCCATGTGGCCGAGGTCGCGGGTTTTCCCGTCGTGGCTTCGGGTGGCATCTCGACACTCGACGATATCTGCGCGCTTGCCGCGGTGGGTGAGGATGCTATTGAGGGTGCGATCACCGGTCGCGCACTCTACGAGGGCAACTTTACGCTGGTACAGGCGCTGGCCGCCGCCCGAGGGGAGGAGTAACCCATGCTTGCCAAGCGTGTGATTCCCTGTCTGGACGTTAAGGACGGCCGCGTGGTCAAGGGCGTCAACTTTGTGAGCCTGCGCGATGCGGGCGATCCGGTGGAGCTGGCGCGCGTCTACGACCGCGAGGGCGCGGACGAAGTCGTGTTCCTGGACATCACTGCGACGAGCGACAACCGTGCGACGACCATTGAGATGGCGGCGCATGCGGCCGAGGAGCTGGCCATTCCCTATACCGTGGGCGGCGGTTTTCGTGACCTGGCGGGCATGCGAACCATGGTGGCTGCCGGTGCCGATAAGGTGTCGCTCAACTCTGCTGCCGTGCGCGATCCGTCGCTGGTCAGCCAAGCTGCTGCTGCATTTGGCAGCCAGGCCGTGGTCGTGGCGATCGATGCCAAGCGTGTTGGTCTGCCCGGTGAGCCGGGAGCCGACAAGTGGGAGGTCTTTACCGCGGGCGGCCGTAACGCCACGGGTATCGATGCGGTGGCGTGGGCCGAGGAAGCGGCTCGTCGCGGCGCCGGTGAGATCTTGCTCACCAGCATGGATCGCGACGGCACCAAGGTTGGCTTCGACCTGGCACTCACCCGCGCCGTGGCGCGCGCGGTGCCGATCCCGGTGATCGCAAGCGGCGGCGTGGGCACGCTCGAGCATTTTGCCGAGGGCGTGATCGAGGGCGAAGCCGATGCCGTGCTGGCAGCAAGTGTCTTTCACTTTGGGGCCTTCAGCATTCGCGAAGTCAAAGAATACATGGCCAGCCAGGGAATACCTGTGAGATTGGACTTCTAAATGGAGCAAGTGACAATCGCGGCAGAGCTCAAATACGACGACCGTGGGCTGATTCCTTGTGTGGTTCAGCAGTATGACACCGGTGAGGTGCTTATGGTTGCTTGGATGAACGAGGAATCGGTGGGGCTGACGCTCAAGACCGGTACCACGTGGTTTTGGAGCCGCAGCCGCCAGGAGCTCTGGAACAAGGGCGCGACGAGCGGCAATATGCAGGAGGTCAAGGAGCTCTGGGCCGACTGCGATAGCGATACGCTGCTGGTCAAGGTCGACTCGCCGGGTCCGGCCTGCCATACCGGCAACCGTACCTGCTTCTTTAGAAAACTCGCGTAGGGCGGGCGCTCGACCAGGCGCTTGGCCAACCAGAAAGGATTGAACCATGGGTGTGCGCACCGCGAATGTTCAGGATGGAAATATCGGTGAGACGCTGACGGGGCTCGCCGGGGTGATTCACGGCCGTCGCGACGCATCGCCGCAGGAGAGCTATACCGCTCGCCTGCTGACCGATGTCGAGGACGAGCTGCTCAAGAAGCTTGCCGAGGAGACGAGCGAGGTCATCATGGCCTGCAAGGATAACGATCACGACCACATCCGCTACGAGGCCGGCGACCTGATCTACCACCTGCTCGTGACGCTCGAGCGCTACGGCATCACCCTCGATGAGCTGGCCGGCGAACTCAACGCCCGCCGTCAATAGTTGTTTAAGAACGTCCCCAACGACTAGTCTTAGGCGAGGGGCGTGGGTTCCCATTCGCCGGTGGCGTGGGGGATATCGAAGGTTCGGTAGCCGCAGTCGTAGGCGTGGGCCTGAGCCTCGCGGATGTTCCAGCAGATGTCGCAGGCGCGGTGTGCGTCCGAGCCAAAAGTAATCGGCACCTCGGCGTGGGCGAAGCAACGCAACAGCTTGGTCGCGGGATAGTAGTCGTCGAGGCCCTTACGCGGTGCGGCGGTCGAGATCTCAACGCGGCGGCCCGTATCGTGCGCGCACTCGGCCATCTGCTCCCAAAAGGGCATGGGGTTAAAGTCGGGCGCAAAGCCCTCTTTCGAAAAACGCATGACTAGGTCGGGATGGGCCATCACGTCAAAGTTGAGCGAGCTCTCGCAGGCGCGGCACCAGTCGTCGACATAGCGCTCCCATACGCCGCGCACGCCTAAGTTTTCCCAAACATGCAGGTTGGTATCGTCGTCAATCCAGCCGCAGAGCGAATCGGGCGTGTCGGGGCGAGCGACGTCCTCTGTCCCCGCCGTGCCTGCGGCGCCTGCCGCAATATCGCCTGGGTTGCCAATCCAATGCACGCTACCCAGGCGTACGATGGCGCCCTGGTACCAGCTCTCAACCAAAGGCTCGCAACCTTGGTACCAATCGCATTCAAAGCCATAGATAAGCTCGAGTTCGGGTGCGATCTGCGCGGCAAGCTTGCGGGCGTCCTCAAAAGCCAGACGGTGCGCCGGCAAGTCGCTTTCGACAACCTGCACCTCGCAGTTGGCATCCATGCTGGCGGGCAAGGTGAGGTGGTCGGTCGAGACCATGACCCGACAGCCAGCGGCCGCGGCAGCGCGAACGTTTTCCTCAAACGAGGCATGGCCGTCCGAAAACGAAGTATGGGTGTGGCAATCGACCAGCGGGCATGCGGGCATGGCGACTCCTTTGCATTTGGCGAATCCGCTCCATTGTAATGGCGTAACTCTCAAAACGCCGGGCACGTCGGGGGTCGAAATCGATTGGAAAGGCTGCGCGGCGCGCGGTGCGGCCTCGATTGCGCTCTCAAAACGTGTACGTCAGCCTCCAAAACCGACAAAAAATGGCATGTTTGGAGGCTGACGTACACGTTTGGATAGGGGCGAGGGCGGCGATGGACGAAAGTCACGTCTGCGCCACGTCCGATGTGCTAGCGTTTGGGTGAACAAAACGAGCCCGTGCGGAAAGGATCCGGACCGTATGCAACGTGGAAGTACATCTCCGCTGTCCCGCGAGACCGATGCGCCCGAAACCATCGTCAAGCTGGAGTGCGACATCGACGATGCATCGCCCGAGGTACTCGCCTATGCCGCCGACCGCCTGCGCGAGGCAGGTGCGCGCGAGGTGCACTGGCTGCCTCTCTACTGCAAAAAAGGTCGCCCCGGCTGGCAGCTGCAGGTGATCTGCTCGCACGAGGATATCGAGCGCCTACAGACGATTATCTTTTTGGAGACCACGACCAACGCCGTTCGTCGCCAGGTGATGGAACGCGTCTGCCTGCCGCGTCGTTTTGAGCAGGTAGCGACGCCTTGGGGCGAGGTGGCCGTCAAAGTAGCCACCCTGCCCGACGGCAGCGAGCGCGCGGCACCCGAGTACGAGGATTGTGCCCGTCTTGCCCGCGAGCACAACGCGCCGCTCCAGCGCGTGATGCAGGCAGCTCAGAGCGCGGTACTGCAATTTGAGTAGCACGGGCGAGCGACGCGCCACGCCAACCCTATTTGCCCCATCCCGAAAGGACTTCCCATGAAATACCTCATCGCCTCCGACATCCACGGCTCGGCATATTGGGCCGAGCGCCTGTGCGACGCCATCGAGTCCGAGCAGCCCGACCGCATCGTGCTGCTGGGCGACCTGCTCTACCACGGCCCGCGTAACGACCTGCCGCGCGATTACACCCCCAAGCGCGTGATTCCGCTGCTCAACGCCCTGGCCGACCGCATCATCGCGGTGCGCGGCAACTGTGACGCCGAGGTCGACCAGATGGTGCTCGACTTTCCCGTCATGGCAGACTACGCCACGCTGTTCGACGAGGCCGGCCGCGAGCTGTTCCTGACGCATGGCCATGTCTTTGGCGCCGGCATGCACAACAGCGTCGACCACGCGCCTGCGCTGCCCGAGGGCTCCGCGCTCGTCTACGGTCACACGCATATCAAGGTTAACGAGGCAAGCGAGGCACACCCGGGCCTGTGGCTGTTCAATCCCGGCAGCGTGAGCATTCCCAAGGACGGTACGCACAGCTACGGTATCTACGAGGGCGGCGCGTTCCGTCACGTGATCCTGGAGGAGGAATAACCATGGCCGAGCATATGGCTCAGCAAAATGCCGAGGGTTCGCGCGACCTGTCGACGCTGGTAGATGCGTCGGCCGAGCTGCAGCATCTGGTGCAGACCATCTGGCGCCTGCGTCAGCCCGATGGCTGCCCGTGGGACCGCGAACAGACTCATCAGAGCATCGGCAAGAACATGATCGAGGAGGCCTACGAGGCGCTCGATTGCATCGAGGCGGACGACGTGGCGCATCTGCGCGAGGAGCTCGGCGACGTGCTCATGCAGGTTGTGCTGCATGCGCAGATTGCGGCGGACGCCGGTGAGTTTACGCTGGCCGATGTGGCACGCGATATCGACGCCAAACTCATCCGCCGCCACCCGCACGTGTTTGGCGATGCGGATGCCGAGAACTCCGACGAGGTGCTCAAGATCTGGGACGAGGTCAAGCTTGCCGAGAGGGCCGTCAAGGACAAGGCCGTGGCAGCGGGCGAGGCAACGCCCGAGGGCCTGCTCGACGGCGTGCCCACGCATCTGCCGGCGCTGATGCAGGCTCAGAAGGTGTCGCGTAAGGCGGCTGCCGTGGGCTTTGAGTGGGAGACGGTCCAGGATGTGTGGGACGAGGTTGCCGAGGAGCGTGCCGAGTTTGAGGCCGAGGAGCCCGGCTCGCCCGAGCGCGAGATGGAGTTTGGCGACCTGCTCTTTGCCCTGGTCAACGTTGCGCGCAAAGAGGGGATTGACGCCGAGAGTGCCCTGCGCGCCAGTACGGCAAAGTTCCGCCGCCGTTGGGCCGCGATGGAGCAGATGGCAACCGACGTCCACGTGGATCTTGCCGAGCTTTCGACCCACGGCCTCAACGACCTGTGGGACGCCGCCAAGGCGGAGGAGTAAGACTGCGGGAACGACGGGCTGACATGCCTCATCGTTCCCGCTAAATAATTCGAAAAACAATTGTATCCTTCGGCTAACTTAGGGCATAATGCAAAAAGTGCGACGGCTAACTTACGGAGGCGCACCGACGGTGCGCAGTCGGCCAGTCGCTTGCATCCACTACGTTTCCAAGTGAGAGGGAGACAACATGAGCGATATTTTGGACGTCTACGGTCGTGAGGTGCTCGACAGCCGCGGCAATCCCACCGTCGAGGTCGAGGTCGTGCTCGAGGACGGCAGCTTCGGCCGCGCAATGGTGCCTTCGGGTGCTTCGACCGGCGCCTTTGAGGCCTGCGAGCTGCGCGATGGCGACAAGGGCCGCTACCTGGGCAAGGGCGTTTCGCAGGCCGTCGAGCACGTCAACAACGAGTGCGCTAACGCCGTCGTGGGCCTCGACGCCTTCGACCAGCGCGCCGTCGATGCCGCGCTGATTGCCGCGGACGGTACCCCCAACAAGACCAGGCTCGGTGCCAACGCCATCCTGGGCGTGTCGCTGGCCGTTGCCCGCGCCGCTGCCGAGTCGGCGGGTCTGTCGCTGTACCAGTACCTGGGCGGCGTCAACGCCCACCTGCTGCCCACGCCCATGATGAACATCCTCAACGGCGGCGTGCATGCCGACAATAACGTCGACTTCCAGGAGTTCATGATCATGCCGGTGGGCGCCCCGAGCTTTGCCGAGGGCCTGCGTTGGTGCGCCGAGGTCTACCACACCCTCAAGGGCGTGCTGCACGAGGCCGGCCTGGGCGGCGGCGTGGGCGACGAGGGCGGCTTTGCCCCCAACCTTAAGACCAACGCCGAGCCGTTCGAGTACATCACCAAGGCCGTGGAGAAGGCCGGCTTTAAGCCCGGCGTCGACTTCATGTACGCCATGGATCCGGCCTCGACCGAGTTCTACAACGCCGAGACCGGCATGTACGAGCTCAAGGGCGAGGGTGTGGAGTACACGAGCGCCCAGATGGTTGATTACTGGGAGAAGCTTGTCGACACCTATCCCATCATCTCCATCGAAGACGGCATGGCCGAGGAGGATTGGGACGGTTGGGTCGAGCTTACCCGCCGCATTGGCAACAAAGTGCAGCTGGTGGGCGACGACCTGTTCGTCACCAACACCGAGCGCCTCAAGAAGGGCATCGAGCTGGGTGCCGCCAACGCGATCCTGGTCAAGGTCAACCAGATCGGCACGCTCACCGAGTCACTCGAGGCCATCGAGACCGCCAAGGAGGCCGGTTACGCCTGCATCGTGAGCCACCGCTCCGGCGAGACCGAGGACTCCACGATCGCCGACCTGGTCGTGGGCGTCAACGCCGGCCAGATCAAGTCGGGCGCCCCGTGCCGCAGCGACCGTATCGCCAAGTACAATCAGCTCATCCGCATCGAGGACGAGCTCGAGGGCAGCGCGCGCTACGCCGGCAAGGCCGCGTTCTACAACATTCGCTAGACAGACGAGCCTGGCGGGGAGGGGGCAGACTCGGCTTTGCCCCGCTCCAGCTAGATGCTATAGAGCGCTATCGGGCGCTGGGCCACACGGCTCAGCGCCTTTTTTATGTCGAGCAAAGGCTGGCGAAGGCGGTGCGCATGCTCGTGCTATAACTAAAGGACTTAGCGCAAACAAACCTCAACCGCACAAGGCGCACATGGATCAGATTTACGACAACAGGTACTATTCCGCCGGTTCGCGCGAGCCGTCGCCTCGCCCTGCGCGCACGGTGCAGCTCGGTGGGTCCGCCTACGCCGGCGCCGACCGCTCCACGCAGCGCCCGACAAGTACCTCGCGCCCCAATGCTCAAGTGAATACTTCGACAGATGGACCAGTACGTCCGACACGTTCGCCGCATTCGTCGCGTCCCTCGGCCCAGACGCACGACAAATCGAGCAGACCTTCGAGCCGTCTTTCGGGCGCGGACTTTATGCGCTACGCCAACGACAATGCGGTGGTCGAGGCGATCTATGACTTTACGCATGGCTCTCTGCGCCTGCTGTTTATCGGTATCGTGGTGGCGCTGGCGCTCGTGAGCCTGTATTTTCCCGTACGCGACCTGTACGTGGCTAAGCGCTCGAGCGACATCTTGGCCAAGCAGGTCGAGATTCGCGAGCAATACAATGATGAGATGAAAAAAGACACTGATAAGTGGTTCTCGGAAGAGGGCATTAAGGATTCGGCACGGGACCTGGGCATGGTGATGCCCGGCGAGAAGAGGATTGAAGTGCAGGGTCTGGACGAGGATTCGGATTCGTCGTCGAGCAAAAAGTCCTCAAACGCCAAGAATGCCAGCGAGGTGGCCAAGGAGATCGAAGAAGTCGGCAAGGACGCGCCGTGGTACATTCAGACGCTCGACATGCTGTTTGGATTTAACGGCGTCGAGGGTCAGACGGTCGCGTCCAGCGGCGAGTAGGCGAGTAACGCCCGGAAGGGAGCCCGCAATGGCAGAGTGCAAACGATATAAGGTGGCCGCGATCGACCTGGGAACGGTGTCGTCGCGACTGGTGCTGGCGCAGGTCGAGGCCGGGGCGATCGTGGAATCGTCCAAGCATACCGAGATCACCGACTTGGGCGAGGGCGTGGACGCGACGGGGCGCTTTTGCGAGGCGGCCGTTGAGCGCGTGCTCGCTGCGTGCCGCATGTTTGTGGACGAAGCCCGTGCCTTTGGGGCCGTGCGCATCTGCACCACATGCACGAGCGCCGCGCGTGATGCGTCCAACGCCGCCCTGCTGCTAGGCGGCCTGCGCGAGCTGGGGCTCGAACCGCAGGTGATTCCGGGCGAGGTCGAGGCGCGCCTGACGTTTTTTGGTGTGGCGCACGACTTTGCGGGCGAGCGCATCATCGTCGCGGATTCGGGCGGCGGGTCGACGGAGCTTGCGACGGGTGTATACGCTCCGGAGCGCGGGGTCTTTGCGCTGGAGGGCACGCGTTCGCTGGACATTGGCTGCCGCCGTGTAACAGAGCGGTTTTTCTCGGCGCTGCCGCCTTTGGCAGGTGAGCTTGCGGCTGCTGCCGACTGGGCAAACGAGCAGTTTACGGCGTACTTTGAGAGCCTGCCCAACAACTTTGAGCGCGCCGAGCGCTTGGTCGCGGTGGGTGGCACCGTCACCACGCTCGTTGCACTCGTTCACGAGCTGGAGCCGTACGATTCGAGCTTTGTGCACCTGCGCGAGCTTTCGATGGAGCAGGTCTCGACCGCTATCGAGTGCATGTCTGCGCTGGACGTTGCGGGCATCGCCACGCTGCCAGGCGTGCAGCCCAAGCGTGCGGGCGTGATCTTGGCCGGCGCCGTGGTGATTCGCGAGCTCATGCGCGCTGGTGGCTACGAGACGCTCACCGTAAACGAGAACAGCCTGCTCGCCGGCATGGCCGCCACCATCAATGAGGTTCTCGATGACACGACCCCCACCATCGGCTGGACCCCCACTCTCAGCACACTCTAAAAGTAGTCTTTTTGGGACGGGGCTTTTTTAGCTACATGGTCCGCCCGAGCCTTTCCGTGAATGAGTTTTCTGGGACGGGGATTAAAAAATCATTGTGTACCTAATGATTTTTTAATCCCCGTCCCAGAAAACTCATTGGGTGGGCGGAAAAGTAGTCAAAAAAGCCCCGTCCCAAATTAGCTGCCCTGCAGTTGACGGCATCTAAAAGAAACGGGCCCGCATCCCTTGGGGACACGGGCCCGTAAAGCCAATGGTAGGGGCGGTGGGACGTCTGCGTATTTGCTTCGCAAATACGCACCGGCTTCGGTCGCCTGCCGGCGCCCTCGCCGGCTCGCTACAAACGCTCCGCGTTTGCTTAACGCTCGCCCCCTCGCGGGTTCGAGCCCCACCGGCGTGCAAAAGAAACGGGCCCGCATCCCTGGGAGATACGGGCCCGTAAAAGCCAATGGTAGGGGCGGTGGGACTCGAACCCACAATCCTTGCGGCGAGAGATTTTAAGTCTCCTGCGTATGCCAATTCCGCCACGCCCCCGTGAGACTAGAAGTCTAGCACAAGCCGCCCGTTACGCGTTGACAGCCATCGAGTGCTGGCCCGACTTCTCTAGGAACTCCTGGAACTTGGCCTCGTCGCCCTTGTTCTTGTACTGCAGGGCCAGCAGGTACTCCAGGCGGCAGCGCTTGACCGGGTCGTCGCCGACATCCTCGAGCATGCGCTCCAGTTCGGGAATGTCGTTGTGGCGCTTGAGGATCATCGTGTCGTACATCAGCTGACACTCGTGCGCGACTGCCTCGGCCTGACCGCCCTCAAAGCCCTTGATCTCGTGCAGCAACTCCTTGGACTTTTTGCGGTCCTCCTGGCCAACGTAGTAGTTAAAGGCCTTAATTACCAGGTCGACGCGCTGCATCTTGGGCAGGTTGAGCCCCAGCAGCAGGTCGAACATTTCGCCAGCGCGCTCGTGGTCCTCGCGCAGCAGATAGGAGTTCAGGCGCAGGTAGTCGCGGTTGTAGCGCGGGTACAGCATGCTGGTGAGTTTGCCGTCGAGCAAACGATCGAACTCGTCCCACTGCTTGGCGGCCATAAGCTGCTGCAGGCGTTTAAACGTGGTGCGTTTTTTAACGCTAAAGAACACCGACACGGCGATACAAATAATGACGACGGCGGTCCAGAGTGTGCGGGAATCGGGCATATTGAGCTCCTCGGTCGCTCATAAAACAGGCGGTATGACAACACGTACTAGATGTATTATACGCAGTGCGCAGGCAAACTGGTACAAAAGTGCATCGAAGCCGAGCACCATCGCTCGCTGCGGTACACTTACCTAAAGTAAACCATGAAGGGAGACATTACCTATGAAGAAGATCGTTTTGGCTTGCGGTGCTGGCGCTGCTACTTCCACGCTCGTTGCCCAGAAGGTCGCTACCATGCTCGACGCCAACGGTTATGCCGGCAAGTATGAGATCGTGCAGTGCGCCATCTCCGAGGCTAAGGACGCTTGCGACGAAGGCGCCGACCTGCTGATCGCCACCACCGTTGCCCCCGAGGGCCTCACCTGCCCGTACGTGAGCGGCGTGCCCTTCATGACCGGCATGAACCGCGTTGCTGCCGAGAAGGCCGTTCTCGACGTCATGGCTCAGTAGGCGCTGCCTGTATGAATGAGCAGAACGCCAATCCGGTTGAGCTCTTTGGCATGCGCGTCGCCCATGTGGGCATCAACGCCGCCGACCCGGCAGACGCCTTGGAGATCGCGGAGCTGTTCTCGACGATGATGGGCTTGCCCGTTATCGAGACCCCGGTTTCGTACTTTAACGATTCGCTGATCGAGGTCATGAAGCAGAACGGTCGTGGCGCCAAGGGCCACATCGGCTTTGCCGTCAACGACATCGATGCGGCCGAGAAGTGGTTTGCCGAGCGCGGGCTCGAGGTTAACGAGGAGTCGCGCGCGCTGCTGCCCGACGGTTCTACCAAGCTCGTGTACTTTAAGCGCGAGTTCGCCGGCTTCGCCGTGCATCTGTGCCGCGAGTAGCGCACAAACTGCCATAACGAACAAAAAGGGATAGGGCCGCATGGCCTTATCCCTTTTTTACGCCGAGGGGCTTCCTACCGTGGCAGGCGAATCGTAAAGCGGCTGCCGACGCCTTCGACCGAGGTCACGCCAATAACGCCGCCATGGCTATCGACAATCCACTTGGCAATGGCAAGCCCCAGACCCGAGCCCTGCGCGCCGGCATCGCGTGCGTTGTCGGCACGGTAGAACCGTTCAAACGCGTGAGCTGCGGATTCCTGATTCATGCCGATACCCTCGTCCTCAACACTTATGTCGATCGCGCCCGTGCCCGTATCCTGCGCTACGCCAAAGGTGATGGACGTGCCCGCGTCCGAATACTTGGCGGCGTTTTGCACGATCACGCGCAGGGCCTGCTTCACGAGCGCCACGTCGACAGAAGCATCGCAGCGCGGGTCGCTGGCGAGCGCAGTGTCGTACGCCAGCCGATACGTGTGCTCGGCATCGATCATCTGCGATTCCTCGCACACCTCGCCGACCAGTGCGGCCATGTTGGTGTCCACGCGCCTCAGTACGGTGCGGCCGGCATCGCCGCGCGCCAAAAACAGCAGCTGCTCCACGAGCTCTTGCATGTGCTCGCTTTCGGCCTTGAGGGACGCGATGGATTCTGTCAGCACGTCCGGGTCGTCTTTGCCCCAGCGGTCGAGCATGTTCACGTAGCCCTGAATCACCGCGATGGGCGTGCGCAGCTCGTGGCTCGCATCGTTGACAAAGCGCATCTGCTGTAGCTTGGCCTCTTGCATCTGGCGCAGCAGGCGGTTGAGCGCGACCTCGATGCTCGCCAGGTCGGCGTCGCCGGTGGTGACGCTCGGCGAGTCGACACTCGCGCGTTCGATTGCCTGCTCCAGCGTTTCCATCTTGCCGCCGGAGAGCTGCATGCGGCCGAGCTCGTCCACGCGCAGGGCCAGGTCGTTGAGCGGTGCCATGGTGCGGCGCACGCGGCGAGCGCCGCTGAGCATGTTGAGCACGCTGATGACTTGCCCGCCCGCAACGACAAGATAGAGGGGCCACAGCGCGATGAGGTCCTGCGCGAGGGGGAAGGTCTTGGTGGTGCGCGCAAGCTCGACGGTATAGGTGAGCGTGGCCAGGTCCAAGCCGCGCGCGGGCGCGAACGACATGCCGTGAACGGTGGCGCCGGGGATCCAGCCTGCGGTAAACGCGCCGTCGGGCAGCGTCTGGTTGTAGCCATAGACCAGGATCGCCGCCGCAACAACCAGCAGCCACAGATCGAGCCAGACGTAGCTCATCAGGCGGCGCCACATGTAGCTCCAGTTGATGGCGCGGGCAATGGAGGTGACGCGCTTGGTCTCGGCGTTATGCGCGGCAGACATAGCCCACCCCGCGCACGGTCTGGATGATGCGGGCGCCGCCGGCGTCTTCAATCTTGGCGCGTAGGTGCGCGATGTGCACGTCGACGTTGTTGGTGTCGCCTACGTATTCGTAGCCCAGCGCCTCGTGCGCGATGCGCTCGCGCGTGAGCACGGTGCCGGCATGCGCCATAAGCAGGGCGAGGACGTCGAACTCTCGGGCCGTGAGTACGATGGTTGAACTACCAACGATGACTTCGCGGCGGTCGGGATCGAGCGCAACCGAGCCCACGGTGAGCACGGCGGGGGAGGGCACGGCAGAGGTTTTGGCCGAGTCGCTAGCCGGGGACGTCGCGGCGGTACCGGCACCCGTAGCGCCCTCCCCGGTCCCAGCGCCGCCAACGCCCGAAGCCGCCCGCACGGCCTCCGAGCGCTTCAACGCCACGCGGATCCGTGCGAACAGCTCCTCAATCGCAAACGGCTTGGTCAGGTAATCGTCGGCGCCGGCGTCGAGCCCGGCTACCTTGTCCATCACGGCATCGCGCGCGGTGACCATGATCACCGGCACATCCTTGTGCTTGCGCACGCGCCGCAGCACCTCCATACCGTTGAGCTGTGGCAGCAGCACGTCGAGCAGAATCAGATCGTAGTCGCGCTCCAGCGCCAGGTCGACGGCGGTGCGGCCGTCGGCGGCGTGCTCCACCTGGTAGCCCTCGTGCTCCAGCTCGAGCGTCACAAAGCGGGCGATTTTCTCCTCGTCCTCTACGATCAGGATTCGTGCCATGCGTTCCCCCGTCTGCGATTACTTGTCGTCGTTCAGATTTTGCTTGATATCGTCTGCGGCATCGGCGGCGTGATTCATCAGGTTGTTGATGCTGCCGGGCACGTCGCCGTCGCTATCGATACGGTAACGCATGCCAAAGAACAGACCGATCAGCATCAGCCATATCGTGGCGCCCCAGGCAAACAAGGCGACGATGGGAATCAGGATGGGGATGTTGAGGATGATCGCATCGCGGCGCGTGGCGATAAACTTGGTGTCCAGGCTCAGGCGGAAGAGCTTTTTGAGGTACTCCCACACGCTGTCCATCTTCTTGGAGAAGTCGGTCTTTTCGCTCGACTTCTCGTAGGCGGCCTGCGCGGCGACCATCTCGGCCGAGGGCTCATCTACCGGCTCGGACTCGGTGGCGGCGTGCGCCGACGTGGTCTGGGTCTTGCCTTGCGACTCGAGCCAAATGATGGCGTCCAAAACGTTGCCGTCGGCGGCATCGAGTGCTGCCTTGGCATCGGTGTAACTCACGTTGCACTTGGTGCGGATGGTTTCAACTTTTTCGAGGTCGTCCATGACCTGTCCTTTCGTTCGATGGGCGCGACGCCGGGCGATTTGCCCGGGCGCGAGCGTTGCGTTCGGCTGCCTGCGTCGCGCGGCGCCGCCCCGCCCTTGGTCGAACTCTATAGTGCAGGTTATAGATTAAGCGATTCTTGAGCCAAGATTAATGTTGGATGAGTTTTTGGGTGGGGCGGAGGCCAAGCGCGCGGGGCGCTCGGGGCCCAGGGATAAATTTGTGTCCGCACGGCGAGATATACTTTTAACAATGTTGAGGGGTGTGACAGGACAAGGTTGCCCGGCGCCCGCGAAATCAGAGGGGCCGCCGTGCCACATGGCGCAAACGAGCGAGACCCCGACGCAAACAGGGGGTCATACGTGCATATCTACGCTATGAGCGACATTCACGGGTGCTTGGACGCCTTTAAGGCATCGCTCTCCACCATCGACCTCGATGCCGAGGGTTCCAAGCTGGTTTTGCTTGGCGACTACTGCGACCGAGGCCCCGATTCGCTCAGGGTCTTCGAACTCATCATGGACCTGCAAAAACGGTACGGCAATCGCGTCGTCGCTCTGCGCGGCAATCACGAGGAGATGTTTCTCGAGTACATTGACGAGGTGGACGATCCCAATTTTACGCAGGCATGGATACTTGCCGATAGTAATCTGGCAACGGCTAAGAGCTTCCTAGATGCCGAGGCGTTCAAGCACGTTAAGCACCTGTTGAGGCTCAGGAAGTTCGAGGAGGCCTACGCCTATACGGTTGAACGCATGAAGGTCGAACATGCGGACGTCATCGCGTGGGTTCGCAAGCTCCCTTACTTTTACGAGAGTCCCTTCGGCCAGGTCTTTGTGCATGCCGGCATTGACGAGGGTGCCGGGGAGTACTGGAAGCTCGGCACATCTGACGAGTCGTTTACTATGACGCTGCCCGATTACGTGGGGCGTAAGTTCTATCTGGATGTTATCGCCGGGCACATCAATACCGAGGCGGTCTCGGGCATTGCGGGCTACCGCGGTATCTGGCATGACGGAGCCAGCCATTTCTACATCGACGGGAACGTAGTTCAGCACGGCGAGGTCGTCGTGCTGAACTACGACTCAGAGACAGGGAAGTACAGCGGACAAGGGCTGGAGTAGGTTGGCGGGCGATTAGTTCTCCTACGGCCTACACAACGCTACTTTAAGCCATTCGTTCATCGCCGAAGAGGGCTGCCGTTGCCATTTTTTACCCTTTGGTCTAAGTTGAAGTTCAATGGTGCCGGAGACATAACGGCTGAATCGCAGTTCCAGGGCGTTCAAGTCCCCTTTGTCCCAGTCTTTAATGTGCTGGTATAGGCAATGGTATTCGTGCTGTTCGTTGCTTAAGGCGTGAGCGACATCAAGGTATGCGAGCAAGGAAATGAGCACGTGCCATTGCTGGTTGAGATTGTCGTGCGCGTTGTCGGTAAAGGGTTTAAAGGGGTCGATTCTTGCGATCGTATTGCCGCTATCATCAAACTGGTAGTGGTAATACCCCTGCTCATCAGGGTGTTCCTTGAGTCTGAATTTGAGTGCGAAATAGAAGGCAACATTCTCTGGCAGCTCTTTTGCTAGCGTGTCTGATATCGTTCTTTGATTGTTTTTGAGTTTGGAGATAAGCTCGTCACAATCGAGGAGTTTGGAGCGCGCTTCTGAGCCATCGGTATCGTTGAGAATCTGTCTGAGGTTATCAAGAACGTCGCTGCCAAGTTCGTTAAGCGCGCATATGGTTTGACCTAGTCTGTAGGTTGGGTCACTAGTGCTGCTTTCGGGAATATACTCGCAAGGCTCGTTGCACCATCCAATGAAGTCCTTGACGTCTATCGACTCGACAGAAGGCCTGTTGACACGGGTGAAAAAGTCCTGGATTTCGTTCAAATCGGCGTGCTTGGCTTCGTTCATAGCTGGATTCCTTTCTCATCAGGAAACATGTCTCATTATAGGCATACCTGCGGTCGTAGTGGCTAGGGGCGCCAGTGCTAGTGAGGGTTCCAGAGAAGGAAGCGGCGCACCCTCGGAACAGCCAGGAATCAAGGTCTAATACTTTTCCCGAGAAGTGAACGAGCTAAATCGGACCCCCGAAGCATCGACACTTTAGGAGTGCCGTTTCCTGCGGTTTCGGTACTGAGATCCTGCGATTTTGCCGTCGAAAAATGCGGATGTTTCAGGGGTTCAAAAACAGCCGTTCACTTCTCGGGAAAAAGTATTAGACCTCGACAGCGGGGGATGGGGTGCCGGTGTAAAACGGCGTCAAGGGTTGGTCGAGCAGGCTGTTTCTCCATTGATGTCCGCACGGCGTGTGACACTTACCCTGCCGCCCTGCTCTGCCGCGGCGGCATGTACCCGAACAGCGACCCTCTAAGGAGTTCGATATCGATGAGTGATAACACCAAGCATCTCGCAAAGAAGTGCGTCAAGGACGCGGGGCCGTGCCTCGTGCTGTGCCTTGCCGGCGCAGCGGTCGCGCTGCTGGCTGTTCTGGGGCCGTTCGACGTGCTCCGAAGTGCCGTCTCTCTACACATTTGCATGGCTCTTGCCGGCGCCATGATGACCGGCGGCGCGCTCGATCTGGTTTTTTGGGTGCTTGACCCGTTTGGATGGAAGAACGAGGGGTAAGCCCTAAGGGATGGAAGGGCTGGAACGATTGGCTTAGTGATCGTGCAGAATGCGGGCTAGCGACTTACAGGGAAGTGGTGATCCGATGACGGTCTATGTGACGGGCGATATTCACGGCGGCGTCGACATGCAAAAGCTGCGCGACTGGGATCTTGGGGATAGTTTGACGAGCGACGACTATCTCATCATCGCGGGCGACTTTGGCTTTCCGTGGGATTTCTCTGCCGAGGAATGCGCCGACATCGCTTGGCTGGAGTCGCGCCCCTATACCGTGCTGTTCGTCGACGGTAACCACGAGCGTTTCGATCACTGGGCGGAGCGCCCCATGGAGTTGTGGCACGGCGGGCTGACGCAACGCCTGTCGGATACCTCTCCCATACGGCGCCTGACGCGTGGCGAGGTTTTTGAGCTCGATGGCTCAACGATCTTTACCATGGGCGGTGCCACGAGTGTTGACAAGGAATACCGCATTCCGTATTCCAGCTGGTGGCCGCAGGAGCTGCCGGACGAGCGTAACTTTGAGGAGGCACGGACAAAGCTCGACGGCGTGGGCTGGAAGGTCGACTACGTAATCACCCACACTTGCTCCACGCGCATGCTTTCGTCCACGCTCTATCCGGC
Organism: Collinsella sp. AF18-8LB; assembly: GCF_003459795.1. Classification (NCBI taxonomy): domain Bacteria; kingdom Bacillati; phylum Actinomycetota; class Coriobacteriia; order Coriobacteriales; family Coriobacteriaceae; genus Collinsella; species Collinsella sp. AF18-8LB. Next base: position 74,632 of record NZ_QRWU01000001.1, read on the forward strand.
GCCCGGCTGGAATTGCCCCGCGGTTGATCGGCTTACAGCGTTTTTCGATGAGCTGGAAGATCGCTTGGACTACAAGCGCTGGTATTACGGGCATTTCCATCGGGATGCCAACCCGGCCGAGCGCCATACCGTGCTCTACGACTGCATCGTTCGCCTGGGCGACGAACTCCAGCCCTGGGATGTTGCGTAGGGGTGGGAATAGCGAGAACTTCATACGATACCTTGGGTAGTTACCCTACATTTCAGTAGTAATCTTTATTTGTAGGGTAACTTAGGGCATGCTGGGAGCTGGAGGAGATGTCGCCCGACGATCTAAAGTTTCAGCGCCATTCGGTTGGTGCCCGGTAGGGTGGCGAAGCCAAAATGTTCATAGAATGCTGCCGCCTCATCATCTACTGGATCGACAACTAAAGCTCGCGCTCCTGCTAGGGCAGAAATTTTCAAGGCGTTCTCGATGGCATCTTTGAGCAGTGAAGCTCCAAGACCAAGCCCCTTGAACTTCTCATCGACCCCCATCATTCCAAGCAGCACTGTGGGGACTTGGGAGGGGGAGTTTCGCACGAACCATCCTCCATCAACATTTTCGCGAGCCACGGAGTGCGTGCACAACGTATAAAACCCAGCGACTGCGCCGTCGCAATACGATGCGTATATAACTGCTGATCCTCTTCTTCGCGCCGAGGCTGATCTGTTTTTAGCCCATCCGTCTACAAGAGTATTTCCGCAGTGGAAAGCCTCGATGCCTTGGCCAACGGGGAGTTGAACGGGCTTGGTAAATGTGCTCATTCCCAAACCGCTTTACGGTCAAGCAGCGCTTTTGCGGCTTGGGGCATGGGGGAATCGAGCATTTCGCAAAATGCATCGAAACCATCAGGAGAAAGATAGGTTGTTGATGCCTCGGCGATATCACGTGCGGAGCTCTCGTCAAGGTGGGCTGTGGCCCATTGGGTGAGAGTTTGCCCGCGCAAGGCCGCGGCGCGCTCGTAAGTAAGGCGTTGACGTTCGGTCAACCTTAGATCCATACGGCGTTGTTTCTCAATCGTTGGCATGGCAAAAACCTCCTTTGCACAATTGTACGGAATTATTCCGTACATAACAAGACGCAGAATTATGTCCTCGTTGAGGGGGGGGCGAGGGGGCGGGGCGTATTTGACTACTCGGCCATTACGGTGATGTTCTCGCGGTGTGCGCGGATGACGTCCCAGCTAAAGTGCTCGGCCAGCTGCTCGGCAGAGCGCGGTGTGGTGTCCGGCGCGATGCCCGTTTGCCCGGCGAGCCATCCCAGCAGTGCCTCGGGTATGCCAAAGCGGGCGCGTAGTTCGCCTAGGTCCAGATCGCGGTCGCGCTTGGAAAGGCGGCGACCGTCCGGCGACATGAGCAGCGGAATGTGCGCGTAGTGCGGCGTGGGCAGTTCCAGCAGATGCTGCAGGTAAATCTGGCGGGGCGTGGAGCCCAGCAGATCGCATCCGCGCACGACCTCGGTGACGCCCATGGCGGCGTCGTCGACCACTACGGCTAGCTGATAGGCAAATACGCCGTCGCTGCGGCGCACCAAAAAGTCGCCGCACTCGGTGGCGAGCGCCTCGCATTGGGCGCCGTACGTGCGGTCCACGAATTCAATCACGTCTTCCGCGAGGTCATCTACGGTGGGCACGCGCAGGCGTGTGGCCGGGGCGCGCAGAGCACTGCGGCGTGCAACTTCTTCGGCAGAAAGAGCGCGGCAGGCGCCGCGGTAGATGGGCGTGCCGTCGCTGGCGTGCGGCGCGCTTGCGGCGTGGAGCTCGGCGCGCGTGCAAAAGCAGGGATAGGTGAGGCCGGCGTCTTGCAGCTGGCGTAAAGCGGCTTCGTACAGGTCTAGGCGATCGTGCTGATAGTAGGGGCCTTCGTCCCACTCGAGCCCCAGCCAGGCCAAGTCGTCAATTAGCTGAGCGGCAAGCTCGGGGCGCTTGCAGCGATCGTCGAGGTCCTCGATGCGCAACACGATGCTGCCGCCCTGGCTGCGGGCCGAAAGCCACGCGCACAAGCAACTGAACACGTTGCCCAGGTGCATGCGGCCCGAGGGCGACGGGGCAAAGCGGCCCACGACGGGGGTGGGCACTGCCGTTGCCGGTGCGACCGCGGCGGGTGTTGCTATGTTGCGTGCGTTGATATCCATGCGGACGAGTATAGCGCGGGACGCGGTGGGGGAGACGTTGCCGTGGCCTGCAAGTTGCCGAAGCCGCGCGTTGCGCGTGTCGGACCACCGGCTCGACAGCTCGATCGCCGCCCGCCAGCCCAACCCCTCAAACGACAGAAACCCCGGCAGCTCTTCGCAACTGCCGGGGTTTCCGCGGAAAAGGGGGACATGATCCTCGAGCGAACGGGAAAGGGGCAACCGTTTTCGCTCAACTGCTTTATGCCCCTCGGTTGGCGGCTCAATCAGCGCGTGCCGCGCCCACACAAAGCCGCTACACCTGTGACGGTGCTGTGAAGTGGTATCTATTGCTGGCGCGGGCCATGCCAAGGAGTGTCCCTAATGACTAGTCATTTAAGAACGTCCCCAATGACTAACTGCCGGGGTGCGGGCGTGACTTTTGTCCCGTTTTGACACTCCGCTGACCTAGATGTTCGTCACATGAACCCGCAAACGTGGGACAATGACGCTACTGGTATCACAGACAAAGGATGTGCCTATGAACGCCCCCGTTGCCAAGACCTGCCGGCAGCGCCACCTGTTTGCGCGATTCGCTTCCGTCTGCGCACTCGTCGCGCTTGCGTTGTTGCTACTGCCTGCCGCCGCGCACGCCGACGGCTACTCCATGACCCAAACCTATATCGGTGCCACGGTTGAAGCCGATGGATCGCTGACCGTTGTCGAGGGACGCCAGTTTGATTTCGATGACGATATCAACGGCGTGTATTGGGATATCAATACGGGCACCAACCAGCAGGGCGGCACGGCGGGCGTCGATGTGCTGAGCGTCGAGGAAGACGATGCCGCGTTTAGCAGGGTCGACTATGCAAACAAAGGCGACAGCGGCGTCTATACGGTTGAGCAGTCCGACGGCGGCGTAAAGATCAAGGTGTTCAGCCCTCACGAGAGCGGCGACAGCGCGATCTTTTACGTGAGCTACACCATGACCGGTGCGGTCATGAGCTGGTCCGATACCGCTGAGCTCTACTGGAAGTTTGTGGGCGACGGCTGGTCCGCGGATTCCGACGATGTCGAGATGGAAGTGCACTTCGCAAATGCCGCTGCCGGGACGGCGGCCGTCAAGGGCGATAACTTCCGCGCATGGGGCCACGGCCCGCTGACGGGCGACGTATCGATCGATGCGGACAAACCCATGGTCACCTACACCATTCCGTGCGTGCACGAGGGCGAATTTGCCGAGGCGCGCATCGCCTTTCCCAGCGACTGGGTGCCGCAGCTTGCCGCTTCGGGCGAAGATCGCATGTCAACGATCCTGAGCGAAGAAAAGGAATGGGCCGACGAAGCTAACGCCCGCCGTGAGCACGCGCGTGCGGTTGCCAGCGCGATTGCCGTGGTATGTGTTGTTGTGGCGGTTACCTATACCGGTGTGATCGTGATGCTCAAGCTGCGCAGGCTCAAGCCCAAGCCGCTCTTCCAAGACGAGTACTTCCGCGATGTGCCCTCGGCCGACCATCCCGCGGTGCTTGCAGCTCTTATGAGCTGGAACGACGTGCCCGATCAGGCATATATCGCCACGCTGATGAAGCTGACCGACGACCGCGTGATCAAGCTAGAAGAAGCGACCGAGACCAAGAAGAAGGGTCTGCTCCGTCGCGAAAAAGAGGAGCGGACGTATCGCATCACAGTGACCGACGAGGCCTGGAAGGCTGCCAAGAAGGACGGCATCGATCGCGACGTGCTCAAGGTCTTCTTCGCTGGCGTTAAGCCCGATAAAGACGGCGTCCGTTCGCGCACGTTTAGCGAGCTGGAGGAGTATGCCAGCGAGCGTACTGAATCTGTTAGCGACAAGCTCGAGGACTATCAGAGCACGGTTAAGGGCAAGCTGGAGGAGCGCGAGTTTATCGCATCGGATGGCACTATCGCGATGGTGGCCGGCCTGGTTCTCGGCATCATCATTATCTTTGGCATTTTGGGTTCTCTGTTCTATACCGACTTTGCGGACGCCAACGTCGGTGCCGCTATGATCTCGATCCCCGTCACGATTGTGGGTTTTGTCCTGAGCTGCACCTTCCGCCGTTACACGCCGGAGGGCGCCGAGGTGGCGGCTCGCTGCAAGGCGCTCAAGCATTGGCTCGAGGATTTTACGCGCCTGAAGGAGGCCGTCCCGGGAGATCTGGTGCTGTGGAACAAGCTGCTGGTGATGGGTGTTGCGCTGGGCGTTTCGAAGGAAGTGCTGCGTCAGCTTGCCGAGGCCGTCCCGCCCGAGGTGCGCGAGGCCGATGGCTTCTACGACAATTATCCCTGCTACTGGTGGTATTACCATCATTACGGTACCGAGTCCCCGCTCGATTCGTTTAACGACGTGTATCACGAGACCATCCGCGAGCTGGCTTCGAGTTCCGATAGTTCGAGCGGCGGCGGAGGCGGTGGCTTCTCGGGCGGCGGAGGCGGCGGCGTCGGCGGAGGCGGCGGCGGAACGTTCTAGCGGTCCTAAATTACGGGACGGGCTTTTCTCGACAGCCGTCGGGGAAAGCCCGTCCCTTTCTTATGTGCCGAGATGGGACGTTCTTGAATGACTAGGTGTGGCTACCGGGGTTAGGCGGTTAGGTCCAGCTCGTAGAGGAAGCTTTCGCGCGGCATGTCGTGGCGGCGCTCTTCGCGGTTGGCGCGGTGCGTTGCCGTGCGCTTAAAGCCGTGCAGCTCGTAGAACTTCCACGAGCAGTTGGAGTCGGTGTGCAGGTGCGCCCTCGTCGCTCCGCGTGAGGACAGGTGCGAGACCGCAGCATCGAGCAACACCGAGCCGACGCCCAAGCCATGGACATCGCGATCCACGGCAAGCAGCGTGACCTCGTTGTCGTGTGGCAGGGGGCTGCTTTCGAGCAGACGGTTGTTGGTGCGGATGGTTGCGCGCACAAACGAGAGATACTCGGCGCAGGCATCGGGCTCCAGCTCGCGCATCTGCGATAGCAGCGCGCGCTCGGTATCCATCCAATGTTCCTTGACGGCGGCGCCGGAGCTTTGCCCCGCACGCGCGAGCGCAATGCCGCGCGCCTGGCCGTCGATTACGGCAACCTGCGAAAACGTCGACGACGAAAGGCAATAGGCGAGGTCGCACGCGGCCTCGAGGCGGTTGTACTCATCGTTATCCGAATTGTTATGCCAAAGCTGCTGCAGAATCAGCGCGATGGCGTCGAAGTCTTCGGTGTCAAACGGTCGGTAGAGAACCCGCGAGACCATGGTGCCTCTTTCTTTTGCGGATGCATATCGAGCACAGTTCTACCACGCCATTGGCATCTAATTATGGTGCCCCTGTGTTCCATGAACTCACCGTGCCCGGTGCCGCACCATACCCTCCGCTCGCAAGCTTTTTCTGCACATGCGGCCGTTGCGGGGTGCATCGATGCGCTCGATGCGCTACATTAAATCAGTATTTTCAATGCCGCTGCGCGAGCGCTGCAGATCGACGTATCACCGACTCACAGAGCACGGCGGCGTACCAGACAGGAGGACTGCATGGGATCTGATGTGAAGATCGCACGCGCGTTGATCTCGGTTACCGATAAGACGGGCGTCGTCGATTTCGCACGGACGCTGGTCGATGACTTTGGCGTCGAGATCATCTCTACGGGCGGTACGGCTCGTGCTATCGAGGATGCGGGCGTTCCCGTAACCCCCATCGAGGAGTTCACGGGCTATCCCGAGATGATGGACGGCCGCGTTAAGACCCTGCACCCCAAGGTTCACGGCGCGCTGCTGGCCCGCCGCGATTCCGAGCAGCACATGCAGGAGGCGGCTCAGCACGGCATTAAGCTGATCGACCTGGTCGTCGTCAACCTGTACGAGTTCGAGAAGACCGTCGCCAACCCCGAGGTCACCTTTGCGGACGCCATCGAGCACATCGACATCGGCGGTCCCTCCATGCTGCGCTCTGCCGCCAAGAACGCTGCGAGCGTTACCGTCATCTCCGATCCGGCCGACTACGACGCTGTCCTGGCCGAGATGCACGAGACCGGCGGTTGCACCACGCTTTCCACCCGTCGTCGTCTGCAGGTGAAGGTCTACCAGACCACCGCTGCCTACGACACGGCTATCTCTCGTTGGCTTGCCGCCCAGGCAAGCGATGTGGCGGACACCTCTGCCAAGCTCGAGGTTTCGCTCGAGAAGGTCGACGACCTGCGCTATGGCGAGAATCCGCAGCAGAAGGCCACGGTCTACCGCTTTGCCGAGGGCTGCGAGAACTCCGCGAGCTCGCAGTTCCCGCTCGTGGGCTCCGAGCAGGTCCAGGGCAAGCCGCTCAGCTACAACAACTATCTGGACGCCGACGCCGCTTGGAACCTGGTCCGCGAGTTCGACGAGCCTGCCTGCGTGATCCTCAAGCATCAGAACCCCTGCGGTTCCGCCGTTGCCGAGGATATCACGGCTGCCTACGACCGCGCCTTTGCCTGCGATCCCAAGAGCGCCTTTGGCGGCATCATCGCCTGCAACCGCGAGGTTCCCTTTGAGTTGGTTGAGCACTTTGCCGACCAGAACAAGCAGTTCGTCGAGGTCATCATCGCGCCGAGTTACACCGCCGAGGCGCTCGAGCGCATGGCCAAGCGCCCCAACCTGCGCGTGCTGGCTACCGGTGGCGTGGACCACGGCGCCAAGGTGGAGCTGCGCTCCATCGATGGCGGCATGCTGGTGCAGGAGGTCGACCACGTGACCGAGGACCCCGCGACCTTCACGTTCCCCACCGACCGCAAGCCCACCGATGCCGAGATGGCCGAGCTCGAGTTTGCCTGGAAGGTCTGCAAGGGTGTCAAGTCCAACGCCATCCTGGTCTCCAAGGGCAAGGCCGGCATTGGCATGGGCCCGGGTCAGCCCAACCGCGTTGACTCCGCGCTGCTTGCCTGCGAGCGCGCCGAGGACTTCTGCGAGCGTGAGGGCGTGGAGAAGGGCGGCTTTGCCTGCGCAAGCGACGCGTTCTTCCCGTTCCGCGACAACGTCGATGTGCTTGCCGCACACGGCGTGACCTGCATCATCCAGCCCGGCGGCTCCAAGCGCGACGACGAGAGCATCCAGGCCTGCAACGAGCACGGCATCGCGATGGTCTTCACAGGTGCCAGGCATTTTAGGCACTAGGGCTTTCCCAAGAACCCGACCTTGCCCCTCAAACCGTCGCTTGCGTACATTTAGTACGCGGCGCTCCTCTTTCGGGGCAATCTCGGGCACTTGGAAAACCCTTAATGGAATGTTGTTCTATCCCATTAAGCTGATCGGTCGCTTGGCCATATCGTCAAAATAATCTCTGCAAAAGACGGCCGCTCCGTTTGGAGGGCCGTCTTTTTGGTATAAGAGGACGGAATGACTAACACGAAAGGGATGACCATGCCCCAGATTGATGATGCCGAGCTGTTTGGCAATGCCGAGGACCAGCGCGCGTACGAGGACTTTTGCGCCAATCAGGAGGCGGTTGAGAAGTTTACGCTCGACGAGCCCGCGCTCGTGTGCCGTTGGCGCATGTCCAACAAAAAGGTACCCATGCTCAACCGTCACATCCGTGCGCTGTCCGAGCGCTTGGTGCAGGGCGAGCCGCTCACCCATAACATGCTCAGCTGGGCAAAGCAGCACGTTGAGTGGTCGCTTGCCGAGGGCGATTACACCGCGCACGACGGCGTGCTCATGCTAGTGATCGACGTCAACGGCAATGCCGCCATGACGGTGGGCGAGTACGAGCCGCTGTCCGACACTTCGGCCAAGGCCTTGCGTGCCCGCTCTGCCGAGGCCCGCTCCGAGGCTGACGAAACCGGCGTGGCGCCCGAGCTGCTTGCTTCCGTCAACGACGGTGAGCTGGCCTTTGTGGCGCCGGCAGACGAGTGCCTGTGCGGCACGGCGACGCTCATCGAGCAGCTGGCCCAGACCAAGGGCATCTCGGTCGCGCGCGTGGACATTCCCGCGCAGCTCAAGGGTGCCCTGTTCCTGGTGAGCGATGAGCATGGCGTGGTTCCCGCCGCCGACGCGGACGCTGCCGAGTCCGATACCGCGACGGTCGCCTTCTTTGCCGACGGCTACGAAAAGCTCCGTGCCCGCCGCTAAATGATTTTTCTGGGACGGGGATTTTATAATCATTTGATCCCCGCGTCCGCTGCGAGCGAGGGCGAGTCGAACGCTTTCGTTCGCGAACAGTTCTGTCACCTTGCCGCCGTGCGAGCCGTGTGCCGGCGGTTTCGCGGCAATAATGGCTGTAAGACAACAAGAGGGGGAGCGGAATCCATGGCGCTGATCTATATCGTTGAGGACGACGAGCCCATTCGCCGTGAGCTTGCCGACATCCTTGTCCGTGCAGGTTTTGAGGTCGAGGCCTGCGAATTGTTCGAGCACGTCTCGCGCGATATTCTCGCTGCCGCGCCCGACCTGGTACTGCTCGACCTCACGCTTCCCGTCAAAGATGGCCAGCACATCTGCCACGAAGTCCGCCGCGAGTCCGAGGTCCCCATCATCGTCCTTACGTCGCGCACGACCGAAATCGACGAGGTCATGGCAATGACACTCGGCGCAGACGACTTTATTTCCAAGCCCTATAGCGCGCGCGTGCTCGTGGCGCGCATCAACGCGCTGCTGCGCCGCACCACGTCGGCAGGCGAGCGCAGCACCATGGTCCACAAGGGGTTGGAGCTCGACCTTGCCCGCTCCACGGTCACCAATACGGCAACCGGTGACAGTACCGAGCTCACCAAAAACGAACTGCGCATTCTCTCGCTGCTCTTGGGTCGCGCGGGCAAGATCGTCTCGCGCTCGGCCATCATGCAGGACCTGTGGGATTCCGATGCCTTCGTGGACGACAACACGCTCACCGTCAATATCAATCGCCTGCGTGCGACGCTCGACAAGATCGGCGTCAAGGGGTACCTCACCACGCACCGCGGCCAAGGCTATTCGGTTTAGGACCCGGCCATGTCGTTTGGCAAGTTCTTTAAAGACGCGTTGCTGCCCGTTGCCGTGTGGACGTGCGGCGTGCTGCTGAGCTGCTTTGTGCTGACGGTGGCCGGCGCCCCCGCATCCATCGTGATCGTGGCGGTTGGCGTGTCCTTTGTCTTTGGCATGCTGGGTATTGTGATCGAATACGCGCGCCGTCGCCGCTTTTTGCACCAGCTGGAGCGTGCGGCCGAGGAGCTGGAGAGCCCTGCGTGGGTGCAGGAGATGGTGCAATGCCCAACCTATGCCGAGGGCGAGCTCGAGTACGAGGTTCTGCGCCGGGTGGGCAAAGCCGCGTGCGATGAGGTTGCCGAAGGCCGGCGTCAGACCGATGACTATCGCGACTATATTGAGAGCTGGGTCCACGAGGCCAAGCTGCCTCTGGCGGCAGCCCATCTGATTTTGGAAAACTTGGACGGCAGCGAAGACGACCTGTCGCGTGTGGATGATCTGGGTCGCGAGCTGACTCGCGTGGAACGCTATATCGACCAGGCGCTGTTCTATGCGCGCTCGGAAGTCGTGGAGCGCGATTACCTGATTCGCCGCTGGGATCTTAAGACCTTGGTGGCGGGTGCGATTAAGGCCAACGCGCGCGAGCTCATCGCGGCGCACGTGGCCCCGGTGTGCGAGAACCTCGACTTCGAGGTCTTTACCGACGAGAAGTGGCTCGAGTTTATCCTGGGCCAGCTCATTCAGAACAGCATTAAATATGCGTGCGAGGACGGCGCGAAGATCGTGTTTTCGGGCGCGTTGCTGGACGAGGGCCTGGCAAGCGAGCGCATTGAGCTTGCCGTCGCCGATAACGGCTGCGGCGTGTGTGCGGCAGACCTGCCACGCGTGTTCGAGAAGGGCTTTACCGGCGACAATGGCCGCACCACCAAGCGCGCAACGGGCATCGGCCTCTACCTGGTGGCGCGCCTGTGCTCCAAGATGGGCATCGACGTCACCGCGGCATCCGACCCCGGTGAAGGCTTTGTCGTAACGTTCGCCTTCTCAACGAACAAGTTTCAATACTTTGAGTAGGCGTCGTGGCATGACGCTTCTGAGAGCCATTCACATAAAGTAGATTATCCCAAATGGGATAATTCAATCATATTGTGCTATGATTATCCCGTTTGGGATAAACATAGGGGATTAGCATGCAAGACTGGAATGAGCGAACGATTTTTGACCCAGCTGAACTCGGTGCATATTTGCGCGAACGCCGGAAGAAGCTCGGTTATACCCAACGCGATGTGGCTGACTTCAACCAGTGCAGTTTGCGCTTTGTGAGCGAGCTTGAGCGTGGAAAGGCGGGTGCCAATCTTCGCCAAACCCTTCAAATCGTCAACAGCCTGGGAGTCGATTTGATCCTGAGGGAGAGGGGCGACGGCTCATGGCATTAAAGGTTTATCGTGAGTATCGGGGAACGTTTGAGCTGGTCGGAGAATTTGAGAGGGCCGATCCCGCAAACGAGACGTTTGCCTATAATGCGGGCTATCTTGAATGCGATGATGCCGCCGCACTATCAGTTTCTCTTCCCTTGCGGCAAGACCCATATACCAGCAATGAGTTTTCGGCCTTTTTCTCGGGCATGCTTCCCGAGGGCCCGGTTCGGCATGAGCTGTCGATGCGTTTTCAAATCCCTCAGTCAGACTATCTATCGATGCTCGAGCGTTTGGGCGATGAGTGCGTCGGCGCCTTGAGGTTTCTCAACGATGAGAAATCGAGCCACGATCCTGGATATCGGCCTTTGCAGGACAAAGATTTTGAGGCGCTTTCTAAGGCGGAAGTGTTCGAGATTGCAAATGATATGCAGGATTCGAGGCTGTCGTTGGCGGGCGCTCAGTCTAAAACCGGTTGGTTTTTGCCGCGCGGCAAAGATGCAAAAAAGGCTGGGGCGGGGGACTGGATGCTGCCGATCGGCTCAGCCCCCTCGACTCACATAGTCAAGATTGCTTCTGCTAAACACCCGGATTTGCCGCTCAACGAATTCATTTGTATGACGGCAGCGTCTGCGGCCGGGCTTGAGGTCGCCCGTTCAGAAGCTTCTGATACCGTTTCTGGTGCATTTATTTCCGAACGTTACGACAGGATTTGGAGCGATGAGTCGCCATCGATGGGCGGATTTGATGTGCCTCTGAGACTGCATCAGGAGGATTTTTGCCAAGCGGCTGGCTGGCCTTCGTATATGAAATACGAGACACGTCCCGATACCTGCTATATGGCTCTTTGCGGCCGGTTGATAAGAGAACAATCGTCTAATGTAATTGCCGATGCTCAAACGTTTACTCGTCAGGTAATGGTCGATTATGCGTTGGGGAATTGCGACTCGCATCTCAAGAACCATTCGTTTCTCTATAGTCCGAGTTGGCGTGAAAAGAGGCTGGCCCCTGCATACGATATTGTCTGCACGACGATAATGGGATACGACCATAACCTTGGGATTGATATTGGGGATCATCGAGTGATCGATGAGGTGACGCCTGAAGATTTTGAATTCATGTCTCAAGATCTTCATCTACCGCTCAAGATGATCAAGAGCATCGCGGCAGAAGTTGCTGAAGGGGCGTCTGCCCAGCTTGCAGAGCTTGCTTCTGCAACTGGAGATTTGGGCAGGGTCGCATTGAAAATTCAGTCGGACTCCGTTGGGAGAATGAGGGTTCTGGAGCAATTCTCGGCCTAAAACAAAACGTGCCGCCCCAACCGGGGCGGCACGCCATCTTTATATCAGCCAGCTCGCTGAAGTAAGGCTGCGAAGGCCGCGGGGCCGGGAGGGGTTTCCTAAGGGCACATCCCGCAGCCGCAACGCGGCGAGGACGTGCCCGTGGAAACCCCGCAGACCCCGCGGCCGGTGGGAGCAACGCTACTTCACGACCAGAATATCGCAATCGGTGTTACGCAGCAGGAACGTCGAAATCGAGCCCAGTAGCGCATACTTGATCGAGGACAGGCCGCGGGCGCCGCAGAGCACCAGGTCGGGCTTGACCACGTCGAGCATCTCGTCTTTGAGCGTCTCGCGAATACGACCGGCGCGAATCATGACCTCGACCTCGGGAATATCAGGATTGGCCTTGGCCTCTTCGAGCTGCTTGGCGATGGAGTTGTTAAATGCCTCCTCCAGACCGTTGACCAGATCGACCGGATAGGAACCGGCGCTCTCGAGCGCCGTGGAATCGATAACGTGGCCGATAATCAGCTTGGCACCGTTGTTTGCGGCGACCTTGATGGCGCGTGCGAGCACAAAATCCTGCTGCTCAGTACCGTCGAGTGAAACAAATACCTTGGTGTAGCCCTCGTTCATGGTTTCCTCCTTGGTCTATCGCACGGGCGCTGGGCTCGTGCATCGGGCGGGCGCGGATGCGTGGCCGCCGGACACTTTATCTTGTTGCAGTTATACCCAAGGATTTGGGTTTGACCGCTCGCAATTCTGTGAACGGGCGAGTTTTTTGGTAAGGGTAGGCGCAGACGCGCCCGTACGGTTGATAATGGGATATCGCCCGCACCGTCCGCAGAATAATATCGGCGGGTGTCTAACGAGGGGGTCCCTTTGGATATCATCGAGCTTCTAAAATCTGCCTTTATGGGCCTGGTCGAGGGCATCACCGAATGGCTGCCCGTTTCGTCGACTGGTCACATGATCTTGGTGGACGAGTTCGTCAAGATGAACGTGAGCGAGACGTTCTGGAATATGTTCCTGGTCGTGATCCAGCTTGGCGCCATTTTGGCCGTTTGCGTCCTGTTCTTCTACGACCTTAACCCGTTTTCTCCCAGCAAGGGCAAGGAGGGCCGTCGCGACACCTGGGTGCTGTGGGGCAAGATTGTGCTCGGCTGCATTCCCGCCGCGGCAATCGGCCTGCCGCTCAACGACTGGATGGAGGAGCATTTCTACAATGCTCCCGTCGTGGCGCTGGCGCTCATCGTGTATGGCGTGCTGTTTATCGTGATCGAGAACTGGCGCGCGAGCAAGCGCGAGCAGGCTGCTCTTGCCGGTTCGTTTGGTTCTCGTGCCGTGACGTCGGGTGGGCGTCCCGCTGGCGCACACTTTGCCGCACCCGCTGCGACTGCCGCTGCAGACGACGATGACGATAACCTGGACTTTGGTTCCATCGCTACGCTCGAGGACCTGAGCTGGAAGACCGCACTGGGCATCGGTTGCTTCCAGGTGCTCTCGCTGGTGCCGGGTACGTCGCGCTCTGGCTCCACCATCATCGGTGGCCTGCTTTTGGGCTGCACGCGTTCGGTGGCGTCCAAGTTTACGTTCTTCCTGGCCATCCCTGTCATGTTTGGCGCGAGTGCGCTCAAGCTGGTCAAGTACTTTATTAAGGGCGGTACGTTCGGTGCCAACGAGGTCGCTATCTTGGGCGTGGGCTGCGTTGTGGCCTTTGTGGTTTCGCTCATCGCCATCAAGTGGCTCATGGGCTTCGTTCGCCGTCACGACTTTAAGTGCTTCGGTGTTTACCGCATCATCCTGGGCATCGTAGTGCTCGCATATTTCTTCGTTCTGGAGCCCATGCTCGGCCTGTAACTTGGTTGACGCTGCGCGGCGGCCAGAGCGACAACTTGTCATTCAAAGAGGGCGACATGACCAGAAGGTCTATGCCGCCCTCTTTTCATGCCAATTTGTTCGCTCTGGCCGCCGCTCGCTACCGTTGCCATGACATCGGTGGCTCCCTGATTGGTGCATTGGGGTCAGGTTATTTTGCACCGGCGTGGTGCAGACAAACCTGACACCTTTGCACCAAATTCGCTGGGGTGGGCCTGACGGTGGCGCACGGAGTCGTGGTGTGATTTGCGTCGGTGTCCGCGCGGCTCGGTATACTGGTACGGCTCAAACTATGGCGCTGCCCGCAGGCGCGCCGTCCGTCAGATGAGGAGTCGCCCATGACCCAGCCCTTGCCCTGGGAAAAGAACACCGCGGTACCCGTGCCGCCCGCGCCGGAACCCGTGCCACTCGATGCATACACCGCCCCCGCTGCGCCGGAGCCCGAGCTCGTTCCGCTCGACATCTACGACGCCCCCGCGCCGGCTCCTGCGCCCGCAAAGCCGCTTGTCGACATCGACAGCCTTAATCCCGCCCAGCGCGAGGCGGTGCTCACCACCGAGGGTCCGTTGCTGGTACTTGCCGGCGCCGGCTCGGGCAAGACCCGCGTCCTGACCTTCCGTATCGCACATATGCTCGGCGACCTGGGCGTTAAGCCTTGGCAGGTTCTTGCCATCACGTTTACCAACAAGGCCGCGGCCGAGATGCGCGAGCGTCTGGCAGCGCTCATCCCCAGTGGCACCCGCGGCATGTGGGTGTGCACCTTCCACGCCATGTGCGTGCGCATGCTGCGCGAGGACGCCGACCTGCTGGGCTACACCGGTCAGTTCACCATCTACGATGATGACGACTCAAAGCGCATGGTGCGCGACATTATGCAGGCGCTCGGCATTGAGCAAAAGCAGTTCCCCATCAACATGATCCGCAGCAAGATCAGCTCGGCTAAAAACGCCATGATCGGGCCCGAGGACATGCTCAAATCTGCCGACAGCCCCAATGACAAAAAGGCCGCGCAGGTCTACCTGGAGCTGGAGCGCCGCCTGCGCGCCGCCAATGCGATGGACTTCGACGACCTGCTCGTGCGCACGCTCGAGCTGCTGCGCACCCGCCCCGAGGTGCTCGATAAGTACCAGGAGCGCTTCCGCTACATTAGCGTCGACGAGTATCAGGACACCAACCACGTCCAGTACGAGATCGCCAACCTGCTGGCCGCCAAGTACCAAAACCTCATGGTCGTGGGCGATGACGACCAGTCCATTTACAGCTGGCGCGGCGCCGACATCACCAACATCCTGGACTTTGAGCAGGATTTTAAAAACTGCAAGACCGTCAAGCTGGAGCAAAACTACCGCTCCACGGGCCATATCCTGAGCGCCGCCAACGCCGTGGTGCGCCACAACTCGCAGCGCAAGGACAAGCGCCTGTTTACGGCCGAGGGCGATGGCGAGAAGATCCAAGCCTTCCAGGCGAGCGACGAGCGCGACGAGGGCCGCTGGATTGCCGGCGAGATCGAGAAGCTGCATGCCAAGGGTACGAGCTACGACGATATCGCCGTGTTCTACCGCACCAACGCTCAGTCGCGTATTCTCGAAGATATGTTCCTGCGTGCGGGCGTGCCCTACAAGATCGTGGGCGGCACGCGATTCTTCGACCGTGCCGAGATCCGCGATGTCATGGCCTACCTCAAGATGATCGTGAACCCGGCCGACGAGATGAGCGTCAAGCGCGTCATCAACACGCCGCGTCGCGGCATCGGCTCCACTTCGATCCAAAAGATTGAGCAGCTGGCGCGCGACAACCGTTGCTCGTTCTTCCAGGCCTGCGAGATTGCGACAGCCGAGACGGGCATGTTTAGCGCCAAGGTGCGCAATGGCCTGTCGAGCTTTGTGGCGCTGGTGCGCGAGGGCCGTTGCATGGACGGCGAGCTCAAGGACGTCGTCGAGATGATCGTCGATAAGACGGGCCTGCTGCGGGCTTTTCGCGCCGAGGGCACCATGGAATCCGAGAGCCGTGCCGAGAACATCCAGGAATTCCTGGGCGTCGCCGCCGAATTTGAGGAGACGCACGAGGATATCGAGGGCACGCTCGAGAGCTTGGAGGAGTTGCGCGCTGCCGGCGTTGCCGACGTGCCTGCCGGCGCCGAGCCCGAGCCCGTCGTGGTGAGTGCGCCCGCGCCCGAGCCGGGACCCTCCGCCCCGGCATCTTCGTTTGAAGTGCCCATCGGCGCACGTGACGCCGCGGGCACCAATCCGCTCGATAGCCTGGCCGCTCCGGCACTCTCGCCGCAGGACGCCCTGGCCGCCGCCATCGCGGGCAACGCATATGCAGCGCCGACGGAGTTGCCGGCGGGTGCCGTGCATGCCGATGAGATTGAGCGCACCTACGGTCCGCTCACCTGTAAGGCGCTTCCTGCACTTATGGAGTGGCTGGCCCTGCGCTCCGACTTGGATTCCCTGGCTGGCGAGACGCATGCCATCACCATGATGACCATCCACTCCGCCAAGGGCCTGGAGTTCCCGGCGGTGTTCGTGGCCGGCATGGAGGAGGGCATCTTCCCGCATGTGCACGACTTTAGCGGCAGCGATGACCCGGGCAAGCTCGAGGAGGAGCGTCGCCTGGCCTACGTCGCCATCACGCGTGCCCGTAAGCGCCTGTTCTTGACCTATGCGGCCACGCGCCGCACGTACGGCTCAACTTCTGCCAACCCGCGCTCGCGCTTCCTCAACGAGATTCCGTTTGAGGATATCGAGTTCAGCGGTATCGGTTCTGCCGGTTTTGAGGGCACGGGCTGGGAGAAGCGCGGCGACCGTCATGGCACCTTTGGCTCGGGTATGGGCTCGGATATGTACGGCGGCAAGGTGTTTGGCTCGCATACGCGCTCGACGGGCGGTTCCGCCTCGCGCGGCGGATCGAGCTTCGACGATTTCTTTGGCGGCAGCAGCTATGGGACCGAGCGCCATCGCGGGGTCTCACCCGATGCCGGCCGTGTTGCTTCGACCTTTGGCTCGGGTGCACCGCGAGCCAAAAAGCCGTCGTCCAAGGTGTCGCCGACGGTGGATCGCAAGGTCGATCGCGCGAGCGCGTCGCAGGACTTTGCCGCGGGCGATACCGTGAGCCACAAGACCTTTGGCACGGGTACCGTGATCTCGGTCGCCGGAGACATGATCGAGGTTCAATTCGAAAAGACCGGCCAGACCAAAAAGCTAATGAAGGGCTTTGCGCCTATAGTGAAACTGACCTAGGCGGCTTTCCCAGGCACGGCACCTCGGCCTTCAATCGTCGGGCATGACCTCAAGGTCTATGCCCTCCTCTTTCAGGCCGATCTGCCGCACCTGGAAAACCCGTACATCCGGCTGGCGGGCACGCCGGGGGCTTTGGTCGCCTGCTCGGGCAGTCCTGCGCAAGACGGAGAGCACATTAAGTGCTCTCCTTTGCGTGCGGAACTCGCGACCGATGTTGCCCTATACGCCCACCCAGGTCCTCAGGTAACGTTGCTTGCGAACAACGCTCTGCTCGTTCGCTTTATGGTCTGGAGAGCCGGGTGGGCTGATAAATGGATATGAGTAGGGGCTCCCCCGTTGATGGACGGGAGAGCCCCTTGTTGCTTTTAGGTTGTTGCTGCTGTCCAGAGGCTCGCCGGGATGGGCGCGGGGTTTGGTCGATCGCGAGTTCCGCACGAGCCGGAGAGCACTTAATGTGCTCTCCGTGCGAGCAGGACTGCCCGAGCAGGCGATCAAACCCCGCGCCCATCCCGGCGAGCACTTGGGGACCGGTGGCTTACAGGTGCGAGATGATCAGTTCCATCTTGCCCTCGAGGTCGATGGAGGTGACGGTGCTGGGGGCTAGCAGATGGCTTCCCTTGTGGACGGGGTCGCCGCAGACGGTGCCTTCGCCGTCGATGACCGACAGGCACATGAAGGGCCAGCGCTGGTCGAGGGTATTGCTGCCGTTGACACGCACGCGATCGACGGTGTAGCAGGAGTTAGACTCGAGCTCGGTCACGCCATCGATCTCGGGCGCGGTCACCGTGCCGTCGGTCGGAGCCTGAACGTCAAAATCGATGCAGTCGAGGCTCTGCTCAATGTGCAGGGGACGCAGTTTGCCGTCGGTGCCGGGACGGTCGTAGTCGTACAGGCGATACGTCACGTCGCTCGACTGCTGCGTTTCCAAAATGAGCGTGCCGGTCTTGATGGCGTGCACGGTGCCGGAGTCAATCTGGAAAAAGTCGCCCTTGTGAATCGGCAGCACGTTGAGCATGTCGTCCCAGCGGCCGTCCTTGATCATCTGTGCGGCCTCGGCGCGATCCTTGGCGCGCTGCCCGACGATAATCGTGGCGCCGGGCTCGCAGTCCAGCACATACCAGCACTCGGTCTTGCCCAGGCTGCCGTTCTCGTGCTCGGCGGCGTACTCGTCGTTGGGATGAATCTGGATCGAAAGATCGTCCTTGGCGTCCAGAATCTTAATGAGCAGCGGGAACTCCTTGCCCTCGCAGTTGCCAAAGAGCTCGCGGTGCTCGGCCCACAGCCACGAGAGCGTGTGACCGGCATACGGGCCCTCCGCAATCTGGCAGTCGCCGTTGGGATGGGCCGAGATGGCCCAACACTCACCGATGGGACCCTCGGGAATGTCGTAGCCAAATACGGTTTCGAGCTGGCGGCCGCCCCAGATCTTCTCGTGGAAAATCGGCGTCAGTTTAATCAAATCGGACATGTTCATACCCCCATGGCGTTGCGCGGCCGCCCGCTCTAAATGAGCCAAAACGAGCGCCCGCATGACTACAAAAATCTATGCCAACGTTACGTTGTGCAGCTCAAAGCGGTCGCCGACGTTGTGCGAGATCGAATGCTCAAAGGCGATGCCGCTATCTAAAAAGCCAATCTGGCTGAGTTCGAGTAGGGGAGAGCCGGGCTTGGTGTCCAGGCGCTCAGCTTCTTCCTCGGTTGCCGCTACGGCGCGGATGGTGCGGTGGAAGCTCGAAATCTTCAGCCCACATTGCTCGCGGATGAAGCTGTAGACCGATCCGTACAGATCTTTCTTTTTAAGGCCCGGGATCAATTCGAGGGGCATGTAGGTGTACTCGATAACGATGGGCTTCTCGTCCACCTGGCGCACGCGCACGATGTGATAGGCAAAGTCATCCTCGGCAATTCCCAGCTGAGCGGCGACGTCCGCTGGTGGATTGACAATCGAGAAATCGTAGACTACCGAGGACACCTTCTCCCCGCGGTGCTCATGCGAAAAACCCGCGGCGCGGTCGTTCTTGCCCTGGAAAAACGCCTTGCCGGGAAGCCCCGTCGTGTCCTTGACGTAGGTGCCCGATCCGCGCCGGCTGGTAATAAGACCTTCCTCGGTAATCTGCTCAATCGCTCGTTTGACGGTGATTTTAGAAACGCTATAGAGCTCACAGAACTCAACGACGGTGGGCAGCTTGTCACCCGGCTTAAGAGCGCCGTCCTCGATGCTTCGACGGATATCCGCAGCTATCGCCTCGTATTTGGGAATCATGGAACCCCCTTTCCGACATACATGGATACAAAAGTAAGTATAACCCTCTGCGAGGCATCCATATAATTCTTATCTAAGAAGTTCGAGAAAGAAAAAAGAAAAAGACGCTTTACTTATAAAATTAGAGCGCTATAGTTGTAGCCAACGAACGGAACCCTGCCGGACGGCAGGACCGACCGTTTGGGGACGGTTTTGTTTTGGCGGGCTGAATATCCAGATATCCGGTGCGCGCCCGCGCCGGATAACCTGCCAAGGCAAACCCGTCTCCAACCGGAAGCTCTAGAACACGAAAGCGAGGACTTCGATGGCACAGTATCAGCTGCCCCGTGACTTCTTCTTTGGCGCCGCTATGTCCGGCCCGCAGACTGAGGGTCAGTGGAACCAGGGCGGCAAGCTCGAGAACCTGTGGGACACCTGGTCCATCCAGGATCTGGATTCGTTCTATAACCGCGTTGGCTCTTATGCTGGCAATGACTTTATGGCTAAGTACCAGGAGGACCTTCGCATTTTGAAGGACTTGGGCCTGGATACCTACCGCACCTCCATCCAGTGGAGTCGCCTGCTCGATGCTAACGGCAACCTCAATGAGGAGGGCGCCGCGTGGTATCACGAGCTGTTCCGTGCCTCTCGCGAGGCCGGCCTGGAGCCGTTCGTCAACCTGTACCACTTTGACATGCCCACCTACCTCTTTGACCGTGGTGGTTGGGAGAGCCGCGAGGTCGTCGAGGCTTACGCTCATTACGCCGACGTCGCCTTCCGCGAGTTTGGCCAGGAGATCAAGTACTGGTTCACCTTTAATGAGCCCATCGTCGAGCCCGAGCAGCGCTATCAGGAGGGCGTGTGGTACCCGCAGCTCCATGACTATAACCGCGCTCGCACCGTGCAGTATCACATCTCGCTGGCGCACGCGCTGGCCGTGGCCAACTACCGCCGCGCCTATGACGAGGGCGCCGTTCGCGCCGACGCCAAGATCGGCATGATCAACTGCTTTACCCCGGTCTATACCAAGGAGAACCCCAGCGAGGCAGACCTCGAGGCCGTGCGTATGACCAGCGGTATCAACAATCGCTGGTGGCTCGACCTTATTACCAAGGGCGAGCTTCCCGCCGACGTGCTCGACAGCCTGGCCGAGGGCGGCGTTAAACTTCCGTTCCGTGCCGGCGACCAAGAGATCCTCAAGCAGGGTGTTGTCGACTGGCTCGGTTGCAACTACTACCATCCCACGCGCGTTCAGGCCCCGGCGAGCAAGATCGACCAGTACGGTCTGCCGCACTTTGCCGACGAGTACGTGTGGCCTGACGCCGTTATGAACGAGAGCCGCGGCTGGGAGATCTACCCGCAGGGTCTCTACGACTTTGGCATGGACTGCGCTAAGAATTACCCCGATCTTGAGTGGTTTGTGTCCGAGAACGGTATCGGCATCATGGACGAACACAAGAACCGTGACGCCGAGGGCACCATTCAGGACGATTACCGCGTCGACTTTGTGCGCCAGCACCTGGAGTGGGTTGCCAAGGCAATCGCCGAGGGCGCCAAATGCCGCGGATACCATTATTGGGCCGTCATCGATAACTGGTCTTGGGCTAATGCCTTTAAGAACCGTTACGGCTTTGTCGAGGTCGACCTTATGGACGGCTACAAGCGCCGCCTTAAGAAGTCGGCAGCTTGGCTCAAGCAGGTCGCAACGACCCACGTGGTTGACTAGCGACCAGGCGAACGCCCAGACCGCGCGCCGCCGCGCGCAAAACATGGCACATCTGGTGGCAAAGGGCGACAGACCACCGTGCGCATAGGAAAAGGCCGGATTTGATAGTTAGGAGCAATCATGGCCAGTGAAAACGGAAAGAGCTTCCTCGACAAATTTGCCGAGGTCTCTGCGAAGGTGGGAAACCAGGTTCACCTGCGTTCCCTGCGCGATGCCTTCGCAACCATCACGCCGCTCTATATCCTTGCGGGTATCGCGGTTCTTATTAACAACGTCGTGTTCCCTCTGTTCCCGCTCGATGCAGCGGGCCTTGCCAACCTTCAGACCTGGGGCTCGGCAATTACGCTGGGCACCCTCAACGTCTCTGCCATTATCTTGGCCGGATTGATCGGCTACAGCCTCGCTAAGAACGAGCGCTTCGATAACCCGCTTGCCTGCGTGGTCGTCGCCATCTCCGCTTTCGTTATCATGATGCCGCAGCAGATCACCGCCACGCTTGCCGCCACGAGCCCGCTGCTCACCGACAAGATCACCTCTGCCGAGGTCACGGGCGCCCTTTCGACTGCCAACACCGGTACCAACGGTCTGTTCGCGGCTATTATCATCGCCCTGCTCTCCGTCACGCTCTTCATCAAGATTTCCGGCGTCGAAAAGCTTAAAGTAAAGCTGGGCGAGGGTGTGCCCCCCGCGGTCTCCAACTCCTTTAACGTCATGATCCCGATGCTGCTCAACCTCTCGATCTTCGCAGTTGCCGCAGCGCTGCTCGCCGTGTTTGCCGGCACCGATCTGTGCACCATCATCTCCACGTGCATTTCCAACCCGCTCAAGAGCATCATGAACGCCGGCCCGTGGGCTGTTATCCTCATCTACACCCTTGCGAACCTGCTGTTCTGCGTCGGTATTCACCAGTCCACCATCTCTGGCGCTACCGTCGAGCCGATCCTGACCATGCTCATCGTCGACAACATGGCTACTTTTGCCGCCGGCGGTACCATCCAGCCCGACCACTACATGAATATGCAGATCGTCAACAGCTTCGCCCTCATCGGCGGCTCGGGCTGCACCCTCATGCTCCTGCTCGACACCTTCCTGTTCTCCAAGAACAAGGCTTCCAAGACCGTTGCCAAGATGGCTATCGTTCCTGGTCTGTTCAACATCAACGAGCCGGTCATCTACGGTTACCCCGTCGTGTACAACCTGCCGCTCATGATTCCGTTCGTGCTTCTCCCCGACCTGTTCATCGGCGCCACCTATGCTCTGACCTGCGCGGGCATCATCAGCCCTTGCATTGCCCAGGTGCCTTGGACCATGCCTCCCGTCATCAACGCTCTGCTTGCTACGGGCTTTGACTGGCGCGCTGGCGTGTGGCAGGCGCTCGAGCTTGTCATCGGCATGGCTGTCTACCTGCCCTTTATGAGGATCTCCGAGAAGGCTATCGCTAAGCAGGAGGCTCTTGCCGAGCAGAACGCTTAAACGTCGTTCTCCCTTCCACCGTTGCGGGCACCGGTACGCGGTGCCGATGCCCGCGGCTCTCCTCTTGTGTGAAGACGCAGGGGGTGGGCACAATAGCCGCAAGGAATAAAACCAGTTGTCGTCTGCGCGCCGCGCAGTTATAAGGAGGAAACCATGAAGAAGATCATGCTTTGCTGCAATGCCGGCATGTCCACGAGTCTGCTGGTCCAGAAGATGCAGGCCGAGGTCGCGAACCGCGGTCTGGACATCGAGGTCGAGGCTCGTCCCATGAACGAGGCTCACGATCACCTGGACGAGTGCGACATCCTGCTGCTCGGTCCGCAGATTGGCTACACCAAGGGCGATTTTGAGAAGGAGGCCGCCGGTCGTTTCCCGGTCGAGGTCATCAACATGGTCGATTACGGCCGCATGAACGCCGCCGGCATCATCGACCACTGCGTCAGCGTGATGGGCTAGGTGCAGCACATGGAGGATATGAATGAGCTGCAGATGACCTGCTTCGAGATCATCAGCTACGTCGGCACCGCCAAGAGCATGTATATCAATGCCGTGCAAAAGGCCAAGGAGGGCGATTTTGACGCCGCTGAGGAACTTATCAAGCAGGGCGACGAGGCTTACAACGGTGGCCACGATGTCCATATGGGGCTCCTCAAAAAGGAGGCCAACGGCGAGCGTAACGGCGAAGCCCCGCTGATTCTGCTGCATGCCGAGGACCAGATGGCCGGCACCGAGACCATGCGCGTCATGGCCACGGAGCTCATCGAGGTCCACAAGCTGCTGCAGGCGCTTAAGGCCTAGTCGGCGTTATCGCCGCGACGGAGTGTGCGGTTCACCAGACAATTCAGTCCCTTTCACGGGCGCTGGGAGTTTTCCGTCTCCCGGCGCCTTTGTATTTGGCGAAGGCCTGCGCGACCTGTTGGGCGGGCCTTCGTGTTTTCCCAGATAAAACCTGCCAAAACAAACCTGTCCCTTTTTGGCAGGTTTTTGTCTTGGGAGCGGTACCATACAGGCAATGTTTAAACGAGAAAGGTGGCTCCCATGGAACCTAAGCAGTACTACATCGGCATTGATGTCGGCGGCACTTCGGTTAAGGAGGGCCTGTTCGATGAGGACGGCAACCTGCTTGCCAAGGCCAGCGTGCCCACGCCTCCCATCGTTGATGCTGCGGGCTTTGCCGCGGTGACCGAGGCGATCGACCAGGTGGTCGCCAAGGCGCAGATTCCGCGCGCCTTTGTGGCGGGCATTGGCCTGGCTGTTCCGTGCCCCATCCCGGCTTCGGGCGATGCTAAGGTCAAGGCCAACATTGCCATTAACCTGCCCGAGCTTAGGATCGCCATTCAGGAGCACTGCCCCGACGCGGTCGTTAAGTACGAAAACGATGCCAACGCCGCTGCCATGGGCGAGGCCTGGCTCGGCTCTGCCAAGGGCGTACAGAACGTGGTGATGGTCACCATCGGTACCGGCGTGGGCGGCGGCGTCATCGTCAACGGCGACGTGGTGTCGGGCGTTGTGGGCGCCGGCGGCGAGATTGGCCACATGTGCCTGAATCCCGACGAGGAGCGCACCTGCGGCTGTGGCGGCCATGGCCACCTGGAGCAGTATTCCAGCGCTACCGGTGTGGTGAGCAACTACCTTGCCGAGTGCAAGAAGGCGGGCGTCGAGCCCATCGAGCTCACCGGCCCCTCCGATTCCAAGGACGTGTTCCAGGCCTGCCGCGAGGGTGACAAGCTCGCGCTGGCCGCGGCCGATACCATGGCCGATTATCTCGGTCGTGCTCTGGCGCTTATCGCCAACGTGGTCGACCCCGAGATGTTCCTGATCGGCGGCGGTGCCTCTGCCTCGGCCGATGTCTACCTCGATGCGGTTCGCGAGCACTTCCAGCACTATGCGCTTTCCGCCTCGCGCGAGACGCCTATCGAGGTCGCCTCGCTCGGCAACGACGCCGGCATCATCGGTGCCGCCTACGTAGCCCTGCGCGCCGCCGGCAAATAGCTGGTGCAAGGGGGACAGGTTACTTTGCGCCAACATGGTGCAAGGGGGACAGACTTCCCCCAACGCTTGCCCCAAATTGCGTCGCGGCCCTTC
Organism: Collinsella sp. AF18-8LB; assembly: GCF_003459795.1. Taxonomy (NCBI): domain Bacteria; kingdom Bacillati; phylum Actinomycetota; class Coriobacteriia; order Coriobacteriales; family Coriobacteriaceae; genus Collinsella; species Collinsella sp. AF18-8LB. The sequence continues at coordinate 99,010 of NZ_QRWU01000001.1, forward strand.
CATCGTCTAGGGTTCGGCGTCAGCGTGCTACCATAGCTACGTCCAAGTACACATATCAAGTGGAGGATATCCATGGCAAACGTTCTTGTCTTTGGTCACCAGAACCCCGATAACGACGCCATCATGAGCGCCGTCGTCCTGTCCCAGCTGCTCAACCAGGTTGAGTATGCCGGCAACACCTACGAGGCTTGCGCCCTTGGTCAGCTTCCGGCAGAGTCTGCCAAGCTGCTCGCCGACGCCGGCATCGCCGAGCCCCGCGTGATTGATTCCGTCGAGGCCGGTCAGCTCGTCGTCCTCACCGACCACAACGAGTCTGCCCAGTCTGTCGCCGGCCTTAAGGACGCCACGGTCTTTGGCGTTGTCGATCATCACCGCATCGGCGACTTCGAGACCGCCGGCCCGCTGCACTACATCTGCCTGCCCTGGGGCTCCAGCTGCACCATCGTCACCAAGCTCGCCGACGTGCTCGGCGTTGAGCTTTCCGACGTCCAGGCTAAGCTGCTGCTCTCGGCTATGATGACCGATACGCTCATGCTCAAGAGCCCCACCACCGCCGCCGCCGACCGCGTCGTCGCCGCTAAGCTCGGCGAGCAGGTGGGCGTCGACCCGGTCAAGTTTGGCATGGAGGTCTTCCTCACCCGTCCGTCCGGCTCCTTCACTGCAGCCGAGATGGTCGGCAACGACATCAAGATGTTCGAGCCCGCCGGCAAGAAGCTGCTCATCGGCCAGTACGAGACCGTCGACAAGACCCGTGCGCTTGGCATGATTGACGAGATCCGCGAGGCCATGCGCGCCTACGCCGCCGAGAAGGGTGCTGACGGCATTGTCCTGTGCATCACCGACATCATGGAGGAGGGTTCGCAGGTCCTGCTCGAGGGCGAGACCGAGGCTGCTCAGAAGGGCCTGGGCATTGCCGACGAGCACGACGGCGTCTGGATGCCGGGCGTCCTCTCCCGTAAGAAGCAGGTCGCTGCCCCCATCATGGCCGCCTGCTAGTTTTTGTAACCTGCTCACGACCGGATCGCGGACGCTCCGCGCTCCGGTCGTTTTTTTGTGCGCGGGATCGCGTCGCCTATTGAACGGGGGCGCTCGCACCGTTGAACAAATAATGTTCAACCTGTGGTTCCGCTTTTCGGCCGCGCTTGTGCGCTTGTCGCGCAGGGTAGGCTAGATGCAAGCGTAATACGTTGGAGCGCGGCGCTGCCATTTGGGCGGGCCGTTCTTTTTTAAGACGGGAGCCTTCCCGTGAAAGGAGCCGCCCATGGCAGCACCCGAGCAGCTGTTTAACGTTCGTGAGCGCAAGCGTTTTGAGCGTCACGACATTTGGGAGCGCATTGCCGAGAACGGCACGATTTCCGCCGCCGTCATGGTGATCGCTGCCATCGCCGCAGTCATCTGTGCCAACACCGATGCCTACGAGGCCATTCATCACTTTTTGGAGACCCCGCTGTATGTGGGTCTTGGCAGCCTTACGGCCGGCCTCACCGTCGAGGTCTTTGTCAACGACTTTCTCATGGCGATCTTCTTTTTGCTGGTGGGCATCGAGCTTAAGTACGAAATGACGGTCGGTGAGCTTAAGAACCCGCGTCAGGCCATGCTTCCCATGTTGGCGGCCGTGGGCGGCGTCGTCGTTCCCGCCTGCATCTACCTGATCTTTAACCATGCCGGCGCGCACAACGGCTGGGCTATTCCCATGGCAACCGATATCGCCTTTGCGCTGGGCGTGCTATCGCTTTTGGGCAACCGCGTGCCCAACGGCGTGCGCGTGTTCTTCTCGACGCTCGCCATCGCCGACGATCTCATCTCCATCGCCGCCATCGCCATTTTCTACGGTCAGAGTCCCAACCCGTTTTGGTTGGGCGCCGCCGCGGTTGTGACTTGCGCGCTCGTGTGGCTCAACAAGACGCAGCACTACCGTCTTGCCCCGTATTCGGTGCTGGGTCTGCTGCTGTGGTTCTGCATGTTCAAGAGCGGCGTGCATGCTACGCTTGCTGGCGTCATCTTGGCCTTTACCATCCCGGCCAAGTGCGGCGTCAAGCTCGATAGCCTTACCGACTGGCTGGGCGAGTGCCTGCCGTTGCTCGACGACCGCTACGACGACGAGGCGCACATCCTGGGTCAGCACGACTTTACCGTCTCGACCACCAAGGTCGAGCGCGTCATGCACCGCGTGACCCCGCCGCTCATCCGCATGGAGCGTCTGATCTCCACGCCGGTCAACTTTGTGATCCTGCCGATCTTTGCGTTCGTAAACGCGCAGGTTCGCCTAGTGGGCGTGGACATGAGCACGCTGCTCACCGACCCGGTGACGCTCGGCGTATATTTTGGCATGCTGCTGGGCAAACCGATCGGCATCTTTGGCATGACGTTTGCCCTGGTTAAGCTCAAGATTTCCGAGCTGCCGCACAATGTCAACTGGCATATGATCGCCGGTGTGGGCATTTTGGGCGGTATCGGCTTTACCATGTCGATCCTCATCAGCGGCCTCGCCTTCCCGACGGCCCAGTTTGAGGTCCTGGCCGCAAAGGCCGCCATTCTTGCCGGTTCGGTCACCGCGGCCGTGCTGGGCATGATCTACATGAGCGTGGTCTGCAAACACCCTGCGCCCAAGGACGAGTAAGAGCACATACAAGTTTGAAAACGCCGCCTGTGAATACCATCACAGGCGGCGTTTTAGTCACTGGGTAGTCGTTGGGGACAGACTTAAATGACTGCCCCATAGTCGTTGGGGACAGACTTAAATGACGACTACTCATTTAAGTCTGTCCCCAATGAGTGGTTCTATTCCACGGTGCCGTAGACGGCGCCCCAGCCGTGGGCGGCTAAGGCGGAGTTCAGCTGGTCGCAAAGTGACTGGCGGTCGTAATAGCCGGGCGGCAAAAGGTTCACGATCTCCATAAGGTCGGGCGCCAGGTCCAAGATTTCGGCCTGCACGATTAGGTCCAGGCGGTCGATGGCGTGGCGGTCGTAAAACAGCCCGTCGATCAGGCGCTGCAGGTCGCCGAATTCCTCAGCCCTAAACGAACCGTATTCCATAATGCCTCCTTAGGCGCCCCACGCCGGCATGTGCGGCGATGTCGTAATTCATTGCGATGAACTTAATCTATCACGGCTTCATACCGTTGCGGCGGTGGCGGTCTATACTTAGACGAACTGCAACGTCCCGCTTCGCGAAAGGTCGCACCCATGCAGACGATCTACCAGAAGATGGAAACCACCGAACTCGATGCCGCCATCGAGGCGCTCAAAGCCGAGGTCGCCGAGGTCAAGGCCAAGGGCCTGGCGCTCGACATGGCCCGCGGCAAGCCGTCGCCCTCCCAGGTGGACATCTCGCGCCCCATGCTCGATATCCTCAATGCCGAGGTCGATCTGCACGACGGCAACGTCGACTGCTCCAACTACGGCTGCTTCGAGGGCATTCCCTCGGCACGCAAGTTGGCAGGGGAGTTCCTGGGCTGCCCCGCCGAGCAGACGCTCGTGCTGGGTTCGTCGAGCCTTTTGATCGAGCACGACATCGCCGGCATGTTCTGGCGCTGTGGTTCGTGCGGCAGCGAGCCCTGGGATGCCTACGAGGCCGCGCACGACGGCAAGAAGGTCAAGTTCCTGTGCCCCGTTCCCGGCTACGATCGCCACTTTGGCATCACCGCCGACTTGGGCATCGAGAACGTCCCCGTTGCGATGACCGAGGCCGGCCCCGACATGGACGAGATCGAGCGCCTCGTTGCCGCCGACGATTCCATCAAGGGTATCTGGTGCGTGCCCAAGTATTCCAACCCCACGGGCATCACCTTTAGCGAGGACACCGTGCGCCGCCTGGTCGAGATGCCCACGGCCGCGCCCGATTTCCGCATCTTCTGGGACAACGCCTACTGCGTGCACGACCTGTACGACGAGACCGACGAGCTTGCCAATATCTTTGACCTCGCTCGCGCGGCGGGCACCGAGGACCGCGTGGTGGCCTTTGCCTCGACGTCCAAGATTACCTTCCCGGGCGCCGGCATCGGCTTTATCGGCGCGAGCCCTGCGGTCATCGCGGAGTTCTCCAAGCGCCTCAAGGCCGGCCTTATCAGCGCCGACAAACTCAACCAGCTGCGTCACGTGCGTTTCCTTCCCACCATCGAGGCGGTCAAGGAGCATATGAAAAAGCATGCCGAATTTTTGCGCCCGCGCTTTGAGGCCGTTGAGCGCAAGCTCACCGAGGGTCTGGGCAACACGGGTTGCGCCACTTGGACGCATCCCCGCGGCGGCTACTTTGTGAGCTTCGATGGTCCTGAGGGCTCGGCCCAAAAGGTCGCCGCGCTTTGTGCCGATCTGGGCGTTAAGCTCACGCCGGCTGGTGCCACCTGGCCCTATGGCAAGGACCCGCGCGACACCAACATCCGCATCGCGCCGAGTTATCCCACGGTCGAGGACCTGGAGGCCGCGCTCGACGTACTGGTGCTGGCCGTCAAGCTCGTCGCTGCCGAGATCACGCGTGCCGAGCGCGCCTAGCGCGCAGAGCTCTGCAAGTCCGCGCCGCGTACTTTTCCGCACTTTCGATACGCAAAGGAGCGTATACATGGATTTGGGTATTTCCACCAACCCCACGCCGGAGCTCTACACCATTAAGGTGACCGGCGAAATCGATATCTCTAACGCCGACAGTTTGCGTAACGCCATCGACTTGGCGCTTGAGCAGCCCACCGAGGCCGTTGAGCTCGACTTTGCCCAGGTGAGCTATATCGACTCGACGGGCATTGGCGTGCTTGTGGGCGCCGCGCACCACGCAGCCGATCATGGCAAGCGTTTTAGCTGCGCCAACGTGCAACCCCCGGTGATGCGCGTGGTTCAGCTGTTGGGTGTCGACCAGGAGATTTCGATCACCGCTGCATAATCTTTGCCCCCAAAAGGGGCGTGCCGTTTGGCATATGTTTGTGATGCGCTCGAACGTTTTGGCGTTCGGGCGCTATACTTGACCGAATGAATAGACGAGTTCCGGCCGAATGGCGCGGTGCGGGCTCGACTCACATCGAGCCTTGGAGGTATGTGTGTTTGGTATTGGAGAGGGTGAGCTGGCAATCATCGTGGTCTTCGGCTTTTTGCTGTTTGGCCCGGATAAGCTCCCGCAGATGGGCCGCACGATCGGCCGTGCCATCCGTCAGTTCCGCGAGACGCAGGAAAAGATGACGGCAGTTGTTCAGTCCGAGATTATCGATCCGGTAAGTGAGGCCGCTTCGGCGCCGGTCAAGCCCAAGAAGGCTGCTGTCGATGACGATTCCGATGCTGACGCCGATGCCGTCAAGACGGCCGCGCCCGCAAAGAAGGAGACCTTTGCCGAGCGCCGTGCCCGCCTTGCCGCCGAGAAGGCCGCGAGTGAGGGTGCTGCTGAGGGCGAGGCTGCTGCCGAGGAGACGGAGGCCGAGGGCGCTGGGCCCGCCGCTGCTGTGTCCGCTGCCGATGCTGCCACTGCCGCCGTCGAGCCCGAGCCTGCCGCAGAGCCCGAGCCCGAGCCGGCAGAGCCCACGACGGCCGACCTCTACGCCCGTCGTCCCCGCAAGCGCAAGGCCGTCGTCGACCAGCTCGCTCGTGAGCTTGAGGTCGAGGACGAAGCCGCTGCCGCCGACGCCCCGAAGGGAGGCGATGAGTAATGCCTATCGGACCTGCGCGCATGCCGCTCTTCGATCACCTGGGAGAGCTCCGTCGCCGCCTGACCATCGTGGTCGTATCGGTGTTTGCCGCCGCCATCGTGCTGTATTTCGCCACGCCCGTGGTGCTCGATATCCTGGAAGACCCCATCCGCTCGTTTGTGCCGGACGGTAAGTTCTACATCACCACCACGCTCGGCGGCTTTGGCCTGCGCTTCTCGCTGGCCATCAAGATGGCCGTTGTCATGTGCACGCCCATGATCATCTGGCAGATCTTGGCGTTCTTCCTGCCGGCGCTTCGCCCCAACGAGCGCAAGTGGGTCGTGCCCACGGTGCTCGCTTCGACGGTGCTGTTCTTCCTGGGTGCCATCTTCTGCTACTTCATCATCATTCCTGCGGGCTTTGAGTGGCTCATCGGCGAGACCTCTGCCGTCGCAACTGCGCTGCCCGATCTGGAGAACTACGTCAACATGGAGCTGCTCTTTATGATCGGCTTTGGTGTGGCGTTTGAGCTGCCGCTCATCATTTTCTACCTGTCCGTTTTCCACATCGTGTCCTACGCGGCTTTCCGCGGCGCCTGGCGCTACGTGTACGTGGGCCTGCTCGTGGGCTCGGCTGTGATCACGCCCGACGGCTCGCCCGTCACGCTGGGCCTTATGTACGGTGCCCTGCTTTCGCTCTACGAGATTTCGCTCGCCATCGCTCGCGTGGTCATTACTGCGCGCGAGGGCAAGGAGGGCCTGTTCGTGAGCCGTCTGGACCTGTTCTCGGACGACGAGGACGACGAGGAGTAAATCGGTATGCACGAGGTTGGCATTGTCAACGGCATACTCGATACAGTGATTCGCGCGGCGCGTGGGGCGGGGGCCTCGCGCGCCGTTTTGGTAACGCTGCGTATCGGGGATATGACCGAGGTGGTGCGCGAGGCGCTCGACTTTGCGTGGGAGACGTTTCGCGACGAGGACCCGCTCACGCGAGGCTGCGAGCTTTCCGTGGAGGAAGTCCATCCACAAAGCGAGTGCCTGGACTGCGGCGACGTCTTCGACCACGATCGCTTCCACTGTCGCTGTCCCCAGTGTGGTGGTGCCAACGTGCGCCTACTGCACGGCCGCGAACTCGACATCGCAAGTATCGAAATCGAAACCCCCGACGATTAGCCGTCACCAAATGGCAGAAGTAAGGAGTGCCGAGTATGGCCGAGAAAACGATTGATATCGCATCGCCGATCCTGTCGCGCAACGAGCGTCTGGCAGACCAGCTGCGTCAGCGATTTAATGAGGCAGGCACCTATGTGATCAATGTGCTGTCGAGCCCCGGTTCGGGCAAGACCACCACGATCCTGGGCACCAACGAGCGCCTGCGTGACAAAGCCGGCCTGCGCTGTGCCGTCATCGAGGGCGATATCGCCTCGGACGTCGACGCCATCATCATGAAGGAAGCCGGCATGCCCGCCATCCAGATCAACACCGGTGGCCTGTGCCATCTTGAGGGCAACATGATCATGGAGGCCGTTGACGCGTTCGACCAAGCGGTGGGCCTTCAAAACATCGATGTCATCTTTATCGAAAACGTGGGCAACCTGGTCTGCCCGGTCGACTTTGACCTGGGCGAGAACCTGTCCATCATGATTCTCTCGGTGCCCGAGGGCGACGACAAGCCCATCAAGTACCCGGGCATCTTCCAGCACGCCGGCGCGCAGCTGCTCAATAAGGTCGACGTGGCCCCGGCTTTCGATTTTGACATGGATAGGTATACTAAGACACTCGATGACCTCAATCCGCAGGCGCCGCGGTTTGCCGTGAGCGCGCGCAAGGGCGAGGGCATGGATGCCTGGTGCGATTGGCTCATCGGGCAGATCGAGCAAGCAAGGGCGTAAGTCGGCCGCCATAAGCGCGGGCGCAGCCGCAGAGACATGAGATAGGAGCCTCTTTTGAAGCTCATCATCGCCGAGAAAAACGACGCCGCGCGCCAGATCGCCGAGCGTCTGTCCACGGGCAAGCCCAAAAAGGACAAGGTGTACAACACCGCCATCTACCGTTTTGAGTGGAAGGGCGAGGAGTGCGTGACGATCGGCCTTGCCGGTCACATCCTCGCGCCCGATTTTTGCGACAGCGTGCTGTTCGATAAAAAGCTGGGCTGGTATTCGGTCACCGAGGACGGCGAGATGCTGCCGGCCGACATGCCCGATGGCCTGGCACGTCCGCCCTACGACACCAAGCGCAAGCCGTTCCTTGCCGACGGTATCTCCATCAAGGGCTGGAAGCTCGAGAGCCTGCCTTATCTCACCTGGGCGCCCGTTATTAAGCTGCCGGCCGAGAAGGAGCTCATTCGCTCGCTCAAGAACCTTGCCAAGAAGTCCGACAGCGTCATCATCGCCACGGACTTCGATCGCGAGGGTGAGCTGATCGGTTCGGACGCTCTCAACAAGGTGCGTGAGGTGGCGCCCGACTTGCCGGTTGCCCGCGCCCAATACTCTTCGTTTACCAAGGCCGAGATCACGCAGGCCTTCGATAATCTCGTCTCGCTCGACCAGAATCTGGCCGACGCCGGCGAGAGCCGCCAGCACATCGACCTCATTTGGGGTGCGGTGCTCACGCGTTACCTGACGCTCGCCAAGTTTGGCGGCTTTGGTAACGTGCGCTCTGCCGGCCGCGTGCAGACGCCGACGCTTGCCCTGGTGGTCGAGCGCGAGCGCGAGCGCATGGCGTTTGTGCCCGAGGACTATTGGCAGATTCGCGGTATGGGTGCCGCGCAGGGCGCCGCCGAGGACGACCGCTTTAAGATCGCGCACAAGACGGCGCGTTTTACCGATAAAGATGCTGCCGAGACGGCATACGGCCACGTTGACGGCATCAAGACGGCAACCGTCGCCGCGGTGACGAAGCGCTCGCGCAAGCAGCAGCCGCCCACGCCGTTCGCGACCACCTCGCTGCAGGCAGCCGCTGCGGCCGAGGGCATATCGCCCGCACGCACCATGCGCATCGCCGAGTCCCTCTACATGGCGGGTCTCATCAGCTATCCGCGTGTCGACAACACCGTGTACCCCGCGACGCTCGATCTGGGCGCCGTGGTAAGCGACCTGGCAAAGATCAACCCGGCGTTGGCGCCCGTGTGCAAAAAGGTGCTCGCCGGCCCCATGAAGCCCACGCGCGGCAAGGTCGAGACCACCGACCACCCGCCTATCTACCCCACGGGCGAGGGCGATCCATCCACGCTCGATGGTGGCCAGCGCAAGCTCTACGACCTCATCGCCCGCCGCTTCCTGGCGACGCTCATGGGTCCCGCGACCATCGAGAACACCAAGCTTGAGCTCGACGTTAACGGCGAGCCGTTCGTGGCTTCGGGCGACGTGCTCGTGACCCCGGGCTTCCGCGAGGCGTACCCGTACGGCCTTAAGCGCGACGAGCAGATGCCGCCGCTTGAGCAGGGCGATACGGTCGACGTGTTCGACATTAAGCTCGAGGCCAAGCAGACCGAGCCGCCCGCGCGCTACAGCCAGGGCAAGCTCGTGCAAGAGATGGAAAAGCGTGGCCTGGGCACCAAGTCCACGCGCGCGAGCATCATCGAGCGCCTGTACGCCGTGCGTTACCTCAAAAACGATCCCGTGGAGCCGAGTCAGCTGGGTATCGCCATTATCGATGCACTGTCGCAGTTTGCCCCGCGCATCACGAGCCCCGATATGACCAGCGAGCTCGACGGCGACATGACCCGCGTGGAGCGCGGCGAGGACACCGAAGAGCATGTCGTGACGCACTCGCGCGCGCTGCTGGCCGGCGTGCTCGACGAGCTGCTCAAACATACGCAGGAGCTGGGCGACGCCATCAGCGACGCCGTCACGGCCGATGCGCGCGTGGGCGCCTGCCCCAAGTGCGGCAAGGACCTGGTTATGAAGACGAGCGCCAAGACCCGCGGCAGCTTTATCGGCTGCATGGGCTGGCCCGACTGCGATGTGACCTATCCGGTGCCGAGCGGTGTCAAGGTGAGCCCGCTCGAGGGCGAGGCCGCCGTGTGCTCCGAATGCGGCGCGCCGCGCATTAAGTGCCAGCCGTTCCGCCAGAAGGCCTTCGAGATCTGCGTGAACCCGACGTGCCCCACCAACTACGAGCCCGACCTTAAGGTGGGCGAGTGCAAGGTGTGCGCCGAGGCCGGACGCCATGGCGATCTGATCGCGCACAAGAGCGAGAAGAGCGGCAAGCGCTTTATCCGCTGCACCAACTACGATGACTGCGGCGTGAGCTATCCGCTGCCGGCGCGCGGTAAGCTCGAGGCGACGGGTGAGACCTGCCCCGAGTGCGGTGCCCCCATCGTGGTGGTCAACACGGCGCGCGGCCCGTGGCGCATCTGCGTCAACATGGACTGCCCGACCAAGGAGAAGAAGCCCGCCCGCGGCCGCAAAACCACAACCAAGGCGAGCACGGCGAAGAAGACAACGGCGGCCAAAAAGACGACGGCCAAAAAGACGACCGCCAAGAAGTCGACGGCGAAGAAGTCGACTGCCAAGAAAGCGGCTACCGACAAGTAGCGGCGCAGTCGAAACATTGCCCTAAAAACGAGCGAGGACCCTGCGATCCTCGCTCGTTTTTTGACCGGCAGTTAGGGACGTTCCTTTTCTGCCGGCAGTTTAGGAACGTCCCTAACTGCTGGCTCGGGAACGACAAAGCGCTAGTTCACTTCGACGGGTTTGGCGCCGGGATAGCGCTCCTCAAAGTCTAGGCGGTACTTATTGTCATTGGTGCCCGCCACGTTGTCGTGTGACAGCGGCGCCACGATCTCATTCTTATGGTCCGCAGGCTTGGCGTATTTCAGGCTGATCTCCCAGGCATCACAGATTGCGTCGATGCGGTGATCCAGGTCGTCGTACAGGGCAACGATGTCCTTCCAGGAGCTGTAGTTCCTGGAGCTCGTCGGGACGTCCAGATCCTCGACGATGTCGTAATACTGCTCGATGGTGTCCTCCGTGCGCTCGGCGACGTCGGCGAGATTTTGACGGGTGGTGCGATCTTCTTCCAGATAGCTGCCATTGAAGGCCTGCGCGCAGGCGCGGACCTGGCTGTCGAGGTCTTCGAGCAGGTCGTAGTATTCGCTCAGTCGGCGGTAGAGGTTCTGCTCGGAGAGCGTTGCTTCGCCGCCATCCTCGTCGTCATCGTCATCATCGTCGTACAGGCTGTTGGGATCGCCGAGGGGCTTTAGGTCATCGTCGTCGACGTCATGGTGCAGCTTAGCTACCTCGGCAGTCGTCTGCGTGGCGGCGTTGTCGAACGGTCTGATTGCAAAGAAGATGACCAGAGCGATGATGATCGCCACCAGCACAACGATAACGGCGATAAGCGGCCCGGTGCCGCTCTTTTTGGGAGCGGGGGTCTGTGGCGAAGCGGGCGCGTATGAGGGAGCCGGCTGCTGTTGGGGCGAGCCGCTCGCGACGGGTATGCGCTGCGTGGTCTCGACGGCCGCGGGGCTTGCGGCGGAGTCGGGGCGATAGGCGAGGGGGTCGTCCGCCTTGGCTTGCGGCATATCAAGGGAGCCGGTCTGCTCAAAAGCGGGCTGGCTATCGCTCGCGGTTGTTTGCTCAACGGGTGCACCGCACGAGGTGCAGAACTTGGCATTATCTGCAAGAAGCTTGCCGCACGAGGAGCAATACCGAGACATTGCCACTCCTTTCGCCACATTTCAATGCAATACGACGATTATACCCATCGTCCAAAATTCCCCATCATGACAGTTGGGGACGTTCCTTTTCGGCCGGCAGTTTGGGAACGTCCCTAACTGCCGCCTGGTGGTTGGGGCGCGCCTGCCCCTGGGGTATCATGATTTGGTTGATATATCTGCATTTACGCGCCATGTAGGAAGGGGCTGCGCCCATGGCTTTTGAGCCCGCTCAACATAGCTTCATCACGCTCGAGGGCGTCGACGGCGCCGGCAAGTCTACGCAAGCGCGTCTGCTTGCCCGTGCGCTCGATCTTGCCGGCTACCAGGTGGTGAGTCTGCGCGAGCCGGGCGGTACTGCCATCAGCGAAAAGATTCGCGCCCTGCTGCTCGACCCCGCCAACACGGCGATGGGTGACACCTGCGAGCTATTGCTGTACGAGGCGGCCCGTGCCCAGTTGGTGCACGAGGTCATAGCCCCCGCCCTCGCGGCCGGTAAGGTGGTCCTGTGCGACCGCTTCTACGATTCCACGACCTGCTACCAAGCGTTTGCCGACGGCCTCGATCGCCAGATGGTACGCGATGCCAATAACCTGGCCGTCGCGGGAACGCATCCGGCGCTCACGCTCGTCTACCACATCACACCCGAGCAGGCGGCGCTGCGTATGGCCGCCCGTGGCGCGGCAGATCGCATGGAGGCAAAGGGCATGGCGTTCCAAGAGCGCGTTTACCAGGGATTTTGCAGCATTGCCGCCGAGGAGCCAGGCCGCGTAAAGCTCATCGACGCCACCGCGCCCATCGAGGAAGTCTTTGCGAAGACGGTCGAGCAGGTCCGCGCGCACGGTCTCGATATCTCCCAAGACGCCGTTGCCGCCGCGCTTGCCCAGGAGGCCGAGTAACATGGCCCCCGCTCAGACAAGCCTGTTGGCCAAGCTCGACACCCAAGAGCGCGTGCGCGACTTTTTGACCAATGCCGTCGCCGGCGGCCGCGCATCGCACGCTTACCTGTTTTTGGGTGCTCCCGGCGCCGGCAAGCTCGACGCTGCATGGGCGCTCGCCCAGGCCTTCCTGTGCGAGCAGGATGGCTGCGGCGCATGCGACAGCTGCGTGCGCGTTGCTCGGCATACGCATCCCGACGTGCACTATTACACGCCCGAGAGTGCCACGGGCTACCTCATTGCCCAGACCCGCGAGTTGCTCGATGACGTGCCGCTGGCGCCCATCCGCGCCAAGGCCAAGGTCTACATCATCGACCGCGCCGAGCAGCTGCGCGCCAACACCGCCAACGCGCTGCTCAAAACGCTCGAGGAGCCGCCCGAGGGCGTTATGTTCATCTTGCTGGGCACCTCGGCAGACGTGATGTTGCCCACTATCGTGAGCCGCTGTCAGTGCGTGCCGTTTCGGCTGGTGTCGCCCGCCGTGGCCGCGCAGGCCGTGAGCCGCGCCACCGGCCAGGACCTCGCGCGTTGTCGCATGGCGGTCGCCGTGGCGGGGAGCCCCACGCGCGGCATCGAGTTCCTTAAGAGCGCCGAGCGCCAGGACGCTCGCCGTCAGATGGTCCGTGCCATCGACTCGCTCATCGCCGCCGACGAGGCTGATGTGCTCAGCCTCGCCAAGTCGCTCATCGTCGCCGTTAAGGCGCCGCTCGCCGAGGTCAAGTCCACGCAGGAAAAGGTGCTCGAGCAAAATGCCGATTACCTGTCGCGTGGAGCATTGAAGCAGCTTGAGGACCGCAACAAGCGCGAACTCAACGCGCGCGAGCGTTCGGGTATCATGGAAGCGCTGGCGAGCGCGCGGACGCTCATGCGCGATGTGCTGCTGACGCTTCAGGATGAAGCGGCCGACGTGGTGAACGAAGACGTGCGCGACACGATCGGTCGGCTTGCCGCCGCGACCAATGTTGCGGGTGCCACCCAGGCGCTCGAGGCGGTCGCAACCGCCGAGCGCAACATCGCCAGAAACGTTACTCCCCAGCTGGCCATCGAGGTCATGCTGTTCGATATCAGGAAGGCACTGAAATGCCGTTAGTCGTACCCGTTAAGTTTACCTACGCCTCGCGCGACCTGTGGTTCGACCCACAGGATCTGGATATCCTCGAGGCCGATTACGCCATTTGCTCCACCGAGCGCGGAACCGAGATCGGCCTGGTCACGGCCGATCCCTTCGAGGTGCCGCAAGATGAGATCGGCCAGCCGCTCAAGCCCGTGCTGCGCGTGGCGAGCGACATCGACCTGCAGCTTGCCGATGACCTGGCCATCCAAGGCGACGAGGCCATGGTCGATTTCCGCCGTCTGGTCAAGGAACTCGACCTCGAGATGAAGCCGGTCGGCGTCGAGTACCTGTTTGGCGGCGAGAAGGCCGTGTTCTACTTTGCGGCCGAGGAGCGCGTCGATTTTCGCCAGCTCGTCAAGGACCTGTCCTCGACGCTGCACATTCGCGTCGACATGCGCCAAATCGGCGTGCGCGACGAGACCCGCCTGGTGGGCGGCTATGCCCAGTGCGGACAGGAACTCTGCTGCACGCGTTTTGGCGGACAGTTTGAGCCCGTCTCGATTCGCATGGCAAAAGAGCAGGACCTGCCGCTCAACTCGTCCAAGATCAGCGGTGTTTGCGGCCGCCTGATGTGCTGCCTGCGCTATGAGTTCGAGGCGTACAAGGACTTTAAGAGCCGCGCGCCCAAAAAGAAGACGCTTATCGACACGCCGCTCGGCAAGGCGCGCATCCAGGAATATGACACGCCGCGCGAGCAGCTTGTGCTGCGTCTGGAGAACGGCAAGGTCTTCAAGGTCAATCTGGCCGACATGACGTGCTCGGAGGGCTGCAAAAAGAAGGCCGCCGAGCAGGGCTGCAACTGTCGCCCCGACTGCGTGACGCGCGACGTGCTCGAGCGCATCGAGTCGCCTGAGATGCGCCTGGCGCTCATGGAGCTCGACCGTGAGAACGGCGTCGACGTGGGTGATGGTCTGTCGAGTGCCGACCGTCTGGCCGGTACGTCGATGCCCAAGCGCCGTCGTCGCGATGCTGAATCCGATGCTCGCGCCGGTCAAGGCCAGGGCGAGGGTCGTGGCCGCGGAAAGGGCCGCGGCAAGGCCGAGGTGCCCGAAGTCGAGGAGGCCGCCGGTGGCCGTCGTCGTCGCAAGCGCGCGGGCTCGGGCGATGTTACCGAGGCCGCGGCCGCGGGCAAGAACGCCTCTCGCGAGCGCGAGGCTCAGCAGCCCCAGCAGCAGAATCGCGGCGGTGGCATGAACCCCACACGTCGTCGTCGCCGCCATTTGTCGAGTGAGGAGCGCGAGGACGCCTTCCGCGCCGCAGCTGCTCGCGAGGCTGGTGCCGCCCCCAAGGGTGGTTCGGGTTCCGATACGCCTGCCGACAAGGGTGGCAAGCAACGCAACGATGACGAGCGCGCGCCGCGTCCGCGCCGTCGCCATTCCTCGGGCGCGCAGCAGAAGCCCTCAGTTCCCTCCGTGGCCGATCAGGTCTCGGATGGCGAGGTCAAGGTCACGCGCCGTCGTCCCGGAGATGGCGGAGGGACTGCCGCCAAGGCTTCGCGTGGCGCCGCTCGCGATGAGCACGAGCTGCGCGAGGATCGCGGTAGCGAGGGTTCGGCCGATCAGGGCCAGAAGCGCCGTCGTCGTCGCCGTTCCCGCAAGCCGCGCCAGGATGGTGGCGAGGGCTCGACCCCGTCTTCGTCTGCACCACAACCGCCCGCCGGCGAATAACGCCTGCGAGCGGATTTAGCCCGCCTTGCCCCGAGCGCATCGGGGTATCATAGCGCTGAATCAACAACCCTCCCTGCGACCGAACGTAGGGAGGGTTGTGTCTTGAAGAGCCATCTGAACATATTGAGCCGTCTGCAGGGTGCCGGCGCCCTACCGTTTGCGGACGAATTGCGACCGTTTGCCGAGCGGGCGGCACGCGAGGTGCTTGAGGCATTGTCGCCAACACGATGTGCCGGCTGCGAGCGCGCCGGTACGCTTATTTGCCAAGACTGCCTGGCTGCGCTCACGCTCATCGACCCATGCCATAGCTGCATCCGATGCGGTGCCCCGTTTGGGGATTTGCTGTGCACTGAGTGTTCGGTCGAGGGCACGTCCTCGGCAATGTCGGAGGCGCTCGACCGCTGCCTGGCGTGCGCCGTCTATGCGCATCCGCTGCCGCGCATCATTAAAGCTTACAAGGACGCGGGCGAGCGACGTCTGGCTCCGTATCTGGCGGAGTTGCTCTACGACACCGCCCTGCATGCCCAGGTCGTAGCGCCCGAACGCTTAGGAGGCGTGCTGTCCGGTGCGGATGCGGTGGTGTTTGTGCCTGCGACGGCGGCAGCGTTTCGGCGGCGCGGTTTCGATCATATGGAGGCCATTGCGCGCCCATTTTGCGAGCTGTCGGGTGTCCCTCTGCTCGATGCCCTCGTCAAGTACGGCCATGGCGACCAGCGCGAACTCGGTCGTGAGGAGCGCCGCGAGCGTGCCCAAGGCATGTACGAGACGGTTGAGGACGTGTACGGCCGCCGCCTGCTGCTTATCGATGACGTTATCACTACGGGCGCGACGATAGCCGCGGCTTCGGCGGAACTCAAGCGCGCCGGCGCTGCGGCAGTCGATGGCCTTGCTATCGCACGTGTTTGGTAGGGGTGGTTTTGTGGCAGTAAAGATTGAGCGGCGCAACGAGCCGACAGGCGAACAGCTAGCGGCTTCCGTAATCCTAACAGGCGCCTCGGCGCTGCGCATGATGCGCGCCGAGCGCCGGCAGATGGGCTATATCAGCTGGAAGGACCTTGATCCCGATGAGGAGCGCCGCGTACTAAACGCTTCGTCGCCTTCGGCTGAGGACATCTATCTTCCTGACTTGGTGCGGATTGGGGCCGCAAGCGGCGAGGTGCAAGAGGATTTGTGCTTGCTGGTAGGGTCTGCAGCGCAGCGCCGCCGCATGCCTGGCGTGGGCTGGTCCGTGTCTTCCGGGTTGCCTGCCGGCTCGATTCTAGAGGTGGAACCGGGGGTGTACAGCCTATCTCCCGAGGCCCTTTGTGTTGCCGTTGCACGCGAGGTTGGCTGCATCCAGGCGTTTGCCCTGACCCAGGAACTGTGCTCTAAGATTTCACTGAGCGACCGCGGGAAGTATCTGCCTCCCTACACCTCGCCCGTTGCGAACAAACTTGCAAAGGACAAGGACCAACCGACAGACGTGGGCTACTTTGAAGTCGAGCCAGTGCTGACGCCCGATCGCTTGGCAGATTACCTCGCGGTATGCAAGGGAAACGCGGCCAAACAATTGCAGCGTCTGTGTCCCTACTTGTCAGAAAACCTGCGCTCGCCCATGGAGTGCATCATGCTCGCCCTGTTTTCGCTTCCGTTTTCCTATGGAGGATTTGCCTGCGGTCCCTTTAAGACCGACTACAAGATCGAGTTCGATGATCGCGCGCAGGCAATCTCGGGGATGTCCCATGCAGTTTGCGATGCATATCAGGAGACAGCCCGGTTTGACCTGGAATACAACGGTGAGCTGGGCCATTCCTCCCGGAGGGGACGTACCCATGATGAAAAACGCAACACGGGCTTGATTACTATGGGAATCGAGGTCGCAACGGTCAACAACGAAATGCTTTGCGACATGGAAGCGATGGAAGCGCTCGCATGGCGCATCCACCAGCGTATGCGAAAGCGGTACCGGAATCGTGTCGATGCCCGCAGAAAGAAGCAAGAGGCGTTGCTTAACACGCTGCGGGTGTGTTTTGGGCTTAAGCCGGTCTAATTCGCGTCGAAAACAGGGGGTTAATCATATGCCCTGGCCAAAATATGGCAAATATGAGTACTGTCACTAAATCAGTAACAGCAAAATCAAAGAATTTAGGACTCGGAGGCGGCGTAAAGTAAGAAGATAATAAACAAATGTAGAATAACTAAGCATCAGGTTGGCGACACTGAGCGCGAAATCTGTCCGAGAGGCCAAAACTGCCTGTTACTAAATCGGTGACAGTACTCATATTTGCCATTTTTTGGTCACGGCACCCTAAGAAGGGTGCCCCGGAGCTCCCCACAGGGGAGCTTCGGGCTTCATAGGGGCACGAATAGCCCACTCCGACCTGCAAATCTGTACTCGCGATGCGAATGACGCCCCTAACCTTAAACTTTAGCTTGAACTTAGCTATAATGCGCTTCGTTCCTACCAGGCTGTGGTTGCGGACGGGCGAAATGCCCGTCCTAGTCCAAGACAGACGCGGTCAAAGGGATCCACGTAAGCGACCGCGTGCGCGCGGCGCGATCATGGCGCGTCCTAGATGTAAGCCGCACCGTCCGTTCTACTTTCTTTGGGGCAATACCGCCTCGCGGGCGAGCGGGTCAGTCGTGAAGGTGGCTGCGGCCTCCCGAGCAAACACCCCGGTGCGCAAGTGTGGGGTCAAATACCAGGTCAGCTGGTGGGAACAACCTGATATTCCGCGCAACGCACGGATCGTATACGACACAGAAGGCAGGGTAGTGGACATGGTGAGGGGCAGCTTGATGCACGCGGCTCGGTTAGGTGCTGGGACTGCAGCGGTCATCGCCGTTTTGGGCCTGAGCGGATGCGCGTTCAACCCGCTGTCTACGTTCACGACTCCCACGATCGACCAGATCGAGTACGAGACCGTCACGCCGGCGGTGTCGGATGATGCCCTGGTCACTCCCGGAACCCTGACGGTCGCCCTCGATACTTCCGATGCGCCACAGGCAATGCAGGGCGCCGACGGCGAGCTTACGGGGTATGCAGTCGACGCTGCCCGCGCCCTCGCAAGCCGCATGGGCCTTAAGGTCGCCTTTGTCGATGCGTCCTCGGCAGGTTCCGCACTCGGCGACAAAAAGGCCGATATCTTTATCGGCGAGATCAACTCCACGGACGGGGACATTAGCTCGCTCGGCGCCTGCCTGTACGATGCCGCTTCTGTGTTCGGTAAAACTAGCGATGGTGGGTCGCTCAGCGTTTCCACCGATACCCTTAACACGTCCACCCTGGGCGTTCAGATGTCCTCGGCCTCGCAGGAGGCGCTTGCTAAGCAGAGCATCACCGCCAACCAAAAGACCTATTCCAACATCAACGAGTGCTTTGAGGCGCTCGAGTCCGGCGAGGTCGACTATGTGATCTGCGACTCTACGGCCGGCGGCTACCTTGCACGCCTGATGAGCGAGGTCTCCTATGTCGGTTCGCTCGAGGCGCCCTCGACGCTTAGTGTTGCGGGCCTCTCGTCCAATGACGAACTGTGCCGTGCCGTGAGCGATGCCCTCGACGGTATTACGGCCGACGGCACGCTCGAGGCGGTCCACTGCGTCTGGTACGGCACGATGCCCTACGACCTCACCACTAAGACGGTTTCGGGCGCTAACGTGCAGCTGGGCGATTCTGAGTCCAGTGAGACCATGTCCTCCGGAAGCGAGTCCTCCGATTCCAACAATGAGACCGCATCCTCCGAGGACAAATCGTCCAGTCAGGAAGGCGCCATCACCGACGACGACATTAACAAACTCAATAGCTAGTTATTGCTAGGGGTGGCGTCTCCTATACGTTGGAAAGGACACCTCTTCACGGTTTCAACACGCACCGCCGGGCTTCCCCAATAGGGGAGCCCGGCTTTTTTGTTTCCGTAAAACCAGCAGGTCAAGGGCAATTTCCAGGAGAAAAACCAACTCAGCCGACGCTTTCCTATAGCGCACTTTGCCACGGAAAAGTGCGAGACTTCGGTATGCGGTATCAAGCAATCGTTATTCGGGTCTTTGGGAATTCGGGTGATTAAATGCACGGCAGTGGGTACATAGCCAGTACAGTAAGTCCCCGAGGCAGATTGGAGCCACGTATGGATATCAAGGTTTCTGGACGCAAGACGACGGTAACCGATGCTCTGCGTGCGCATGTGGATGAGAAGATCGGCGAGGCGCTCAAGGTTTTCGATATCGAGCCCATGACGGTCGACGTTGTGCTTCGCTATGAGAAGAACCCCTCGAACCCCAACCCGGCAATCGTCGAGGTTACGGTTCGTGCCCGCGGTTCGGTGATTCGCGTTGCCGAGCATGGCGCAGATATGTACGCCGCCATCGACCTCTCCGCCGATAAGGTCACCCGCCAGCTGCGCAAGTTTAAGACCAAGGTCGTGGACAACCGCCAGGGCGGTGCCAGCGCAGCGGATGTCGCACCGGTCGAGCGCGTCGAGGATTTGGCCGACCTGCTGCTGCCCGAGGAGGAGGACGATCTGCTCGTCCGCGAGAAGGTCATCGATGTCACCCCGATGACTGAGGAGCAGGCGCTGGTACAGACCGATCTGCTGGGCCACGACTTCTACGTGTTCGAGAACGCGACGACTGGCCTCATCAATGTGGTGTATCACCGTAAGAATGGTGGATATGGCATCATCAAGCCCCGCATCGAAACACTTGACGAGTAAAATACGTTAACTTGCATGAGTTAACGGCCGGCGGTCATCCCATGCGGATGGCCGCCTTTTTTACGTAAGGAGTCGCTTTGATGGACAAGGCTGCATCTACCGGCCATTCTGACCGCTGCCGCATCGTCGTCGATACCTGCTGCGACTTTAGCCCCGAGGTCGCTGCGAACCTCGATGTCGATATCTTGGGCTTCCCCTTTATCATCGATGGCGAGGAGCGCACGGACGATATCTGGTCGAGCATGAGCCCCAAGGAGTTCTACGACCGCATGCGCGCCGGCGCTCGCGTGTCTACCTCCGCCGTGTCACTCGGTCGCTATATCGAGTTCTTTACCGAGTGCGCCAAAGAGGGTACGCCCACGGTCTACCTGTGCTTTACCTCGGCGCTGTCGTCGAGCTACAACTCCGCGTGCCAGGCGGCAGATGCCGTGCGCGCCGAGTATCCCGATTTTGAGCTCTACGTGGTCGACAACGCTCTGCCCTGCGCGACCGGCGAGCTCTTGGCGCTCGAGGCCGTCCGTCAACGCTCGGCGGGACTTACCGCCAAGCAGCTGGTCGACTGGGCAAACGAGGCCAAGACCTATGTCCACGGCTACTTTACGCTCGAGAGCTTCGATGCGCTGGCTGCCGGCGGCCGCATTCCGCCCGCAGCGGCACAGCTCACGGCAAAGCTCGATGTCAAACCCGAGCTGTCTTACGACCTGGCCGGCTCGCTGTCGCTGATCGGCGTCAACCGCGGTCGCAAGAAGGCGCTCAAGTCCATCCTCAAGTCGTTTCGCGAGAACTACGTGCCCGACCGCACCATGCCCATCGCCATTATGACGGCCGATGCCGAGAAGGACGGTGACTGGCTCGAGGCCGCCATCCGCAAGGAGGAGGGCTGCGCCGACGTCACGATTATCCGCAGCTCCGTGGGCCCCACCATCGGCTCGCACGTGGGTCCTGGCATGGTGGCCTGCGCGTTTTGGGGCAAGAACCGCGCCGACAAGGCGTCGCTTTCCGACCGCATCGCCCGCCGTGTGCGCGGCCAGTAGACAGGCGCTGCGGCCGTAATCGCCCTCAACTCACAGCCCAAACGCTGGCACCGAGTATTCAACCTGGTAATAACACCCAACCCAAAAGGAAAGGTTTCATGGCAAACAAGCTCTCTGTCGCATTTATTGGCACCGGAATTATGGGTGCCCCCATCGCCGGCCACATTCTGGACGCCGGCTATCCCGTCACGGTCAACAACCGTACCAAGTCCAAGGCCGCGGCGCTTATCGAGCGCGGCGCTGTCTGGGCCGATACGCCGGCCGATGCCGTGGCGAACGCCGACGTCGTCTTTACCATG
The DNA here is from genome assembly GCF_003459795.1 of Collinsella sp. AF18-8LB. Classification (NCBI taxonomy): domain Bacteria; kingdom Bacillati; phylum Actinomycetota; class Coriobacteriia; order Coriobacteriales; family Coriobacteriaceae; genus Collinsella; species Collinsella sp. AF18-8LB. The sequence goes on from NZ_QRWU01000001.1 coordinate 120,017, forward strand.
GTGGGTTATCCCTCCGAGGTCGAGGAGCTCTACCTGGCGGGCGACGGCCTGCTCGCGTGCACCAAGCCCGGCGCGGTCCTGATCGACCTCACCACGAGCTCGCCCGAGCTCGCGCGCGATATTGCCGAGGCCGCCCAGGTTTCCGGCCGCATGGCGTTTGACTGCCCCGTCACCGGCGGCGAGTCCGGTGCTATCGCCGGCACGCTCACGGCCATCGTGGGCGCCACCGAGAACGACATCGCCCCGGTCCGCGACATCCTTTCCACCTTTGCGGCAAATATCTGCTGCTTCGATGGCGCCGGCAAGGGCCAGGCTGCCAAGCTCGCCAACCAGGTGTCGCTGGGCGCCTGCATGGTCGGCATGGCCGATGCGCTGGCGTTTGCCGAGCTGAGCGGCCTTGATCTTGAGAAGACCCGTCAGATGATCCTGGGCGGCACCGGCAAGTCCGGCGCCATGGAGAGCCTGGCGCCCAAGGCGCTCGACGGCGACTACAAGCCCGGCTTTATGGTCGAGCACTTCATTAAGGACCTGCGTTTGGCGCTCGCCTATGCCGACGATCGCGAGCTTGCGCTGCCCGGCGCCGACGTGGCCTTTACGCTCTACGACATGCTCGACGCCATCGGCGGCGCCAAGCTGGGCACCCAGGCCATCACGGTACTCTACAAGGAGGAGGCCGACGCCATCGCCGCCGGACTGGACTGGTCGCAGTATCGTCCCGAGGAGCATGGTGCTCACGAGGAGGGCTGCGGTTGCGGCGAGCACGGCGACGAGCATGAGTGCGGTTGTGGCCACCACCACGGCGAAGACCACGAGTGCTGCGGCGGTCACGGTCACGATGACGGCCACGAGTGCTGCTGCGGCCACCATCACGAGGAGTAGCGCCCATGAGCTGGACGTTCGTGGTGCTCGCGCTGGTGCTCTTTCTCTTTGCGATCTACATTGGCTTTTTGTGCGGCCAGTGGGCCTGCGAAAAGCGCGTCATCACCAAGCGCGACTACTGGATTGCCAACTTTGCAGGAGCGGCGGCAGTCGTCCTGCTGACCTGGGTGTTCTCGCTGTTCCCGCTGGTGCAGTTTGCGCCGATCGGCTGGCTCGGCGGTTTTATCGCCGGTCTTAAGATGAGCTTTGGCGAGTCCGTCGGTCCGTGGCGCAAGCACGACGAGGTCTTTAACGTCAACAAGGCCCATCGCGCCGCCGCCGACGCGGGTGACGCCGAGGAGCGCCGCCGTGCGCGTCGCAATGGCGCGGCAGACCGACAGCTCATCTCGGTCACCGATGACAGCAAGGGTGCTGGCAAGCACGCTAAGAAATAGTAAGAAGAGGTAACTATGGCAGAAAACAAAGACGAACAGCTCACCGACGAGGAGCTGGCACAGCTTCAGCTGGCAGAGGAGAACGAGAACGCCGTCGACCGACTGGTCCAGGAGCTCGGCTGCCCCACGCGCCGCATGCGCCAGTTTGCCGCCCGCGTGCTGCACCTGCTTGCCGAGCGCGATCCGCAGCGCGTCGTGCCCTGCGTGCCCGCGTTGATCGAGGCGCTCGACCGCCCCGAGGCTCAGACCCGCTGGGAGGCTCTCGATGCCCTGGCGGCGCTCGCCACCACCTGCCCCGAGCAGCTGGGCGATGCCTTTGAGGGTGCCGAGACCGCGCTGTTCGACGAGATTTCCTCCACGCTGCGCTATGCCGCCTTCCGCCTGCTGTGCCTATGGGGCGCCACGAGCGTCGAGCGTTCGCGCGAGGCTTGGCCCATCCTGGACGAGGCCATCCAGTGCTACCACGGCGACCTCGAGTATCGCGACATGCTCGGTTGCCTGTACGAGTTTAGCCAGGGCGAGATCGACGCCGAGGTCGCCGACAAGCTCGCACTGCGCCTTAAGTTCGATGCCGAGAACGGCAAGGGCAGTTATCTCAAGGCCCGTTCGAGCGAGATTTGCGAAATGCTTGTTAAACGTTTTGGCCTGGAACTCTCCAAAAAGAAGAAGCGTGCTAGCGTTAAGAAATCTGACGACGCCGAAGACGAGGAGTAACAGATTATGGCGCACGATGTAGTCCTGATTCCCGGTGACGGTATCGGTCCCGAGATTACGCAGGCCATGCGCCGCGTGGTCGAGGCCACCGGTGTCCAGATCAACTGGAACGTCCAGGAGGCCGGCGCCGGCGTCATGGACGAGTTCGGTACGCCGCTGCCCCAGCACGTCCTCGATGCGGTCGCCGAGACCAAAGTTGCCATCAAGGGCCCCATCACCACACCGGTCGGCACGGGCTTCCGCAGCGTTAACGTCGCCCTGCGCAAGCACTTCGACCTGTACGCCTGCGTGCGCCCCTGCCTGTCGCAGCCGGGCGACGGCTCGCGCTTCCGCGACGTCGATCTGGTCATCGTGCGCGAGAACACCGAGGACCTTTACGCCGGTATCGAGTTCGATGAGGGCGCTGCCGAGGTCGAGGAGCTCTCGCAGCTCGTCGAGCGCTCGGGTCAGAAGACCTTCGCCGCTGATTCCGCCATCTCGATCAAGCCCATCTCCATCGCCAAGAGCCGCCGCATTGTGGAATACGCCTTTGAGTACGCCCGCCGCTGCGGCCGCAAAAAGGTGACGGCCGTGCACAAGGCCAACATCATGAAGGCGACCGACGGCCTGTTCCTGCGCGTTGCGCGCGAGGTGGCCGCCAACTATCCCGACATCGAGTTCAACGACAAGATCGTCGACGCCACCTGCATGGGCCTGGTCCAGAACCCCAACGACTTTGATGTCCTGGTGCTGCCCAACCTGTACGGCGACATCGTGAGCGACCTGTGCGCCGGCCTGGTGGGCGGCCTGGGTATGGCCCCCGGCTCCAACATCGGTGCCGACTGCGCCATCTTTGAGGCAACGCACGGCTCCGCGCCCGATATCGCCGGCCAGGATATCGCTAACCCCACGGCAGAAATTCTCTCTGCTGCCATGATGCTTGATCACTTGGGCGAGAACGACGCCGCTAATCGCATTCGCGCCGCCGTTTCTGCCACGCTCGACGAGGGCGAGCAGGTTACCGGTGACGTGCGTCGTGCCCAGACCGGTTCCGTTGAGGGTGCCGTGGGTACGCAGGCCTTTGCCGATGCCGTTATCGCGCACCTGGTCTAAGGCATGCAGGCTGCAAACGCCTAAATAGTACTTAAGTGTTTGCGTATAACCTAAGAATCAATACGCCCGGCGCTCCGTCGGGCGTATTCTATTGGGGACTATGTTTCCTAACAAGGAGTAACCGATATGGGTTTGATTCAAAAGAAGGACGAGAAGGACGAGATCGACGGCATCCAGATCATCGAGCGCGGCGAAGGCCCCAATGGTGACGAGGATGAGAAGATCGATCTGGTCGCCGGTACGTCTGCCGAGCACATTGCCGCCGGTACGACGGCCGAGGAGGAGGACGCCCGTCTGGAGGCTCAGATCGCCGCAGATGCCGCTGACGAGAATCTGATGCCCGAGGAGCAGGACGAGGACGATTCCGACGCGGACGATCATGCATCCAAGCACAAGAAGACGATGATCGCCGCCTTCGTGGTTACAGTCGTGATCGCTGCCGTGGTCGGCTTCTTTATTGGCAATGGCGGCTTTGGCGGCAAGGGTGTCGGTTCGGCGACCCTGACCGAGGACCAGCTCGATTCGACCGTGGCAAGTTATAGCTACAACGGCAAGAAGAGTGACATCACCGCGCGCGAGGCCATCGAGAGCCAGTACAGCCTCGACACCGTCAAGGACGGCGACGGCAACTACACGGCTCCTTCTGCCGACGTCATCCTGTCCTACGTGCGCAACAAGATTCTGCTCGATGCTGCCGAGGACGAGGGTATTACCGTCTCTTCTAAGGAGATGAAGAAGTACGCCGAGGATTCTATCGGCACTTCTGACTACGACACCATGGCCAAGCAGTATGGCGTCTCCAAAGACCAGGCCAAGCAGATCGTCCGCCAGTCCGCGACGCTGCAGAAGCTCTACAAGAAGAAGGTCGGCGACAGCTCCGCAAGCATGCCGACCGCCCCGACCGAGCCTGCTGACGGCAACGAGGAGACCGCGAGCAAGGACTACGCCGACTACATCATCAACCTTGCCGGCGACGAGTGGGATAGCTCAAAGGGCACTTGGAAGGACGCCGATGGCACCTACGCTAAGGCATTCGCCGACGATGCCTTTACTGCCGATAGCGCTACCTATAAACAGGCCATGACCGCCTATTACACCGCCTACCAGCAGTACTCCTCGCAGGCTTCGAGCGCCAGCTCCAAGTGGACCGAGTATGCTAACGGCCTCTACGCCAAGGCCAACATCAGCATCTACGGCCTGTTTGCGTAAGGGCTGCCCGAGCCACCGAGTGCGTAGCCAAAAAAACTGATAAGCCCGCTAGAACGGATGTCGTTCTAGCGGGCTTATTGCGTTTAGACACTGGTGGTTAGATTATGCCTATTAATCTTTAAGTCCAAAAAGGTTATCGGCTTCATCGTCAGGCATATATTCCAGTACATCGCCCGGTTGGCAGTCGAGTGCTCGGCATATCGCGTCAAGAGTTGAAAAGCGCACGGCGGAAACCTTGCCCGTCTTGATGCGCGACATATTGACCTGGGAGATGCCCACGCGTTCCGCAAGCTCTTTCGATGAGATCTTGCGTTCGGCGAGCATGCGGTCGAGCCGCAGAATAATCATGGATTCCCCCTAGAGCAACTCGTCATCTTGTTTTTGCAGGATGCACCCGTACTGGAAGACGCTGGCAATCAGGCTAATAATCAGGCCTGTAAAGAGCATGGAGAGGTCGAGATGCTGGCCGCCAAGCGCATCCGTAAAGCTACCGCCAAATCCTGAGAGAATCAGCCCTGTGACTATGGCACCAAAAAGTTTCACGGCGGCGCCGCCGATAAGGAACAAATGTCCTATTTGACGTAGTATGCGGATGCATTCGAGGTCAAAGGGCCTGCCCGCCTTTTCAATGGCGGAGAAAAACCTGTATGCGCTTAGCGCGATGGCAAGCGCGAGGCATGCCATCATGCCGCTCCCTATGGCAGTATGACCGTCGTGCGCGACAAGCATAAGAGGGGTCTGTTCGTTGGCGCCGACGAGAGCGAGAAATGGCCCTTCGCCAGCCGTAAGCTCTACGGATTGGAGACAGAACCCTTGGGAGAGGCTAGGCAATATGAGTAGAAGTTCGATTGCAATGACTGCGAGGAGTGCCAGAGCGAGCGCCACGATGGTGCAGATTGTGCCCCATTTGCAGTAGCGAGTGAGCTTCCTCAGCTTGGCGATTGCCTGTTCACGGTCGATGGCTTCATTCGATTTGGATACGTTCCAGCGGACCATAGCTCCTCCAACCAATGTCTTGGATGATACTTGTATCTTATATCATACTTAATGATAAACGATAAACAATTACAGATTAGAGTAAGTAATGTTTGTGAGACGAATAGTGAGAGCTATGGCATATTCAGGGAATGGGAGTTTGGAATGCGGGGGGGGGTGGACAAAGAACGATATTTCCTGCAATCGCGCAAATGCTTCATCGGGTCTCCCTAATTCATATGGGAAAACGGCTGCAAACGATTGCAAATAACCGGTGAACGGTCAAAAACTACCGTTCACCGATAATTTCTAAACTGGTTCTAACTGGTATTAAGTCAAAAAGACCAATTCACAAATCTTCACAATGACCTGCATTTTTCCTACACGCTATATTTAGCCGCCCTACGTTGTTTAGACACAGAAAAAGATCCGATCTTTTGCCAACGCATTTCGAAACGGTTTCAAAACCGCAGGTAGAAGTGTTAACGAGCGGTAAACGGTCGATTTATCACCGTGAACGGTGCAAAAACGTTTTACTGTATGAATCAACGAAAGCGACCTCTTCTGTGGTGATATAGTGACAACAACACGTCACGTGGTTACTACCAGTTGAGAGACCACTGGTCTTCAAAGAACGCTTTCTAAGAAGCTTTAAGGGCGAGCGCCCGCTGGCTTCCGAACATCATCGGACTCAGATCGTACACACCTTCGGAAGGGAAATTTGAATGGTTGGCTTTATTCTTACCGGTCATGGACAGTTCGCACCCGGCCTTGCAAGTGCTATCGCTATGGTTGCCGGCGACCAGCCCGCTTTTACCGTCGTTCCTTTTGAGGGCGACCAGGCTGCTTCCTACGGTGAGGATCTCCGCGCCGCTATTACCGCCATGCGCGAGGAGTGCGATGGCGTGCTCGTCTTTACCGACCTGCTCGGTGGTACTCCGTTCAATCAGTCGATGATGATTGCCCAGGATGTCGACAACGTCGAGGTTCTGACTGGCGCCAACCTTCCCATGGTTATTGAGCTTCTGTTCCTCCGCGGTAACGCCACGCTCGCCGAGCTTGGCGAGCAGGCCGTGACTGTTGGCCAGACGGGCATCACCGCCCAGACGGTCGCATCCGTTGCCGGCTCCGATGAAGAGGATATCTTCGGCGACGAGGACGGCATCTAATGGCCGATTTCGGAGCCAGTGTTCTGAGTTCCTCGGTAGCTCTTTTGGGCCTGCTTGCCATCATGGGTGTGATTTACACCATCTGGTCGCAAATCAACATGAAGAAGAAGCAGAAGTACTTCAAGGAGCTGCACACCGAGCTCAAGCCGGGTCAGGAGGTTCTTTTCGCCGGCGGTATCTACGGAACCGTCAAGGGCATCGAAGGCGAAAAGGTCCAGATCAAAGTCCGATCCGGTGCCGTCGTAGATGTTTCGCGTTACGCGATTCAGGAGATCAAGTAACTGTCGTCAGCAAATAACGAAAGGAAGCTGATCAACATGGCAGAACCCAACATTCTTCTTACCCGCATCGATAACCGACTGGTCCATGGTCAGGTCGCTACCCAGTGGAACTCCACCCTGGGCTCCAACCTCATCCTCGTCGCCAACGACGATGTGTCGACCAACACCATGCGCCAGAACCTCATGAAGATGGCCGCTCCCGCCGGCGTCGCTACGCGTTTCTTCTCCCTGCAGAAGACCATCGACGTCATTGGCAAGGCGAGCCCGCGCCAGAAGATCTTCATCGTGGCCGAAACACCGGAAGACGTGCTTACGCTCGTCAAGGGCGGTGTGCCTATAAAGAAGGTAAACATCGGCAACATGCACATGTCGGAAGGAAAGCGCCAAGTCGCCACCTCCGTCGCAGTTAACGACGAGGATGTCGCTGCGTTTAAAGAGCTGCAGGAATTGGGGGTGGAGTTGGAGATCAGGCGCGTTCCGAGCACGCCTGTTGAGGACACGAGCAAGCTCTTCTCGTAATCCTCGTGATCCACGTTGTCAGGATTGAAACCCTGACGTTCTGTACGTGAAATCCAAAGTGCGTACATACATTTTGAAAGGAGGAGCAAGATGGAATTCTCGATCATTCAGGTCGCCTTGGTCTTCGTTGTTACGTTCATCGCGGCAATCGACCAGTTTGACTTCCTCGAGTCTCTCTATCAGCCCATCGTCACCGGCGCCGTCATCGGTCTTATCCTTGGCGACCTCAACACCGGTCTTCTCGTGGGTGGTACCTATCAGCTCATGACGATTGGCAACATGCCGATCGGAGGCGCTCAGCCGCCTAACGCCGTCATTGGCGGCATCATGGCAGCCATTCTCGCTATCGCCACGGGCCTCGAGCCCAACGCGGCAGTCGGCCTTGCCATTCCGTTCGCTCTGCTTGGTCAGCTCGGCGTTACCCTGGTCTTCACGCTTATGTCCCCGCTTATGTCCACGGCCGATAACATGGCTCATAACGCGGACACCAAGGGCATCGAGCGCCTGAACTACTTCGCCATGGCTCTGCTCGGCCTGATCTTCGCTGTCGTCGTCACCCTGTTCTTCATCGCTGGCGCTACCATTGGTCAGACCATCGCTTCCGCCATCCCGACTTGGCTGCAGACCGGTCTGTCCGCTGCAGGCGGCATGATGCGCTTCGTCGGCTTCGCCGTCCTGCTCAAGGTTATGATGAACCGCGATATGTGGGGCTTCTTCCTCATGGGCTTTGGCCTCGCGCTCATCACCGTTGCCAACGATTCGCTGGCAACCCCTGCTCTGCTCATCCTCGCTCTCATCGGCTTCGGCATCGCTTTCTGGGACTTCCAGCAGCAGACCGAGCTGAAGGGTGCAGCTGTTTCTGACGGAGGTGACTTCGAAGATGGCATCTAATGAGTATGTGATCCCGGAGCACTACGAGGATCTCACTCCTGCTCCGCAGCTCGACCAGAAGACCCTCAACAAGATGGCTTGGCGCTCCTGCTTCCTGCAGGCATCGTTCAACTACGAGCGCATGCAGGCCGCTGGCTGGCTTTACTCCATCATCCCCGGTCTGGAGAAGATCCACACCAACAAGAACGACCTCGCGGCTTCCATGAGCCACAACCTGGAGTTCTTCAACACCCACCCGTTCCTCGTCACCTTTGTTATGGGTATCGTGCTTTCGCTCGAGCAGAACAAGGTTGACATCCCCACGATCCGCGCCGTCCGCGTCGCCGCAATGGGCCCGCTCGGTGGTATCGGTGACGCCCTGTTCTGGCTGACGCTCGTGCCTATCACGGCCGGCATCACCTCCAACATGGCCATCAACGGCAACGCCGCTGCGCCGATCATCTTCCTGGTGATCTTCAACGTCGTCCAGTTCGCTCTGCGCTTCTGGCTCATGAACTGGTCCTACAAGCTTGGCACCAGCGCTATTGACGCTCTGACTGCCAACATGCAGGCCTTCACGCGTGCCGCTTCCATCATGGGCGTCTTCGTCGTCGGTTGCCTGGTCGTCACCATGGGTGGCACCCAGATCAACCTCCAGATCCCCAACGGCACCACCCGTGGCCTCTCCGCTACTACCGTGATCGTCTCCGAGAAGGAGGCCGAGAACTTCACCGGTATGGAGGGCATCGATACCGAGACCGCTGAGGCCGGTACCATCGCCATGACCGATAAGGACGGCAACGCCCTTACCGCTTCCGATGCCGACGGCAACGCTGTCGAGTGCGGCGTCACCGATCTGGGCAACGGCATGGAGTCCGTTACCTACGGCACCGTCACCGAGGATCCGGTCAACTTCTCCGTTGCCGACACCCTCAACACCATCGTCCCGAAGCTCGTCCCGCTTATGCTTACGCTGCTGCTTTACTACATGTTCGCTAAGCACAGCTGGACCCCGACCAAGGGCATTCTGCTGCTCTTCGTCCTGGGCATCCTGGGCGCTGGCCCGCTTGGTCTCTGGCCGAGCATCTGGTAAGGCTCTAGCTTGAGGGGTGTGTCCCTACGCGGCTCACACCCCGACCCCTTAAGCCATGTGTATGTTAAAAGCCGCGTGCTCGAAAGAGCGCGCGGCTTTTGTTTTCTTGATGATTCGGGTGTGGCAGACAGATAATGCTAAACACCCTAGGTAGTTAGCCGAGTTTGAGAAAATGGGAGGATAGGATGGCGATCGGAGCGCGTAAGCAACCGCTGTACGATCAGCTGGTCGATATTCTGACCGAAAAGATTGACCATGAATATCGCGCCGGTGACATGATTCCTTCCGAGCGCGAACTTTCGGAACGCTATGGCCTCTCGCGCACTACGGTACGCCTGGCTCTGCAGGAACTGGAGCGTTTGGGACTGGTGGTTCGGCAGCACGGTCGCGGTACCTTTGTGACCGACCGTTCGGCAAAGGCAACCAATCTTATGCAGTCCTACAGTTTTACCGAGCAGATGCGCGCGATGGGTCGCGACCCCGAGACCACGATTCTCGAGTTTTGCGAGATGGAGGCCGATAAGAATCTGGCCGAGCATATGGGATTACGTATCGGTGATCGCATTTTTAAGCTCAAGCGCCTTCGTTCTGCCGACAACATGCCCATGATGGTCGAACGTAGCTATCTACCGGTTCGTCAATTTCTGTCCCTAAAGCGACCGCTGCTGGAGCGTAAGCCGCTTTACGATGTGATTGAGCAGGACTTTCAGCAAAAGATACGCGTGGCCGAAGAGGAGTTTTATGCGAGCATAGCCCGTCCCACCGATGCCCATCTTTTGGGAATTGTCGAGGGTTCGCCTGTGCTCGATTTGGTCAGGACTACGTATAACGAGTCAAACGAGGTTGTGGAGTATACGCTCTCGGTTGCTCGTGCCGATCAGTTTAAATACAAGGTTTACCACCAGCGTGGCGACTAGTGTTCACATCGTTTCCATGTGATGATTCTTTGCATTTAACTGGTTACTACCAGATAACCAACTGAAGTGTATAATTGCACGTCAGAGGATTACTTCTAGAGAGAGGTATTAGAAATGTTCGAGAAGAGTGTCGAGGAGCTCACCGAGCTCGGCGCCCAGATCACCACGGCCGAGATTGCTCAGCAGCCCGAGCTCTGGCGTGATACGCTCAACATCTATCGCGAGAACAAGGAGGCCATCGAGGCCTTTCTGGCCGAGGCTCGCGCTATGGGCGAGGGCCGTCTGTCCGTTGTCTTTACCGGTGCCGGTACGTCCGACTATGTTGGCGATACCTGCGCCCCGTACCTGCGTCACGCTGGCAACACTGATCTCTACGACTTTAAGCCCATCGCCACGACCGACATCGTGAGCGCCCCGCGCGACTTCCTGCGCGCCGAGGATCCCACGCTCGTGGTTTCCTTTGCCCGTTCTGGCAACAGCCCCGAGAGCCTTGCCGCCGTTGCCGTTGCCAAGGAGCTCGTCCACAACGTCAAGTTCCTTAACATCACCTGCGCTCCCGAGGGCAAGCTCGCCGTCGAGTCCGCTGATGACCCCAATGCGCTGACGCTGCTCATCCCGCGCGCCAACGACAAGGGCTTCGCCATGACCGGTTCTTACACCTGCATGACCCTGCTCTCTACCCTCATCTTTGACGAGGCTTCCGACGAGCAGAAGGCCGAGTGGGTCGAGACCATCGCCAAGATGGGCGAGGAGGTCATCGATCGTGAGCCCGAGGTCGCCGATTACCTGGCTGGCGACTTCAACCGCGTGACCTACTTGGGTTCCGGCTCCTTCGGGGGCCTTGCCCAGGAGAGCCAGCTCAAGATCCTCGAGCTCGCTCACGGTCTGGTCGCTACTTCCTACGACACCTCCATGGGTTATCGTCACGGACCCAAGTCCTTCGTCGACGACAAGACCCTCGTGTTCGTGTTCGTCAACAACGATGCCTACACCCGTCAGTACGATATCGACATCCTCAACGAGATCGGTGGCGACGAGATCGCTCAGCACACCGTTGCCGTTCAGCAGGATGGCGCTACCGTCTACGAGGGCGAGTCCTTCACCTTTAAGGGCTATGAGGCACTCCCCGAGGGCTACCTTGCCCTGCCGTTCGTGATGTTTGCCCAGGCCATCAGCCTGCTCAACTCCGTGCGCGTGGGCAACACGCCCGATACGCCGAGCCCCACTGGCACGGTCAACCGCGTGGTTAAGGGCGTGACGATTCACCCCTTCACCGCTTAATCGCGTCCCCCCTGTAAGGGCGCCCGTCCGCTCATAACGGCGGGCGGGCGCTTTCTGTTTTTACTAGGACCGGGTATAAGCATCACCACAGTCAACTGCTTTAGAAGCAAGGAGTGCATATGAGCACGTACGCAATTAAGGCTGACAAGTTCTTCTTGCCGGCAGGTCCGCAGCTGGGCGGCTATCTTATGGTCGAGGATGGCGTCTTTGGCGCCTGGCAGGCCGACAAGCCCTCTTGCGAGATTAAGGACTACACGGGATCGTGGATCGCACCGGGTATGGTCGATACCCACATCCATGGCTTCTACAACCACTCAACTACTGACAACGATCCCGAGGGTATCGATATCAGCTCGACCGAGCTCGCCCGTCGCGGTACCACCAGCTGGCTGCCCACGACGTTCACCGATGGCGTCGAGCAGATCAAGGACGCCTGTGCCGCTATTGCCCAGGCTGACGAGGGCCGCGGCCCCGACTTCTGCGGTGCTCGCATTCAGGGCATCTACCTGGAGGGCCCCTTCTTTACCATGAAGCACGTGGGCGCACAGAACCCCGCTTACCTGATCGACCCCTCCGAGGAGGTCTTCGACCAGTGGCAGGAGGCTGCCGGCGGACGTATCGTTAAGAGCGCCATGGCCGCCGAGCGCGATGGTGCTGCTGCCTATGCTGCCGCCCTGAACGCTAAGGGTGTCGTGACCAGCATCGGTCACTCTGATGCCACGTATGACGAGTGCGTCGCCGCCATCAATGCCGGTGCTAGCTGCTTTACGCACACCTATAACGGCCAGCGCGGTCTGCATCACCGCGAGCCCGGTGTTGTGGGCGCTGCTATGACCACCCCCGAGACCTACGCCGAGATTATCTGCGACGGCAAGCATGTGAACCCCGCCGCTATCAAGGCACTGCTGCAGGCTAAGGGCTGGCAGCATACGGTGCTCATCACCGACTGCTTGGGCTGCGGCGGCATGCCCGAGGGCAGCTACACCAGTGGCGGTATGGACGTTATCATGAAGGACAACCTGTGCTGGCTCGCCGACGGCAAGAGCATTGCCGGCTCGGTGCTCACGCTTGCCCAGGGCGTCAAGAACATTGTCGACTGGGGCATTGCCAGCGCCGATATCGCCATTCGCATGGCAACCGAGGTGCCGGCTCGCTCCGCGCACATCGAGGATAAGTGCGGCAGCATTATGCCGGGTCGCGATGCTGACTTTGTCGTATTCGACCACGAGCTCACCCTCGTCGAGACGTATGTTGGCGGCCAGAGCGTCGGCAACGCCTTTACCGAGTAACGATAGAAAAAGACGGCGGGCCCGAATCTGCTCGGACCCGCCGTATGGGTTAAACGCTCAAAAGCACCTTCACAGTTACAGCTTGTTAGCGATCTTCTTTGCTGTGCGCTTGACGCCGGCCACAAGACCTCCCGCAGGATGCTCCTTTTCGTAGGCTAGACGCTTCTCGCGCTTGGCATACTCTTCGACGATGATATCGCCGTACTCGTCTTCGATTTTGTCGAAGAAATCGACGGCGCCCTTAATTTCCTCGGCGGTTGGGTGTCCCTTTTGGACGCCGCCGGTAATCTTGAACGGTCCCCACGTGTCAAAACCGGGACAGCCGTAGACGCCCATAAATATGGCCTGTCTCATGCGGCAGATGCCATCGATATCCTTGCCGTACCACTTGTTTTTGCCACCGTAGGTCATAAGGCCAAACACCTTGTCCTGCGGCTGCAGCACGTTGGTGAGCACGCGTGCCATATCTTTGTCGATCTCGGAGTAATAAATGCCCGTAGCGACACCGATTAGATGATATTCGTGCAGGTCGGGATACTCGTTTTTTCCGAGCGTTTTTACATCGAGGGTATCGATCTCGGGGTGCGCCTCAACGATGGCGTCCACGAGCTTTTTCGTATTGCCGTGGTGACGCGAGGCGTAGAGGATGATGGTTCGCATAAGAAGGCCTTTCAGCTGTAATGACGTCAATGTCTGTATGGTACCCCGTTGCATGGCTGGGATACCGGACGCATCGATGAACATGCGGGTTTGTCCTTTGGTTAGGGCCGAGACGGGTACTTGCGAGCAAAAAAGCAGTTGTTCGAAAGGATGGGCAATGGAATACGCTCTCTCCAACGATTCGATCTCTATCAAGGTTTCCACAGCCGGCGGCTCGTTTACCTCGATTGAGGCCGACGGTCGCGAGTATTTGTGGCAGGGCGATCCTGCCGTGTGGTCCGGCCAGGCGCCGATTTGCTTCCCGATTTGCGGAGGTCTGCGCGACGGCAGCGGCATGACGTTCGCCGGGCATCATGTGAAGCTCGCCCGCCACGGGTTTGCGCGCAAGCAGGAGTGGAAGCTGCTGAGCCAAAGCACGAACGAGCTGGCTGTGTGTCTGGCATCCGAGGATAACGCTGCATTGCTGAGAGATTATCCGTATCCGTTCAAGCTCGTCGCCCGCTATACGCTTGAGGACGCTGCCGTGCGTGTCTCCTATGAGGTCACCAATGAGGGCACCGAGGACATGCCGTTCTTTATCGGTGGACATCCTGGCTTTAGGTGCCCGCTCGACGAGGGCGAGGCCTATACGGACTACGAGCTGCGCTTTGAGAAGGACGAGGCTGCGGAGCTTTGCACCGCCGTACCCTCGACCGGATTGATTGATGTGGCTAACCGCTCCAAGAACCCTATGGTGGGAAAGACGCTACCCCTGTCGCATGAGCTCTTCGATTTTGCGGAGACCATCTTTGACGTGCTCGAGAGCCGTCAGGTCACGCTTTCCAAGAAGGGCGAGGACAAGGGTGTTCGCCTGAGCTTTGAGGGCTTCCCGTATCTTATTGTGTGGAGTAAGCCCGAGGGTGATTTTGTGGCAGTTGAGCCCTGGGGTGGCCTTTCGACCTGTTCCGATGAGGACGACGTGCTTGAGCATAAGCGCGGCTGCCTTATCGCCAAGCCCAAGGAGACCGTCGTTCGCTCGTTCACGATTGAGATTCTGTAATTCCGTTTTGTCGACTCGTATCGCGAGGCACAAGGAGCCTGCGAGATAAGGAGCTAAAAATGATCCTCACCGTTACGATGAACCCGTCCGTCGATACACGCTATCAGCTCGATGAGCTCATTATCGACGACGTTAACCGTGTGACGCCCGAAAAGACCGCCGGCGGCAAGGGTCTCAACGTGGCCCGTGTACTGGGTCAGCTGGGCGACGACGTTGTGGCAACCGGTTTGCTCGGCGGCCACATGGGCGCCTACATGGCCGAGCTCATGGATGCCAACGGCATTAAGAATGATTTTGTACCCATCAAGGGCGAGACTCGCATTTGCCTCAACATCCTCCACGCCGGCAACCAGACCGAGCTGCTCGAGAGCGGCCCGACGATTGCCCCCGAGGAGCTTGATGCCTTTACCGCCAAGTTCGCCGAGCTTGCGAGCAAGGCCGCTGTCGTTACCATCTCGGGTTCGCTGCCCCGTGGTGTCGAGGCGGACTACTACGCCAAGATCACGGGCATTGCCGAGAACGCCGGCGCCAAGGTGCTGCTCGATACCTCGGGTGCTTCGCTTGAGGCTGCGCTCAAGTCCGAGGTCAAGCCTGAGCTGGTTAAGCCTAACCTGACCGAAATTAACGGCCTTCTGGGCACGAGCTTTACCACCGACGATGTGGACGAGCTTCGCGCCGCGCTCGCCTCTGATGCCCGCTTCTCCGATATCCCCTGGGTCGTCGTGTCCATGGGTGCCGCCGGTTCCGTGGGCTTCCATAACGGCCGCGCGTTCCGCGCCAAGACCCCCGATATCCCCGCCGTTAACGCTACGGGCTCTGGCGATTCTACCATTGCCGGCTTCGCGCACGCCATCGCAGCCGGCGCGGATGATGAGACGGTGCTGCGTACCGCCAATACCTGTGGCAAGCTCAACGCCATGGATCCCATGACTGGCCACTTGGTTATGGATCGTTGGGACGAGGTCTACAACGGCGTTACGGTGACCGAGCTGTAAGAGCTTGTGCTGCGGCCCCGGCATCGCTTGCTAGCTCATGTCGACGACAAGTGCAGTAGCATTATGCCGGGGCACGACTCCGACTTTGTCGTGTTCAGTCCCGACCTTACCCTGGTCGAGACGTATGCGGGCGGCAACAGCTTTGGTAATGCGTTTGCCGAGTAGCCGCCAAGGAAACGATCCGAGAGGGGATTTAGATGATTTACGGTGCATTGGGCGATATCGAGGAGTATCGCGGAATGCTCAAGGGCCTCGACGTGCTGATCGACTGGCTCGAGGAGAACGACCCGGCGCAGCTCGAGGTCGGCAGCCATCCGATTCTGGGCGACAAGGTCTATGCGAACGTCATGGCTCCCACGACGCGTCCCGAGGCCGAGGCTCACTACGAGACGCATCAGCGCTATCACGACCTGCAGATCGATGTCGAGGGTCGCGAGGCCTTTAAGGTTGCCACGGGCAGCCTGACGCTGGTCCAGGAGTTTGACGAGAAGGACGACTACGATCTGGTCGATTCCGACGCTTCGATCGCCGGCGATCTTGCCGACGACAAGTTCGCGCTGTTTGTTGCCGGCGAGCCTCACATGCCCACGCTCGAGTTCCCGGGCGATGGCGCACAGCCGGTCAAAAAGATTTGCTTTAAGCTGCTTGCAGATGCTTACTGGGAGGAGTAGCGAGCTGCTCGGTTGAGTTGTTCGTCTGATGGCGTGATTCCCCTAGGGAAATCACGCTAGGACCCCGCCAAACATGTTTTCCCTAGGGGAATCACGTTTGGCGGGGTTTTCTGTTGTTTGAGCTGGATTCATTGGAGCGGCCAAATTAGGCTGAACGACGCAGTTATTGAGACACGATTGATGCTAAATGGATTGAAGAATAATTAAAATGGCTGTGTATACGAGAAATAGCTAATTGATGGGAGCTCTTTATGGGACTCAGCACAACCGCTTTAATTCCTAGGCGCGCTTTCTTGGCGTTGGGGCTCGCAGCTGGTTCTGCCTGCCTTACCGCTTGCTCCGGGAAGGGAAGCTATGACGATGGTTACGCTGCGGGCTATGCTGCTGCTCAGGCAGACACTGCCGGAAAAGAGAAAGATGGCAGCGGCGGGGACGGCGATATCCCAGCATCGGGTATTGAGTACACCATCACGGGGGCGCAACGCGGAGTAGAAAGTTATAGTGACGGCAAGCCACTGTTGATTTTGAATGTGACTGCAAAAAACGTTTCGGATGACCCTCAGTTTGTCTTGTTTTCTGGAAATGAAATAGCGGCTTTCCAAGATGGAAAGGGGCTTAAGTCGGGTATGTTGGCGGAAGGCCTTGACCTTCCTGAATCGCGCCAAATAAAACCTGGTGCTGAGTTAGAGGGCTGGCTCGGTTATGAGCTGATTGACGAAACTACTCCGGTTGAATGTGAAGTCGGACACCAAGCCACATCCGCTGACCATGAGACTGCTTTCTATGGCCTGACTAATCCACAGACAATCGATCCGAGTACTCTTTAATCCCTATTCATGCGTATAAAAGCCGCTGTAATTCTTCTGGGGAACATATTTGAGTCCCGTTGATTGTGGTCTACTTGGGGACCGCAGTTGGCGGGGCTTTTGTTGTTGGAGGGAGCTGTTTGCCGTCGGGGTTGCTGCAGTTTCTTGGTGCAATGCACTCAATCGGCAACAAAAAAGCCGCCCGAAGGCGGCTATCTTGTGCAATGGAGCCAGCGACCGGGCTCGAACCGGTGACCCCCGCTTTACGAGAGCGGTGCTCTACCAACTGAGCTACGCTGGCGGCCATGTGGTGACGCAACTGAGGCGTCAACGGCTGTCTATGATACGGGACATCGCACATCCGCGCAAGTGTTCTGACGGCTTTTCTCACTTTAAATGCACTAATATTGGAGACGTGATGTCTTGCTCTTACGGGTCTCAAGCAGAATGGGGCAGTGATGATTCAACCCAAGATTCTTCTCACGCGCATCGATGATCGGTTTATTTACGGGCAAGACGTTGAGCTGTGGAATGAGGCGGTTGGTTCCAACCTCGTCCTGATCGTTAACGACGAGATTGCGGCGGATTCGCGCAAGTGGGCGCCTATGAGGGTCGCGGTGCCCGAGGGCGTGTGGACACGGTTTTTCTCGGTGCAAAGGGCCATCGACATCATTCATACCGCAACGCCGCGCCAATTGATTCTGATCATGGTGGCCTCACCCGCCGATGCACTCGCGCTGGTTAAGGGTGGCGTGCCGATCACCAAGATCAGCATTGGCCATATGCAGGCAGGGGAGGGCAAGCACCCCATAACGCCCGCAGTCGCCGTAGACGGCGAAGATGTCGCCGCCTTCAAAGAGCTGCAAAAGCTCGGCATAGAACTAGAAATCCGCTATCTCCCCAGCTCCAATCCCGACCCCATCGGCAATCTGTTCAACTGATCCCTTGGGGACGGAGAAAAACGAATCATTTTGCCCTTGCGAGGGACGCGTGCGATGCTGCCTGTCAAAAACAATGCCCATTTACTACGTTTGATCGGCTATCGCCGAGCATGTCGAATTTGAGAAAAACAAAACCGCAGGTAGGCGGCTCGCGAATTTAGCAAAAACCTGTGCATGGTCGAGCATCCCGGGCTAAACGTAGTAAATGGGCATAGTTTTGATATGTCGCTCATACAGTCACAGCGAAATTGAGCCCAAAAGATGAAAAAAACGCCCGTCGGCGGTGGTGCCGGCGGGCGTTGCTGTGCGATATGTTGCATTATGGGCTTAGTGCCTCATAAAGTGGTATTCGATCACATTGCTGTAGGGGTGACCCGGGCCCACAATGCCCTGCGGGAACAGCGGCTGGTGCGGCGTGTCGGGGTACATCTCTGCCTCGAGGGCAAAGCCGGCGCCCCAGCCATAGTTGGCATCGTCCTTGGCGTGCTCGTCGCCCAGCCAGTTGCCGGTGTAGAGCTGCACACCCGGGGCGGTGGTGTAGTAGTCCAGCTCGCGGCCGGTCCACATCTCCTCGACGTGCATCGCGCGGCGCAGGTTGCGACCGTACTGATAGCCATCGATACACAAGCAGTGGTCGTAGCCGCGTGCCTGCTTAATCTGCGGATCGTCGGCCTCCATGCCAGGCGCGACGGGGCGCAGCTCACGGAAGTCAAACGGCGTGCCCTCGACCGGAGCAATCTCGCCGGTGGGGATGTTCTGCTCGTTGATGGGCAGGTAGCGGGCAGCGTTAGCAACAAAGAAGTGCTCACAGTCCATACCGGCGTTGTGACCGGCAAGGTTAAAGTACGTGTGGTTGGTCATGGACACGTACGTGGCGCGGTCGCTCTCACAGCCATATTCGATACGGAAGCAGCCGGTGCGCGTCACGGTAAACACGGCCGTAAAGGTGCGGTTGCCGGGAAGGCCCAGCTCACCGTCCTCAAGCGAGGTGGTCATGCGTACGGCATTGTGGACCTCGTCGAGCTCAACGTCCCATACGCGCTTGTGCAGACCATGTTCAAGATCGCTGTGCAGGTTGTTGGTGCCCTCGTTGGCGGGCATATGCCAGTCCGTGCCGGCGATGGTGATCGTGGCACCTGCAGTGCGGTTGGCCACAGGTCCGATGGTCGCGCCAAAGCAGGCGGGGTTGTCAAAGTAATCCTCGAGCTTATCGAAGCCCAGCACCACATCGCGCACGTTGCCGGGGATGTCGGGCACGTCGATGCCCAGCACGGTGGCGCCAAAGTCCATAATGCGAACGCAGATCTCGGGCCCGTTGAGGGTGTAACGATGAACGGGGGTACCGCACGGCGCGGTGCCGAAAAGCTCGGAAGTGATCATTTGGTTCCTAACATCGAGGTATTTCCGACAAACTGTAGCGCGAACAGGCGAGATTATCACTACACCCCACTAAAGCAGGGGGTATTTTTCTCAAAAAAGTGATGATTGAGCTGTACGGGCGTTCATTTTTGACACGCACGGGTCTGATACAATTTGTTCGTTACTGTTTGAATGATATGCACGCATAGAACGGCGAGGATTCATCGTGATTAAGGCAGAGCGACAGGATAGGGTTCGTCAGCTGCTCGAGGAGCAGGGCACGGTCTCGGTCAAGGAGATTTCGGATGCACTGGGTGTCTCGGATATGACGATCCGCCGCGATCTCGAGGAGCTTGCGAGCCTGGGCGAGATCGAGCGCGTGCACGGTGGAGCCCGCAGTGCGCAGGGCCGTCCACATGCTATGTTGCGCCATGAGTATTCGCACAGCGAAAAGCGCACCAAGCATGCCGAGGAAAAGTTGCAGATCGCGCGCCGCGCCGTGGAGCTCATCGAGGAGGGCTCGACCATCTTTTTGGGTACGGGCACCACGGTTGAGCAGATGGCCTCGATGCTGCCGGCATTTCGTCTGCGCATCGTGACCAATTCGCTTTCGGTGTTTAACCTGCTCGAGGCGCGCGAGGACTGCGACCTGTGCCTAGTGGGCGGCATGTACCGTCGCCGTACCGCCGCTTTTGTGGGACCAACGGCCGAGGATACCCTGCGTGCGCTGGGTATCGACGCGGCGTTTATCGGCGCCAACGGCATTCTGGATGGCGACGTGTCTACGTCTAATATGGATGAGGGTCGTATCCAGCAGCTCGCCTTTAGCAAGGCCGACTCGCGCTATCTGATCGCCGACTCCAGTAAGATCGGCAAGCGCGACTTCTACACCTTCTGCCGTCTGGACAGCCTGGACGCCGTGGTGTGCGAGCCGGGCATCGCCGCCGAGGATCGCGCCGCCATCGAGGAACTCACGCAGGTCATTTGCTAGCTAGCGCTGCAAGCGATACATCTGCCCCCTGCCGGCGCGGGGGTACCGCTTTACAATGACGCGTAAATAACTTTGGGCAACAAGGATGAGGCTATTCTGGGATATGACTAGACTCCGTATTTCGTCTTTATGTCCCTTGAGAATGAATCGTAGTCTTCATAGAGCCCCTCTCTGCTTTCATCCTCGGCGTGGTTTACACGTTCAAGGAGCTTATCCTTTGGAGCCTCTTTTGTTATTGCGGCCTCGCTATCGGGTAATGTGGATTGCAAGAATAGTTCTAGAGCATGGACGTCTTTGAGTATGTAGCCCGTCGAACGACCCGCTCCTGTTTTTTCGATTGCGCTGCAACTAACAAGCTGACCGAGGGTTCGTTTAACGGTAACCTCGCTGATATCGGGGCAGTTGGATCGGATGTCGGATTTCTTAATGACACCGGGTCTCTGTTGAAATAGAACGGCGATGCGCGCTTGCTTCGACATGGGACGAGTGCTTGATTCAATTAAGGTACGCTGCTCGAGCTGTCGGTAGGCGGCCAGGGTTGTTCCGAGCATGAAACGGATAAAGGGTGCTTCGGTGTTTTGATTTTCATTCCATCCAGCGGAGCTTGCAGCGAGGGCGTTGTAGTAGAGCGCCTTGTTGTCTTCAATAAGTCGTTCGATGCTGATGTAACGCGCAACGTCGTATCCAGTCTTTTCGAGTAGCAGCGTTGTAAGGAGCCGGCTCATCCTGCCATTGCCATCGTTGAAGGGATGAATGCTGACAAAATCGAAGATGAAGCGGAATGATATAAGGAGGGGGTCGCAAACTTGACGAGATAAGGCGTCGTTGAGGGACCGACAGGCTTCTTCGATAAGTCCGGGGGTTGCTAGGGCCGAAGGCGGCCTAAAGCGCACAAATCGATTGCCTTGATCGTCGATGGAGATGATTTCGTTATCGCTATCTTTCCAATGGCCCCCATACGAGATTGCTGTGTGTACCATGAGGTCACGATGCAACTGCAGAATGACCGATGGCGTTACGGGAATGGAATCGTGTTGCTCGTGAATAAGCGACAGCACATCTCGGTATCCAGCGATTTCTTCCTCTGCGCGGGAGCTTGGCTTGGCGGAATACGCCATGATCGCTTTGAGTCTTTTTTGGGTGGTAACAATTCCTTCAAGTCCGTTGGAGGATTGGGTGCTTTGGATCTTAGCTTCCTCCATAAGGGACGATAGAAGTTCGGGTTTGACTTGACTCAGAGCAAGCTGTCGGCCTTTATGCTCGCGTATCGAGAGGAGGAGGTTGGTGATTGGAGTTGCTTCGAGTTCCGCTGGGACTGTGGTGTAATCGAACTGGCGCATGCGGCTCCTTTCGGTATCACGAACACACTTTCGATATCATAATATCATTAAATGATACCGAAAGTATGTTCGTGATACCGAAAACTAGAAACCATGCTTCATAACTGCTTGGAAAGTTTGGATTTGACTATCTTATTGTCTTGATCTGTAACATCTAGACGGTCAAAAGTGGTCTACATGTTACAGATCGAGATTGTTCGGCCCGGGCCACCCGTTCGTCTAAATCTGTAACAGCTAGGGCCGAAATACTCGACTAGATGTTACAGATCGAGACGAATGATCCGCTCGGGCCCACCAAAACAAAAAAGCCGCATGCGAACCCATGGAGGGATTCGTATGCGGCCGACAGGGGGTATGCGGCAAAAGTTAGGCCATGAGCAGGCCGGTCTCCGCGACGTTCTTGTACCAGTACGCGCTCGCCTTGGGATAGCGCTTCTGGGTCTCAAAGTCGATGTAGAACAGGCCGTAGCGCTTGTTATAGCCGTTGGTCCAGGAGAACTGGTCCTGCAGCGACCACACAAAGTAGCCGTCGACGTTCACGCCGCCGTCGATTGCCTTGAGGATCCACGCGAGATGCTGACGCATGTAGTCGATGCGAGGGGCGTCGTCGATAAAGCCGTCTTCGAAGTCGTCCTTATAGCCCATGCCGTTCTCGGTGATGTAGATCTTCTTGTAGTTGGGGTAATCGTTCTTAATGCGCAGCAGCAGGTCGTAGAGGCCCTCGGGATAGATAATCCAGTCCCAATCGGTGGTGGGTACGCCTTCGCGCACGCATGACTCGCCCACGCCCTTGAGGAACCAGCGCGAGGAGCCCTTGTCGCCGGTGCCATTGTGGTTGATGTCGTTTTCGCCCTCGGCGGCACGCAGGAACTGGCACTTGTAGGTGTTGACGCCCAGGCAATCGTTGTAGGGGAGCGCGGCGGTCAGCGCGGCGATGTCCTCGTCGCGGACGTCGAGCTCGCCGCCGGCGATATGGGCCAGCTTGGTCGCAGCCTCCATGGTGTCGGCTGCATAGTGGCCGCGGAAGGTGGCGTCGAGCACCCAGCGGTTGTTGATGACATCGGCCATGCGAGCTGCCTCGCAGTCGGCAGCACTGTTGGGATCGAGGGGATACTTGGGCTCCAGGTTCTGGACAATGCCGATCTCGCCCTCAAAGCCGCCCTCATGGAAGGCGACGACAGCCTTGGCGTGGGCCACCATCATGTTGTGCATGAGCTGGAAAGCCTTGTCCAGGCGATACTTCTCGCCGTGCGGCCAGTTGCCGACGATAAAGCTGCCCTCGGCGGTCGCGGGAATCTCGTTAAAGGTAAACCAGTGCTTGACCTCGGTGAACTCGGCAAAGCAGAACTTGGCGTACTCGACAAAGGCGTCGATCGTCGTGCGCGTCAGGAAGCCCTCGCCGCCGTTCTGGTAAAAGGCCTCGGGCGTATCGAAGTGATCGAGCGTGACATAGGGGATAACGCCGGCTTTATTGCAGGTGGCAAAGAGCTCGTGATAGAAGGCAACACCCTCGGGGTTAATCTCACCAGTGCCGCTGGGGAAGATGCGGCTCCAAGCGATGGAGACACGGATACCGTTGATGCCGAAGCGCTGGCACAGGTCGATATCGACCGGGTACTTGTTGTAGAAATCGCTTGCGGGGTCGGGGGAGAAACGGCCCTGAGCAGCCAGGAAATCGTCCCAGGGCACTTTGCCCTTGCCGTGTGTACGGGTCTCGCCCTCAACCTGGTAAGCAGCGGTGGCGCCGCCAAACACAAAGCCGTCGGGGAACTGCATGGGGTTGGTCATGAGTCATCCTTTCTGTGGGATACGAATAGGGAGAGGTGCCCGAACCGGGAATCCGGGCACCAACAGAGGGAGGTAACTAGTCGAGGTTCTCGCGGAGCCACTTGATGGCGCCAGCGGGGTCGCGAGTAAGGTCGATATATTCCTTACCGCGGGGAGCGAGCAGCTTAATGCCCAGGCGATCGGTGTCGGCCTTCATGTCGTTGTAGTAGCTACGAACCTGCGGGGCGAGCACGATGACGTCGTACTGATCCATGATGGCAGTGTGCTGACCATAGGCGCCTGCGGAGGAGGCGATGTTCTCTCCGGTCTGCGCAGCACCTTCCTTGATGGCGTTGGCAAGCATGGCAGAGGTGCCGGCGCCGGCGCACAGGACGAGGACCTTCAGACCGTCGACATCCTTCTTGGCGGATGCATCGGCAGCGGGCTCGGGCTCGGGCTCGGGCTGATCGGCGACAGGCTTGCTGTCGGCGGCGGCAACAGTCGTCTCGACGGAAGCGGTAGCCTGCTCGACGGCGGGCGCAGAGGGCTTGGCGGCGATGGCAGCGGCACCATTGGACTCGAGACCCAGCTCGGCGGCGCGCTCGGCCTCCTGGTCGCAGAGCAGCTTATCGTATGCCTTCAAGAACGGCAGGTAGATGATGGCGTCCAGCAAGATGATAATCGCGACAAATACCAGGGCGATAAGCTGGAAGTTCGTGGTGATGAAGATGCCGATGGGGGCGGGGGTAGCCCAAGGCACCACGAAGGAGAAGCCGTTCATGCCCACGTTATCGATAAAGAACTTGGCAACACTCACGTTGACGCAACCGGCGGCAACAAAGGGGATGAGCATGTAGGGGTTAAGGATCATCGGCGCGCCAAAGAGCAGCGGCTCGTTGACGGCGAAGGCAACAGGAACAATCGAGGCCTTACCGACGGCTTTGAGCTGCTTGGACTTCATAAAGAGAATCAGCAGAAGCGGCACGATGAACGTGGCGCCGGTGCCGCCGAACTCACCCACGAGCGACATGTTAAAGGTGAGGGAGTGGGCGGGGTGACCGCCTGCCAGCAGAACCTGCAGGTTCTCGGCCTGGTTGGCAAGACGGATGGGGTCGATGCCCGGCTGGACGATCGAGGGGCCGTGGACGCCGATGAACCAGAAGAACGCGGTGGCTGCCTGGATAAGGATAAGGCCAGGATAGGTTTCTGCGGCGGTAAAGAGCGGGGAGAGCAGTTTGATAAGCAGCTCGGAGAACGGAACGCCCATGAGGTTGCGCACGACGACATCGATGATGCCGCAGATGATGACGGCGCCGCCAAAGGGGATGATGTCGCGGAAGTTCTGAGCGATGGCCCCCGGGACCTCCTTGGGTAGCTTAATAGTCAAATCGCGCGAGACACAGAATTTGTAGACCCACACGGTAATGAACGCGGCGATATAGGCCGAGAACAGACCGCGCGTGCCCATGCTGGTGCAATCGAAGACCGAAAGTTCGGAGCCGTTGAACTTGGTGGTGAACTGCGTGACTGCGAGCAGCAGCATGCTGCACTGGGCGGCCACCATGGTGGAACCGTCGTTGAGCACTTTGCCGGCGGGCATACGACGGTTCATGGAAGCCGTAAAGTTCTTGGCAGTGGTGCCGGCGACCATGATGCCCATAACGCCCATGGTGAAGTTGTACAGCTTGTTGCACCAGTCGATGAGCGGTTGGGGCAGCGTGATGCCAACTACGCCAGGAAGGGTGGCGATCAACAGAAAGATCGAAGAGGTGAGGACGATGGGCATGCACCCAAGGAATCCGTCCTTAATGGCCTGGAGATAGATGTTCCTCGAGATCTTCTCAAAGAACGGCTGATGCTTTTCGAGCATCTTTACGATGGCGTCCATAGAGCTCCTTTGCTGCTTGATGCGCGATGCATGTGGATGGAACTGGTCGTCGATGGATGGTCAGGACTGCCCGGAAACCTTCCTGCTTGAGGGAGGCATTGCGAAATGACAACGTTGTCATTTCGTTAATGACAACGTAAGACATTTTTGGAAGAGCAACAAGGATATACGGGTGAGCGGTCGATATTGTTCGGTAAACGGTTGATTTATCAATCAGGCAGGTAGTGTATGCTAGAACGTAAAAAACAAGCGATGCAAAACCGACTGGAGAAGTAGTGGCAACGATGGACAAGAAAAATGTCTCAATGAACGATGTGGCAGTTGCCGCGGGCGTTTCTCTCAAGACGGTGTCGCGCGTGATCAACGAGCCCGATAGCGTGCGCGAGTCGACGCGCGATAGGGTCCATTCCGCAATGGAGGCGCTCGGGTTTCGAACCAACTTTGCCGCGCGTTCACTCAAGTTGGGCCGTTACGGGTGCATCGGCGTGGTGATGTTCCACTTGTCGGGCGGCGCCGTGGACATGATCGACGGTATCGCCGATGCCGCCGAAGAGCGAGGCTTTGCTCTCACGATGATCAAAAAGCGGGCGGGGGAGAAGATGACCCTTGCCGAAGCGGCGCATAGGATGTCGCAGCTTCCCGTCGACGGCATGATTTTCAACCTGCGCCAGATGGTCGATGACTTTGATACCTTTGAGGCACCGAAAGACCTCAAGACGGTGATTATTACGCCGATGGAGCATCCTACCTGCTCCACCGTCAGTGACGACCAAGAGGGCGGCGCGCGCATGGCGTGCGAGTACTTCTTGAATCACGGGCACAAGAGCGTGTACTTCGTTTCTGGTAAAAAAGAGTCACTGTCGAGCCAGTGCCGTATGAAAGGTTGGCGAGCGGCACTCGAGGCGCGTGGCATTGAGCCGCCCGAGCCTCTGCAAGGCGATTGGAATGCGGATAGTGGCTATGCCGCGGGCCTTGTGCTTGCCGATAAGCCCGATTGCACGGCGGTCCTCGCTGCTAACGACTGCATGGCAAACGGCGTGATGATGGCTCTACGTGACAAAGGGCTCGGTGTGCCCGACGACGTGTCCGTGATCGGCTTCGACGATGAGCTTTATAAGACGATTCCCAACTCGATTCTGACGTCGGTGAAGTTTCGTCACCGCGAGCTGGGCATCCGTGCGCTCAATGAGGTCGTCGCAGGTCTGGAAGCCCCGAGCTCCAGAAGCCGTACGCTCGTCTCGGGCGTGTTGGTCGAGCGCGCGAGCGTGCGGGATCTGCGGGCGTAGACGTGCTCGGCTCGTTCATCTCAACCTGTAACAGTTAGGGCCGAAATACTCGGCTAGATGTTACAGGTTGAGATTGAGAGGATTGTCCTGTGCGTTTATCTCAATTTGTAACAACTAGACGTCCAAAACCGGTTCTAGTGTTACAGATTTAGACAATTCGACCCGGTCTCCCCGGTTTGTCTTGATTTGTAACAGCTAGGGACCAAAAACTCGGTTAGATGTTACAGATTGAGATAAACGGCTTTCGACCTGCACAAAAGGGCCGGGGGCAGCGCGTCGTGTGACGTGCCGCCCCCGGCTGAGAAATGGGGACAGGTTATGTGGGCGGGTAACCCCGTCAGCCGCTAGTCCAGACGGCGGGTCTGCGCTACGTGCTTGTACCAGTAGGCGCTTGCCTTGGGCGTGCGCTTCTGGGTTTTAAAGTCAACGTAGAAGAAGCCATAGCGCTTGTTGTAGCCATTGGTCCAGGAGAACTGATCCTGCAGGCTCCACAGGAAGTAGCCACCCACGTTGACGCCCACCTCCATGGCCTTAAGCAGCCAGCGCAGGTGCTGCTCGATGTAGTCGATGCGCGGCTGGTCGTCCACAAAACCGTCCTTGTAGGGGTCCTTGTAGCCCATGCCGTTCTCGGTGATGAAGATCTGCTTGTAGTTGGGGTAGCGCTGCTTAATGTAGACGAGAAGATCGAACAGACCCTCGGGATAGATAATCCAGTCCCAGTCGGTGGTGGGGATGCCAGGCTTGTTCACATGCTCGCCAATGCCCTTAACGCGCCAGCGGCCGGTGCCCTTCTCACCCGTACCGTTGTGGTGCAGGTCGTTCTCGCCATCGTAAGCCTTGAGGAAGCGGCACTGGTAGTTGTTAACGCCCAGGTAGTCGTTGTAGAGTGCGGCCTCGCGCATAATCTCGAGGTCCTCGTCCAGGATCTCGATGGTGTCGCCCGAGATGGCCGCCAGGCGGTTGGCGCACTCGAGGGTGTCGGGAGCATAGTCGCCGCGGAAGGTGGCGTCGAGCAAGAACTGGTTCTGCAGCACGTGCTCGTTATTGGCGGCTTTGATGTCGGCAGGGTCGTTCTCGTTGAGCGGGTATTTAAACTCCAACGACTGGATGACGCCGATCTTGCCCTTAAAGCCGCCGTTGTGGAAGGCCAGTACGGCCTTGGCGTGGGCGAGCATCATGTTGTGCTCGCACTGGAAGGCCTCGGCAAGATGCGCCTTGACGCCACCGGGGAAGGTGCCCTCGATGTAGGTGTTGGAGGCGTCCGCCCAGATCTCGTTAAAGGTGAACCAGTGGGTCACCTGGTCGGCGTACTCCTTAAAGCAGAAGGTGGCAAAGTCCACAAAGGCGTCGATGGTCTCGCGGTTGAGGAAGTCGCCCTTCTCAAAGAGGGGCAGCGGCGTATCGAAGTGATGCAGCGTGACAAACGGCTCAACGTGGTGCTTGTGACATTCGGCGAAAAGGTCGTGATAGAACTGGACGCCCTCGGGGTTAATCTCACCGGTGCCGTTGGGGAAGATGCGGCTCCAGGCGATGGAGAGACGAATGCCGTTGATACCAAACTCCTCGCACAGCTCAAGGTCGACGGGGTACTGGTTGTAGAAGTCCGAGGCGGGATCGGGGGAAAAGCGCCCCAGGGCCTCCAGGAAGTCGTCCCAGGCAACCTTGCCCTTACCGTGAGTGCGGGTCTCGCCCTCTACCTGGTAGGCAGCAGTGGCGCCGCCAAAGACAAAGTTCTCGGGAAACTGCGCAGGCGGGTTGGTGACGCTAGCAGGGTTAACGGACATGATGATCCAATCGTCTAAATCGAAGGGCCAGTCGCTCTTGGATGGTCGGCTGGCCCTGAGCGTTACTTACTTCGAAAGCTGCTCGGAGACGAAGGCGAGAGACTTGTCGCCGTTCTGGGAGAGCTCGATGTACTGCTTGCCACGGCAGGCGACGCACTTGTTGCCCACGCGCTCGCAGTCCTTCTGCAGGTCGGCCAGGTAGCTGGCAGCCTGCGGGGCCAGGACGACCAGATCAAAGTCGGGGAGCATGTCCACGTGGTTGCCATAGGCCTCGGCAGCGGTCTCGAGGTTAATACCGCGCTCCTTGGCGGCCTTGGCCAGCGCGTTGGCGAGCAGGCCCGAGGTTCCGCCGCCCTGGCAGAGCACAAGCACGCGCTTGCCGTTGAGGTCGCTGGCGGTCGTTGCCCCGGCAGCGGGTGCTGCAGAAGCGGCGGGGGCGTCAGCCTTTACGACCTCGGCAGCGGCGCCGGCGGCAACGCTCTTGGCGTCGGCCTTACCCTGGAAGGCGTCGTTGAGCTTGGCGGCCTTCTCGGCGTTCTTGGCGGCGAGCTCCTCCCGGGAGATTTCGGCCTCCTCGGCGCACTTCTGGGCGTCATAGGCACGGAAGAAAGGGTAGTACAGGGCAAAGTCGACGACCAGGATAAGGGCGAGCATCACAAAGGCGAGCGGCTGGAAGCCCAGGCCCATGATGGTGCCAATGGGGCCGGGGACGGTCCAAGGCAGGGTGTACATAAAGCCGTTCATGCCCAAGAAGTCGATAAAGACCTTGAGGATCCAGATGTTGGCGATCGGGGCAAAGACAAACGGGACAAAGAAGACGGGGTTGAGCACGATGGGCGCGGCGAACAGCAGCGGCTCGTTGACGGCAAAGCACACGGGGACGATGGCGGCCTTACCGACGGCGCGCATCTCCTGGGACTTGGCCAGGAAGCAGAACATAAAGACCAGGACGAGCGTGGCGCCGGTACCGCCCATGCAGACGACGAAGTACTGGGCACCCTGGGTCAGGACAGCGGAAGCGTGCTGGCCAGCCTGGAACGCAGCCAGGTTGTCGGTCATGTTGGCAACGAGCGCGGCGGCGATGGCGGGCTCGACGATCGAGGGGCCGTGGACGCCCACGAACCAGAACAGGCTCATGGCGCCGTAGATCACAGCGAGGCCGATGTAGCCATCGGCAGCGGTGAACAGGGGCTGGAACACCTGGATGACGCCCTGGGCAAAGCAGAAGCCAAAAGCAGCGCGGAAGACGATGTCAAAAACCCAAAAGACGGTGATGCAGACGGAGAAGGGGATGATGTCCTTGAAGGTCTGCGAGATGTTGGGCGGAACCTGCTCGGGCATCTTGACGGTGATGTTGCGCTTAATGAAGAACTTGTAGATGATGCCGGTCACAAACGCAGCGATAAAGGCGGTCAGCAGGCCCTTGGAACCAAGGTAGGTGGTGTTGAAGCCGCTGGCGGCGTCCGTGGCGATCGTGTCGCTCGAAAGGAGCAAGAAGCCGATGATGGCCGCGCACATGCACGAGATGAAGTTGATCTGATTGTTCTTGGGCAGGTCGCGGTTCTGAGCGTCGGCGAAGTGCTTGGCCGTGGTGGCGGCGCAGGCGATGGCCAGGATGCCCATGGAGTAGTTGTAGCACTTCCACAGGGCGTTGTTGATGTCATCGGGCCAGTAGAAACCCCAGATGTTGGGGACCGAGGCTACTAGGCAGAAGATGGACGAGAAGATGATGATGGGGATGACGGAGATAAAGCCGTCGCGAATCGCCTTGAGGTACTTGTTGCGGGCGATCGCGTTGAAAAAGGGCTGGCCTTTTTCGATGGTGGCGATGAGTTGCTCCATGCAAAGCTCCTAAGAGTCGGTGGGTTAGCAACGATGGTAGCTTTTGACATCTGGTTGCCAAAATGTTGACGTTGCCATTTTGCGACACAAAAAAAGATGTGAATCGGTGGCCCCTGTGCCTGTAGACCGTCGATTCCTTGCGTGTAAACGATTGAGCTGCCCGGTGGCTCTGTGTTTGCACAATGGCAACGTTAACATTTGGGCGACAAAAGCCGTTCGGCGAAGCAGAATTGTCGGTGAACGGTAGGTTTTGGGTGGTAAGCGTATCGTTGGAGAGACGTTGGATATACTTAAATGTGTTCAAAATGACTGCGCAGGATGCCGTCAATGGCATCGTTGACATAGAAAGATCGACCTATGGCCGCTGTTAAAAAATCGGTATCCGTCAAAGATGTGGCGCGCCTCGCGGGCGTCTCGGAGCAGACGGTCTCGCGCACCGTGCACGATTCGCCCAGCGTGCGCCCCGAGACCAAGGAGCGCGTGCGTGCCGCCATGCGCGAGCTGGGGTATCGCCCCAATTTTGCCGGCCGGTCGCTGCGCCGCGGCAAGTTCAAGACCGTCGGCGTCGCCATGTTCAACATTACCGGTACCGGCAACCTCGATCGTATGGAGGGCTTTGCCGCCGCGGCCGACAAACATGGCTATGCCATCACCCTCACTAAGGTAGACGGGCATCCGTATACCCTCGAGAGCGCATCGTCGCGTATGAGCGCACTGCCGGTGGACGGCGTGGTCGTGATCATGAATCGCATGCCGGCGGACTTTGGCACCTTCGAGCCGCTGTCCGGCATGCAGACGGTGCTCGTTACGATGTTGGAGCACCCGCTCTGTTCAACGGTCGATAACGACCAGTTCGATTGCTCGCGCCAGGTGGTCGAGTACTTGCTGGAGCAGGGGCACAAAACCGTGCACTTTATCTCGTGCCCCGAGCGCTCGCTTTCGGGCATGCGGCGCGAGGAAGGCTGGCGCGAGACATTGCGTGCGCATGGCATTGAGCCACCGCAGCTCGTGCGCGGCGACTGGACGGCGCAGAGTGGATATGCTGCCGGCCAGGTGCTTGCGGATGATCCGACCTGCACGGCCATCTATGCCTCCAACGATGCCATGGCATATGGCTGCATTCGCGGGCTCGAGTCGCGCGGGAAGTGCGTGCCCCAGGACGTGAGCGTGGTGGGTGTTGATGACAGTCTGGGCGACATCGTGCCCGATTGTCGCCTGACTACGGTGCGCTTTGACAACAAGCGCGTCGGCATGTGGGCGGTCGACAAGATTGCCGGCGCCGAGGGCGTTGAACCCGGTGTGGAGCACATGCTGTTTCCGGGCGTGCTCGTCGAGGGCGATACGGTGCGCGATGTACGCTAGGGCGCGGGTCTGTTTGGGTTTCCGCTAATGGTGTTCGATATTGTTTGGATTGGTTTAAAAACCGTTCACGGGCGAAAAGTGACCGTTCATAGCTCGAAATTACGTTTTGCGCTGTTCCTTTTTGTTTGAATGTTATTGTTTCTGTCATACACAGCGCAGCGCGTATGCCCGGACGCGATGCTCTCCGTTGGTTCATATGTGAAAGGAACGCAATATGGCAACCAAAGAAGAAATCTCGATGGTTGGATTCGAGATTGTCGCATACGCAGGTGACGCCCAGACCGATCTGCTTGCAGCGCTCGATGCTGCTCGCGAGGGTGATTTTGAGAAGGCCGAGCAGCTGCACAAGGATGCCAGCGATGCGCTCATCGGTGCCCACGACACGCAGACCAAGCTGCTTTCGCAGGAGGCCGGCGGCGGCGAGATGGAGATGACCTTCATCATGGCCCATGCTCAGGACACTCTCATGACCACTATGATCCTGGAGAAGCAGACCCGCTTTACCATCGATGCCTACAAGCGCATCGCCGAGCTCGAGGCCAAGCTCGCCTAACGAGCCCTCACAACCAAGTCCCCTTCCAAAAGCCCTGCCGTTACCCGCGGCAGGGCTTTTTCTGTCCTCCTCCAAGTTGCGGTGAAATGGGGACTGAATAGGGGCCGGCGGGCGCAAAACAATCCCTATTCCACCGCAACTCATTCCGAGATAGTCATTGGGGACGTTCTTAAACGACTAGTCATTGGGGACAGCCTTGGTGCGCTCCATTCGTCCTCCCGTTCGATTTTTGCTCGGTGGGTATACTTCCATCCGCAATACAGACCGGACTGAGGAGGTATCCAAATGCCGGATAACGGGTCAATACAAAAAAGAGACGTGCGCGAGATGGCTCATGGGCGTCCTGTCCAGATAACCGAGCACACGACGGTAACCGAGCTGCAGCCCAGCCTGTCCGATGTCGTGTGCGCAAACAAAAAGCTGCAGATTGGCTTTATCGTTGCGCTCGTAGTACTGGCGCTGCTGTCGGGCTTTGTAGCTCGTCCGCATTTTGCCGATACCAAAACTTGGGACTCCACTATCGAGGTCATCGATCAAAAGAAGGGCAATGTTTTGGCGCTCACGACCTCGTGCGTGGCACTGTCTGCGGGTATTACCGCGCTGCCGGGTGATACGGGAACGCCGGTTGCCGAGCAGCTCGCGCAGCTTTCAGGCAACCTTGGTATCGTGCTTGCCGTGCTCTACCTAGAGAAATATTTGCTCACGATTTTGTGGTCGGTTGGCCTGGGCATCTTAATCCCGTTTGCGTTGGTACTCTTTGCGGTGTCGCTCGGCATTCACGGGCGCTGGAGCACGAGCACCGTTCTGCGCCGCGCGGCGACGCGCGTGCTGGTGGTTGCCGTGATCGGTATGGCGCTTGTGCCCGTGAGCGTATGGGTGTCGCAGAAGGTCGATGAAACGTATCGCGTAAGTATTGAGCAAGCCGAGCAAAAGGCTGCGGATGCGGCCGACACCACGGACAAGTCAGTCGAGACCAGCTCAAAATCGAACAAGAAAAAATCCGAGACCACGGAGTCCAAAAACGTGCTCGAGCAGTTGACTGATGGGGCATCGAGCCTTGTTACGTCGGTGACCAGCGGCGCCAAACAGATGACTGACGAGATCGTGCAGCAGGTGACCGATCTGATCGAAGGTGTCATCGTGATGATCGTGACCTCGTGCGTGATTCCACTGCTGGTGCTCGCGGCGTTTTTGTGGCTGGGGCACGTGCTGCTGGGGATCGATATCTCCGGTCCCGCGAACTATCTGACGGGCCGTTTCTTGAGCGCTCCGTCTAAACATGCCAAGAAGAGCGGGCAGTCTGAGTAGCTAAAACAGCTGTATATACCGGGGAATACCGCCGAAGGGCGGGCGAGACACGTTCTCGGCCGCCTTTTTGTTTGTTGAACACGTGGTCACTACGTCCGCGCCGGGCCCAAACGGCCAGCAATCATCCGTAAACGGTATTTGTTCAAAAAAGAACAAAGATAAACAAATAATACTTGCAGTTACTGTTCGAATGTGTTCAAATAAACATGAACAGTGAAGAACCGCACATTCAGATGCCCGGACCTGAACGCGATTCAACACTTCCAAACAGAAACTACGCACCTGCGTATCTCTCAAGGAGGATGTCATGAGGGTTGTAATCGCTTCCGATGCCGACGGTATGTCGATGAAGGAGTCCATCAAGGAGATGCTCATCGCCGACGGTCACGAAGTCGTCGACTATTCCGAGACCCCTGCCGCGGACCTTGTCGATTCCGCGACCGCCGTTGCCAAGGACCTGCTGGAGCACAAGGATTCCCAGGGCTTCGCATTCGATAAGTACGGCGTCGGCTCCTATATGGCTGCCGTCAAGATCAAGGGCATGGTCGTCGCCAACATTTCCGACGAGCGTTCCGCTTACATGACCCGTGAGCACAACGGCTCGCGCATGGTCACCATGGGCCCGGGCGTCGTGGGCACCGAGGTCGCCAAGAAGATCGCCCGCGAGTTCCTGCGTGCCCAGTACGCCGGCGGCCGTCACCAGATCCGTGTCGACATGCTCAACAAGATGGCCTAACGAGAGCCACCGAGAACTCGAACTTCTACCTCAACTTGTGAATTCAGACGAAAGGACGTTCTGATGAAGAAGACCATCGCAATCGGTTGCGACCATATCGTTACGGACGAGAAGATCTATCTGGCCGACCGCCTGGAGCAGGCTGGCTACAAGGTGCTCGACTGCGGCACCTACAGCCACACCCGTACGCACTATCCCATCTACGGTAAGGCCGTGGGCGAGGCTGTTGCCAGCGGCAAGGCCGACTTTGGCGTGGCCCTGTGCGGTACCGGCATCGGCATCACCAACGCCGTCAACAAGGTTCCCGGCGCCCGCTGCGCCCTGGTTCGCGACATGACCTCTGCCCTGTATGCCCGTCGCGAGCTCAACGCCAACATCGTGGGTTTTGGCGGCAAGATTACCGGCGAGTTCCTGATGGCTGACATCATGCTTGCCTTCCTGGAGGAGCCCTACGAGAAGACCCCCGAGCACGATGCCCTGATCGCCAAGATCGATGCCTGCAACAAGGCCGACGCCGAGGCTCAGGCTGATCCGCACTTCTTTGACGAGTTCCTCGAGAAGTGGGACCGCGGCGAATACCATGATTAGCGGGTATCCGGCGTAATTAACTAGTCCGTTGACGGCTCGCGTTTCTGTGAGGGGGCGCGGGCCGGTTTTCTATCAGCCCCACTGACTTGGCGGGCTGGCGTACGAAAGTGAAGGCTCCTATGGAGTTTGTTCTTGATAACGGTTCTATTCGTGTGGCACTGAGCACGGCTGGCGGATCGTTCACTTCGATTAAAGCCAACGGTCGCGAGTACCTGTGGCAGGGCGATCCTTCGGTCTGGTCGGGCCAGGCACCCATTTGCTTTCCGATTTGCGGCGGCCTTCGCGACGGTCACGCAATGACCATGGGCGGCCGCGAGGTTAAGCTCGCCCGCCACGGCTTTGCGCGCAAACAGGAGTGGAAGCTCGAGGAACAGAGTGACAACATGGTTGCGCTGAGCCTAAGCTCTGCCGACCATGCCGAGTTGCTCGAGCAGTACCCGTATCCGTTTAAGATCGTTGCTCGTTACACGATTGATTCGGAAAAGGTGGCCGTGTCGTACGAGGTGACCAATGAGGGCACCGAGGACATGCCGTTCTTTGTGGGCGGTCACCCCGGCTTTAAGTGCCCGCTCGACGAGGGCGAGTCCTACGACGATTACGAGCTCCGTTTTGAGCAGCGTGAGGCCGCCGAGCTCTGTACTGCCGTTCCCTCGACGGGCCTGATTGATGTTGAGCATCGCAGCAAGAACCCCATGATCGGCCAGAACCTGCCGCTTACCCACGAACTCTTCGACTTCGCGGAGACCATCTTCGACGTGCTCGAGAGCCGCGTGGTTACGCTGACCAAGAAAACCGAGGACAAGGGCGTGCGCCTGACGTTCCCCGATATGCCGTACCTGATTGTGTGGAGCAAGCCCGAGGGCGACTTTGTGGCAATTGAACCGTGGGGTGGCCTGTCCACCTGCTCCGACGAGGACGATATTCTAGAGCACAAGCGTGGCTGCCTGGTGGCCAAGCCGGGGGAGACCGTCACCCGCGGCTTTGAGATCGAGATCCTTTAACGAGCTATCGTATGTTTGGGGTGGGTCATGCCGCCCCGGAACAGGAGTTCAATATGATTCTGACCGTTACCATGAACCCGTCGATTGATACGCGCTATCAGCTCGACAAGCTGATCATCGACGATGTTAACCGCGTGACGCCCGAAAAGACCGCTGGCGGCAAGGGCCTCAACGTGAGTCGTGTGCTGCTGCAGTTGGGCGACGATGTGCTCGCGACCGGTCTGCTTGGCGGCCACATGGGTGCCTATATGGCCGAGCTTATGGATGCCGACGGCGTCAAGAATGACTTTGTGCCCATCGCCGGTGAGACGCGCATTTGCCTGAATATTCTGCACGAGGGTAATCAGACCGAGCTGCTGGAGAGCGGCCCGCAGATCGCTCCGGCCGAGCTCGAGGCCTTTACGGCCAAGTTCGCCGAGCTCGCTGCGAAGGCTGACGTCGTGACGCTTTCGGGCTCGCTGCCGCGTGGCGTCGATGCCGGCTACTATGCCAAGCTCGTCAAGATCGCCGAGGAGGCGGGCGCCAAGGTGCTGCTCGACACCTCGGGTGCATCGCTGGAGGCTGCGCTGGAGTCCGACGCCAAGCCCGAGCTTGTGAAGCCCAATCTGACCGAGATCAACGGTCTGCTGAGCACGTCCTTCACGACTGACGATGTCGATGCCCTGCGCGAGGCGCTTGCCGCCGATGGCCGTTTTGCCGGTATTCCCTGGGTTGTCGTTTCGATGGGCGCTGCCGGTTCGGTGGGCTTCCATGAGGGTCGCGCATTCCGCGCCAAGACGCCCGCGATTGCGGCTGTGAACGCGACGGGTTCCGGCGACTCGACCATCGCCGGCTTTGCGCATGCCATTGCTGCTGGTGCCGACGACGTCACCGTGCTCAAGACTGCCAATACCTGCGGCAAGCTCAACGCCATGGACCCCAAGACCGGCCACCTGGTCATGGACCGCTGGGACGAGGTCTACAACAGCGTTGAGGTCGTAGAGTTGTAGCGGTTGCGACTCCTAATAGAATGAGCGTGGACAATCTCCTGCTTTTGGGGCCCATACGAGCTCAAAGTGGGAGATTTTCCACGCTCGAGTCATTAGTCGTTGGGGACGTTCTTGTTTGACTAGTCGTTTAAGAGCGTCCCCAATGACTACACGCAAAAATGGCGCCCGCCGGCGATGTTGCCGGCGGGCGCCGGTGTCTTGAAGACGAAATGATCCGTTTTCCTTCGTCCGAAAGGGATCATTACAGTGAGTCGATAAAGCGCTGCTGGGCGGCGCGGCCGGCTTCGTCCCATTTAAAGACGCCGGCGTTGTCGAGCACGTGGCCAAACACCACGCCGACCTCCTCGTGCAGGATATCGATGGCGTTGTCCGCCGTAAGCTCGTCGGCGCGGCGGGCATAGACATCCTCGGCCCATGCGGCGTGGCTGCGGCAAAGACTATCGCCCTCGAGCGCGCCGGCAAGGTCGTAGCTGGCATCGGCCTTGGCCGCCAGCAGGTGCTCGCGGACAGCACCGAGCTCGGGAACCAGGCGCGGCGGAAGAATGGCGAGACCCATAACCTCGATCAGGCCGATGTTCTCCTTCTTAATGTGGTGATACTCGGCATGCGGGTGGAACACGCCCAACGGATGCTCGTCGGTCGTGATGTTGCAGCGAAGCGCCAGGTAGGCCTCGTAGATTTCGCCGCCGGCATTGCCGCGGGAGTCGACGCGGCGGATGACGGGTGTCACGGTGTTATGCGCCATGCCATCGGCTGTGTGCGCGATGACGCCCACAGACTCATCGGTCCACTCGCGCCAGGCGAGGATAATCTTCTCGGCAGCGTCGAGCAGCTGAGCGCGATCATGCGAGCGCAGGCGAAGCACCGAAAGCGGCCACTGCAGCACAGCACCCGTAACGCTGTCAAAGCCGGGCACGCTAAACTGTGAGACCTCGGTGGCATGCATCATGGGGAACTCGTGCGCGCCGCCCTGGAAGTGGTCGTGCGACAGAATCGAGCCGCCCACGATGGGCAGGTCGGCGTTGGAGCCAATAAAGTAGTGCGGGAACAGGTCCACAAAGTCGAGCAGGCACGTCAGGCCCTTGCGGTCAACGTGCATCGGGCGATGCTCGGAGCTCATGGCAATGCAGTGCTCGTTAAAGTACGCGTACGGGCTGTACTGGAAACCCCAGCGATCGCCATTGAGCGAGATGGGGATAATGCGCAGGTTCTGGCGTGCAGGATGAGCGCCGCCGTCGGCTGCGGCGGAGCGTCCGGGGTAGCCCTCGTTTTCGATGCAGAGCTGGCAGGCGGGATACTTTTCGCCCGTGTTCTTGGCGGCACCTGCCGCGGCGATATCGCGCGGGTCCTTCTCAGGCTTGGACAGGTTGATGGTTATCTCGAGATCGCCCCAGTTGGTGGGGGTGCTCCATTTGATGTTGCGCGCGATGGCGGCACGGCGCACGTAGCCGGCGTCGCAGCACAGGCCGTAGAACCAGTCGGTCGCGGCGCGGGGCTCGTTGACGCCCATGCGGCCGTTGAACTCCTCGTTTACAACCGAAGGCCTCGGCATGAGCATACCCATGATGCGCATGGCGATGCGGTCGCGCCCCGATGCCGTGTCCTCGGCAGCACCGTTGGCAACGGCGGCCTCGGCAAGCGCGGCGAGCGTGCCCTCCAGGTCAAAGTCGGGCAGGGTATCGGGGTGCAAGAGCGAAATCTTCTCGGTCTTGAGCGCCCAAGCCATGTCGAGTGCGGGGCCCGTGGCGCCGATGCACTCCAAAATGGTGTTGTATGCCCAGATGCGATCGTCCTGGCCGATCATCGACCGGTGGATAGCGTACTCGATCAGGCCCTGCGCGGCCTCGCGCACGTCGGTCATTACAGCCATGCCGCGTAAGCCCCCTTGTCAGAAATTGCGTAGTGGCGGGCAGAGCCCTCGCCCAGCCAGCCGTTCATCTTGGCAATGAAGGTGTCGACCAGGTCGAGCGGCACGAAGGCCTGGATGGTGCCACCAAAGCCGCCACCGTGAATGCGAACGGCGCCGCGGCCGTCGAGCACGTGCTCGGCCAGCGCCAGGGCATACATGGAAGGCTGCTCAGATCCCAGCTTGGCAACAACATTCTGCAGGTACATGGCGGAGCTGGCGCCGGACTCGCGCGTCAGGACCAGGAACTGATCGATATCGCCGGCGTTAAGGGCCGACCAACGCTTATCGACCAGGCCGTTCTCGTACCAGTAGTGAACGGCGCGCAGGCAGGCACGGTCGCCCAGCTTGGCGCGCAGCTCGGGGAGCTTGGCGTCAAAATCGGCAACGTTTACCTCGCACAGGCGTGCCTTGCCAAACTCGGCGGCGACGTCTTGCATTTCGCGCGGAACGGCGGCGTAGTCGTCGGTGGCGGCCACGTGGTCGGCACCGACCTTAACGAGCACGAGCGCATAGCCGTGATCTTCAAAGTTGAGCTCGAGCTTCTGGGTCTTAGGCTGAGCCTGATCCTCAAAATCCATGTAGGCAAGGCCGCCCAAGCACACGGCGGCCTGGTCCATAAGGCCGCAGGGCTTACCGTAGTAATTGTTCTCGGTGCGCTGGCTCATCTGGGCGAGCGCGACGGGCTCGATGGCGGGCGCTCCCCAGAGCGTCTCCATGGCACGACCGTATGCCGCCTCGACAGCAGCGGAGCTCGAAAGACCGCCGCCCGAGGGGACGGAGCAGGTGAAGGCGAGGTCGAAGCCCTGGGGCTCAACGCCCAGAGCAGCGATTTCGTGGGCCATGCCGCGGACGAGGCTCGCGGACGTGCCCTTCTCGGACTCCTGAACGTCTAGCGTGTCGAGCGCGATCTCAAACGTGGGATAGCCCTCGTCGGCAACGCGGACCTTGTTGGAAGCGGTTGCCACGGCGATGCCGTCGACGGCGACATCGAGCGAGCCGGCGATAACGTGGCCGCCCTCGTGGTCGGTGTGGTTGCCGCTGATCTCGGAGCGGCCGGGCGCGTGCACATAGAGCACCTGGCGATCGCCGATGGGGCCAAACTCATCCTCGAACAGCTTGGTGAGCGTGGCGAGTGTCTTTTCGTCGGGAGCGGTCATGAGGGTCCTTTCCTTGGCGCATACTGACGAGCTTTGCGTCGTAGTGAGTACGTTAACAATCTGAAGCGGCGTAAACTCAGCATCTACGATGCCGCACGTTACGGGCTATGTTAACGTACTCATAACACAACGCTTATCACTTTTTGAGAATCTGGTAATCGGTAGAAATTCAGCCGTGAACGGTATTGCCGTATGGACTTATAGAGCAGAAGAGTTGCGGATTGAAAAAGTAGAGTACGTTAGCATGCGTCCGACGATAGCGGGCTTCGGCGCGGGGTGTGTTTCTGCCCGGGCCGGCATTCACGCTATTCAGATCTCGCAAGGGTGAAGGTGATCCTGTGGCAAGGCGCCCGTCCAACGATACAGGTACGCGTCCGGTCTCCATGGCCGACGTCGCCCGCGCTGCTGGCGTTTCGCAGCAGACGGTTTCGCGCGTCGCCAACGGCTTGCCCAACGTTAACGAACAGACGCGCCAGCGCGTGCAGGCCGCCATGCAAGAGCTCGGCTTTCGTCCGAGTTATGCCGGTCGCTCGCTGCGCGACGGCCGCTACCATTCGGTCGGTCTGTGCGTCAACGATGTCACCAAGTTCGGTAACCTGACGATGATCGACGGCATTGCCAGTGCGGCCCGTGAGCGCGGTTGCGCCATCACGCTGGTCGAGATGTCCAAGACCGAGGAGTTTTCGCTTGCCGAGGCCACGCGTCGTATGGCTGCATTGCCGGTGGACGGCATCATCATCGGCATGAGTCGCATGGCGCCCGATTTTGAGTCGTTTGATCCACTGCCGGGCATTGGCACGGTTATCGTCACCATGTATGCGCATCCGCGCGTGACCACGGTCGATTCCGATCATTACGGCTGCTCGCTGCTGCTCATGGATCACCTGTTTGAGCTGGGGCACGAGCAGATTCGCTATATTGGTGGCCCGTCGTTCTCAGTCGACGAACAGTTTCGTCGCGCCGGCTGGCAGGATGCACTCGAGCGTAAACACATCGAGCCGGTAGAGCCGCTCGAGGGTGACTGGTCTGCCAACAGCGGTTACGAGGCCGGCAGGTACCTGGCCGAGCACGACCGCACCATGACGGCGATTTACGCGGCAAACGACCAGATGGCAAACGGCGCCATCGCCGCGCTGCGCGATAGCGGCTTGCGCGTGCCCGAGGACGTGAGCGTGGTGGGCGTCGATGACTCACTCGACGACTTTGTCGCGCATAACGAGCTCACGACCGTTCGATTCGACTTGCATCAGCGCGGACGAGAGGTGTTTGAGCATGCGGTTCCCGAGGCGGGTACGGCGGGCAAAACCGTTGCCATTCGTATTCCCGGCCAGCTTATCGTTCGACATAGTACGGCGGCACCGCGCGCATAGTTTCCGCAGGTCAACGGTGATATGTTGAACATCAATAACAATCGATAAGGATGCCGGCAGATGGCTGTTGGGATGCAGCCGAGTGCTATGATAGACGGGTTCTTTTGTCTATCTAGGAGGTTTTGCCTGATGGAGATCACCAAGGATATCCGCTACATCGGCGTCGACGACCACGACATCGACCTGTTCGAGGGCCAGTACGACGTGTCCGAGAACGGTATGGCATACAACAGCTACGTTATCTTGGGCGAAAAGATCGCTGTCGCCGATTCGGTCGACGCTGGCTTTGTCGACGAGTGGCTCGGCAACCTCGAGGCCGAGCTCGATGGCCGTACGCCCGACTACCTGGTCGTCCATCATATGGAGCCCGATCACTCCGCCGGCATTGCCGCCTTTATGGAGCGCTATCCCCAGGCCCAGATCGTGGCAAGTATGGGCGCCTTCCGCATGATGGTCAACTTCTTTGGCACCGATTTCCCCGAGCGCAAGATGGTCGTCAAAGAGGGCGATGTGCTCGACCTGGGCGGCCACAGCCTAACGTTTGTTGGCGCCCCCAACGTTCACTGGCCCGAGGTGCTCTTCTCCTACGAGGCCACCGACAAGGTGCTCTTTAGTGCCGACGGCTTTGGCAAGTTTGGCGCCAACGACATCGAGGATCCTGAGGGCTGGGCCTGCGAGGCGCGCCGTTACTACTTTGGCATCGTGGGAAAGTTCGGCAAGTTTGTGCAGGCCGTGCTCAAGAAGGCCGCCGATCTGGACATTCAGATTATCTGCCCGCTTCACGGCCCCGTGCTGACCGAGAACCTGGGTTATTACCTCGACACCTACAACACCTGGTCGAGCTATCAGCCCGAGGACGACGGCATCACGATTGCCTACGCGAGCGTGTACGGCCATCTGAAGGCCGCCGTTAAGGAACTCGCATCCGCGCTTGAGGCTCGCGGCCAGAAGGTTTCCGTCTTTGATCTGGCTCGCGACGACATGGCCGAGGCCGTTGAGGATGCGTTCCGCTATGACCGTCTGGTACTCGCTTCCATCACCTATCAGGGCGAGATCTTCCCGTTTATGAGCACCTTCATCCACACGCTCGCCGAGCATGCCTACCAGAACCGCACGGTGGCGCTTGTCGAGGCCGGCTCTTGGGCGCCCGCTGCTGCCAAGGTTATGACCAAGGAGCTCGAGGGCATGAAGGACATCACCCTGACGCAGAACAAGGTGACCGTGCTGGGTTCGCTCAACGACGCCTCGCGCGCCCAGATCGAAGCCCTCGCCGACGAGCTTTCCAAATAGCGATACGCTCACTTTTGACGCGCAAACCACCACAAAGGGGACAGGCACCTTTGTGGTGGTTTTTGTTTATGCGCCGGTGATGATGAGGTTCGGGCGTTCGTCATCGGCAATCTCGGCGATTGAGGTGGCAACGGCATGGTCGGGGTCGCAATCCATCACGACGGTGTCGACATCGGTCAGTTCGGCAAAGCGATACATGCCGCGTCCGTTGACCTTGCTGGCGTCCATGAGAGCGGCGCTTTGACGGGCTGCGGCGATCATAGCCGCTTTGGTCTCGGCCATCTGGGGAAAGTCGGTCGTAAAGCCGCAGTGGGGGACAAAGGCGCCGGGGCACATGACGGCAAGGTCTGCGTGGACCGTTTGAAGCGCCTGCATGGTGAGCGGGCCATATAGATAGCGATGGCCTTTGCGCAGCGCCCCACCCAGCATGACGACATCGACCGAGGGCATGCTTTCGTCGATGTAATCGGAAATGGTGATGTCGGCCGTGATGACGGTGATGCCGTCGCGCTGATCGAGGAGCCGGACAAACTCGAGTGCCGTGGTGCCCGAGTCGACGAGCAGGGTGTCACCGTTGCCGACGAGTTCAATGGCACTTTGTGCGATAGCCTGCTTGGCGGCGACATTGATGTTTATGCGGCGATCTTGCGTGGAGACAGTTAGGCGTTTATGAAGCGACACGGCGCCGCCATGCGTGCGGCGCAGCTTACCGGATTCGGCGAGCGCGTCCAGGTCGGCGCGGGCGGTGACAGAGGACACGCCAAAGGTTTGGGCGATGTCTGCCACCTGAACGGAGGCGTTATGCTCGAGCATTTCCATAATGGCGGCGCGCCGCTCGTCGGCGAATGCTCGAGTTGTTACGTGGGCCATAGCTGCTCCATCCGCGTCTGAAATTTGCAGGAATTGTGTTGAGTCCATTTTCGTTCATTTTCTTTTTAAGTAAGAAAACACCTTTCGATTACTTATCTTTTCTATAAAAGAAAGACGATTCGCGTGAAAACTTCAGTGTCGGATAGAGAAATTTGGTCCGAATCCCTTCCGTTTGCTTTTCAAAAACGGGTGTCCTGACCTGCGTGCCGGTGATATCTCATACATGTAACACGAACGATTTCCATACAATGGGCGCAGCAAAACGCAAGGTAAAAGGCCTTGCGGACACGTACGCCCGATGTCCAGATGCGGGCGAGGGAGAGGAGCAAACGCTCATGGCACTTGTTACCACCGAAAAGATGCTCAAGGACGCTCAGGCCGGCCACTACGCCGTCGGCGCGTTCAACGTCGAGAACCTCGAGTTTGTTATGGCCGTTCTGGCCGCTGCCGAGGAGACCAAGTCCCCCGTCATCATGCAGACCACCCCGGGCACCATCAAGACCGCTGGTCTGGACTACTTCTACGGCATGGTCAAGGCTGCCGCCGAGCGCGCTTCCGTGCCCGTCGCTCTGCACCTCGATCACGGCGATGGCTATGACCGCTGCATGCAGGCTTTCCGCACCGGTTACACCTCTGTCATGATTGACGGCTCGCACGAGTCCTTCGAGGACAACATCGCCCTGACCAAGTCCGTCGCCGACGCTGGCCGCGCCATGGGCGTGCCCGTCGAGGCTGAGCTTGGCAAGGTTGGCGGCAAGGAGGACGACGGTCCCGCGGTTGAGGGCGAGAGCCCCTACACCGATCCTGCCGAGGCCAAGGAGTTCGTCGAGCGCACCGGCTGCACCTCGCTGGCCATTGGCGTTGGCACCAGCCACGGTGTGTACACGAGCGATCCTCACATCGAGCAGT
This sequence comes from Collinsella sp. AF18-8LB, assembly GCF_003459795.1. NCBI lineage: Bacteria > Bacillati > Actinomycetota > Coriobacteriia > Coriobacteriales > Coriobacteriaceae > Collinsella > Collinsella sp. AF18-8LB. Next base: position 164,150 of record NZ_QRWU01000001.1, read on the forward strand.
CCGTGGTCAAGGCCATTCGCGACGCCGTCGACGTGCCGCTGGTTCTGCACGGCACCTCCGGTGTGCCCGATGAGCAGGTCGCCGAGGCTGTGAAGAACGGCATCTGCAAGGTTAACTATGCCACCGAGCTGCGTCAGGCCTACACCAAGGGCTTCATGGCCTACATGGCCGAGAACCCTGCCTGCTTCGATCCCAAGAAGCCGGCCAAGGAGGGCATGCGTGAGATCACCGAGCTGGTTAAGATCCGCATGACCAACCTCAACTCTGTGGGCAAAGCAGAGTAACAGCAAGGGTACTCCGACTCGCTACATATCCCGGGGAGGGACGAGGGCTTAGTTCCCCAATCGTCCTCGGGCATGCAAAAAGCCTCGCTGCGCACTTCGTGCGGCGAGGCTTTTTGCCCCCTGCGGAAAGATTGGGGAACTAAGCCCTCGTCCCTCCCAGGTTGACCTACTCGAGGTCGTCGCCCTTGTGGCGTTGGGCGGAAAATTGGAGCGTTAGGGCTACTTTGTTGATGGGGGGGCTAGTATGCCCGGGCTTGGTTGGGGAAGGTTTTGTCTAGGGATGCTTGGAGCTTTTCGAACGATGCTTGCAAGTTGAGATTCTGATTGGTTGAGCGTTTGGCTTTTGTGGTGGGGGAGTCGAGGAGACCGTCTCTCTGTGTCGGGGGGAAGGAGAAAAGGTCTGCATGTGTTAGGGATGGCTGCTGTGCTGCGTCATTGGAAGAATGCATGCTTATGCGGCCTCCTCGATATCCACCAAAAGGATGCGCGCGGGGTGTGCTGCTAGGTCCCGTGCGTTGGCAGTATTATGCCGCGGCCGTCGCAAAGAAGCGCTAAAGAAAGGCTTAATGAGGTTTGGCGTTACGATGAAACCGCAGGTCAGAGGTATCGAGTAACACTCTTGAAAGGTTTTGGGCTTAAGGGCTTTCTAAGGTTTGTGACGTGGATGTGGCTCGCCTGTGTGGGGTGTGTGGACGGCTCGTTCCTAGCGCTGCGGCTCTGCGGCGCGCACCCGCTCGATGACCTTTTCCATCGTGGCGTCGATGCGGTCTTTTTTGAGATCGCATTCCCAGATGGTTATGGACGTCCAGCCCATTTGAGTGAGTGCTGCCACGGCAGCGCGGTCGCGCTCGACGTTGCGACGGAACTTTGCCTCCCAAAACTCAACATTGCGTTTTGGCTGGCTCGGATTGCACTTAGGGCAGCGATGCCAAAAGCAACCGTTGACAAAGATGGCGATCTTGCGGCCGGGGAAGGCGATGTCGGGCTTGCCGGGAACCTTCCATTCCAAGCGATAACCCGTAAGGCCCGCTGCGCGCAGGCGCTGGCGAACGAGCAGCTCGGGTTTGGTGTTTGCACGCTTGTTGCCCTTCATGGACTTTTTGATGGCAGCGCGACGGCGCACCAGTTCGCGCTCGTCGGCGGAAAGGTCCGAGGTATCGATGCCGTCGAGCAGACCGGGCTTGGGACGCTTTTTGCTGCGGCGCCTAGGTGCGCGCTTGGGCTTGGAAGCGGGCTCGTCGGTCGTGGTGGCCTCGGTGTCGTTGGCAGTGCTGTTGGCCTTAAGCCGATCTTCCTTCAGCTCAATCAGGGCATCAATGAGCCCCTTGTCGGCGGGCATCCATTCCACCGTGGTAAGCGAGGTGCGCGGAATCCAGCGGATATCGAGCTGGCGGTCGTGCTTCTGAGGCTCATCGGATTCATCGGCGAGCGAGCAGTAGTAGCACTCCATTGAGAGGTGGAAATCTGGGTAGTCATACTCAACGGTGTAGAAGTCACGCAGGTTGGTGACTCTGACCTGCAGCTCTTCCATGAGCTCGCGGCGCACGGCGTCTTCAGGTGTCTCGCCGCGCATGAGCTTACCACCCGGGAACTCCCAAAGTCCCTGCATGTCGCCGTAGCCGCGCTGCACAGCAAGTAGCTCGTCAGATCCATCCTTGCGAATGATCCCAGCGGCAACATGAACAGTCTTCAACAGGAGTCCTCTCTCAACATCATTACATGACGGGGTAGTCTTTTTGGGACGGGGCTTTTTTAGCTGCCCTATGTCAAATGCGCCCTCATGCCTCAAAAGCTTCGGATGGGGCAGCTAAAAAAGCCCCGTCCCAAAAAGACTACCCTTACCTTACGCAACGGTAAGGCAAGCGTAAGCCATATCGATGGTAGCCGACTCGGCTTCTTGCGACTATAGATGCCGTAGACTAATCGCAAGAAAGGACTCGGTATGCAAACCACGCAAACGGCAACCCCGGTACTGGAGGTCGCGCATCTCGAAAAGGTATATGGAGCGCTGGGCAACGTGACCCGCGCGCTCAACGACGTCAGCTTTACCGTCAACCGTGGCGAATTCGTCGGCATCATGGGCGCCTCGGGCTCGGGCAAGTCGACGCTGCTCAACTGCGTGTCGACCATCGATAGCGCCACGAGTGGCACCATCCGCATCAACGGCCAGGACGTGACGCGCATGAAGCAGGCCAAGCTTTCGCAGTTCCGCCGCGAGGAGCTTGGCTTTATCTTCCAGGACTCCAACCTGCTCGATACGCTCACGGCGCGCGAGAACATCGCCCTGCCGCTCACCATCGCCCGTATGAACTCGGCGGAGATCTCGACCCGCGTGCAGGATGTGGCTGCGCGCCTGTCCATCAGCCAAGTGCTCGACAAGTACCCCTACCAGATGTCCGGCGGCCAGCAGCAGCGCGTTGCCGCCTGCCGCGCGCTCGTCACCGACCCCACGATGATCATGGCCGACGAGCCCACCGGCGCCCTCGACTCCAAGAGCGCCCGTCTGCTGCTCGAGAGCCTGGAGGCGCTCAACCGCCGCCTGCGCGCCACGGTGCTCATGGTTACGCACGATAGCTTTGCCGCCAGCTACACGAGCCGTGTGCTGTTTATCCGCGACGGCAAGATCTTCACCGAGCTGCGCCGCGGCGACACCGACCGCCGCGAGTTCTTCGACCGCATTATGGAGGTCGTTGCCATGATGGGCGGTGAGGGCTCCGATGCTCTGTAAACTCGCTTGGGGCAACGTCCGCCGTGCCGGCCGCGACTACCTCGTCTACTTGTTGACGCTCACCCTGGGCGTCACGGTCTTCTATGCCTTTAACACCATCTCGATGCAGGTCGACATCGCCGGAATTGATGAAGAGGGCTTGGCGCAGGTTATGGGCAGTATGCTCGGCGACCTGACGTACTTTTTGGCCGGTGTCATGGCCTTTTTGATGGTGTACGCCAATAACTTCATCATGAAACGCCGCAAAAAGGAGTTTGGCCTGTACCAGGTGCTCGGCATGGGGCGCGGGCGCGTCGCCACGATCATGGCGCTCGAGACGGTGATTGTCTCGGTGGTGGCCTTTGTTGCCGGCATTGTGCTGGGTGTGGGACTCTCCCAGCTCATGACGTTCTTTACGGCCTCGCTCTTTAAGACGCAGATCGCCAATTTCCACTTCTTTTTCTCGATGCATGCGTTCAATCTGACCCTTGCCTGCATGCTCGTAATGTTTGTGCTCACGCTACTGCTGAACCTCCGCGCCGTGCGTCGTACCAAACTCATCGAGCTTATGGGTGCCGAGCGTCGCAACGAGACCATCAAGACACGCAACCCCTGGATCGCGATTGCCATCTTTGCCGTGGGCGTGGTGCTGGTGGGCGTGGCCTATTACCGTCTGCTACGTGATGGGTTCCCGCTAACCGCGACGGACAGCAAGCTGCAAGAGGCCATGAACCAGTTTGGTATTACGACCGCTATGGTTACCGCGGGCACCTTTGCCCTGTTCTGGGGACTCTCGGGCATGCTCATCAAGCTGCTGCAGAGCCTGCGCGGCGTGTATTGGCGCGGTCTCAACATGTTTACCGTGCGCCAGCTTGCGGCCAAGGTCAACACGGTGTGCTTTTCGATGGGCGTCATCGCGATGATTCTGTTCCTTGCCATTACTTCTGTGACTTGCGGTATGTCGATTGCCAGCGTGATGAACGAGAACCTGGAGCGCTATAATCCGGCCGACATGTCGCAGACGTATGTCTATTACACGCCCGATACGCTCGACTACTACAAAGAGTACGTCAATCCGTCTGAGGCCGATCGCATGGTGCTGGCCGATAGTACGGTCGATTTGTACTCCGCATGGCACGGCGATCCATGGCACGGCGATCGTAAGGACAAGTCGGCGGACAACAACGACGAGACCGGCAAGAAGGTCAATATCGCCGATGTTGCCGGGGAGCATGTGCAGATCGATTCGTATCTGAGTTACCCGCTTGGCGGCTCGAATCCTTCGGTGATCCCAAGTGAGATGTGCAAGACCATGGGCGAAAAGCTCCCCAAGGCGTTCGAGGGCAGCAACGCCGACATGACAGGCCTGTCTGTGACGCCGGCAAGTCAGTACAACAAATTGCGCCAGATGATGGGCGAGGAGCCGGTGAGCATTGGCCGCGACCAGTACTTGCTTACGTGTGATATGGGCGGTGAGCTGGTCGACCTGTACACCAAGTATATGGCTGGCGGCCATGCCCTTACCTTGGGCGGGCATACGCTCAAGCCCGCAACCGATAAGTCGGACGAGGACACGGCGGCCATCGCCAACTCGGCGATGGGCAGTAACGGGGGTACCGTCGTCGTTGCCGACGAGCTGTTGTCCCAACTCAATCTGCAGCCGTATTCCAGTAGCCTGCTCGTTAACTACAAACAGGGGATGGATACGACCGAGGCAGACGAGAGTATTAAATACACTGTGCTCGACAATCTGCTCGTTGACGGCAAGGAGCCGGGATCGTGGGGAATCTTCATCACACGCTCCGAGATGTACGCGCAAGCAGCGCAAATGAACGGTCTTATTAGCTACCTAGCCATCTACATCGGCTTTGTATTGGTCGTTGCATGCGCGGCGATTCTGTCGATCCAGCAGCTCTCCAACGTGGCCGACGGCAGCCGCAGCTATCGTGTGCTGGCACAGATCGGCTGCGACGACCGCCAGATTCGCCATTCGGTGATGGCGCAGCAAGCGGTATTCTTCCTGTTCCCGCTGGCAGTGGGCTTGGCGCACTCCTTTGTGGCGCTCAAGGTGATCATCGAGCTGGTGAGCATCTTTGGCAACATGAGCATCGGTGGCACGGTGGGCCTTACCTGTGCGATTTTCCTGGCAGCCTACGGCGGCTACTTTCTGGTAACGTACCTTATGAGTACCGGCATGGTGCGAGCCGCCATCGCCACCCGCTACAGCGAGTAACAAGCGGGTAAAACCATCGCAAAGCCACTGCGAACAACCGCTGCGGAGGGAGTCGGACTCCCTCCGCAGCGGTTTTTTGTCTATCGGATGCCTTTCAGATGCAAGTGAGTAGACTTTTTTGGATTTGCCGAGCACATCGCGACAAATGCGCGGTATAACCGCAGGTCAGCGCTGTGGCGTTTTGGGGCGTGCTTGGCCTCCTGCAAAAAGTCTACTCACTTGGTTTTGCTGTTAGAAAGCCGCCGCAAGGGAAAGCGGCTCCGTTGACGTTTGCCCAGATAAAACCCGCCAAAATAAACCTGTCCCTTTTTGGCAGGTTATCGCTTCCAAAAGTGGAGGATCAGGGTGGCGCCTTTTTGCGGAAGGGGCACATTGATTAATTCGGGTAACAGTTTTTTACGCCGGGGACGATGTTAAAATAGCCTAAATGCTATCTAGGAGCTTTGATTTTATGGCAACTGAGGCGGCTACCCTACAAAACGTGACGCGCTCGTTCCTCTGGCATCCAATTATGTTGTTTATAGGGGCGGCTGGTCTGTATTGTGTGGCGCCAAGTATTTATGCGGGCCTTTCTGGCACCGTTCTTATCGGCCTGCATCTGCTTTCGGGCTTCTGTGTGGGCCTCATCTCTCGCCCCGTGGGACCGGGTATTTCCAAAAGGCTTTTTGGACTTATGCTCGCAGATATTGCACTTCTTTTGATGTACACGATATCTCTTAATGTGTTTCATCAATTTCATGTTGTGGTTTCGGCGCTCGCGTTCATTTTGTTGTTGCTAGCCCCCTTGCTTGTCGCTTGCTGTTCTTGGGCGCTTGGCGGTGAATTCGCAAACATGCGTGCGGGATCAAAGGGGAAACATGTAGCCGATGACCCTACTCTCCACGGGTATCCTGAGCTTGCTCTTTACGGCCCCGTTGTGCTCTTGATTGCTTTGCTTGTTGGCCTTCAGTTTCTTCTCGTTCCGTTGATGGAGTCCATCGGTTCTTTCCTTTCCGTTAACGCCGAGATGGGGGTTGCTGCCTCGCTCGCCGAACCTCTTGCGTTTGGTAATGCTGCCGTTATTCTTGATACGGATTGTTTGTTTTCGCGCAATATAAACATCGGAGCTGTGCTCCTGAGCTTTGGTGGGCATCAAGAGATCGTATTGCTTCTGGTTACCGCCTTGGGCAGCATTCTTGCCAGGGCCATAACGCGATTTTTACCAGACTTAACGAGCACTTTTTCTGCGGCTGCCAAATTAGGAGGAAAGCACTCTTCAGTTGCCGATATCCCTGCGGCTTCGGGTTTTTCTCAAAGGGAGTTCGCGGTTTTCTCTATGAGGATAGAGGGAAAAACGTACGAGGAGATTGCTTCTGCCTTGGACATTTCCCCGTCTACCGCCCGTACCTATTTGTCGCGGGCATTGACTAAAACCGGATATAAGAGCATTTCAGAGGCGACCGCTGGGCTTCTTTTGTCAAAGGATGCGTGGCATCTTGACGCAGCAAATGGCCATGATCACCGTTCAGAATCGCTGGGGCCCTCATCGTCCAATCGGAACTGCAGGATAGTCTTCGCCTGCTTCTTGTTTATGTATGCGTCTGGAATGGGCATCGAGGAAATCCTCGTATATTTCGGCTTTGAGCATGATGCGATAATCCTATCGATAGCTATAGTGCTTGTGGCCCTGTGTTGCCGTGCGGCTATACGGTGGATGTCTGAAATACACTCGTGCCTTTCGCCTGAACTTACTCTTTCTTCGGTGTCTGTGGGTGCTGGAGCAGCGTTCTGGGTTCACGATGTGGTAAGTCGGCTGTACATTTTCTTTGAGTCCGTTGGGAGCGGTGAGGCCGTTGGCGGCCTTTTGCTTGCTTTACGCGTGACTGCGTTCCTTGTTGTACTTATCCTTATGGCTTATTCGCTGCTATTCTTGCGTTCGAAAGATACAGTTCGGGCGGCTGATCGACGCGATGTCGTGCGTGAGGCTTTCTTGAGGCTTGGCTTCACGCCGCTTTATGCCGACATCATGGCATGCGTTTTTGATGGTAATAGAACCGCCGAGATTTGTGCGCATCTTAACGTTGCTCGGGGAACCGTCAAAGAGGCCAAGAGCAAGAGCTATGCCTTGCTTGGAGTTCACTCAGAGCGTGAACTTAGAGATAGGGTTTTTAGTCTTATAGCAGATGTTATAGAAAATAGCAGGTAGAAGCCTGTAGACAAACAAGATTGTAAATCCATCCCACGCGTCTACAGACAGTTCTGACGATAAAGGTGATACTTCCGGACAACGGGTCCGACGACCCGTGCGTTGCGATCCGGAGGTGCTTACTGTGAAGACTTGTGATTGCCTCACATATGTACGGCTTAATTTAGAAATACTTGCGCACAACCGGGGAACTATGTTGCTGACGGCGCTGCTCGCGCTCGTATTCTGCATCCCGGTATTTCTATCCGTTCCAACGGGAGCGGATTATCTATATGGTAGAGCTTCCATCGAAGATCAGAGAGCCCTTTTGGTCTCTCAAGTCTCTGACGGCGTTTATGACACTGCCCCACAGGAGCTCAACAGCATCATTGCCGACGAAAGGGCGTGCCTTGATCGAGCGCTTGAAAGCAAGGCAGACTCCAGAGAGTATTACGATGCGATTGCCGATTACGACAATCTATTGCTCAAGGAATACCGACTCGGTTATTTGAATGGCGTTGATTCGGAGTTATCGCTTGAGGCCCAAGGGCGTCTTCCCCGAGCCATAGCGATGCTGCCCCATCCGGAATCGTACGGCTCAACAACAAAAATGCCTGGGATGATTCTTCTCGCATATTATTGCGGCGCTGTTCCGGCAATAGCGTGGCTTTTAGTTCCGGTCCTCGTCCTCTATATGTCGCTTGAGGGGGATGGAAAGCGGTTCTACGATCGGGCGTTGTTGTCAAAGTTAGAGATGAATGCATGCCGCGTTCTCGTCTCTGGTATTGCATCGACGGTGGTTTTGGTTCTGGCGTTGGTTCCCTGTTTTGTATTGGCAACGGTGTTTAACGGTGTCGGTCAGACAGAGTACCCAGTCGTATTCATTCAGTATGGTGACGTAGTCGAAAGAACTGTGTTAGTTCAGCTAGGGCTATTTGCCGTCTTTGAAGCTGCGCTGTCGATGATGTTTGCTTGCTTGGGCGTGTGCGTGTACGCCGGAAGCAGAAACAGGGCCATTTCGTCTATGGTGATCGCTCTTGTGGGGGGCATAAGCCAGCTTCCATTTTATGCGAGCAAAGATGCTCCATGGCATGCGTTGCTGCCGTATATGGTGTCGAGCTATTCTGCCTCTTCGTTTGCGCTCGGCGGCGCTTCTTACGCCAATGGAGCGGAGGTATCTCTCGTTCCTGAAGCCAGCGCATCGCACTGCTTCTTTGCCGTGATGGGCGCGTTTGTTGTTTGCGCGTTGGGAGTCATCTCGTTTTCGCGTCTAAAAAGCAAGAATCGTTGGGCCTGGAACCATATTCGCCCGGATAGTTTGGGCGAGAAAAGCTTGCTCTCTCTGTCGCTGGATGCGTTGACGGTTGGAAAAAAGCAGCTGGTAAAGGGATTGCAGCTTGATATGACCGCTGGCCAGATATGGGGTCTTGTCGCGCCAAATGGACATGGCAAGACTACGTTACTTAATACTCTTTGGGGAGATGCTGGGCCATCAGTGCGCGTGTCAGGTGCTCTCTGCTTTCATGCAAAACTATGCGTCGACTGTGAGGAAATGAGAAAGGTATTCTTCTTGGTTCCGAATAGGCCGTCGCTGTTGATTCCATACATGACCGTTGCTTTTCATCTCGACCGATGCAGGCAAATTTGGCATTCACCTCGCACTTTGGACCAAGTGCTTGATCGCTTTGACTTGACTGAGCTGATGAATACGCCCGTATCTAGGCTGTCTGATGGAAATAGACAATTACTTAATGTGGCGATGGCGTATATGTCCTATTGCGAAGTCGTCCTTTTGGATGAGCCCATGAATGCACTTGATGTGAGACACGTTGCGATCGTTTCGAATGCTCTTAGAGATGAAGCGGGTAGGGGAGCACATGTCATCATCTCTTCTCATCTTATCGGAAACCTCGAATCGCTCTGCGATGCCGCCGTATTGCTCACAGGAGATGACTCGCGTGTCGTTACCCGAGAAATGGGAGGTGATTCGGAGTGGATCGGTAATGTGTACACGCAGCTTTTCAAGACGAACGACAGTGAAACTAGGAAAGGAAGATAACCATGAAACGCCATGTAACGAAGAACTTTGTGAAGGCAATGTTCGCATGTTTTATGCTTACTCTGTCGATGGTCGCAATTCCCGTTTATGCGACGGCGCAACCAGATGCAGGTTCTGTTGCACCTTGTCGTCTTGTGACGGCGGATGTCTTGGACACCTACAAATCGTTCTCCACTGCAAACCACCCGAGTGAGAATATTGACTGTTTCGATCAGACATACAAGAGGCTGTCTTTCAAAACTTCGTATTCTCGTACGGGGCAAACGATTCTCTATACGGGTGCAGCGTTAAGCCCACGCGGCAACGGGATGCCCGGGTTTGAGACAAAATATCAGTGCACATATCGTACCTGGTAGATAACTCTAGGATCGGGTCTTTCCGAATAACTTTGCAGTGAACTTGTTTAACGCTGCAGCTCCTTCGTTTATCTCAATCTGTAACATCTGGCTGGCAAAAACGCCTCCACCTGTTACAGATCGAGATTATTCGACGCGCGCTCTGTAACTCGTCTCGATCTGTAACAGTAAGACGGCGATTTGGCCTCCATATGTTACAGATTGAGACGAAAGAAATTGTGAGTCAAAAGGCCGTCGCGAGGGAAAGCAGCTCCCCTCGCGACGGTTGGCGTTTGCCCAGATAAAACCTGCCAAAATAAACCTGTCCCTTTTTGGTAGGTTATCGCTTCCAGAAGTGGAGGATCAACGTCGTGCGGTTTTGCTGCTCGGTTTTGACCAGGATGTTGTGGATGTGGGTCTTGACGGTGCCTACGGCAAGGAATAGCTCGTCGGCGATCTCTTGGTTCGATTTGCCCAGCACAACCAGACGCAAAACCTCGGCCTCGCGGTTGGAGAGCCTGTAGGCGTTGCGGTAGAAGGGCATCTGCTCTTCGATGTGTCGATCAAGATCGCTGACGTTCTTTTCCTCGGGTGCCTCCTGCATGCGAATCGAAAGCACGTGATAGGCATAGATAATCAGCAGGATCGCAAAGTAGCACGCAAAGATATTCTCGCTAAAGTTGCGCTCGGATAGGTACAGCTGCAGCCAGGAGGGTGCCAGGCTCATGGGGACGACCAAGATGTTGTAGAAGTCCTCGGCAACGATGCACCCGACCAGAATGGCGCCGATAATGAGGTGCTTTCGTTGATTGTTGACGCGCGCCTTAAGCTCGACCTGCGTGCTTTTATGCGCCGTCCAAAAGATATAGAGCCCCACAAATACAAGGAATACCTGACGCATCGTGTAGTAGAGCCATTGATGCATGGGGCCGTAGGGGACAGCGACAATGATCAGCAGCTCGCTCAGGAAGAACGTTGCGACGGGAATTACAAACTGCTTTTTTGAATGTTTGTCGAGCAAGTCCATGGCAATGAGCCAAATAAAAGCTTGTGAAGCGGTTGCCACAAGCGTCCGCAACACAGGCATGGTAATTGAGTAATAGTCGCTGGCCGGAAAACTCTGGTTTTGCAGCGTGTATTCAAAAAAGAAAATCTCGGTCATCTCGATGGCATAGCAAATAAAAACGCCGCTGCCATAGATAAAGAACCGTCGACGAGACGAGGCATAGGCGGCAAGCGAAAGCACTGCCGTCACAATACAGATCACGAGTATCGCTAGGGTATAGAAGAACATCAGAGTGTTCATCTGCCACCGTCCCATCTCATTTATCTATGGCCGAGTCCTGTATATCTTGTGGGATATAGACGTCTCAACCCTTCGTTCCATTGCGGATTAGGCGCCGAGTTACAGCATAGCCGTATACCGTTCGCTGTTCTAGATACTAAACCCCCTGCAAGCTCGCTACCTGCGGGTTTATATTGGATTAGAGAGGTTGTAACTCCGTGAACGGTCTTTAATCCCGAATAAACTAGGTAAAAATTGCATACGGGTGAATGATGGTCTTGTCAACACGAGGCGTGATGTTCGAGCGCCTCATAGTAATAGTCGGCACGACCGGCGGAAAGGAAATTGACATGGCACTGCCTAAGGATTTCATCGACACCAATGACTTCACCAAAGAGCAGATCCTGGCTATCGAGGATCTTGGCCTGGCAATGAAGAAGGCCATCAAGGTTGACGGTTATTATCCGCACCTGCTCCGCAACAAGAGCCTTGGCATGATCTTCCAGCAGGTCTCCACCCGCACCCGTCTTTCCTTCGAGACCGCTATGACCGACCTCGGCGGCCATGCTCAGTTCTATGGCCCTGGCACCATCCAGCTCGGCGGTCACGAGTCCCTGGGCGACACCGCTCGCGTTATGGGCTCGCTGCTCGACATCATGATGGCTCGCGTTGACCGTCACAAGGACGTCGTCGGCCTCGCCGAGGGCTCCGCTGTGCCCGTCATCAATGGCATGTCCGAGTTCAACCATCCCACGCAGGAGATGGGCGACCTCATGACCATGCTCGAGAACCTCCCCGAGGGTAAGAAGATCGAGGACTGCACCCTGGCCTTCATCGGTGACGCCACCCAGGTCTGCGTCTCCCTCATGTTCATCGCCTCCAAGGTCGGCATGAAGTTTGTCCAGTTTGGACCTAAGGGCCACCAGGTCCCCGACGGCGGCCTGCACGTTGGCACCGTTGAGGAGCGCGCCGAGTTCGGCAAGCAGATGATGGCCATCGCCGAGGAGAACTGCAAGGTCTCCGGTGGCTCCATCGTCATCTCCGACGACATCGAGTGCATCAAGGGCGCCGACTTCATCTACACCGACGTGTGGTATGGCCTGTACGACGAGGAGGTCTCGGGCGAGAATTACATGGACGTGTTCTATCCCAAGTATCAGGTCACCATGGACATGATGAACTTTGCCGGCCCCAACTCCAAGTTCATGCACTGCCTGCCGGCCACCCGCAACGAGGAGGTCGTCGACGAGGTCATGGACGACCCTGAGCGCTCCCTGTGCTGGGTTGAGGCCGAGAACCGCAAGCACTCCATCCGCGCTCTCCTTGCCGCCCTGGGCAAGCGCACCCCGCTCAACGACGAGGGTGTCGAGTACTCCGCCAAGGCTGAGCTCCACGCCGCTCTCAAGGCTCTCGAGCAGCTCTAAGCCTCAAGGCCGCTAAAAGTACGTTTGCGGGCGGCGGATACTCGTCTCCTGTCGCCCGCTCACCGAGGCTTAAGCAATTGCCTTAGTACCTTGGGCCTCGGATCTGTCCAAGACTGAGCGAAGGAGCTCATCATGAGCGACGGAAAGAAAAAGCTTTCCTTCTTGACGGTCATTTCGACCATCATCTGCGTCGTCTTCGTTTGCGAGGCCGCCGCTCCTGCTGCTGCCATTGGCAACCAGCAGTTCTTCTGGTGGATCTTCCTGATCCTGACCTTCCTGCTCCCTTATGGCATGGTTGTTGCCGAGCTCGGTACCACCTATGACGGCGAGGGCGGCATTTACGACTGGGTACGCGACGGCCTGGGCGACAAATGGGGCGCCCGCATTTCGTACTACTACTGGGTTAACTACCCGCTGTGGATTGCCTCGCTGGCTACCATGTTCCCCGACATTTTGGGCATGGTCTTTGGCGTCGAGTTCAACTTGATCGCCAAGATGGGTATCGATCTTGCCTTTGTGTGGATCGTCTACCTCATGGGCCGCTCCAAGGCGTCCGACTCCGAGTGGGTCCTTAACGGTGGCGCCATCATCAAGGTCGCCGTCGCGGTTATCGTTGGCGCTCTGGGCATTTGGTATGCCATGGAGAACGGTTTTGCGAACGACATGTCCGCCGCCACCTTCCTGCCCGAGCTCACCAACACCAACGCTCTCGGTTACCTGTCGATCATCATCTTTAACTTCATGGGCTTCGAGGTCATCTGCACCATGACCGACGACATGGCCGATCCCGCTCGCGATATCCCCAAGGCTATCATCGTCGGTGGCCTGTCCATCGCTGTGATCTACCTGTTCGCTGGCTTTGGCATCGGCGCTGCTGTGCCGGCCGATTCCATCGACCCCGACTATGGCATGATTGTCGCAGTCCAGACCATGGTGGGCGACTCCATGATCTTTAAGGTCATCTGCATCGCCTTCCTGATCACCCTGTTCGCCAACATGGCCGCTTGGTCCTTCGGCGTTAACTCCGTTGCTCGCTACGCTGCCGAGCACGGCAACATGCCCAGGGTCTTCGCCTCGATGATCTCTGACGACGATATGCCCAACGGCGCCAACCTGGTCAACGCCATCGTTGCCTCCCTGGTGCTGTGCCTGCAGCTGGTTCCTATCGACGCCATCTCCAATGGTGTTTTCTGGATGCTCTTTGGCACCTCCGTCGTCTTCCTGCTGCTCACCTACATCCCGATGTTCCCGGCGTTCCTCAACCTTCGTAAGAACGACCCGAACCGTGAGCGCATCTTCACGTTCCCGTTTAAGGGTGCCATGATGAAGGTCATGCTGGCCATCCCTTGCATCGAGCTGATCCTGGCCATCGTTGCAACGCTGGTTCCGTTCTCCGTCGATGAAATTGCTGACAAGGTCCCGATGATCGTTATCTTCATCGTGCTTCTGCTCATCGGCGAGGTTGTCCGCGTCGTCAGCGCTAAGGGCCGCGAGACCGAGTACAAGGGCCTCACTCCCGAGCTGGCAGCTCAGCGTCTCGCTGAGGAGGCCGCCGAGGCCGAGGAGAACTAGAGCACCCGGTTCTGGGGCTCCAACCCTCCTCGCGTACCAACGTGCGCTTCGTCGGGCTTGTCGCTCCCGACTCCGGGCACTCTAGCCTCTTTGGAGACGTGCCCAAGCGACAGGTTTGCTAACCATTCCCTGGGGTGGGTGTGAGCGATAGCTCCGGTAACCACCGCCCACCCCAATCTCTCTTCCGTATCCTTCGTGCGTTTTGTCTCCGCGCACTTGGTTACGTCGTCGCTCGCCGGTGCGACTCCGTGAAAACCGGCGCCGGGCGCCCCGACCTTTGCCGGGGAACGGGCGCCTACCATCTCTTGGTTTTAGGCTGCGGGTAACCCGCCCGCAGCAAGCGATCGTTCGATTTGGAGGAAATCTTATGCGTACGATCACCGAGTCCGAGTCCACCCCCAAGGCCGACGGCTTCTTTATGCCCGCTGAGTTCGCCCCGCAGGATCGCGTGTGGATGGGTTGGCCCCACCGCACCGACACCTGGGCCCACGGCGCCAAGCCGGCTCAGAAGCAGTATGCCGCCATCGCCCGCGCCATCGCCGAGTTCACCCCGGTTACCATGTGCGCCAACCAGGTCGACTATGCCAACTGCAAGGCCGTCTTCGAGGAGGACGAGAACGTCACCGTCATCGAGATGACCACCGACGACGCCTGGTTCCGCGACACCGCCGCCACCTACGTCATCAACGGCAAGGGCGAGAAGCGCGCCAACCACTGGCACTTCAACGCCTACGGCGGTCTCGTCGACGGCCTTTATTTCCCGTGGGACAAGGACGAACAGATCGCCCTTAAGATGGCTGAGCTCTCCGGCTGCCGTCGCTATCGTCCCGATGACATGATCCTCGAGGGCGGGTCCATCACCGTCGACGGCGAGGGCACCCTCGTCGTGACCGACCAGTGCCTGCTTTCCCCGGGCCGCACCTGCTCTGCGGTTCTGGAGGAGGAAGAGGACCCCGAGTCCATCTGGCCCAAGTACCACAAGAAGTTCGAGCCCTGGAGCGAGGAGCTTCGCGCCTACATGGACGAGCACCTCAAGGATTACCTGGGTGTCGAGAAGGTCATCTGGGTCAAGGAGGGCATCGACCCCGAGGAGACCAACGGCCACATCGATGACGTCGCCACGTTCATCGCCCCGGGCGTCATGGCCTGCATCTGGACCGACGATCCCGAGTATCCGTTCTACGAGCAGTGCCACGCTGCCTACGAGACCCTCTCCAACGCCGTTGACGCCAAGGGCCGCAAGATGAAGGTCTACAAGCTCTGCATGCCCGTGAACCCGCTGTTCATGGACCAGGCTTCCTGCGACACCATCGACGCCGACGAGAACGCCGAGCCGCGCGTTCCCGACGAGCCGCTGATCGCCTCCTACATGAACTACCTGGTCACCAACCACGGCGTTATCGTCCCGCAGTACGGCGACGAGAACGACCAGTTGGCCGTTGACACGCTCCAGAAGATCTATGACGAGGTCTGGGGCGAGGGCGTCTACAAGTGCGTCGGCGTTCAGTCCGAGCAGGTCGTCTTCGGCGGCGGCAATATCCACTGCATTACGCAGCAGGAGCCCTCGGCGTAACTCAGGCACGCCACCTTGGCGTTCACTCGTCGCTTACGTAGCGTCAGTACGCTTCGCTCCTCGTTCGCGCCAATCTGGCGCACCTGAGCACGCCGAGTAAACGTCTGGCTTTCCGAGGCACCCCATCTCGCCGCTCAAACCGTCGCTCGCGTACCAAAGTACGCTTCGCTCCTCTTTCGCGGCGACCTGGGGCACCTCGAAAACCCAGTCGATCAATCGGACAGGTGGCGTGTCGTCCCATCTCGGGGCATTGATGGGCTGCTGCTTGATGTCTTGGTCGGTTGGGTTGTCTTTGGGCACTCCGTTGCCTCCACATCGGAGTGCCTTTTTTCTTTGATTGAATACGCGTCTGGCCTGGGATTTTTTGCGGGTTAGGCCAATTGTTCGCTTGAATTTCCCAGGTCAGACGCGTCTTCAATTGCCGAAAGTTCCCGGTCGCGAACGCGGCCGTTTTGATCGGAGTATCTATGTACCAGCGTATCGTCATCTACACGCGTCTGTTCCGCGAGCGTTGGTCCAACAACTGCATCCTCTCCTCTCTTTGGGATGGCACCTGTACCGGTGACGCGGCCTGTAACCCTACCTTGGGCTGCGCCTTCGGTACAGATGCCATCCTTTTTGCTGTAGGGGGCGCGCGCCATGGCAGGTAAAAAGTTCTCCCTGATCGAGGTCATCCTTTCGGTTATCTGCGTTGTGTTTACCATCGAGGCGGCGGCTCCGGCATCTGCCATGGGCAACGTGCAGTTCTTCTGGTGGATCTTCCTTATCATTACGTTTTTGCTTCCCTATGGTCTGGTGGTGGCCGAGCTGGGTACGGCGTTTGATTCCGAGGGCGGCCTGTACGATTGGGTTCGCTTGGGTCTGGGCGACCGTTGGGGCGCCCGTTGCTCTTGGTGCTACTGGGTTAACTTTCCGCTGTGGGCGGCAAGTATCGCCTGCATGTTCCCCAGTGTCATTAATGCGGTGTGGGGTATCGAGTTCTCACTCGGGATCCGAATTGCCATCGAGATTGCCTTTGTGTGGGGCGTCACGGTCATGGCAATGCAGCCGGTGGCCGAGGCCGATTGGGTTATGGACGGCGGCGCCGTCATCAAGGTGCTCATTACCGCTGTGGTGGGAATCGTCGGCATTTGGTTTGCCTGCAATAACGGCTTTGCCAACGACATGTCATTTAAGACCTTCATTCCAGATCTGGGCGACACCAATTCGTTGACGTACCTATCGATTATCCTGTTCAACTTTATGGGCTTCGAAGTGGTCGCGACTTTTGCCAGCACGATGAAGAACCCGTCGCGCGATATCCCCAAGGCGGTTATTGCCGGTGGCGTGGCCATTGCGGCAATTTACATCATTTGCGGCATTGGCATTGGAGCCGCGGTTCCCACCGAGCAGCTTTCACTCGATTCGGGCATTGTGGACGCAGTCGCCGCTATGGTGGGGCGCACCCACCCGCTGACGATGGTCGTGGGCGTGGCCTTTTTGGTGACGCTGTTCGCCAATATGATCTGCTGGAGCTTTGGCGTCAACAACGTAGCGAGCTATGCCGCGCGCCATGGCAACATGCCGCGTCCCTTTGCGTTGGTGTCCAAAAAGACCGGCATGCCCAACGGCTCGGCGCTCATTAACGGCTGTTTTGCCAGCCTGGTGCTGCTGCTCCAGATTCCGCTGGGTGAGGGTTCCGACGTCTTTTGGGTCTTCTTCTCGATGAACGTCGTCTTTCTGCTCATGAGCTATATCCCGATGTTCCCAGCGTTTTGGCGCCTGCGCAAATACGACGATCGCCCGCGCGTGTTCCGCGCGCCCTTCGAGGGCAAGGTGCTTGCGGTGGCGCTTGCGATTCCCGTGGTGGAGCTCGTGCTTTCGATTGTTGCTACGATTGTGCCGCTCAACAGCTCACCTGCCGAGATGGCAAAGTTGCCGATTCTCGCGGGCGTAGTGATTGGCCTGTTATTGGGCGAGGTTTCGCGCCTCATATCGCGCCGCGGCCGAAGCGTCGACAATCCCGGCGTTGGTGCACGGGGGTCAGGTTACTTTGCACCAAAACAGTAAGCGCCGCGAGTTGCGCAGCGCTTGGTGCATCTTGGATTACTGTTCGCGGTGCTCGGGATCGGAAACGAGCTTAGGCGCAAAGTAGGGGACGTGGCCCAGGTAGGGGCAGCTGTCCGAACGCTCCTCGACGACACAGGGGACGTCATTGTAGGTAAGTGAGTCGCTCAGGTGGACGATGGCCTTGGCGGCAGGGGCAACGAGTATTTTGAGCAGTGCGATAGGCGCCATGGCATCTCCTTTCCTGCATGCGACCCGTGTTTTAGCGCGAATGTGTACGCCGCAAGTCTAACATCCCGCCGCGGAGAGCTCCAAACCACCACAAAGGGGACAGGCACCTTTGTGGTGGATTTGGGGTTTGACCAGATAATACCTGTTATCGCTCCCAGGCAGTCGTCGGGGACGTTCTAAAACGGTTATAGGTTACTATCCAATAACGCCTCTGAACTGGGCTACTATTAGATTATGGAAAACACTACTGCAAGATTATGGCAAATGATACTGTCAGATTATGGCGTGTGCTGCTGTAGTCGTCGGGGGCCTGCCTTATGAGCGCCGGCATGGTGCGAACTGCCATCGCTGCCCGCTACAGCGAGTAGCAAGCGGGCAAAACCGCCTCAAAACCAGCGCGAACAACCGCCGCGAAGAGGATCGGACCCCTTTCGCGGCGTTTTTTGCCTATCTGGAGCGCCTCAAAACCAAGTGAGTAGGCTTTTTTGGATCTGCCGAGCACAGCACGACAAGTGCTCAATAAAACCGCAGGTCAGCGCTGTGGCGATTTGGGGTGTGCTCGGCTTCCTGCAAAAAGTCTACTCACTTGGTTTTGGCTGCTAGAAGACCGCCGCGAGGGAAGGCAACTTCCCTCGCGGCGGTTGGCGTTTGCCCAGATAAAACCTGCCAAAATAAACCTGTCCCTTTTTGGCATGTCCCTTTTGGCGTGGCTGATTGGTTTGGGCTGTTTTGGAGAAAGCCATGAGGCGGCACTCAGGCTAATCCTGCGTGTCGCCTCCGTACATGTAGACGATAAAGCCGTCGCCGGTGTCTTGGCTGTGATCCTCCAGGATGCGCTTCATGTTGAGGTGCTCGTAGAACTGCCAGTCAGAGTTGCAGTCGCTCATCAGGAAGAATTTGGTGCACCCGTCTTTGGCGAGTTCGGCGCGCGCAAGGTCGATGAGCTCGCGGCCGAGTCCCTTGCCCTGCCACTTGGGCACAATGATGATCAGGTTGAGCTGGCCCTGGGCATACTCGTTGCCCGTGGCGGCAAAGCGATCGGCCGTTGCCTTCTCACGGCTGTCGCCAAAGAGCGAGCCCTCGAGCTTGGCGTCGGCAGTCTTTGCCATCTCGGTTGCCTGGGCGAACATCTCGTCGTAGCAGGGTACCCACGTGGGGTTGGTACGCGGCTTGCCGTTCTCGAAGATGCCGATGCAGCAGGCGGCGATAATGCGGCCCTCGGCCTCGGCGACAAGCGCGATGGGGGAGCGCTGCAGCTGCATGGCGATGTTGAAGCGCGCGCAGAAATCGGCAGCTTCGACGTCGCCGCGGTTGCGTAGCGTGTTGCACCACAGCTGGTTGTAGATGGCGGCGATGCCGGTCAGGTCATCAAGCGTGGCGGCGCGCAGGGTTACGTTGTCAAGGCTCACGGAGGCTCCTTCCAGGTAGGGTCAGGCCACCTCTGAGTGTGACATGGGCGCACCGCCGCTGCAGCAACCATTCGGCAGACGAGCCCCGATCCTTCGGGGGCGGAGGAAAAGGGATCACGAGGATAGTCATTGGGGACGTTCTTAAACGACTAGTCAAACAAGAGCGTCCCCAACGACTACCCCAAGGAATGTCCCAGACTGCCGGCAGGAAAGGAACGTCCCCAACTGCCGCATCTCCGCGGATATGAGACTGAGCCGAAGGCGTCGATGACATGCCGGGGGCGGACCGGGACGGGTTTAACGGCAGGCCCCGCCGACCGATCGCAAGCGGTCGGCGGGGCCATTGTGGCCCTTGACAGTGGATTGGGTCATATGAGCGAGCGGGTCGCATTTGAGGCAAGGTGACGTGAAACGAAAGGGCGCTGACCTTCTGGTCGCGCCCTTGAAGTTGAACGTCAGATTGTCCAAATGCGGCCCGCGTAACTAAACACGCTCCGCGATCTCGTGGATGAGGTAATCGGTCTTTTCCCAGCCCAGGCACGGGTCGGTAATCGACTTGCCAAAGACGCCGCCGTCAACCGGCTGGTTGCCGTCCTCAAGGTAGGACTCGATCATAAAGCCCTTTACCAGCTTGGAGATGGACTCGTTGCGGCGGCAGCTGTCGAGCACTTCCTTGCAAATGCGATGCTGCTCCAGCGGACGCTTGCCCGAGTTGTCATGGTTGCAGTCGATAACCGCTGCCGGGTTGGCGTAGCCGGCGTGCTCGGTATAGCGTTCGGCCAGACGCTCCAGGTGCTCGTAGTGGTAATTGGGGTAGGTACGACCGTCGAGGCCGATGTAGCCGCGCATAACGGCGTGCGTGAGCGGGTTGCCGTCGCACTCGACTTCCCAGTTACGGAAGATAAAGCTCTGATGCGCCTGGGCGGCGTAGATGGAGTTGAGCATGACGGTGGTGGAGCCGGCGGTGGGGTTCTTCATGCCCACCGGCACCGAAATGCCGCTCGACACCAAGCGATGCTCCTGGTTCTCAACCGAGCGCGCACCCACGGCGACATAGCTCAGCAGGTCGACGAGGTACTGGTAGTTCGACGGGTAGAGCATCTCGTCGGCGGTGAAGAAGCCCGTTTCCTCAATAACGCGCAGGTGCATATGACGGATGGCCTTGACGCCCTCGAGCAGGTCGTCGGGAGCCTCGGGGTTGGGGTTGTGCAGAAGGCCCTTGTAACCGGTGCCCTTGGTGCGCGGCTTATTGGTGTAGACGCGCGGAATGATGATGAGCTTGTCCTTGACCTCCTCGGCGGTCTTGGCCAGACGATTCATATACTCGAGAACCGAATCCTCGCGGTCGGCAGAGCACGGGCCGATGATGAGCACCTTGCGTGCGTCCTCGCCGGTAAAGACTTTGGCGACCTCGGCGTCAAATGCCTGCTTTTTGGCGGTAAGCTCGGCGGAAAGCGGCATTTCTTCGCGGATCTCCATGGGGATCGGCAGCCTGCGTTTGAATTCCATGGCCATAGGGGCCTCCTTTATCAATTAACGGCAACAATTGGCGAATTCTCGAATGCTCGGCATTATCCGCTGTCGCACGCTAAAGTGCAAGCGAAACCTGCCGAAAAGGGACAGGTTTATTTTGGTCGGTTTTATCTGGGGAAATGTCGGCACTCGCCGGAAGGGGGGACCGGCGTACGACATGCTGGAGCAAGTTGGATCTTCTGCGGCATACCCCGTGGACAAAAAATGGCAAATATGAGTACTGTTGCTAGCTTAGTATCATATCGACCTTATAAGATATTAGACACAACAGTAGATATGTTCATTAACGTTGGCACGCAGAAGCATGCTACCGGGCGTTTTGATCAATTTGAAGGCATATCTAGGCCGCAAAGACGTCGTTTGGGGCAGTTTTGGCTGTTACTAAAAAGGTGACAGTACTCATATTTGCCATTTTTTGCCCACGGGGTCTTGAGGGAGAGCGTCAATCAGGTTCCAGGGGAGGCGTTTCGAGGCCCAAAGGACACAAAACGGGGGCGCAGGTTGTCCTGCGCCCCCGTTCTCGGGCGTTATTCGTTCCCTGCGGCAGAATTTACGCCGCTTCGTCGAACTGCGAGTTGTACAGGTCGGCGTAGAAGCCGCCTTGGGCGAGCAGCTCATCGTGCGTGCCCTTCTCGACGATGTCGCCGTCGCGAATTACCAAGATCACGTCGGCGTTGCGGATCGTGGACAGGCGGTGCGCGATGACAAAGCTGGTGCGGCCCTGCATCAGCGCATCCATGGCGCGCTGAATGAGCTCCTCGGTGCGGGTATCCACGTTGGAGGTCGCCTCGTCCAGAATCAGCGCCGGGCGGTCGGCCAAAATGGCGCGAGCGATGGTCACGAGCTGGCGCTGGCCCTGCGACAGGTTCGTGCCTTCCTCATTGATCATAAAGTCGTAGCCGCCGGCGAGCGTATGGATAAAGTGATCGCAGCGCGCTGCGCGTGCAGCTGCCTCGACCTCGGCATCGCTCGCATCGGGGCGTCCGTAGCGGATGTTCTCGCGGATGGTGCCGTTAAACAGCCAGGTATCCTGCAGCACCATGGCAAACTCGCCGCGAAGTGCCGCGCGGTCCCAGTCGCGCGCGTCGATGCCCTCGACGCGTAGCGAACCGTCGTCCACATCGTAGAAACGCTGCAGCAGCTTGATGAGCGTGGTCTTGCCGGCGCCGGTGGGGCCGACGATGGCGATGGTCTGGCCGGGCTGCGCCTCGCAGCTAAAGTTGTGGATGATGGTCTTGTCGGGCGTGTAGCCAAACTTGACATGGTCAAACTCAACGTGGCCGGGGCGCTTTTCGGGAATCTGGGCGTCGGCCTTCTGCTCCTCTTCGGGCGCGGCGAGGAACTCAAAGACGCGCTCGGTGGCAGCTGCCATCGACTGCATCGTGTTGCTCACGTTGCCCAGCTGCTGCACGGGTTGCGTAAAGTTGCGAACGTACTGGATAAAGCTCTGAATATCGCCAGGCGTGGCATTGCCGGTCAGCGCGAGCTGCGCACCCACCACGACGACGCCCACGTAGCCCATGTTGCCCACCAGGCTCATAAGCGGCATCATCAGGCCCGACAGGAACTGCGAGCGCCAGCCGCTAATAAAGAGACGGTCGTTCTCCTTATCGAACTCCTCGATCGAGGCCTCGGCGCGGTCGAACACCTGAATGACGTTCTGGCCGGCAAAGTCCTCCTCGATAATGCCGTTGACGGTGCCCAGGACCTGCTGCTGCTCGCGGAAGTACGGCTGCGAGAAGTGAATCATCACCATCAAGATAATCGCGGCGGCCGGCAGCGTGAGCACGGTGACGCCGGTGAGCGGCAGGCTGATCGACAGCATCATGACGAGTACGCCGATAATCTGCGTGATGGACGTGATGAGCTGCGTCACGCTCTGGTTGAGCGACTGGCCGAGCGTATCGACGTCGTTGGTAATGCGGCTGAGCACGTCGCCCTTGCTGTGGCCGTTGAAGTAGCTCATCGGTACGACGGCGATCTTGGCGGCGATCTCCTTGCGCATGCGGTAGCAGATCTTTTGCGTAACGCCGGTCATGAGCCAGCCCTGGATCAGGCTGCAGGCAGAGCTCGCCAGGTACAGGCAGAGCAAAAAGCCGAGCGTCTTGGCGATCCAGTTAAAGTCGACATCGCCGGTACCGTTGACCTTGGCAACCAGGCCTTCGAACAGCTTGGTCGTAACCTGGCCGAGCACCTTGGGCCCCACAATGTTAAAGATGACCGAGCACACGGCAAAGGCGACGGCGGCAAACACGGCAACCTTGTGTTGGCCGATATAGCCGAGCAGCTGCCGAATGGTGCCCTTAAAGTCCTTGGCCTTTTCGCCGCGGCCCATGCTGCCCATACGACCCATGGGGCCACGCTGGCGGGTGGGTTTGGGAATCTGAGTCTTGGTCTCGTCTGCCATTATCGCTCGCCTCCTTCCATAACAGCTGCAATCTCTTCTTGGGTAAGCCCCAGTTCCTCGGCAGAAAGCTGCGACTGTGCGATCTCCAAGTACGCCGGGCAGTTGTGCAACAGCTCCTCGTGCGTGCCGGTGCCCACTACGTGGCCGTCATCGAGCACGATGATCTGGTCGGCGTGCATGATGGTCGCGATGCGCTGGGCCACGACCACGAGCGCAGCGTCAGTGACGTTTTTGGCAAGCTCCTCGCGCAGGCGCGCGTCGGTCTTGTAGTCGAGGGCGCTAAACGAATCATCGAACACTAGGACCTCGGGCTTTTTGGCCAGGGCGCGGGCGATGGCCAGACGCTGGCGCTGACCGCCCGAGACATTGGAGCCGCCCTGGCTGATGGGGGAGTCGTAACCGCCCTCGCGCTCGGCGATAAAGTCCTCGGCCTGTGCGATGCGCGCTGCCTGGCGCATATCCTCGTCACTAACCATATCGCCGGCAAACTTGAGGTTGCTCTCGACGGTGCCCGAGAACAGACGACCCTGCTGCGGGATGTAACCGATGCGACGGCGCAGCTCGGAAAGGGTCATATCGCGCACGTCGATACCGTCGAGCGAAATGCTGCCGCCCGTCACGTCGTACAGGCGCGGAATCAGCTGCACGAGCGTGGACTTGCCCGAGCCCGTGGAGCCAATGATGCCGAGCATCTGGCCGGCGTGCGTGGTGAAGTTCACGCCGCTGATGACATCGGCGCGGGCATCGGGGTACTGGAAGCTCACGTCGCGGAAGGTGAGCTCACCGCGCGGCGCGTTTGCCGCGGGCAGCTTGGGCGAGACGGGGTCGTTGATGCTTGTGGGGCAGGTGATGACCTCTTCCACGCGCTCGGCTGCGACCTCGGCGCGGGGCAGGATGACCGAAACCATGGTGAGGATCATAAACGCCATGACGATCTGCATGGTGTAGGAGATAAACGCCATCATGTTGCCGACCTGCATCACGCCGTCGGACACGCCTTGTGCGCCAAACCAGACGATAAGCACGGTGATGCAGTTCATGACGAGCATCATGAGCGGCATCATAAAGCTCATGGCGCGGTTGGTGTAGAGCTGCGTGGTCATCAGATCGAGTGATGCCTTGTCAAAACGCTCGAGCTCGTGCTCCTCGCGGTTAAACGAGCGGATGGGCATAAGGCCGTCGAGCAGCTCGCGCGCGGTAAGGTTCACGCGGTCCACAAAGCTCTGCATCTTTTTGAACTTGGGCATGGTGAGGCCCATGAGCACGCCGACGACGGCCGAGACCGCGATGATGGCCACGGCGATGGTCCATTCCAGGCCGGTGTGGTTGGCCAGGACGCG
Source organism: Collinsella sp. AF18-8LB (assembly GCF_003459795.1). NCBI lineage: Bacteria > Bacillati > Actinomycetota > Coriobacteriia > Coriobacteriales > Coriobacteriaceae > Collinsella > Collinsella sp. AF18-8LB. Next base: position 188,752 of record NZ_QRWU01000001.1, read on the forward strand.
CATGACCGCGACGATGCCCATGACGGGCGCCATGAGGCACATGCGGATGAACAGGGTCGCTGCCATCTGGATCTGCTGAATGTCGTTGGTGCAGCGGGTGATGAGCGAGGCCTGGCTAAACTTGCCCACCTCGGCCGGCGAAAAGTGCATGACCTTGTTGAAGGTCTCGCGGCGCAGGTCGCGGGCGATGGAGCAAGCAGTGCGCGAGGCCACGGCGCCGGTCAGGATGGTGGCGACAAGCGACACCAGGCACAGGCCAAACATCGTGGTCGCCATACGGCCCAGGTAGGAGTTCTGCACGTCGGCGGGGTCGATACCCTGCGCCTTGTACTCGTCCTGCACGTAGGTCACGGCGCGCTGCGTGACGATGGAACCCGACATGGAGCCCATTTTGTCCGCCATCTCGTTGGCACCTTCGACGAGCTTGCTTTGGTCTACCAGACCGCCCTCGATGCCCAGACGTAGGCTCTTCATGGTGATCTTACCGCCGTCGGCATCAATCTGCTTTTGCATGTTCTGTGCCGCTGCGGCCTTCTGCTGCATTTCGGCGAGCTGCTCGGGCGTCATCGCCGCCATCTGCTCGGGGGAGGGCATGGCCTGGGCGGCGCTGTTATCTTTCTCACTGGACGTGCCCATCATGTCGCCCATGGAGCTGGCATCGATGCCCTGGTTGAGCGAAAGGACGACGGTCTCGGGCAGGCTCATGATATCGGCGAGCTTGCTGCCGTCGGCGCGCTCATCTTCTGTTCCCTTGTACGTTCGAATGCCGTTCTTGTTCGCCTTGCTAAACACGGCCTCCACAGCCTTGGCATCCTTGGCGCTCATAAAGAGCTTGAGGTCATCGAGCGATTCGGCGCGAATGGTGTCGGGTACGGGCGAGGCGATGCCGCCTTGCTGCACGCCCACATCGACGATGTCACTCATATACGTAGGTAGCGCTAGGTCGGCATTGCAGCTGATTACGATAAGTACGATAGCTGTGAACAGTGCCAGAATATGCTTTTTAAAGAGCTTGAGAATCCTCACTCGGCATCTCTCCTTTCTTGATTGCGGTCGATAATTTCGTTGGCGCGTCTAAGAAGGCGCACCATCTCTTGGGTATCTGTTTCGCCGAGCTGCTCGAGGAAAGCCGCGGTGCGGTTCTCGAATTCCCGACGTTTGATTTCGAGATCCTGGAATCCCTTGTCGGTCACCGTGACGTGTACGCGACGACGGTCGGTCTTTGAGTGCTCGCGCTCGACCCAGCCCTTGGCTTCGAGAGCGCGCAGGATATTGGCGATGCGGGCGCTCGAGACCCAGGCACGATCAGCGAGTTCGCTCGGTGTGAGCGAACCACCAGCGAGCATGAGGGCGCGCATGACGGCCATCTCGCCGCTCAGGGCCTGGTCGGCAAAGCGCGAAATGCGCTGATGCATGCTGCCAAACTCGGTAAAGAGCTGACGCCCAAGCGCATGGAAATCGGTATCTTCCACCGAAAACCCCTAACACTAGAAACTATTTTCGGTGGAAGATGATACCCACATACGCGGGCTTCATGCGGTGAGCAATATAAAGAGCGCATAAAGACTTAAAACCATTCAATTGGTGAAGCGTTTCAAAGAATTATCATGCACGCGGTTGGGCGAGGGGTTGTCACCACCATGACGATTGGGACTCAAGTAACGCCACGCGCGATGCTCCAACTTCCCGCAAGGAGACACCTGAATCAAGGGGGTTGGAGTCATGGCATTTGACTTCACGGGCAAAACCGCGATCGTTACCGGCGGCACTCAGGGCATTGGCCTCGAGATTGCCAAGGGTATCGTTGCGGGCGGCGGACACGTCGCGCTCATCGCAAGGAACGCTACCAAGGGCGAGGCCGCGGTGGCCGAGCTTGGCGAGGGCAACAAGTTCTACCAGCTCGATGTCGCCGATGCGTCCAAGGCGCGCGAGACCGTCGAGCAGATCTTCGCGGATCTGCCCCAGACCAACATTCTGATCAACTGCGCCGGTGTCATCAGCACCAAGAAGTTCGACGAGATCGACGACACCGAATGGCGCCGCACCATCGACATCAACCTCAACGGCACCTTTACCATGATGAATGCCGTGTACCCGCACTTTAAGGCGGCCCACACCGGCACCATCGTCAACGTGAGCTCTGTGGCCGGCAAGATCGGCGGCGGCCTGCTCGGCACTGCTGCCTACGCAAGCTCCAAGGCCGGTGTCAACGGCCTAACCAAGGCGGTCGCCAAGGAAGGCGGTAAGTTCGGCATCCGCTGCAACGCCGTGTGCCCGTCGCTTACCCTTACCGACATGACCTCGATTCTCTCTGATGAGAACTCTCAGCGCATCATCAACGGTATTCCCCTGGGCCGCGCTGCCCAGGCTAGCGAGCCTGCACAGATGGTGCTGTTCTTTGCTTCCGACCTCGCCAGCTTCGTGAACGGCGAGATCGGCGACTGCGACGGCGGCATCGTTCTGGACGGGTAATACCCCGCGGCGATAATTCGGCGACGGCTCCTGCGACTCGGGACCGTCGCCTTCTTTCTGACTCAGGAGCGTGTGGCCGCGTGTCACACGCATCAAAAGGAGATATAAATGAGTGAATCGACTGCGGTGGAGGCGCCGGCAACAAAAGAGCCGTTCTTTAAGATGTCCTCCATCCCGGGCGCCAATATCCTGGTGCCGCTTTTTTTGGGTTGCCTGCTCAACACGCTGTTCCCCGACCTGTTTAAAACGCTCGGCAGCTTTACGCTCGGTATGACCCAGCAGGGCGCCGGCCCGCTTGTGGGCGCTTTTTTGCTCATCGTCGGTACGACGATTTCGTTTAAGAGCGCTCCTGCTGCCGCTGCCCGCGGTGCCATTATCATTGCCGTCAAGCAGATCGTGGTTGTCGCCGTGTCGCTGCTCATCCTTTATGTGTTCAACGACAACCTGTTTGGCATCTCGGCCATGGTGATGCTGGCCGCTTGCACGGGTGCCAACAACGCTATGTACGCTGGATTGATGGGCACCATGGGCAACGAGGCCGAGCGTGGCGCCGTCGCCATCACTACGCTGGTTGTCGGCCCTCCGGTCACGATGATCGTGCTCGGCGCCGCCGGCCAGGCTCCGATCGGCTGGTCGCTCGTGGGCGCCATCCTGCCGATCGTCGTCGGCATTATTCTGGGTAACCTCTTCCCGAGCTTTAAGAAGATGATGGCACCGGCACTTTCCGCCATCATCGTGCTCGTCTTCTTTGCCATGGGCTCGACCATGACTTTTGGTCAGCTTATCAACGGCGGTCTTCCCGGCATTCTGCTCGGCGTGATCTGCTCGGTGGTCTTCGCTGTCCCCGTTGTTGCGGTCGATAAGCTTACCGGTGGCACCGGTGTCGCAGGTGCGGCAATCTCCAGCTGCGCCGGAGCCAATGTGGCCACGCCTGCTGCCATGGCTAGCGTCAACGAGGCCATGTACGGCGGTGCGGTGCTCGCGACGGCTACGGCTCAGGTTGCAGCCTGCGCTATCGTGACGGCCATTTTGACCCCGCTGGTCACCAGCTGGTGCTACAAGCATTTTCAGGGCCAGCAGAGCAACAGCAAGGCAGCGACCGGCAGCGCCGCCTCAGCCGCTTAATGCCAAGCGGCAATCAAAGCTAAAAAACTAGCCACGCCACAGGGCGGCCGCGGGGAAAATCCCGTGGCCGCCCTTCAGTTTCTGAAGGGTCTCTAGGACACTTTACCCTGCTAAAGCTGGCATAACAGCTAGAGTGAAGGACGTATAAAGGCAAGGGGAAATATCAAACAATTCGGTGAACGGTAGCTGATGACGCGTGCGTTTCCTGCGGATTTGTCAAAAAAGGACTAATGGTATAAAAAAAGGAACATATAACAGCCCTGATGAAGGGGGTGGCTATGTTATCCTTCACAGACGGGTGAAATCTTGGGTTTAGGGTTGCAAGACCAAGGTGAATAAACGTTTTTCCCTGCGCTAACGCGCGATGAAAGGCGAATGAAGCCGGTCATGCAGGTCGAATATTCAAGAATTCAATAAGCAGCGGTGTGAGAGCGCCGCATAATACGTAACTAGGAGCGTGGTTACACAATGCAGGAGGCATGGGAAGGCTTCAAGGAAGGCATCTGGACGGGAGAGGTTGACGTCCGAGACTTCATCCAGAAGAACTACACCCCCTACGAGGGCGACGAGTCGTTCCTCGCCGGCCCGACCGAGCGTACCAAGGAGCTGTGGGGCGAGGTTCTCGACCTGCTGCTCAAGGAGCGCGAGCAGGGCGGCGTCCTCGATATGGACACCAAGACCGTCACGGGTATCGTGAGCCATCCCGCTGGCTACATCGATAACGCCCATCGTGAGAAGGAGACCATCGTCGGCCTCCAGACCGACAAGCCGCTCAAGCGCGCGTTGCACGTCAACGGCGGTATCCGCATCGCTTGCCAGGCTGCTAGCCAGCACGGCTACAAGATCGACGAGAACGTTGTCGAGCGCTACACCTTCGAGCGCAAGACCCACAACGCGGGCGTCTTCGATGTCTACACCCCCGAGATGCGCGCTTGCCGTTCGGCCCACATCATCACCGGTCTGCCCGATGGCTATGGCCGCGGCCGCATCATCGGCGACTACCGTCGTGTCGCCCTGTACGGTGTCGACTACCTGATCAAGGACAAGGAGGCCCAGAAGGCTTCCACCCCGACGGTCATGACTGCCGACAACATCCGCGATCGTGAGGAGCTGCAGGAGCAGATCCGTGCCCTCGGCGAGCTCAAGATGATGGCCGAGACCTATGGTTTCGATATCTCCAAGCCTGCTACCAACACGCAGGAGGCCATCCAGTGGATGTACTTCGCCTACCTCGCTGCCGTCAAGGAGCAGAACGGCGCCGCTATGTCCATCGGCCGTACCTCCACGTTCATCGACATTTACGCTGAGCGCGACCTTGCCAACGGCACCTTCACCGAGGAGCAGATCCAGGAGTTCGTGGATCACTTCATCATGAAGCTCCGCATGGTCAAGTTTGCCCGTACCCCCGAGTACCAGGCCCTGTTCACCGGCGATCCGCAGTGGGTCACCGAGTCCATCGGCGGCATGGGCGTCGACGGCCGTACGCTCGTTACCAAGATGAGCTACCGCTACCTGCACACGCTTGAGAACATGGGCACCAGCCCCGAGCCCAACATGACCGTTCTGTGGTCGACCCGTCTGCCCGAGAACTTCAAGAAGTTCTGCGCCAAGACTTCCGTCGCCAGCTCCTCGATCCAGTACGAGAACGATGACCTCATGCGTGTTTACCACGGCGACGACTACGGCATTGCCTGCTGCGTGTCCTCCATGCGCATTGGCAAGGAGATGCAGTTCTTCGGCGCCCGCGCCAACCTGGCCAAGTGCCTGCTGTACGCACTCAACGGCGGTGTTGACGAGGTCTCCAAGAAGCAGGTCGGCCCCAAGTACCGCGCCGTCGAGGGCGACACGCTCGATTACGACGACGTCGTGGCAAAGTACAACGACATGATGAAGTGGCTCGCTGGCGTGTACGTCAACTCGCTGAACATCATTCACTACATGCACGATAAGTACTGCTACGAGCGCATCCAGATGGCTCTGCACGACAAGCACGTGCACCGTTGGTTCGCTACGGGCATCGCTGGCCTTTCCGTCGTGGCTGACTCCCTGTCTGCCATCAAGTACGCCAAGGTCCACCCCGTCCGTGACGAGAATGGCATCATCGTCGACTTCGAGACCGAGGGCGAGTTCCCCAAGTACGGTAACGACGACGACCGCGTCGACCAGATCGCTCACGACGTTGTGCACCAGTTCATGGAGTACATCCGCATGAACGACACCTACCGCAACTCCGTGCCCACGACCTCGGTTCTGACCATTACCTCCAACGTCGTGTACGGCAAGAAGACCGGTTCTACGCCTGATGGCCGCAAGGCTGGCCAGCCCTTCGCCCCGGGTGCTAACCCCATGCACAAGCGCGATAGCCTCGGCGCCATCGCCTCGCTGTCTTCGGTTTCCAAGCTCCCGTTCCGCGATGCTCAGGACGGCATCTCCAACACCTTCTCCATCATCCCGGGTGCGCTCGGCAAGGAGGACCAGGTGTTCTTTGGCGATATCGACCTTGATCAGCTGGGCGAGTAACTATTGTTAATGCTATACTAACAATAACGATTACTGATTGGCGCGCCGGTTTCGGCCGGCGCCTATCAATCGAAGGAGACACATTATGAAGGTTTCTGAAGTTTCCGAGACTCAGGCCGATAACCTGGTCCACATGCTCGACGCTTACGCCGAGAAGGGTGGCCACCACCTGAACATCAACGTCTTTAACCGTGAGACGCTGCTCGACGCTCAGGCTCATCCCGAGAAGTATCCGCAGCTGACCATCCGCGTTTCCGGCTACGCCGTGAACTTCCACACACTCACCAAGGAGCAGCAGGACGAGGTCATTTCGCGTACCTTCCACAACAAGTTCTAAAGGGACTCAACTCCCACCGGAGACCCGGCAAGGCCTACGCACTTTGCCTCTCAAACGTCCTCGCCGCTTCGCGGCTGCGGAATGTTTGCGAGACAAAGTGCTCCCGGCCTTGCCGGGTCTCCTGCGTTGTCGCCCTTTAGGGAACCACGCTAAATCAAAATTGGTGTCCTCGGACATGCAAAGAGGCTCGCTGCGCACTTCGTGCGGCGAGCCTCTTTGCGTCCTGCGGAATATTTTGGGAGGTAGCCCAAACAGCCTTGGCTGGGTCCTGTGTAGTCACCCTTTAGGCGGAACTCTCCTAATTATTTGGATGAGTCGTTTACTTACTTGTACTGTTACCGTCTTCCCGCTCTTGTTGGGGTATGCTTTGTTCGTATGTAAACGTATGACATGTTGATGGGGGAGGGTGCTATGGCTCGCGAGAGTGCTCGTTCTAAGGATACGGCTAAGCCTGGTATCAAGGAAGTTGCGGCGGTGGCGGGGGTTTCGCCTACTACGGTATCTCGCGTGCTTAATAATCGCGGCTATATTAGCCAAGAGACCCGCGATAAGGTCCATGCCGCGATGAAGCGCATCAACTATACGCCCAACGATATCGCCCGTGCCATGCTCAACGGTCGCCTGAATCTTATCGGTATGATCGTCCCCTATGTCAGCAGTCCGTTTCATGCCCAAGTGGTTCAAGTCATTGAGCATACCCTGGCCGAAAACGGTTTTAAGATGCTGCTGTGCAATAGCGCCAATCGACCCGAGCTTGAGCGCTCTTATATCGACATGCTTCGACGCAATATGGTTGATGGCGTCATCGTCAACTCGCTTAATATCGGTGCCGAGGCGTATGCCGAGATGGGTTTGAGTCTGGTTGGTATCGACTGCGACCTTGGCGAGGCCTCTGTTCAGATTGCGAGCGACAGCTATAGTATCGGCGAACTTGCCACGCGTCGCCTGATCGATGACGGGTGTTCGCGCATCCTGTGCCTGCGCAGCAATAGCCGCATGCGCATGCCTGCCAATAAGCGTACCGATGCCTACCTCGATGTTGTTGAGCAGGCCGGTTTGCCCGCGCTTGTCCGTGAGGTCGAGTTCGTTAAGCCCGACGACGAAAAGAGCGCGGTCGTTGCGAAGATCCTCGATGAGAACCCCGATATTGACGGCATCTTTGCGGGAGACGACACGATGGCGGCTATCTGTCTTAACGTGATGAAGCAGCGCGGCTTGAGCGCTCCGGGCGATATTAAGGTCGTGGGCGCGGATGGTGCCCGCCGCACTATGACGTTTATGCCTGACTTAACAACCGTTCGCCAAGATATCGATCGCATCGGAGAGCTCGCGGCGCAATCCATCATTGCTCTTATTAACGGCGAAAAGCCCGAATCGAATATCAAGCTCCCCGTTGAACTCATTGAGGGTAAAACCGCGTAGTTCATCCCGTGCCAAAAGAATTCCTCAAACACCTCTGATGACCGTTCGCCAGCATATGTCAACCGTTTGCCGACGACTGGAACTGCGAAAAGACGTATTGGTGTGAAAACGTTTGACATATGAAAACGATTGACATATCTTGCAGTTGTACCGAGTTAGTATCTCGTGAGAAAGGAAGTCTCGGATGCACAAGGTGTATTACCAGCCTGAGGGAATTTGGGTAGGCGACATCATGCCGTACGGCGAGGACGGCACGTTCTATCTCTATCATCAGCGTGACACGCGAAACCCCGGACCTTTCGGAGAGCCGTTTGGCTGGGCACTCGCGACAACCAAGGACTTCGTCAATTACAAAGACTTTGGCGAGAGCCTTGAGCGTGGCGGCGACGAGGAAGTCGACCAGTATGTTTATGCCGGCACGGTGTTTAAGGTGGGCGACAAGTACCATGCGCTCTACACTGGTTGCAATCGCGATAAGGTCAAGGCACGCTTGATGAAGCAGGTTCTTCTTCACGCAACGAGTGACGACGCCGTCAAGTGGGAGAAGAACATCGCCGAGACGCTGCTTCCGCCCCAGGAGGGTTACGATGACCGCAACTGGCGCGATCCCTTTGTGCTTTGGGATGAGGAGAACGAAGAGTACATGCTCATCCTCGGCACGCGTGTGGGCGAGGACAAGCGTCTGATGACCGGTCGTCTGGTCAAGTTCACCTCCAAGGACCTGGATACCTGGGAGTTCCAGGGCGACTGGTGGAATCCGGGCCTGTACACCATGTTCGAGATGCCTGATCTCTTTAAGATGGGCGACTGGTGGTATCTGGTGTTCTCCGAGTACAGTGATGGCAACAAGACCCGTTACCGCATGTCTCGCTCTATCAACGGTCCTTGGATCACTCCTGCGGACGATTCCTTCGATGGCCGCGCGTACTATGCCGCGCGTACCGCATTTGACGGCGAGCGCCGCGTTCTCTTTGGTTGGGTTCCTACGCGTGACGAGGGCGGCGACCCCAGCTCTTACCTGTGGGGTGGCACCTTTATGCCCCTCGAGATCGTTCAGCGTGCCGACGGAACGCTCGGCACCAAGCTTCCTGACAGCATGCTTGGCGCCTTTGGCGAGGCTAAGGCAGTCGAGGCCTTTGAGCTCTCCTGCGAGTCGGGCAAGGTCGAGCAGGTGCTCGCCGCGGATGCCGGTTCCACCTATATGCTCGATGCCGACATCGAGCTCGCCGGTGACGCTGCCGGCTTCTCGGTGAAGCTTGCCGAGGACGCCGAGTCCGGTCTTGCCTATGAGTTCCGCGCCAACCTGCGTGAGGGCAAGCTCGAGTTTACGGCGGCCCCCCAGTATCCGTGGTTCCAGGTCAACAACATGGGCCTCGAGCGTCCGTTGTTCTTTAAGGGCGAGGGCACTCATCATGTGCGCCTGGTCGTTGACGACGATATCGCGACCATCTTTGTCGATGATGTTGCGCTTAACGCTCGATTCTGCAATAAGCAGGGCCAGGGTGTGGCGCTGACGGTCACCGACGGTACGCTTAAGTGCGCAAATGCAACGATCGCGTCTCTGTAATGGCATCAAAACGTCTTATGATTTCGTAAAGGAATGGAGAGGAACATGGACTACAAAGTAGTGTCTCAGCAAGTCGTCGATAACGTCGGCGGTCTGGAGAACATCGAGGGCGCCACGCATTGCGTTACGCGTCTGCGTCTGGTGCTCAAGGATACGAGCAAGTACAACAAGGCCGAGCTCGAGAACATCGATGGCGTCAAGGGCGTGCTGTACAACAGCGGCCAGCTCATGATCATCTTCGGTACCGGTACCGTCAACAAGGTTTACGATGAGTTTATGGCTCTGACGGGCGTTAAGGAGATCAGCGCTTCCGAGGTCAAGGGCGCCGAGGCGGACAAGAAGGGCAAGTTCTTCTCGGTCCTCAAGGTATTCTCGGACATCTTTATCCCCATCATTCCCGCTTTCGTCGGCGCTGCTATCATCATCGGCCTTAAGTCGCTGATCGTTGCCAACGGCCTCTTTGGCATGGAGGGCAGCCTCGCCGATCACAGCGAGTTCCTCAAGAACCTCGCAAGCTTCTTTGCCATTATCGCCACCACCTTCGACTACCTACCTGTCCTGGTTATGTACAGCGCGGTCAAGCGTTTTGGCGGTAACCCGATCCTGGGCATCCTCGTCGGTATCGTCATGGTTCACCCGAGCCTTATGAACCGTAACACGTTCGTTATGGACCCGACGGGTGCTGAGTACTGGAACTTCGGTCCGCTCTCCATTCCCATGGTTGCTTTCCAGGGCGGCGTGTTCCCTGCAATCCTGACTGCCTGGTTTATGGCCAAGGTCGAGAAGATTGCCCAGAAGTACATCCCCGAGGTCGTTTCGTTCGTCTTTGTCCCGACCGTTACCCTGATTCTTGCTAACGTCGCCCTGTTCACCGTGTTCGGCCCGCTCGGCAACCTGATCGGCGACGTCCTCGCCGGCGTAATCGATATCCTGTACAACAGGATGGGCGTCTTCGGTGCCTTTGTCTTTGCCGCATTCCTGCAGCCGCTCGTCGTTACCGGTACGCATCAGTTCATCCAGGGTATCGAGGCAAACCTCGTTGCCACGACTGGCTTCAACTACATCCAGGCAATCTGGTCGGTTTCCATCATCGCCCAGGGCGGCGGCGCCATCGGCATGTACCTCATTCACAAGAAGCATTCCAAAGAGCGCAACATCTGCATGTCGTCCTTTATCCCGACGCTGGTCGGTATCTCCGAGCCCGCAATCTTTGCTGCAAACATGCGCTACTCGATCATCCCGTTCATCTGCGCTTGCATCGGTGCAGGCTGCGGCGGTGCCTTCGTGAAGCTCTTTGAGGTGCGCGCCATCGGTCAGGGTCTGACCGGCGTGCTTGGCCTGCTCATCGTTACGCCCGAGACGCTCGTGTGGTATGTGGCTGGCAATCTCATCGCCTTCATCGTGCCGATCGTCTTGATCTTTGCCTACAACAAGGCAAAGGGCGTGCCGACCACCGATGAAGAGGGCGCTGGCGCTGGCTTCGACGTTAGCTTCTAGTTGAGCCGTTCAGCGTAATGTGCGGATAAGTCCATTTGGGGAAGGGCGTTCGGCTCGTGTGAGTCGAGCGTCCTTTCCTATAGACGAGAAGGTCAATGGCGATGTTTAATCAAAAAAACAAGGTGATGCGTGCGGACTATGAGCAGTGGCGTGCCGGACAGGATGAGACGGCGGCTCGCATCGCGTCCGACCCCGATAGGCTTTTGTTCCATGTGGAGCCTGAGCTTGGCTGGCTCAACGACCCCAATGGTTTGGTTCAGATTGGTGATACGTATCACATCTATCATCAATACGATCCGTTCGATGCTGCGCATGGCGGTCCAGTGCTTTGGAACCATCTGGCGACAAAGGATTTTGTGACGTACGAGAATCACGGTCCCGTGCTGTTCCCCGATTCCGATTTGGATTCGAGTGGAGCGTATTCTGGTTCTGCCTTTGTACGTGATGGCAAGATTCACTACTTCTATACCGGCAACGTTAAGCATTTTGACCGTGATGATTACGACTACGTGTTGACGGGCCGTGAGCAAAACCAGATTCATATGGTTGCCGAGAATCCCGACGAATTGGGCGAGAAGCGCATAGCTGTTGGGCCGGTCGATTACCCCGACGATATCGGTACGCACGTGCGCGACCCCAAGATCCTTGAACACGACGGTATCTACTACATGGTTCTGGGCGCTCGTACGAAAGACGACCGTGGCTGCGTGCTTGTCTATACCTCGCGCAATCTTGAGGACTGGAGCTATGCGACGCGCATTGAGTTGGGCGAGAAGTTTGGCTTTATGTGGGAGTGCCCCGATCTGTTTGAGCTCGATGGCGAGCTTATTCTCGTTTGCTGTCCGCAGGGTGTGCCTGCCGATGGTTGGCGTTACCGCAATCCGCATCAGTGCGTGTGGTTCCCCATCGAGGCCGATTGGGAGGCGCCGAGCTTTAAAATCGTCGGGAAGGGCATGCCCCCGATGGTCGATGCCGGTTTTGATTTCTATGCCCCGCAGTCCTTTGAGGACGCTGCGGGTCGGCGTTTGATGATCGGATGGTCGGGTTGCCCCGATGCGACGACAGAAAGCCCGACGGCGGCGCGCGGGTGGCAGTGCGCGCTGACGATGCCGAGAGAGCTGAGCATGCGCGGCGGCAAGCTCTGCCAGTGGCCGGCGCACGAGATTGAGAGGATGCGCGGCGATTGCGTTCGTGCTGTAGGCGGTGAGACCGTTGAGGAGCCGGGACGCCTGTTTGATGTCGTGGTTTCCTGCGAGGGAGCCAAGATGATCGAGCTCGAAATCCGCAAGGGTGTCTTTGTGCGTTATACGGACGGGATGCTTGCCCTCGATATGGGCGACGAAGGCTATGGACGCGACCAGAGGTCGATCGAGCTCGGCGAACTTCGCGACCTGCGCGTGCTTTCGGACACTACGATGGTCGAGATTTTTGCCAACGGTGGCGAGGCGGCACTTACGAGCCGTACCTATTCGCCGGCGGTTCCGGCGATGGCGCTGAACGCCGAGGGTGCGGCGTCGATGGATTTCTACCGCCTCGCTCATTAACCGTGCATGGAGCACGATTGGACTTGTTGGGCGGAATGTGTCGCAGTTGCCGCGGCCAGCTACCGCTTATCGCGTATAGCGACCGTTTGCGGAATAAGTAACACTCCTTAATAAACCGTGTAGAATCTCAGATAAGCACGGAGTTTTCCAGGGAGACGCTGTCCTTTGTTGTGTGCAAGGGACGGCGTCTCTTTGGCGCTTGGAGGCCGTTCTACAGCAGGACGGTGGACGTGCGTCATATATTAAAAAACCAACGTCGAGATGGGTCGTGATAAGAATGGGCAAGTATGTAATCGTGGTTGAGTCTGGGTCGGATGTGACGCCAGAGCTCTGCGAGCGCTACGGCATCGTGCGCGTGCCCATGCATGTCACGATTGGTGACGAGACCGTCGAGGACGGCTCGATCGATCCGCTCGAGATTTATTCGCGCTGCAACGAGTTTGGTGTGATGCCCAAGACCAGTGGCTGTTCGCCAGCGGATTTTGCGTATGTGTACGACCGCATCCATGCCGAGCAACCCGACGCGACTATTTTGCATCTTGCATATTCCGAGGCCACGACCTGTTCGCATCAGTCCTCTAAGATTGCGGCTCAGGGGCGCGACTACGTGTTCTCCATGGACACGCGCTTTGTCTCGGTGGGCCAGTCGCTCGTTGTCGTCGAGACCGCCAAATACATCGAGGCTCACCCCGATGTCACCGTCGACGAAATCTTTGCATTTACGAACTCCGTCATGGACCGCGTGCTGCTGGGCTTTGTTCCTACGGACCTTGCCTTCCTTAAGGCGGGCGGTCGCTTGTCCAACGTCGCGTTCCTGGGCGCCCATCTGCTCAAGATTAAGCCCTGCATTGAGGTGACGGGTGGTAAGTTCGTGGCGACCAAGAAGTTCCGCGGCTCTATGCTCAAGTGCGCCCGTGCCTTTATTGATCACATGGTAGAGAAGGGCGAGATCGACTACTCGCATATTGGCCTGGCGTATTCGGTAGGCCTTTCCGAGGAATTGCGCGACGACATGGAAGTCTATGCGCACGGCCTGGGCTTTAAGGACGTTACCTGGACTCAGGTCGGCGGCGTCATCTCGAGCCATTGCGGCCCGACCGCCTTCGGCGCGGTGCTCACACTCAAGGCGTAAAGGCCTGGCGTCTATCGATTTCTATTGCCACGGCGGCGGGCGGGTTGCGATAACCCTCCCGCCGCTCTTGCGTGGGGTCAAATAGAACAATCCAATTGACCGCTAAACCATTTCACCATCATGCGTATGGGCTAGAATGGCTCTGGCATTTTAATTGGTTGCACCCAAGGAGAGGCAAGGTAGCGCGAATGGCAGAAATGACGCTTGAGGGTGTGGACGCTCGTCCCGAGGACTCTGCGTTTGCCCTTGGCCGCGTGCATTCAATCGAGACGATGGGAACGGTCGACGGACCCGGCATCCGCTTTGTGGTGTTTGTCCAAGGCTGTCCCATGCGCTGCGCGTATTGCCACAATCCCGATACCTGGTCGGTCAACGGCGGCACGATGGTGACCGTCGAGCACCTCATGGATGAGTTCCAGAGTAACCACGAGTTCTATCGCAGCGGCGGAATTACGGTGTCCGGCGGCGAGCCGCTCCTACAGCCTGAGTTTTTGGCCGACCTGTTCCGTGCAATGCACAACAACCCCGACGGCCGCGTGCATACCTGCTTGGACAGCTGCGGCTATGCGTTCGATCCCAACCACCCCGAGAAGTTCGATGCCGTTCTCAACGAGACCGACATGGTGCTGCTCGACATCAAGCATGCCGATCCGGCTGAGCATAAAAAGCTGACCGGTTGCGATCCCGCACGCATCTTGGCGTTTGGCGATGAGCTTGCACGTCGCAAGATCAAGGTCGTTATCCGCCACGTGGTGGTGCCCGGCATTACCGACACGGTGGAGGAGTGCGAGGCGCTCGGTCGTCTGATCGCTCCATGGCACAACGTGGTGGGCCTGGAAATGCTGCCGTATCACACCATGGGTGTCGCCAAGTACGAGCAACTGGGCATTCCCTATAAGCTTGAGGGCGTGCCCCAGATGGATACCGCGCGCATGCCCGAGCTGCGCAACGCCGTCATGACGGGCATGAAAAAGCGCCGCGCCGAACTCAAAAACGCCATCGGCTAGCGAGCCATTTTCGCTCCCCAAAGGCACTCATTGGGGACAGACTTAAATGAGTACCCCTGGGCACCAAGTTGATTGCCAAAGAGCCCCGTCAAGTTGCGGTGGAATAGTTCTTGTTTTTCGGCTTATGCCGTCCAAACAGGAACTATTTCACCGCAACTGCGTTTTGGGTAGAGATGTGCAACAGAATTGGCAAAAATGCATAGAAACGCTTGTGGTTTCTTTAAAGACACCTTAAACGCCACTGAATATCTTTGGAAAGAAATGCCTGCTCGGTATCATGCTGCTCGTATATAAACGGTAGCAGTCAGGAGACCACGTGCGAAACATCGCATCGCGGGACGAGTATGTGCCGCAGCATGGCAGCAGATATAAGACGAAGGACACGTCTTCGCGTGGCCTTGCCGACACTCGCATCCGCGTGAGGAAGATTGCCGCCATTGGGATGCTAACGTCGGCGGTTATTATCCTCGGAATTACCGCCAAAACCTACGCGTCGGAGCGAATGGCACACTCAGATGCGTCAACGGTACAGACGCAAAACAAAAAGGTCTCTGAATCTAAAGTCACCGCAAGTCAAACCCTGTCGACAGCGAACCTCAAGACGGGGCTTTCGAAGGCGGACTTTAACGATATTCCCTCAGGCGATACCGTGCAGACCTTCTCACTGGTTGATGACCAGATCCTCGCCCTGGAGGATGAGAACCTCGCCGCACTCCAGAATGCGCTTGACCAGGCGCAGGAGCTGGGCGATGTGGGCGTGGTGTTTTACGACCTGTCGGGCGGTAAGGGCGTGACGTATAACGCTGATGTCGAGGTGTACGGTGCGAGTAGCTACAAGGCACTCTATGCGTTGTACATTTGCGAATCTCTGGTCGAGACGGGCCAGGTTTCACTCGATGACTCCCTTGGCACCTATGGTGGCTACAACATGGGTTGGCAGACGGTACGCGACTTGATCGAGGCTGCGGTCGTTTATTCAGACAACGATTCGTTTATTGCGTTACGTGCGGCGTTTGACCGTGTCGGTTACGAGGATTGGATTGTCGGCCTTGGCATCGATTACGATACGGCACTGGATCCGATGAGTGATTTTCCGACCTACTGCCCGCGCACTTCTGCGAGGTTATGGCGTGAGATGAGCGAGTATCTGAGCATGGATACCGAGACTTCACAGTGGTTGTCGGGCCTTCTGGCATCAACATCGCGCTCGTTTATTCGCGATGGCATTGCGGACGAGCAGGTTTTGGTGCGCAACAAGGCAGGCTGGATTAGCGAGGATGGTTACTATTCGACATGCGATGCAGGCCTCATCGACATCGATGGCCGTACCTATGTCATGAGCGTCATGACATCGATGCCATGGAGTGACCGTTCGAGCGAGGTTACGGCTGCGATTGCAAAGGCTCTGTTTGATACGCGAGCTGCACTGGCTTAGCGTGTTCGTTTGGCGAGGTCAAACAAAATGCTGGTACCATACCTTGGTTGAGAATTTCGTATAGGTTTGGGGAATGGTATGGCTACCATCGCGATTATCGGTGCGCTCGAAAAAGAGATCATGCAGATTAAGGAAGAGCTGAGCGACGTTTGCGAGGCACGGGAGGCAGGCTTGACCGTTGTGAGCGGCGAGCTCGACAGTTTGTCAGTTGTCGCTACGACCGCTGGCATGGGTACCGTGAACGCCGCGGCGGCAACGCAGCATCTCATCAGCAAATATGCCCCGCAGGCCGTTGTGTTTTCGGGCATTGCGGGCGGCCTAAATCCTAAGCTCCATATTAACGACGTGGTTATAGGCAAGTGCCTGCGCTATCTCGATACCGACACGGCGCTCATCGCCGAGTCGGCGCCGGGGCTCGAGGAGTTTGTCTCGACGCCGGCGTTGGCTGATGTTGCCGCCGCCGTGCTTGCCGAGCATGGGTTTGTGGACGTATCGCTGGATGTGGCGGCTGCGGAGAAGGACCCCAAGCAGTTCCTGTGTGGCACTATCGCCACGGGTGACCGCTTTGTTACGGGTGACGCCATGCGTAACGCTGCGATTGAGGCCACGCATGCCGATTGCGTCGAGATGGAGGGCGCGGCAATTGCGCACATCGCAGCCAAGAATGGTGTCGATTGCCTGGTGCTGCGCGCTATCAGCGATAATTGCGACGAGGCATATGACGCGTTTTGCGAGCGCGAGTTCGATCTGGATGAGTACGCTCGCACCGCGAGCGGCATCACGCTTGACATCGTTCGTCGTATCGCCGCCGCGCAATAGCACGCCCGTTTTGTAAAAACCTACGACCAAGGAGTGTCCATGGCCGATTCCATTAACTACCAGCTTGCCAAGTTCGTCGCCAGCTACGGCAAGGTTTCGCAGATTCCCGAGTCCACCTGCCCCGAGGTGAGCTTTGTCGGCCGCTCCAACGTGGGCAAGTCGTCGATTATGAACAAGCTCTTTGGCCGCAAGAACCTGGTCAAGGTTTCCAGCACGCCGGGCAAGACGAGCAACATCAACTTCTTCGAGGCCGACGACGTACACTTTGTGGACCTGCCGGGTTACGGTTTCGCCCGTCGCTCCAAGGCCGAGCGCGACCGCTGGGCCGAGCTTATCGGCGACTTCTTCGACTCCGAGCGCAGCTTTAACCTGGTTGTGTCGCTGGTGGACATTCGCCACGACCCCAGCAAGCTCGATCACGATATGATCGACTACCTGCAGGGCAACGAGTTCAACTTTATCGTCTGCCTCACCAAGGCCGACAAGCTCAGCCGTACCCAGCAGGCCCGTCAGGCAGCGGCCATCAAGAAGCAGCTCAACGTCCCGGCCGAGAACGTAATCATCACGAGCTCCCAGACCGGCACCGGCATCGACGAACTAAAAAAGCGCATCGCCGAGGCTTGCCTCTAGTAAGGCTGCAGCCCCTCAAAAGCTCTCATCTATATCACCCCAGTGATAGTTATTGGTAAACTATCACTGGGGTGATATTTTTAGGAGGTCGATATGGAGCTTTGGCACGGGTCGGAGGTTGTTGTCGAGCATCCATCGTTGGATAAATGCAGGCAATTCAATGACTATGGGCGCGGGTTTTATTGCACACCACATGAGGAAATGGCAATGGAATGGGCATGCCGGACCGAGTCTGATGGCATTGCCAATCGATATGAGCTTGATTTAGATGGCCTTTCGGTCTTGGATTTAGAGTCTGGGGAGTTCTCAATCCTCAATTGGCTTGCGATTTTGGCCGACAACCGGGAGTTTAATGTCTCGACGCCGCTGGCACGCGAAGGACTTCGGTATTTGCTGGACAACTGCCTGATTGATATTTCTCCCTATGACGTTATTCGAGGCTATCGCGCTGACGATTCCTACTTTTCGTTTGCAAGACAGTTCGTTAACGGCATGATTTCGCTCAGGCAATTGCAGCGCATTATGTTTTTGGGGGATTTGGGCATTCAATATGCGCTTATGAGTGAGCGCGCGTTCTCGGCGATCAGGTTTCGCGATTGGAAGCAGGCCTCGGGAGCTGAGTTTTATCCCAAACGATTTGAGCGAGAACAGAACGCTCGACGTAAGTACCTGGATACGGTAAACGGATTTGACACCGAGGGTGTCGACATTAGGGATTTGATGTCAGGGAGGGTTGATTTAAATGATCCAAGAGTTAACGGATCGTGGGCCGAGTAGGACATATCCCGTCTATTACCTTGAGGACGCAATGAACAACCTCGGGGATTGCTTCGACTATGCCGTTAACGATTACGGAGCAGAAGGATCGGAAGTTGCTGAACTCTTTTGCCTGAGCGGCGTAGCTCGCGAGTTCGAACGCGGCAACGCATGGGTAGTGTCGGGAAAATCGGGCGTTGAGCTGTTCGCGCTTATCGCCGAAAGGTCGGGCTACCAAAACGGGCCTATACCGGACTGCGCCTATCGATTTGAGAAGACGCCGGAATATTGGGCGGGCTGGATACTGGCATACCTGCAGTGGCGCCTAGGAGAGTCTTTCGAAGATTTGCTGCATGTCGTTCCATTCGATGTGCTACGCAGTCTGTACTACCCCTGGCACGAAGCCTCGGAGGAACGCGTGGCTCGTCTCGTCTGCGATATGGCGAAAAAAGCGTCCAGGCAAACAAAACTTGCGTTAGCAAGAAAGAAGCTTAAGAAAACCCAACAAGACCTAGCATACGAATCGGGCGTATCACTCCGCTCAATCCAAATGTACGAACAGCGCCAGAGAAACATCAACGAAGCTTCGGTAACAAGCGTAAGAGCCATAGCAAAAGCCCTCCACTGCAACATCGAAGACCTCCTAGAACCAGTCTTCGAATACAAAGAACCCAGCGCAGCCTAAGCCAAGCACATAGTCGAAGCCTGTCACTAGTAAGTGCTCCAGCCTATCAAGAGCCCCTACCAATAAAAAGCCATAATTTCAGCCTGGCGCCCCTTCAAAGCGTGGGTCCCTGTAGACATCGCCAGTCACGTTACCATAGGGCCACCCAGGGGCATCCCCTTAAAAACATTCCGCAGCACGAGGCCCGCTTATCCGCAGCTCCGAAGGAGCAGGATAAGCGGGCCTCAAGTGCGAGGACGTTTTTAAGGGGAAGCCCCTGGATGGCCCGGACAGACCGATCGGCGATGTCTACAGGTACTCGATTTGAGCGCCCTCGGTGTCGCACGTCAGAATATGCGTCTCACACTTGGGGAACTGCTCGCGCAGCTTGACCTGCAGGAACTTGGCTACGATGGTGTCATCGGTTACGGCCATGAGGGTTGAGCCCGAACCGCTGATCCAGATGGTCTTGGCACCGCCGTTCAGGCAGGTGTCGCGCACGGCGTTGTAATCGGGGATCAAGCGGCGACGATAGGGCTCCTGGATGCGGTCGTCATTGGCGGCGGCAATAAGGTCCAGGTCGCCGGTCTCCAGGCCGCGCGTCATGCCGGCGATGCGGCCCATTTGCCACACGGCGGTGGAGAGCGGAATCTCCTGCGGCACGACTTTGCGCGCCTCGCTCGTGTGCACCTCGTAGGGCGGAATCACGGTAATAAAACGCAAGCGATCGCTCACCTCATAGCGCAGGCACTGGGGAAGCGAATCGGTTGGCGTAAAGGAGCAGACGGCGCCGCCCAGGATAGCGGGGGCGACGTTATCGGGATGGCCTTCGACCTCGGTGGCGATGCGGACGAGCTCGGCGCGGTCGACGGTGTGGCCTGTCAGCGCGGCGGCAGCCATGATGCCAGCGACGACGCAGGTGGAGCTGGAACCCAGGCCGCGGGCGACGGGCACGTCGGTCTGAATGTCGATAGCGACGGGGAATGCCGGCTCGCCCCAGGCGGCCAGAGCATCGACAAAGCTCACATAGACCAGGTTATTCTCGTTTTGGAACTCCTCGGGGCAGCCCGTGATGGTGAGTTTGTCGGCGCGCTCGAAGGTGAAGTGCGAGTAGAGGCTGACGGCCATGCCGAGGGTATCGTAGCCAATACCCAAGTTGGCGCTTGTTGCTGGGACGGTGATTTTGATCATGTGAGTCCTCCTGGCGTGCCTGGCTGTTTAGTTCGCTGCTCGGGCAGTCCTGCGCAAGACGGAAAGCACATTAAGTGCTTTCCTTTGCGTGCGGAACTCGCGACGAACTAAACAACCAGGCACGCTGTGCGCGTTCGTCATCATCCCGGGGGCTATCTGATGGAAGAAGGCGCGCCGGCTTTCGCCGGCGCCTTATAAGGGGTTTTAGTTGGTAGTCATCTTTTTTGCTGCAGACTCTACGTAGTTGGCCATCTCATCGACGTCACAGACGTCTTCGAAGCGGACGGGTTTGGATTCGAGTTCGGCGAGCTGGGTCGGGGCGACCGTGTTGGTGGCCTGCTCGAGCACACGCATGGCCTCAAAGTCGTCCTCGGGAACGTCGAGGCCCAGGGCGTCGCAGCAGGCGCGCGGGAACTTGTAGGGGCTGGCGGTCGAAAGCAGCACGCGGACCTTGGCGCCCTCGGCGGGGGCGACCTGCTCAAAGACGTGATAGCCGCAAGCGGTGTGCGGGTCGATCACGTAGCCGTTGGCGTCCCAGCAGCTCTTGATGGCAGTGCGGACCTCGTCCTCGCTGGCCCAACCGCAGCCAAACACACTTTGGATCTTGGCCAGCAGCTCGGCGGGCACTTCGTAGCGACCGGTCTGTGCCAGCTGCTCCATAAGGCCGGCAACGAGCTCGCAGTCGCCATCGGACAGGAAGTAGAGCATACGCTCCAGGTTGGAGCTGATAAGGATGTCCATCGACGGCGAGATGGTCGTGAAGAACGGACGGTTGCGGTCGTAGACGCCGGTGGTCAGGAAGTCGGCCAGCACGTTGTTCTTGTCGCTCGCCACGACGAGCTTGGCGACGGGCAGACCCATGCGCTTGGCGTAGTAGCCGGCCAAGATATCGCCAAAGTTGCCGGTGGGCACACAGAACTCTACGGCGTCGCCAGCCTCGATAGCGGCGGCGCGCAGCAGCTGCGCATAGGCGGCAAAGTAGTAGACGACCTGCGGCACCAGGCGGCCGACGTTGATGGAGTTGGCGCTCGAAAGCACCGTGCCGGCGGCCTCCAGGCGCTCGGCCAGCTCCTTATCGGCAAAGATGCGTTTGACGGCGCTCTGGGCGTCGTCAAAGTTGCCGCGGATACCGCAGACGGCGACGTTGTCGCCCTCCTGTGTGGACATCTGCAGATTCTGGACGCGGCTGACCTTGCCCTCGGGATAAAAGACGGTAATGCCCGTGCCCGGAGCATCGGCAAAACCAGCGAGTGCGGCCTTGCCCGTGTCGCCTGACGTGGCGGTGACGATCATGATGCGCTCGGCGCCGCCTTCTTTGGCGGAGGTGCGGGCCATCAGGCGGGGGAGCATCTGCAGGGCGACGTCCTTAAAGGCGCTCGTGGGGCCGCCAAAGAGCTCCATCACATAGGTCTGAGGGGCGTCGGCGCCCGGTGCGGCATCGAGTTTGACGAGCGGCGTAACCTCTTCGCTCGCGAACGTGCCGCGGTATGCTTCGTCGACACACGCCGAAATTTCTTCGGCCGTGTAATCATTCAGTAACATTCCCAACACATCTTGAGCGATTTCAAAGTACGATTTATCTGCAAGCGAGCTGATATCGACCTGCTGGGTGCCGAGCTCGTCCGAGACAAACAAACCCCCGTCGGGAGCGATGCCAGTACGGATTGCCACCTTACTTGAGCACGATAAAGTGCGTCCTCGTGTACTATGATAAGTTCCCATATAACACTGCTCCTCGGATGCCTTGGTCCCAATCGGTGAAACCATGGTATCAGAGCGCGCAAAATAGGTTCGCAGAGGCTTTTTAGAAAGGTAACCTCCAGCCCATGATTAAGATTGCCAAGTTTGGCGGCTCGTCGGTCGCCGACGCCGAACACTTTAAGAAGATCAAGGCCATCGTCGATGCCGACCCTGCCCGCCGTTTTGTGGTGGTTTCTGCCTGCGGTCGCCGTTTTAAGGGCGACACCAAGGTGACCGACCTGCTTTACCTGGTTAACGCGCACGTTAAGTACCACGTGTCGTGCGAGGAACTGCTCGAGGACATTGGCCAGCGCTACTTTGATATCGCTGACGAGTTGGAGCTCACCTATCCCATCCGCGAAGAGTTTGCGGCCTTTGCCGAGCGTGCTCGCTCCGGTGGCTACTCCACTGAGGAGCTTGTGAGCCGCGGCGAGTACTTCACCGCTCGCCTGATGGCCGAGTACCTGGGCCTGCCGTTCCTGGACGCCGCGACGGTCGTTGCATTCCATCACGATGGTACGCTCAGCATGAACCGCACCTCCGAGTTGGTGCAGGAGTACGGTCAGCAGGGCGGCTTTGTTATGCCCGGTTTCTATGGCGCGACGCGTGAGGGCCAGATTAAGCTGCTTGATCGAGGCGGCGGCGATATCTCGGGTTCGATCTTGGCCAAGTGCCTTGGTGCCGACCTGTACGAGAACTGGACCGACGTTTCGGGCTTCTATTCTGCCGATCCGCGTATTGTGCCCGAGGCGCAGCCCATCGCCCGCGTTACCTACGAGGAGCTGCGCGAGCTTTCGTACATGGGCGCAAGCGTCCTGCACGAGGAGGCCGTGTTTCCTGTGCGTGAGGCGGGTATTCCGCTGGTCATCAAGAACACCAATGCGCCGCAGGACCCCGGCACCATCATTAGCGAGACGGCTGACGAGGGCGAGGCAGAGCCCATCATTACCGGCGTGACCGGCAAGCGCGGCTTTGTCGCCATCAATGTGGCCCGCGACCGCACCAAGCCCCGCGTCGGCTTTATGCGCCGCGCGCTTTCGGTGTTCGAGCGCTATGACGTTTCCGTTGAGCACATGCCCACCGGCGTCGATCGCTTTGGCGCCGTGGTGCAGGAGCAGGATGTGCACGATTCGCTGTACTCGCTTGTGGGCGACATTCAACAGGAAGTCGAGCCGCTCGAGATCGAGGTGGTTGAGGGTCTGGCACTTATTGCTACCGTCGGTCGTAACCTGCGCGGTCGTGCAGGTATCTCGGGCCATCTGTTTGGCATGCTCGGCCAGGCCGGCGTGAGCGTGCGCATGATTTCGCAGAGCTGTGACGAGATCAATATCATTATCGGTGTCGAGGAGAAGGACTTTGACCTGGCGATTCAGACCATCTACCGAGCCTTCTCCGACGAGAACGGCATTGTGAAGGTCTCCGATCTGGAGGCTCCTGCGCCGGTCGATCCCGCTCTGGCCGCACTCCACAAGTAGTTTCCGTCCCGGTAGATTTTTAGGATGTCCCAAAAATCTACTGCCGGGCGTTTCGTTTCGGTTTCGTTTCGACGGGGCGGGTTTTGTATCCGCCCCGTTCTTGTATAAACTGGGCAAGAATATCCGGCCTGCTTGGCGTGCGGGCGATAGCTACAACCTTTAAAGGGGGAAGCATGAAACAGTACACGGTTGCTATTTTGGGCGCGACGGGAGCTGTGGGCACCCAGATGCTCGAGTGCCTCAACGAGCAGGAGTTTCCGGTCGGTAAGCTCAAGCTGCTGGCGAGCGCGCGCTCTGCGGGCAAGACCGTTGAGTTCCGCGGCGAGCAGGTTGTGATCGAAGAGGCTTGCCCCGAGGCCTTTGAGGGCTGCGACATCGTACTCGGCGCTGCCGGCGACGATATCGCCAAGGAGCTGCTGCCCGAGGCCGTCAAGCGCGGTGCCGTTGTGGTCGACAACAGCCACGCCTTCCGTCTGGATCCCGAGGTGCCGCTGGTCGTGCCCGAGATTAACGCCGATGACATTAAGTGGCACCACGGCCTGATCGCCAACCCCAACTGCGCGACCATCATCGGTCTGGTTCCTACGTGGCCGCTACATCAGCTCGCCGGCGTGAAGCGCATGATCGTGTCCACGTATCAGGCAGCTTCGGGTGCTGGCGCTCCCGGTATGGCCGAGCTCGAGGCTCAGCTGGCCGCTCTGGGCCGTGGCGAGGAGATTCCCGAGCCGCGTGCATTTGCCGCCCAGCTGGCGAGCAACCTGATTCCGCAGATTGGCGGCGTCAAGGAAGAGGGCTTTACCTCCGAGGAGATGAAGCTGCAAAACGAGGGCCGCAAGATCATGCACCTGCCCGAGCTGCGCGTGAACTGCACCTGCGTGCGCGTGCCCGTGCTGCGCTCGCACTCCGAGAGCATTACGCTCGAGTTCGAGCGCGACATCACGGTGGAAGAGGCCCGTGCTGCGCTTGCCGCCGCTCCGGGCGTCAAGCTGGTTGACGATCTGGGTGCCGAGGATGCACACGATCGCTTCCCCATGCCGATGGACACCTCCGACCAGGACCTGATCTGGGTCGGTCGCGTGCGCCGTGATATCTCGAACCCCGAGGCCGCACGTGGCATCACCTTCTGGTGCTGCGGCGACCAAATCCGTAAGGGCGCGGCAACCAACGCCGTCCAGATCGCTAAGCTGCTCTGCGAGTAGGTTGACCTGTCCGGCGGGGGCCGGGTTTAGTTTTCAGAACGTCCTCGACCATGTGTGGCGCCTTGTCCTGCTCCTTCGGAGCCGCGGACAAGGCGCCACACTGGTCTGCGGAGTGTTCTGAAAACTAAACCCGGCCCCCGCCTGCGGTGACGCTGCTGCGCGCGGCCTGCGATGGGGCCGTTGTTGGTTGGGGCCGTTGGGCTGATGTGGGGGCACGTGGTTGTTGCGGGCCCTGGTCCCGGCGGCGGCCTTGGCGCTTCGCGCCTGCCGCCTTTGGGGACTGTGGGGCTCGGCCGGCAGCTGCGGCGCGTTCGCGCCTGCCGCCTTGGGTGACTTTGGGGTCGATTGGGGTTGTCTGCACAATTCGCGGTATTATGTTGCGGAGTTTTGAAAGGAGCCGCTGGTGGTCACGACGACGTTTGCTTCGCCTTTGGGCGAAATCCTGCTTGCCGCTGATGGCCGCGGTTTGACGGGGCTTTGGTTTGAGAGGCAGGAGCACTTTGGCTCTACGCTGCTCAAAGAGGATGCGGAGTATGTCGTAGGTGCCGATGCGGTTTCTGGTGCCGGTGGGATGTCTTCGGTGAGTCCGGCAAATGGTGCGGCTTCTTCGGTGCTTGAGCGTTCCTGGGCTTGGCTGAATGCTTATTTTGCGGGGCAGGAGCCTCGGTTTACGCCGCCGTTGCATATGATTGGCACGGCGTTTCAGCGTGAAGTTTGGTACGAGCTGCTTTCAATTCCGCGTGGCGAGGTCGCTACGTATGGCGAGATCGCCCAGCGTGTTGCGGCTCGACATCGTGTGCCGGGAAATGAGGCACCCGTTGTGTCTCCCCGTGCCGTGGGGGCCGCGGTCGCGCGTAATCCCATTTCGATTATTGTGCCGTGCCATCGCGTGGTTGCCGCCGATGGTTCGCTCAACGGATATGCTGGCGGCCTTGACCGCAAGGAGTGGCTGCTGCGGCTTGAGGGCGCGTACGAGGAGTAACGCTCGAGCACTTTGCATAGCCAAGATGCCGTGAAAGAACGGGACACGCTTTCCGAATGGAGGCTCAGACGGAAACCACGTTCCGGAATTCTGTTATAAAGCGGGATGCGCTTTCCGAATGGCGTCCCGAGCGGAAACCGTGCCCCGGAATACAGCCTCAGAGTGGGACGCCGTTTCCGGTTGAGACCACCTGCCTGGACATCGATCTACGCCCGCTCCTGCAGGGCGTAGATGGACTTATCCATGTTGAATAGGTAAGCCACAACGCAGACGATGAAGAACGCCGGCAGATTACCGAAACCGAAGACCTCGCAACCGATAAGGATTGGCGCGAGCAGCGTGTTGGTGGCGCCGCCAAAGACGGCGGCGTAGCCCAGCGCGGCGCAGAACTCGACGGGCATGCCGAGAATTCCGGCGAGCACGACACCCAGGCTTGCTCCGATGGAGAACAGCGGCGTTACCTCACCACCTTGATATCCTGCGGCAAGCGTGGCGATGGTGAGTGCGAATTTAAGCGCCCAGTCCCAAGGCATGATGGCAATCTTGCCGTTGTCGTCCAGCGCTGCCGATATCAGGTTTGTGCCAAGGCCGCAGTATCGCCCCTGCCACAGTACGAACAGAATCGCCGACAGTGCAAGGCCCATAACGGCAACGCGTATGTAAGGGTTGGGGAACAGCCGCGCTGCAAGGGTCTTGGCATGGGCAAGGCACCAGGCAAAAGCGCCGCCTACCATACCAAACGCGATACCCAACAGCGCTAGCCGTCCAAGACCGGGGATGTCGAGCGCATGCGAGGCGGTAACGGCGACCTCGAACTTCTCGAGTCCTAGGGCGCCGGAGGTCATACTTGCTGCGAGTGAGGCCGTAAGCGCGGGAAACAGCGCGCGGTATTCCATGCGTCCTGCGACCAGCACTTCGATAGCAAAGACCGTGGCTGCAAGTGGCGTTCGAAAGAGTCCGGCAAAGCCGGCAGCCATGCCGATAAGCAAAAACGTGTTGCCGGGGTCGCGGAAAGGCAAACGTCGGCCGATCCAATGTGAGACGGTTGCACCGATCTGCACGGCCACGCCCTCGCGTCCCGCGCTGCCGCCAAAGAGGTGCGTTCCCCACGTGCTCAGCATAATGAGCGGCACCAAGCGCGGGGAGATAGCGTCTTCGCGCCCGTGGCCTACGTCGAATACTAAGTTCATGCCGCGTTCGGTGCCTTTGCCCCAAGTGCGGTAGGCAAACACGATGGCAAGGCCCGCGAGGGCGAGGAGGGGAAGGAGCAGAGTGATGTGCTCGTCACGGAAGGTGCCAATCGCCAGAAGCACGCGACCAAAGAGCGCGCAGATGGCGCCAACGATAATGCCGACGGGGATTCCGACAGCGCCCATAAGCACGAGGCCGCTATAGGTGTTGACCAGGCGTTTAATCCTGCTCGATGTGCTGCTTTCTGACACTTCTCCTCCAAAACAAAAAAGACTCCTGCCGCGGCGTGATACCTAGGAGGCACCACGTAACAGCAGAAGTCATCAGCAACAAGGCGGTTTAGGGTGACGCGACAGCTTAGCTAGCGCACCCAGCGGAGACATTCATTCCGAAGCGGCATCATAGCGGTGGGCGAGGCTTGGGTCAAATGGTTGACTTGGGTAGCCTCAATGCCTCGCCCACACCCGCCATTCCCCCGTATAAAACCTGCCAAAATGAGCCTGTCCCTTTTTGGTGGGTGGGAAATGGGTAATACTAAAGAGTTATCCGACCAGATGGGAATTAATCGATGGCCTATATTGAATTCAAAGACGTCATCAAGGCATACGGCGAGGGCGACGCCCGCATCCACGCGCTCGACGGCGCGAGCTTTACGGTCGAGCGCGGCGAGCTCGCCATCATTCTTGGTGCTTCGGGTGCCGGCAAGACCACGGCGCTCAACATTCTGGGCGGCATGGATACGGCGACCTCCGGCACCGTGACGGTGGACGGGCGCGACGTGAGCTCCGCCAACGAGGCGCAGCTCGTGGAATACCGCCGCGCCGACGTCGGCTTTGTTTTCCAGTTCTACAATCTGGTCCCCAACCTGACGGCACTCGAAAACGTCGAGCTCGCGGCGCAAATCTGCCCCGATTCGCTCGATGCCGAGCAAACGCTTTGCCAGGTCGGCCTGGGCGAGCGCCTCGCCAACTTTCCCGCGCAGCTTTCGGGAGGAGAGCAGCAGCGCGTGTCCATTGCCCGCGCGCTGGCCAAGAACCCTAAGCTGCTCCTTTGCGACGAGCCCACGGGCGCGCTCGACTACAAAACCGGCAAGCAGATTCTGCAGCTGTTGCAGGACACCTGTCGCAAGCAAGGCATTACGGTCATTATCATCACCCACAACTCCGCGCTGGCGCCCATGGCCGATCGCCTGATCCGCTTTAAGAGCGGCCGCGTGGAGAGCGAGACGGTCCAGCAAAATCCTGTACCTATCGAGACGATCGAGTGGTAGCGCCCATGGACCAGGATCGCCAAAACAGCCAAAACCGTGATACGGAGCACGTCGGTCGCGACCGAGAGTTCGCGACCTACCGCACTGCCCAAAGTTCAA
This sequence comes from Collinsella sp. AF18-8LB, assembly GCF_003459795.1. Classification (NCBI taxonomy): domain Bacteria; kingdom Bacillati; phylum Actinomycetota; class Coriobacteriia; order Coriobacteriales; family Coriobacteriaceae; genus Collinsella; species Collinsella sp. AF18-8LB. The sequence continues at coordinate 216,826 of NZ_QRWU01000001.1, forward strand.
ACGACATGGTGCCGACGGTGTTTCGCCGTGGCATCTACCGCACAATCCGAGGCAGTCTTAAGCGCTTCTTGTCCATCGTGGTCATCACGGCGCTTGGCGTGAGCGTGATGTGTGGCCTTAAGGCGGGCTGCGAGGACCTGTGCGATTCGGTTGACGCCTACTTTGACCAGCAGAATGTCTATGACATTAACGTGCAGTCGACCTATGGCCTTACGCGCGACGATCTTGCGGCCATTCAAGAGGTCGACGGCGTCGAGACAGCCGAGGGCATCTACACCGAGACCGCCTACACCGCCGTGGGTACAACGCGCGAGCGCGTGGTCGTCCAGAGCCTTTCCAGGGAGAATATCGATCAGCCGGTGCTGGTGAGCGGCGATTTGCCCGAGCGTGCCGGCGAGGTCGCGGTGACCTCGCGTTTTTTGAAGGCTTCGGGCAAAAAGCTCGGCGATACCGTGAGTTTTGCCGCCAATGACGCGAGCTCGTCCAATCAAAGTGCCAAGGACCAGTTCGCCGCAGGCGATTACACCATTACGGCTGAGGTCCTCGACCCCACCGATGTGAGTTCCGACTCGACCGTCAATGCCTTTCGCGCTGCTTCGGCTGCGGACTATAAGTTCTATGTGAGCGAGGATGCCGCGACATCTTCTTCCTACTCCGCGGTTCACGTGACCGTCGAGGGGACTAAGAGCCTCAATTCCTATTCGGATGCCTACACGACAAAGATTAATGAGGTCAAGGGCAATATCGATAAGATCCGCGACGGACGCGAAAAGGCACGTGCTCAAGAGTTGACGGTCGATACGCCGGCAAGTTTGGATGCGGCCGAGCGCCAAGCGAATATGCTCTTTGGGATTGAACAGGACAACATCGATCGTATGGCCGAGGGCAGCGAGGAGCGTGCGCAGGCGCAAGCCGACCTGGACCAGCGCCGTGCCGCCGCCGACCAGCAGTTTGCCGATGCCCGCGCCGAGATTTCCGACCTTGGCGAATGCACCTGGTACATCCAGGACCGCGGCAACATCGCGAGCTACTCGAGCGTCGAGAGCGATAGCTCCTCGATTGAGGCCATCGCCACGGTTTTCCCGTTCATCTTCTTTATCGTCGCTGTGCTCATCAGTCTCACCACCGCCACGCGTATGGTCGAGGAGGAGCGCACGCTCATCGGTCTGTACAAGGCACTCGGCTATTCACGCGGGCGTATCCTGTCCAAATACGTGGACTATGCGCTGTGGGCTTGCCTGATTGGCGGCGTGCTGGGCAACATCATTGGATTTGTGGGCCTGCCGCTGTTCTTGTTTACGGTATTCGACGACATGTACTCGCTGCCCCAGATGCTGCTTTCGTACGACATCGTGTCCTCGATCGTTTCGGTGGCGCTGTTTGCCGTGGGCGTGGTGGGCGCCACGATTATCGCCTGCCGCCACGAGATGGCCGAGACCCCGGCCTCGCTCATGCGCCCCAAGGCCCCGCGCGCCGGCTCGCGCATCTTGCTCGAGCGCATAGGCTTTATCTGGCGCCGCATGGGCTTCTTAAATAAGGTCGCTGCACGTAACCTATTCCGCTACAAAAAGCGCGCCTTTATGACCATCTTTGGCATCGCGGGCTGCACGGCGCTCGTGATCTGCGGTATGGGCATCCGCGATACATCGGTGGCGCTTTCGCCCAAGCAGTACGGGCATATCACGCGCTATGACCTGCTAGCGGTCGCCAATCCCGACGATTTTTCGCAGACGTGCGCGGCGCTCGACGAGCGAAGCGCAGCCAAGGATTCCGACGTGACCATGACTTCGACGCTGCCGATTATGACCGACAACGTCACCTTTACATTTGGCGGCAAGAGCGAGACCGTGCAACTGATCGTGGTGCCCGATGACCGCACGAACGACCTGGACGACTACGTGTGTCTCGAGGACGAGTCCGAAGAACCGCTCGCCCTGCGCGACGGGGATGTGTATTTGAGCAAGAGCTCTCAGCTGGTGCTGGGGATCAAGCCGGGTGACACAGCACATGTCCAGGATTCGTCACTCAACGTCGCCAAGGTCAAGGTCAGCGACATTTCGCTTAACTATCTGGGCAACACGCTCTATATGACGCAGAGCACCTATGAGAGCGCGTTCGGTCGAAGCGCGCGCCTCAACGGCATCCTTGCGCTGCTTAAGGGTTCGTCGGCCGATCAGATTGCGTTTACCAACCGTCTTAAGAGCGATGGTTGGATTACGCTGTCGAGTACCGCCGAGCATTGGGAAAACTATGAGGCAAACTTTACGATTATCAATTCGGTCGTGGTGCTTGTGACCTTTATGGCGGCGTGCCTGTCGTTTGTGGTGGTATTTACGTTGTCTAATACCAACATCTCGGAGCGCGAACGCGAGCTGGCGACTATCAAGGTGCTGGGCTTCCGTCGTGGCGAGGTGCACCACTACGTTAACAAGGAGACGCTGATTTTGACGGCGATTGGTGCCGCGCTGGGCGTGCCGCTGGGTGGCCTGCTTGCCGAGAGCTTTACGTACATCCTGCAGATGCCGTCGCTGTACTTTGACGTCGAAGTCGAGCCGCTGAGCTATGTGCTTGCCGTGGTGCTTTCCTTCGGCTTTACGATCATCGTCAACCTCGCCACCAACCGAACGCTCAACAAGATCGACATGGTCGGCGCCCTCAAGAGCGCCGAGTAACCTGCCAAAAAGGGACAGGGTTATTTTGGCAGGTTTTATCTGGGCGAACGCCGGACAACCATTAGGTGGCCCAGCGTTTGCCCCGTTTTGCTGGGGAGGTCTGTCGTTCAGTGCTCTTACTGCCCAATCCAGCGTTGCGCATAGCTCTTAATGTCCTCGGTAAAACCGTCAAGGTCGTCAAGGGTGATCACGCTGTCGATAAGCAAATTGGCTATCTCGCGGTGCATTGTGCTGCGGCGAATGTTGTTTGCGATTACGCCTGAGGACAGCTTGTCTCTATTGAGGCGCTCTTCTAATGCCCAAAATCTACTGGACGCTTCGCTGTCGCCGTTCAGCATCTCAACGTACTGGGCGATGAGCTTTTCCATATAACGTTCTTGCCATTGAGGAAGCATTTTCTTAAACAGCTTCCAGTCGCTTTCGGCTACGTCGCGCATATGTCCTCCGCTCGTCAAACGGGCTTTCCATTTGCCTTTCATTCTATTTGGTTTTCGCTCCCAGGCGTGGATGAGAGGCTCTCTTTAGCCTTCGAGATTGGGCTTGAATGGGTCGTATGCCACAAAACGGGCCTATCTACTACGTTTGCTACCACACCCTCGACCATGACAAAGATTATGAAATTAAAACCGCAGGTAGAGGGCTTGCCATTTTTCGGAAAAGGCGGGTATGGTCGGCCCTCTCGAGTTAAACGTAGTAAATAGGCCCTTTTCTTGGCGCGCGGTCAGCTCAATGCTAATCTCCGTGCCGGAACTGACCCAGTTGTTTGTAAGTTGTGGTGATATACGGACTGTTTGGCGCTTTGGAACTTCGAAACAGTCCCTATCTCACCGCAACTTAGGAGAAGGGCGGGGGGTGGTTGGGTGCTGGTGGGTCGGAGCGTGTTAGGCCTGTTTGCGGTGCTTCCATTGTTTGCGGCACCAGCGCATGAGCGCCTTTATGACGGGAATCGTGATGAGGATGATCCATGCAGGATGGGGCTGTCCCAAACAGAGCCACATGTAGAGGAACCAAGCGATGGCGGCTGCCGGGTAGATGGCCTCGATCAGCTTAGACAGGTGGCGCCGATCGATGAAGTCACCAATCGCGTAGTAGACGGGAACCAGAAAGACGAGGAAAAGCCCCATGCCCCATGTGCCGTAGACAATGCCGAGCACCAGATAGGCGAGAGCGACAAGTGCGGGGAAGGGAAACTTGTTCCACGCACGACCGACCTTGGTGTGGAAATGCTTGCCATGATGGTCGAGCTTGTCGTGTGCTTCCTTCCAGCTGGAAAACGTCTCGCCGTCGATGGTGACGGTGCCATCGTCATTGGTATGCACGTTATGTCCATCGTCCTCTAGCGTATCGATATGCAATCCGCCTGGCCCCACATGGACCTCTTCACCCTTGCGCTCGTTAGCCACATGGATGCCACTCCAGCCAACATGGACCTCTTCGCCTTTGTTGGGATCAATAACGTGGATGCCGCGCGCGAGGGAAATATCGACAAGTGGCTTATCGCTGCAATCAGCGTGCTCAGTAGAAGCCTCAGCCTCTTCAGCCTCATCTGGAGCTTTGGTGCCGGCGTTGCTGTTCTGTGCCTCATCATCAGTCTGCGAGTCATCAGTGCTATCCACCGCCTCTCCATACAGCAGTTCATCCAGCGACACGCCATACAGCGCGGCGAGCGCAATAAGGTTATCGGTATCGGGTGAGGATTCGCTGCGCTCCCATTTACTGACAGCCTGACGACTCACACCCAGCTGGGCGGCAAGCGCCTCCTGAGAAAGCCCGGCAGCCTTGCGGCGATCAACGAGCTGCTGCGCCATCGCAAGATCCATAACAGTTCCTTTCATGTGGTGACCGTAATCGAATGAGCCGAGTATGCCGAGAACAACCAGTAGCGACCACCATTTCTAGTTAGAATCTGCTCCAACCCTACCGCAACTACCGGTAGCAACCCCTAACGACCAGCCATTTCAGGACAAATGTCAGTGCTACTCTCAGCTAAGAGCCTGCAACATCCCAAAATCTCAGCCCACGCACTTGCAGCAAGAAGACGAATAGCCTCGGCGAGTATGTAAACGCAGGGCCCTCCGACCCCGCCCGACGATTTCGATTGGCGACCTTTGACGGAGTCAAGGGAGGAGCCAAATCGAAATACGTCGGGCGGGGTCGGAGGGCCCGATGGGATGGGTTTCGACCGAGGCTATTCGTCGCCGAAGCTGATGCCCAATGCCTTGGCCTCGCGCACCAGGTCGCTCTGGGGGTCGACAAACTTGAGCTTGCCGGCGACCTCCTCGAGCGGCATGTGGCACATCTTGCCGTCACGCAGGGCAATCATGTAGCCAAACTCGCCGCGTAGGCAGCCCAGTGCCGCCTCGACGCCGCACTGGGTCGCAAAGATGCGGTCCTGGGCGTCGGGCTGACCGCCGCGCTGCGTGTGACCGGGGATGGCGACGCGGGTCTCGCGACCGGTCTTGGCCTCGATCTCCTTGGCGATGTCGTAGACAATCGACGGGCTCGTACGCTCGGCGAGCTTCTTCTTGTACTCCTTCTTGGACAGCGCCGCGTCCTCCTTGGAGATAGCGCCCTCGGCGACGGCCACGATGGTAAAGCGGCTGCCGGTCTCCATGCGATGCTCGATGGTCTTGATGACGTTATCCATGTCGTAGGGGATCTCGGGAATCAAGATGACATCCGCGCCGCCCGCGACGCCGGCGTACAGCGGGATCCAGCCAACCTTGTGGCCCATGATCTCTATGACGAACACGCGGCCGTGGCTCGAGGCGGTGGTGTGGATGTCGTCGATGCACTTGGTGGCGACGTCGATGGCGCTCGTAAAGCCAAACGTCATCTCGGTGCCCCAGGTGTCATTATCGATGGTCTTGGGCAGAGCGATAACGTTGAGGCCTTCTTGGCGCAGACGGTTAGCGGTCTTGGTGGAGCCGTTGCCGCCCAGCATAAACAGGCAGTCGAGCTGCAGCTTGTGATAGGTGTGGACCATCGCGGGCACCTTTTCGACGCCGTCAGCCTCGGGAATGTCCAGGCGCTTGAACGGCGTGCGGCTCGTGCCTAGAATGGTGCCGCCGCGGGTGAGGATGCCGCTAAAATCGGCGGGAGTCATAACGCGGAACCTGCTGTAGATAAGGCCCTGGTAGCCGTCCTCAAAACCATAGATCTCGATAGGCTCTTCGCTATTGGTCATGAGCGTTTTGACAATGCCGCGCATGGTGGCGTTGAGCGCCTGGCAGTCGCCGCCACTGGTAAGAAGACCGATCCTAAGCATGATGAATCCTTCCGGGCAAGTTATAACATGCGCATAAGTTTACCCCCGCACACTGTTGATACAGGGGTAAAACGTGTTAGCTCAAGCGTATAGAAATGTAAGCAACGTCAGGCGAGCGTAAGGTCGACGGGCCTGGCTCCTTACAGCGCGAAGGCGTCGACGTCGCCCCAGTGGCGGCGCAGCGTGATGGCGGCAGCGGGCTCGGTGTTGTCAAAGACGACCGACCACTGCGTGTTGCTGGTGATGTCTTCCGGATTGGGCTCTTGCGCCGCAGCGCGTAGGGCCTTCCAAGCGATTGCCTCGTCTTGGGCGCCGGCACGGGCGTCGAGGACATCGGCGATTGCGACGGCGCGCTCTTTACCATGGCCCAGCTCGCCGTTCTTTTGGTTGGGGAGCACCTCATCACCATAGCAGGCGTAGAAGTTCGTGACCTGGCGTACGGGCGTCGCCTTGCATGCACGGTCGGGATCGCGCGGATCCCACTCCACCACCCGCGCGTCACCGGCGGCGTCGTTGATAAAGAAGTGGTAATCGCGTCCTGCCATGGCGTGCATGTCGTAGGCGGAAAGCAGGTTGACGGCCTCTTGCGTGGTGGCGGCACGGTCGAGCACCAGACGGATGGCGAGCGAGGTATTGATGACGGGGCGTTGCGTGTCCTGGTCACAGGGTTTGGAATCCAGGGTGAGCACGGCAATGGACACGCCACATTCGTTGACGCCGTCGAGCTGGGCAAACGGGCCCATCAACGCCGCAGCGCGTCCGCCGACGGAGTCAAGCGGAGTGTTATCGCCCAGGTTGTTAAGGGCGGCAAACCCGATGGAGGCATAGCCGTCGCACGGGTGATTACGCACCAGCAGCGCCGAGGTGTCGTCCTTAAAGTCGTAATTGCGACCGGTGCGCACGCGGCCTTCGGCATCTACGGCGACAAAAGCGCTGCAGGCAAACTGGGGCGCCTGGACATGTGCCGGCACACCGGGCAGCACCTGTGCCACAACGGCATCGATGTAGGCCTGGTCGTCGCGCACGCCAGTGGCGATGATGCGATCAAGATCGTAGTCGTAGGCAATGTCGATTGCGTACAGGTCATAGCCATCCGCGTAGCCGGTCAAGCGTTTGAGTGACGTGGCAGACTTGATTTGTTTGTGATAAACGATGCCGGTGGCAGCGGCAAGGCCGACGGCGACTCCTGCGACACCGCAGGCGATGGCAATGTTACGTGGCTTCATGACGGCTCCTTTCGCCCTGTTAGCGTAATTGTCGCAAAAGGAGTGCGGGCATGATGGCTCAACTTGGCGAGCGGCGCGGGATTAAACATGGAATGAAAGGCACGGCACTGGCGCGGCGGGGTATGCTGGAGGGGACCATCAGCCCAGTGAAAGGGGAGAGCATGACTGATCAGGAAACGCCCGAGCGCGCGCATGTGACGGCCGACGATATCGAGGCCGCCAACGACCTTATCGACTTTATCGAGGCATGCCCCAGCATGTTCCATACGGCGGCGACCATTATGGCTGAGCTCGACGAGGCGGGCTTTACCTATCTGCCCGAGAATGCGGCGTGGGACATCGAGCCGGGCGGGCGTTATTACACGCAGCGCAATACCTCGAGCGTTGTTGCCTTTAAAGTGGGCGAGGACCTGGCCGCTACGTGGGGCGAGGACGGCGTTGCCGGTGACTATCATTTTCAGCTGACGGCGTCGCACAGCGACTCGCCGACGTTTAAGGTTAAGGCCGTGCCCGAGCTCGACGGCGCGGGCGAGACGCTACGCCTGAACACCGAGGCCTACGGCGGCATGATCGACTACACCTGGTTCGACCGTCCGCTGGCACTCGCGGGCCGCGTGTTGGTACGCGAGGGCGACCGTATTGAGAGTCGTTTGCTCGCTACCGAGCGCGAAGTCGCCATCATCCCGAGCCTTGCCATCCATATGAACCGCGGCGTTAACGAGGGCTTTGCGCCCAACCGAGCCGTTGACCTGTGCCCTCTCATCAGCGCTGGCGACCTTAAGCAGGGCGACTTTGACGCCCTGATCGCCGACGAGCTGGGTGTTGAGCCCGAGCAGATTTTGTGCCGCGATTTGTTCCTGGTCAACCGCCAGGATGCGCGCATTTGGGGCTGGGCCGACGAGTTTATCTCGACGCCCAAGCTCGACGACCTGGCCTGCGCCTACACCTCGCTGCAGGCATTTTTAGGAGCTGAGAACGCGCACGACGTTTCGGTCTTCTGCTGCTTTGATAACGAGGAGGTTGGCTCCGAGACCAAGCAAGGCGCCATGTCGACGTTCTTGGCCGACGCGCTGCGCCGCATTAACGGATCGCTGGGCTTCGATGACGAGTCGTACCACCGTGCGCTTGCCGCTTCGATGCTCGTGAGCTGCGACAACGCGCATGCCGTGCACCCCAACCACGCCGAGAAGTGCGACGCCCGCAACCAGGTTGTGCTCAACGGCGGCATCGTTATCAAGGAGGCCGCCAACCAGCACTACTGCACCGATGCCTTTAGCCGCGCGGTGTTCCAGGCTATTTGCGATGACGCCGACGTACCCACGCAGGCCTTCGCCAACAAGAGCGATATGGCCGGCGGCTCCACCCTGGGCAACCTGTCGAACATGCAGGCGAGTATGCACGCTGTGGACGTGGGCCTGCCGCAGCTGGCCATGCACTCGAGCTACGAGACCGGCGGCGTGCGCGATGTGATGTGCGCCATCCGCGCCCTCACCGCCTTCTACGAGCGAAACCTAACCATCAACGGCGCCGAAAGCGTGGAACTCTAAAACCTACCAAAAAGGGATGTTAATTTTGGCAGGTTTTATCTGGGCAAATGCCGCAACGCCAACAGCTGGACAGAATTGTTAAGACACCGCAGATTGAGCAAGCGTCAGCGAGCGATGTCCAGAGCGAACAAGTTGGCATGAAAAAGGCAAGGCATAGACCTTCTGGTCATGCCTTGCCTTTTGAATGACAAATTGTCGCTCTGGGCGGCGCGCAGCGTCGACCGGTCCGCCGTTCGTTAGAACGGCGGAACCCTAATGCTCAATCCAGCAGCGTAGCGTCTCGCCAGCCAGAAGATGGCGTAGATTCTCCGCGGCGATGTCGACCACGTTATTGAGCGTGGCCTCTAGGTGGAACCAGCCGGAGACATGAGGCGTGATGAGCATGTTGGGCGCGTCCCACAGGGGGCTTGTCGCGGGCAGCGGCTCGGGATCGGTGACGTCGATCGCGGCGCCGGCAAGGTGTCCCGACTCAAGGGCGGCGACCAGGTCGTCGGCAACCACAAGGTCACCGCGGCCGCCGTTGGCAAAGAAGGCGCCCGGCTTCATTGCGGCGAAGAACTCGGCATCCGCAAGACCGCGGGTCTCGGGCGTGCTGGGCATAAAGGATGCGACGATGTCGGCCTCCGCCAGGCGCTCAGACAGGGCATCCATGCCGTCCATGTCCTCAAACACAATGGGGTAGACGAGCGGATGACGCTTGATGCCGCGGACGTGCGCGCCCATGTTGCGGCAGAGCGTGGCGAAGTGACCGCCAATGTCGCCCGCGCCCAGCACCAGCACATTGGCATTTTTGAGCGAGGTGACCGGGCCCAAGTCCTCCCAGCGATGCTCGCGCTGCAGGTCCTGGTAGCCGGGCAGGCGCTTCATCATTGACAGCACCATGGCAAACATGTGCTCGCTTACGGCCTGACCGTAGGCGCCGATCGAGCAAGACAGCTTGGCGTCAGCCGGCACGGTGCCGGCGGCCAAGTAATCGTCATAGCCCGCGGTCTGCAGTTGCAGTAGCTGGAGGTGCTCGCATGCGGTAAGCAGGGCAGGGTCTATGTTGCCCAAGATTACGTCGGCGTTGGCGACCTGCTCGCACGTGATGGCGTCGGCGCTCGTGTAGATAAAGTCCTCGCCTGGAGCGCTCGACTCGAGGATCGCTCGATGACGGTCGTTGACGGGCAGCAAAACTAGGATGTTCACAAGCAGTCCTCTCCGCTTGACCTACCAAAAAGGGACAGGTTTATTTTGTCAGGTTTTATCAGGCAAAACGTTCAAATAAAAACGCCGGATGCAAGACGAGCGTGCCCGTCAGCATCCGGCGCATCCACGGTTACCAGCTCAGCAGCTCGTAACCGTCCTCGGTCACCACGAGCTGTACCTCGCATTGAGCCGAATCGCTACCGTCTTTGGTGCGCACGCACCAGCCGTCGCCCTTGCTAATCTTGATGTCGGGCGCTCCGGCATTGACCATGGGCTCGATGGTAAAGACCATGCCCGGAGCCATGATGGTGTCCACATCGGGCGCCTCGGTGGTAAAGCCCACAAACGGGTCCTCGTGGAACTCCTTACCGATTCCGTGTCCGCCGTACTCGCGCACCACGCTAAAGCCGGCGTCCTCGACGGTCTTTTGCACAGCCTCGGCCATCACGGACAGCGGCAGCCACGGCTTGACGGCGGCAAGGCCAGCCTCCACGCTGGCGCGGGTGACGTCGACCAGGCGCTGGCGCTCGGCCGAGACCTCGCCGATGCAGAACATACGGCTCGAATCACTAAAGTAGCCGTCCAAGATTGTGGAACAGTCCACGTTGATGATGTCGCCCTCGTGCAGCACATCCGCATCGCAGGGGATACCGTGGCAGACGACGTCGTTGATTGAGGTACACACGCTCTTGGGATAGCCCTCGTAGTTGAGGTCGGCCGGCGTGCCGCCGTGCTCGACGGTGTAGTCGTAGATTATCTGGTCGATCTGGTTGGTGGTCATGCCCGCGGCGATGTGTTCGCCCACGTAGTCGAGCACGCCCACGTTGATGGCGGCCGAGCGCTTAATGCCCTCGATATCGGCGGGCGTCTTGTAGAGCGTGCGGGGCAGAACCTCCCAGCCCTCTTCCCACAAGCGCTCGAGGCGCTCATCAAAGGCGCTATGGCATTTCTTGTATTTCTTGCCGCTGCCGCACCAGCAAGCGTCGTTGCGGCCAGGCACGGGTCCTTTGTCATACATGGCTAACTTCCTTTCATTTGCAGCTAGTATAGCTCACCCGCAGACCAGCTCATTTGGGACGGGGCTTTTTTAGCTACCCTGTCAGTTGAGGATGATTTGCTGGCGGGCGGCCGCGCTAGTAGCTCACCTGGCAGGGAATGCCGAGGGCGCGCACACGTGCGGCGATCGCATCGAGCGCCTCGGGCGCTGCTTTGGCAAGGCCGGCGATCGGTGTTTCGCGCGCTACCGTGTAGATGGTCGCCTCCTGTGGGCGAATGCGCTCGAGCGCCGCGAGCCAAGGGCCGACATACGCTTCGCCGGTGTTATCGAGGGACTTGCCCTGATACTCGCCGGTCAAAAAGATCGTCTGGATAATAACGTGACCGTCAAAGCTCGCGAACGTCTCGATCTGGTGCTCGACGTCGTAGGGGCCAACAGGCTGGTCGAGCAGCTGGATAAATGTCGGGTCGACGGTATCGAGCTTGAGGATGTTGTCGTCGACCATCATGAGCGCATCGTGCACCTCGGGGCGATCGGTGCGCGTGCCGTTGGAGAGCACGGCGATCTTGGAGTTCGGGGCAAGCTCGTCGCGCAGCGCGACGGCGCCGGCGATGGCCTGCGGAAACTCCGGTGCGGCGGTGGGCTCGCCGTTGCCTGCGAAGGTGATCACATCGGGGAGCTCGCCCTCGGCTGCCATCTCGCGCAGCTTTGCCTCGAGCGCGTCGAGTACCACGGCAGCTGTGTTGTACGGCTCATGGCAGGGGCGCTCGGCGTTGAGGCCGTTCTCGCAGTAGATGCAGTCAAACGTACAGATCTTGCCCGATGCCGGCATCATGTTGACACCGAGAGAAAGGCCCAGACGGCGGCTGCGCACCGGTCCAAAGATGGGGCTGGCATTTAAAAACGTAGACATAGGCATATGCTCCTTGGGACAGTTGTGCCTAAGCATAGCATCGGCGCCAAAGTCTGGTTTGGGCTTGTGCTCTTAGGTTTCGTTTTTTCATTCTGCCCTTGATGCCTGCGATATGAAAGGTTTCGGGTCGGGTACAGTTCATGTGTTAACAAGGCACAAGACGATGGGGCATAACATGGATTTTACGGTCGAGAATGCGGGCACTACGATTGCCTGTCGCGAGTTTGCCGAGTCGGGCGTGCCGTCGGATGCGCCTGCCTTGATATGCGTGCACGGTGCCTGCGTCGATGGCACATTTTTTGAGGGCATCGCCCGCGAGCTCAGCCAAGTGTGCCGCGTAGTTGCCTACGACCGCCGCGGCTGCGGCGAGAGCGGCGACGCCGCGGACGGGCGCTACGACCTCGCCGCCCAGGCCGACGACCTGCAGGCCGTCATCGAGCATATCGGCGCTCCGGCAAACGTGCTCGCGCACAGTGCCGGTACGCTGGTGACCCTGGAGCTTCTCCGTACAAACCCGACCATTGTCTCGCGTGCGATTCTGCATGAACCCGCCGTGACAAACGAAGGCGCCGGCCTGGGTGCGGCCCCGGTTTTACTCGAGATGATTGCTGCGGGAAAGGTCTCGAGGGCGCTAAGGGCCTTCCTGGGCGCCATCGGCGATTCGGACCCTCAAGCCCCCAAGTTAACCGAGGCAGAAGCCAAGCATGCCCTGCGCAACGGCCGCAGTTTCATGGCAAACGAATACGAGATCACTATGACCTGCGTTCCCGATTGGGATGGCGTCCGCGTATCGAAAACGGTGGCCTCCGTGTTTCTGGGCGAGCTCTCGATTGGCACGCCCCGCGAGGCGGGCACGAGAACGGCGGCTGAGCTTTTGAATTGTCCGCTCGTAGTAGTTCCCGGCGCGCACAACGGGCTGCGCGATCGCCCGACAGCGGCCGCCCAGGCTGTCCGCGGCATCTTGGGGCTCTAGCGGCCGAATCATCAAACGGGCTTCTTTCGTAGACGTTTCGGCTGTGTTAACAAGGGTGCTCAAAACCCAACGTCTGCGGCTTCAGCCCTACCCCGTGGTGCGTTTGCTGTCGGCCGACCAGATTAAGGGCGATCCCAACTGCCTGCTCGCCGGCGATCGGTGTCCCTGTCTGCGCCAGTCAGGTCTGGAGGTCTTGGCAGGCTCCGATGAGGTGTCGGAACGGCTGCTCAACGATGGCGTTGAATACCGCGCTCGCCTGCGCCCTCTGAAGGTCGAGGGCGAGCCTCACGTCCTGCTGATGGTGCGTCCGATTGATGGACAGGAGGCCGCAGAGGAGGACCTTGTCTACACCGACGTGCTGACGAGCGTGCGCAATCGCCGATATTATGAGGAAAAGCTTCGCAGCGCCCGCATGCAGGCCGGTGTGGCGATGAGCTGTCGCTCGTGCTGCTGGACATTGTCATGCCGGGCATGAACGGCTTTGAGGTGTTGGGCGATCTGTCGCGCCGGTCGATTATTGACAATCTGCCTGTCATCATGATCTCGAGCGAAGATTCCGACGATGTGGTGCTGCGCGCGTACGAGCTGGGTGCTTCGGACTATGTCAACCGCCCGTTTGACTCCCGTGTCGTGCGCCGCCGTGTAAGCAACACTATCCGCCTGTACGCCAAACAGCGTCGTCTGACGAGCCTGCTGTCCCAACAGTACAACGAGCGCGTCAAGAACAGCCGCATGCTCATCGACATCATGGCCGGCGTCATGGAGCTTCGCAATGGCGAGAGCGGCAGGCACGTTACGAACATCGAGAAGCTGACCGAGCTACTGCTCGGCTGCCTGGCCCACCGTAGCGACAACATCTCCCTCGACAACGAGGAGCGCTCCACGATTGCCCTGGCTTCGGCGCTGCACGATATCGGCAAGATGTCGATTGACGATGCGATTCTCAACAAACCCGGGCGCCTCACGCCCGAGGAGTTCGAGATTATGAAGACGCATACCACGATCGGCGCCGACATGCTGCATGAGCTGGGCCGCCATCACGCCGGCAATGCGCTTATGGAATATGCGTACCAGATTGCGCGTTGGCACCACGAGCGCTGGGACGGCAAGGGTTATCCCGACGGCCTTAAGGGCGACGATATCCCCATCGCCGCACAGGTGGTTTCGGTGGCCGACGTGTACGATGCGCTGACGAGCGTTCGCGTGTACAAGGATGCCATCCCGCACGAGGAGGCGATCCAGATGATCCTGGACGGTAAGTGCGGCACCTTTAACCCGCTGCTGCTGGACTGTCTGCTCGAGGTGCAAGACCGTATTGCCGAGACGTTGGCACGCCCCGCCGACGTTGTCGCGTTTCCCACGATTTAGTTTGACCAAAGGAGTTTCAATCCATGATTTCCATGCGTGAGGCGTATAAGAAGATCGGCGCTAATTATGATGACGCGTGCGCTCGGCTGATGGGCGGGGAAATGCTTGCCCGCTTTGCCCTCAAGTTTTTGGATGACGAGAGCATGGACAAGCTGGAGGCCGCCATGGCGGCAGGAGACGCCGAAGGTGCGTTTATGGCAGCGCACACGCTCAAGGGCGTGAGCCAGAACCTGGGATTCGATAATCTGTACGAGCCGGCGGTTGTGGTGACCGAAGCGCTGCGCGGCGCCGATGCCGTTGACGGCGCTCGCGAGGGGATGCATGCGCTGCAGCAGCAATATGCGGCTACGATGTCGGCCCTGCGCGAAGCGGCTGAATAAGAGCTTGCGGGCCTTGATGACTATGAGAGTGGATAATCTCCCGTTTTAGGCCCGGTGGCGGCCTCAAAGTGGGAGATTATCCACTCTCGTTCGATATGTGTCCAAAAATCCACGCTCACCCCTCCGGGTTAGTAAATGGCCTATGCGCACTGGCGGGGCTTTCCGCATGCAATCAATATCGTTGTTCGATAAACTGTTCGAATAACGATAGAGTCGATGAGGGTGAGTGTATGTCTAACAGCGTTCAGCGTATGGCCAAAGCGGGCGAAAATATCAGGAAGCTTGGCTTTTGCATGGCAGCCGTTTTTGCAGGGATGCTCGTCGCTTTTGCCGCGTTGGTTGTTTACGTGATCTGGTATGCGGTTGCAAACGTTGCCTCTGTCGATTCTTTCGGCGTCGTGACGCTTCTCGATGGCGGGTGCATCGTTATCCCAAGCGGACTGTGCCTGGCACTCGTCGTGGGTATTTCGCTTGTCGTTCTGTGTGGGATCAGCCGTAACATCTCGCGAGGCGTCTCGCCCTTTACCAAGACGCATGTGCGGCTTATCCGTGTTCTTGCGCTTGCCTTTGCTGTTAACGCCGCGGTTTCGCTTATTGGTGCCTACGGATCGGTCAATCTTACCATTGGTGGGCTGGAGCTTTACGTCGTGCCTCATTCCTTCGTTATTGAGATTTGCCAAGGCGTTGCCTTTGATGCGGGGTCGCTTATCGGCGCGGCTGTCTGTCTGTGTATCTCGGTGATCTGGAGTTATGCCTCGCTGCTCCAAGAGCAGTCTGACGAGCTTGTGTAGGAGGAAGCATGAGCTATCTCATCATCGAGCTTGAGACGCAGCTACTTAAGACCGGAAAGACCAGTGCTGATCTGATTCGTGCCACGGGGCATACTCCGGCTAATATTTCTAAGCTAAGAAACGGAAAAATTAAAGCTATTCGCCTTAAGACGCTTCTCGATATTTGCGATGAACTTGACTGTCAACCGGGAGATATTATTCGGCGGGTGAGTGAGAAAGAGCTTGAGGAGCTTATTGTTGAGCGTGCAAAAAATGTCGTGAGGCAGATGCGGAATGGTGGAGGCAATGAGGCGTCGCTTCCGACATCAGTCTTTGCTGTAGATTTGAGCGACGAGTAGCATAAAGCGAACAACTATAACGAAATATCAGCGTAAAGGGGCCCGTGTCTAACACGGGTTCTTTCTTTTAGATTACCTTGACAAATATGAGTTATCGAAAAACAATAACAACTATGAAAAACGATAAAGGAAAGAAGGAACGATATGAGCGGTTTTGCTATCAAGCAGAACGGGAGGCCGATGAACGCATCAGCGATAAAGTTATCAAAGGTGTCAAAGCGCTACGGGAAACGGCGCGTTTTGCATGACGTTTCCTTCGAGGTGCATCAGTCTGAGCTCCTTGCCCTTGTTGGTGCAAACGGTGCGGGCAAAAGCACGCTTATTAAAATCGTCTTGGGCCTCTGCGAGCCGTCGTCGGGGAGCGTGGAGCTCTTTGGGGGCAAGTCGAAAAAAGAGCTGAGCCTGATGCGGACGCGTGTCGGCTATGTGCCAGATTCCTGCGGAGCATACCAATCCCTCAGTGCGGCTGAGAATCTTCGGATCCGATGTGCGGAATGGGGGCTTGATGCGAATCGTGAGATTCCTCGCGTTTTGAGCCTAGTCGGGCTGGACGTCGAAGAGAAAAAGAGCGTGAACAGTTTTTCTCTGGGAATGAAACGGCGGCTGGATATAGCTACGGCTTTGTTGGGCGACACCGACGTACTAATTTTCGATGAGCCGGCAAATGGATTGGACCCGCTGGGCATCGAGAGTATATGGGCCCTTATCGGTCGATTGAATCGAGAACAGGGTAAGACCATGCTCGTCTCTAGCCATGATTTGGATGAGTTGGCATCAGTTGCAACAAGTTGCGTGTTTATTCATGACGGCGAACTGCTGAAAAAGGAATCGATGGACGTCATAAGGGATGAGGCGTCGTCCCTAAAAGAGTATTACAGGCGCTTGATGAAGGCGGTCTCGCTATGAAGCGGGCGATCCATCCCATAAAGGCAGATATGATGCGTTTGCACAGGATGTTTCCGGCGAAGTTTGGTCTTGCGCTTATTCTGGCGTTCGGCCTTCTCTTCGGTGTCTTTCTAAAAAACGGAACAACGTTGCTCGCCTTTGGCAATAGCGTGTTTGGGGAGGATATTGGTTTCTGCTGGAATGTAATCGATCCTTCTGCACCCGATGAGTCCCTTGTGCGCAGTGCTTTTGCCGGCACGTCTCTGTTCGTTCCGCTCATCGTTTGCCTGGCGATTTTACAGGAGCGCGGCTATGAAGAGGGGCACCGAATTTCTTCAGCAAGAGGTCTTACCCGCTTTAATGGGGCCCTAGCACATGTGCTTTCGTTTGCTTTAATAATTGGCGTAGCATATAGTGCGCTTTGCCTTCTTCTTTTTGCAATAGCCATAATACGTGGAGGGCATAACCTCTCGCACGATATGCTAACTGCATTTTTGCCTGCAATGATAGTCAACGCTGTATTGGTGATATCGGTTGCGCTGGAGACGGTGACCATCTATCGGATTACAGACAGTGCTGTATTGAGCGGGGCTGCGATAATTATTGGATTTGTCATGAGCTTGACGCTCTACGGAACCTTCCTTCAGGCGCCCATACCGTCCTTGCGATGGATTTTCCTTCTTCCGGGGCCGTATCTTGGAGTCGGATGTGCCCTTGGGTATAGCGATATGGGTCAGCTGACACTTCTGGGATACGGCGTGGCAGCCAGCTGTCTATCGGTATTGATTTACGCTCTCGTGAGCTTTCGTGCTGGGGGTGTACTCAATGGCTCGCCAGACTAGAAGATTTCTTCATTCAGAATTGGGGCATGTGAGTAAATGGACGTACGCCTTAATCCTGGTAATTTATGCGTGCATGGTGGTATTGCAGCTTAATTCTTTCCCGATGTGGTTCTGTAGCCTCCGTGAGAACAGTTTCTTGGGCTTTTTCCCAGACCCGACACTTCGGCTATCGGCAGAGGATGTCCTTCTATTTGGTAATGCAGAGGTTTTCCGCGGTCTGCTGTTCAACGTGGCCCCGTTGGCTCATGCATTGTTCTTTCCGTTCATCGCGGCTTGCATTGTGCCGCGCTTTGTCAGTTCGGGCTTTATTGAGGAACCGTGGGGGTTGTCGGAGGCTCGGGGAGGGAAGCGTGTGTGCGCTATCGTTGCGCGAGTGGTGCTGTCTTCTTTTGCCCTTTTGGGCGCATTTATCCTGTCAAGTGTCGTTTTGTACTGTCTTAACTGCGTAATCGTTTTGGATGCTCAGCAGTATTTCAACCTGAATATTTTTTGCTATCGACTTCTTCTGGCGAGTGTCGTCTGCCTTGCATATGTGGTCTCTTGCGTGATTGCTGTTTCCTATTTTGGGTCCGGCTTCGGTCCGATTGGCATGCTGCTGCTTGTCAATGTTGTAGCGATCTACATACAGCTCGAGGCCAATTCCATGCTTCCGCTTCCGTCCTCGATGCTCATGTGGATTTGCGGTGTGACCCCGTTGGGGGACGGCCAATGCGTTTCGATTTTAATTGACTGCCTAATAAACGTAGCAAGCGTTTTTACCATTTGCTTCACTATCGACCGATTGCGGTCGAGATTTATTTGATTGTTTGTGAGGGATAATCATACCGAGCAAACCAAATGCAGGCGGGCGGGCACCGTGGCTGGTGTTCGCCCGCCTGGCATAGGAGGCTTTAACCTGAGTGGTTTGCGGGCTAGCGGGCCTGCTTGACCTTTGCCGCTGCCTCGACAAACGACTTCCACAGGTTAAAGTCGGTCTCGAGCGTCTGCCAGGTGTACTCGGGATGCCATTGCACGCCTAGGCAGAACGGCTGGCCCTCGACCTCGATGCACTCGGGTACGCCGTCGGTTGCCTTGGCGACCAAGCGCGTGCTTTTACCCAGACGATCGACGCAGC
Source organism: Collinsella sp. AF18-8LB (assembly GCF_003459795.1). NCBI lineage: Bacteria > Bacillati > Actinomycetota > Coriobacteriia > Coriobacteriales > Coriobacteriaceae > Collinsella > Collinsella sp. AF18-8LB. The sequence goes on from NZ_QRWU01000001.1 coordinate 235,328, forward strand.
AGTGGTGTGCGGAGTTGGTCTGGATCAACCTGTGCCCGCCAACCGCGCGCTCCAGCAGCGAGCCCGGCACGACCTCGACAGGATGCACAGGGTCGTTGAGCACGTGGGTATGGCGCCACTGCGTGCGGCCCTCGCGCGCGCCCAGGCTCGGCACGTCCATGCACAGGGTGCCGCCGGTGGCGACATTGAGCAGCTGCGTGCCTCGGCAGGTGGTAAAGAGCGGCTTCTTGGCGCGAAGCACCTCGTTAACCAGCTTAAACTCAAAACGGTCGCGAATCTCGCAGCACAGCGTGGGGTCGTAAGGACGCTCGTCGCCCCAGCGTTTGGGGTTGACGTCCGGGCCGCCAGGAATGGCAATGCCGTCGGCGATTTCCACGTAATGACGGATAACATCGATGTCTTCGGTAATAGACATCTGCAGCGGCAGGCCACCGGCGGCAAGGATGGCATCGACAAAGACGCTTGCGATTTCCTCGTTGGGGGAGAGCATCTCGCTTAAAAACGGCTTTGCCTCTTCCCAACGCGGCGCGACGAGGATGAGAGGACGGTCGGCGGGGGCAACGTCGACGTGCGGGGTATAGGACGATGAGGTGCGAGTTCCGATCATGGGTGTGGCTTTCGAATCCGGGTGGACATAGCACAGGGGTGACGCGGGACAAACGCTGGTGATGAATTAGTCCCGCGTGGCAATGGGGTTAGTGGCCCTTGATGGAGTTGAGGAAGTCCTGGGCGCGCTTGGTCTGGGGGTGGTCGAAGAACTCGTCGGGCGTGCCAGTTTCCACGATCTGACCGTCGGCCATAAACACGACGCGGTCGGCAACGCGGCGGGCAAAGTTCATCTCGTGTGTAATCACGATCATCGTCATGCCCTGTTGGGCCAGGCGAACCATGACCTCGAGCACCTCGTTGATCATCTCGGGGTCAAGAGCGCTCGTGGGCTCGTCGAAGAGCATGGCCTTGGGCTGCATGGCAAGCGAGCGGGCGATGGCTACGCGCTGTTGCTGGCCGCCCGAGAGCTGTGCGGGCACCTTATCGGCCTGCTCGGCCACGCCTACGCGGCTCAGCAGGTCCATGGCGCGCTCGCGGGCCTCGTCCTTGGAGATGCCCAGCACGTCGACCGGTCCCAGCATGACGTTTTGCAGCACCGTCATATGTGCGAACAGGTTGAACTGCTGAAACACCATGCCCAGCTCGGCGCGCATGCGGGCAAGGTCCTTGCCTTCCTGCGGCAGGGGCTCGCCCTCGATGAGGATCTCGCCCGAGTCGATGGTTTCCAGACGGTTGATGGTGCGGCACATGGTCGACTTGCCCGAGCCCGAGGGTCCAATCACAACGACGACCTCGCCGCGGTCGACCGAGAGATTGATGTCGTTGAGGACGTGCAGATCGCCATAGTGCTTATCGACGTGTCTGAGCTCGATCAGCGGCTGATTGCCGGTGGAAGAGGTGCTCTGTGCCATGGTGCTCGGCTCCTTATGACTCGAAGTGGTAAATCGTTAGCGGATGATGGTCGCGCCGGTCTTGTGCGAAACATAGACAGCGGCCTTGTTGATCGCGACGTTGATGAGGATGTAGATGACCGCGATAACCAGGTAGACCGACACGAGGGCGTCGTAGTTGGTAATGAGCACGCGGGCGTTTTGCATGAGGTCGGGGTAGCTCACCACGTAGGCAACGGTGGTGTCCTTGACTACGACCACAAGCTGCGAAATCAAGGACGGAATGATAAACCGAATCGCCTGCGGCAACACGATTTTAAAGGTGATTTTAGCTTTGGAGAGACCGAGTGCCTGGGCGGCCTCGACCTGGCCGCGCGGCACGGCGTTGACGCCGGCACGGAAGATCTCGGCAAGCACGCCGGCCGCAGCGAGCGCGACGGGAAGCGTGAGCATCCAAAACGACGGCAGCGCAATCTTGTACTGGGGCAGCACCAAAAAGAAGAAGTAGATGAACAGCAGGCTCGGCACGCCGCGGAAGAAATCGGTGAGCACGCGGCAGACCAGTTGCAATGGCTTAATTCCGCTGGTACGGCCGAGCATAAGGGCAAGACCCAGCACCAGCGCGATGGCGCCGGCGGTGAGTGCGACTTTAACGGTGCCCTCAAAGCCGGCAAGCAGGAACTTCCAGGTGGTGAGGTGCGTAAAGAAATACCAATAGTGGACCGAAAGCTGACCGGTCACATAAAAGCGCTGCAGTACCAGGACGGCGAGCGCGGTGACAGCAACAAGCGAGATGGCGGTGCCGATGCGAATCTTGGCGCGCATCTTGGGGCCGGGAGCCTCGTAGAGCGCATCGCGCATGGTGAGCGCGGGAGAGGAGTGCTTGCTCATCGGAGGATCCTTACCTTCTTATCGATGTAGTTGCCAATGTGGCTCACCACAAAGGCCGTGCCCAGGTAGCCGAGCGCCGAGATAAAGAACGCGGCGACACCGCCGAGCGAGCGCGTGTTGATATAGCTCACCACGCCGGTGAGTTCCTGGGGTTTAAGCGGCACCTGACTGCCGAGCGCCGTGGTGAGCATGACGGCGATAAAGAGGTTGGTCATGGGCAGCACGCTCGAGCGCAGTGCCTGCGGAATCACGATCTTGGCGAGGATGCGGTTGAAGCTCATGCCCAGCGAGCGGGCGGCTTCCACCTGGCCGACGCCGACGGTGTTGATGCCGCTCATAAAGTTCTCGGAGCCAAAGGCCGAGCCCAGCAACACCGTGGCGACGATAACGCAGGTGCGGTAGGGCAGGACGACCTTGAGCGGCGGCAGCGCATAGACGACGATGATGAGCAGCGCGATGCCGGGAATGTTACGGAAGACCTGAACATACAGGTCGCCAAAGACGCGCAGCGGCTTGAGCGGCGACACGCGCATCACGGTGACGGCAACGGCCAGCACCATGGCGATGGCAAACGACTCAAGCGTCATGCTCCAGGTTGCTAGCAGCGCGTCGATATAGTTCTGGCCATAGAGCGACCAGAGCTCAGAGAGACTCATGCGGACCTCCCGCCGATAAGGAAAGGGGCTCCCGCGTGTACGGAAGCCCCGACAACTCAGTGAGGAAACAGTTTAGCGCAATAAAGCGCACCGTGCGTTTCCGTATGGTTTCGTTGCGGCCGTTACTAGGCGCGTTGCCTAGGCGCCGATCTCGGGCAGCTCGGGAACATTGGTGTCGCCCGTGCGGTCGCCGATGCAGATCTGCCACAGCTCGGTCCAGGTGCCGTCGCCCTCGATCTTCTTAAGGAAGTCGTTGACAAAGGCGACGCCGTCGGAATCGAGCGGCAGGCCGATGCCGTAGGGCTCCTTGCTGCCGAAGGGCTTGCCGGCAATCTTGTACTTACCGGGCTCGCGGACCAGGGCGCTCTGCTGCATGTTGTTGTCGATGACGTAGGCGTCAACGCGACCCTGCTGGAGTGCCTGGCGGGCCTCCTCGTCGGTCTTGAACTCCTGCTGGCTGGCCTTGGGAGCGAACTCCTCCAGGATGGCAGGGCCGTTGGAGCCGGACTGGACGGCAACGTTCTTGTCGGCCAGGTCATCGACGCTCTTGATGTCGTCGTTGTCGGCGAGCACCAGGATGGCCTGCTGGGTGTAGTAGTAGGGACCGGCAAAGGAGATGAGCTTCTTGCGCTCGTCGGTGATGGTGTAGGTGGCAAAGACGGCGTCGACCTGGCCGTTCTGCAGGACGGACTCGCGCGTGTCCGAGGTCACCTGGGTGATCTCGACCTTGTTCTCGCCCAGAATGTAGTTGGACAGAAGCTGTGCGATACCGGCGTCGAAGCCGCGGGTCTGACCGTCCTTCTCGTTGAGGAGGGAGAAGAGCGTGGAGGTCTGAACGCCGCCGATCTTAAAGACACCGGCATCCTTGACGGCCGTGGCCCAGGTGCTGGCGGCGATGGCGTCGTCATCGGCCTTGGGGCCGTCGTTGACGAGCTTGTCGAATGCCTTGGCGTCGAGCGTGGTGGAAGCCTCGGTATTTTCGGAGCTCTTGGAAGAGCCGGCGGCGGAACCCTTGTCGGCCTCGGCGCTGGTGTCGGAGCAGCCGGCAAGACCAAGGCCGGCGACGGTTGCGAAGGTAGCGGCGACAAAGCCGCGGCGGTCGAGAACGACCTGCTGGGAGAGGTTCTTGCTCATGGGAGAACACCTTTCTCAAAAAAATCCTAGTGGTTGAGTAGAGTTATACCCTATTGCGCTCAAATGGGTCAACACGAAATAACTCAGAAACATACTTACCTTATAGGTTATTCTATCTACCAAATAGGGACAGGTTTATTTTGGCAGGTTTTATCTGGGAAAACGTCGGTTATTGCAGCTGAGACGCCGCCTTGTGGGCGGCGCGGTCGCTCATGGTGGTCGTTATATAAGTAAGGAGATCGCGTATGAACGGTTATTCATTCTTCGCATCGACCATGACCTAAAACCACCACAAAGGGGACAGGCACCTTTGTGGTGGTTCTTGCAGATGTGGCGGCCTGCCCCGCTGTTTTGTCTCGACCTGTAACAGTTAGACGGGAATTCGGGTCCTAGATGTTACAGATCGAGATAATTGAGTTGGGGGAAATAAAAACCTCCGCAGGGGTGCTTCCCTTGCGGAGGTTTTCTTACTCGTTGAGCAGCTTCACGGTTTCGGCGGCCATGTTCTCGACCGTCATGCCGCTCTGTGCGAGCAGTTCGTTGGGGTCGTAGCGGTCGGGGAAGCCCTTGGCGATGCCGAAGGTGCGCGTGCGCACGGGCGTGCAGGCCAGGTAACACGCCACACGCTCGCCCCAGCCGCCGTCCAAGATTCCGTCCTCGAGGGTGACGACAACGCGATGCTTGGCGGCAAGGCTGTCGAGGAACTCGCGGTCGAGTTCGGTTGCGAAGCGCGGGTTGACGAGCGTCGCCTCGATGCCATACTCGGCGGCCAGGCGGTTTGCCACGCGCTCGCCCAGCTCAAAGAAATCGCCAAGCGCGAGCACGGCCACATCGCGGCCCTGGCGCACCATGTTGTAGCGAACGGCGCTGTAGTCGGTGTCTTCGGCGGGCGCCAGATCGGGGCGGCTTACCAAGCCAATGCCCGGCACGCGAATCGCCACGGGATGCTCGCGGTGATCGAGCGACCAACTCAGCATGGACAGGTATTCCTCCATGCAGGAAGGCGCCAGGTAACGCATGTTGGGAAGACCGCCCAGCATGGAAATATCAAAGAACGAAAGGTGCGTCTCGGACGTGGTGCCAAAGATTGACGCACCGAACACCAGGATGGTTGCGGGGGCGTCGTTGAGGCACAGGTCGTGCCACAGCTCGTCGTAGGCGCGCTGCAAAAACGTGCCGTACACACCAAAGACTGGCTTGGCGCCCGAGCGCGCAAGCGCGGTGGCAAAGGTTACGGCATGCTCCTCGGCAATGCCCACATCGACGAACTGTTTGCCGGCGGCAGCGCGAAGCTCGGGTGTAAAGCCCATGATGTAGGGCGTGGCGGCCGTGATGCCCACGACCTGCGGATCGTGCTCGATGGCGGCGCTGAGCGCCTCGCCCGTAATGTCGGCATAGGTGCGCGGCGCGGGCTCGCTCGGATGGCCCGGGCAGAGCTTGCGCCCAGTCGCCATGTCAAACGGACCCACGTGGTGCCAGCGCTCGGGGTCGTTCTGGGCTGGCTCAAAGCCCTTGCCCTTGGCGGTGGAGACGTGCAGCACGATGGGATGATCGATATCGCGCAGCTCCTGCAGCGTGTCGACCAGGGCCAACACATCGTTACCGGCATCCAGATAGCGGTAGTCGAGTCCCATCGCGCGGAAAACGTTGCGCTCACAGGTGCCGTTGCTGGCGCGCAGCTCGGCCAGATTGCGATACAGGCCACCGTGGTTCTCGGCGATGGACTGGTCGTTATCGTTGACGATGATGATCAGGTTGCTATCGAGTTCGGCGGCATTGTTAAAGCCCTCAAACGCCAGGCCGCCCGAAAGCGAGCCGTCGCCAATGATGGTGATGACGTTGTACGCATCGCCCGCCAGGTCACGAGCGTGCGCCAGGCCGCAGCCCAGGCTCACCGACGTAGAGGTGTGACCCATGGCGAACAGGTCGTGCTCGGACTCGTCGGGATTGGCAAAGCCAGAAGCCTCACCATAACGCTCCGGATCGATATAAGTGTACGCGCGCCCAGTCAGCGCCTTGTGGGCGTAGGTCTGGTGCGAAACATCAAAGACAATCTTGTCGATGGGGGAGTTAAACACGCGATGAAGCGCAACCGTGAGCTCAACGACGCCCAGGTTGGGGGCAACGTGCCCGCCGACGGCGGCGGAGCTTTCGAGGATGGCGTGGCGAATCTCGCCGCAGAGCTGCGGGAGCTCGGCGCGATTAAGAGCCTTGACGTCCTCGGGCGTTGTCGTTTGCGTAAGCAGCATCGTTGTGGGTTACTCCATGCGAATCGAGCGCCGGCGCTCCCTCGGCCGGCACAATTGCACAAGACAGTCTCGCACATTTTGGCGTTTGATATGTGACGGCGGCGCGGTAATTCGCCAACTGGCGGGGCAAAACGTTTTGCCCGATGCCATACTGATAAGTTCCATGATGATTTTATTCATTGCGTGCAGGCTGTGGCTTGCCGCCGAGAGCCGCTGGAAGGAGGCCGCATGTCCGATACCGTTTGTGCCAAGAGCATCGCGCGCGAGGTCGACGATGCCGCCCGTCAGCTGGCCCAGGCGGGCCGCTTGGGCCTGACGCACGAGTTTATTCAGCATGGTGACGTGACGGTTTATGCACATGTGACCTCGGTGGCGCGGGCGAGCCTGTCTTTTGCCGAGCGCCTTGGCCGTGCTGGTATTTCGGTCGACCGTGCCTCGCTGCTGCGCGGAGCCCTGTTACACGACTACTTTCTCTACGATTGGCATGACCCCGACCCGAGCCATCGACTGCACGGATTTCGGCATCCATTTTTTGCCCTGGCGCGTGCCGAAGAGGATTTTGAGCTGACGCCGCGCGAGCGGAATATCATCGTGCGCCATATGTTTCCGCTGGTACCGGTTCCACCGACGTGTCGCGAGGCATGGATTGTGTGCCTGGCCGATAAATGGTGCGCTCTGTGCGAGACGGTCGCCGGCCGTCTGCCGCGCAAAGGCGGCGCGAACGATTTGAACGAGGGCTCGAGTGACGGCTCGAGCAAAGATTCGAGCGAAAAGAGGAGAGGGTAGACGGTGGGAACCGCGATCGACATGGCATTTGACGGCGCGACGCTTGCCGCCTGTCCGCTCTCGGCGCTGGTACTCTCGTTTGCCTTCTACGGTTTTTGCGGCTGGGTATGGGAGTCGACAGTCTGCGCCATGCTCAACCACGGACGCTTTGCCAACAGCGGCTTTTTGCTAGGGCCGTGTTGTCCCATCTACGGTGCGGGCGGCATCGCGTGCTGGTTGCTGCTGCGTGGAATCCCAGACGCCTCGAGCCAGTTTGTCGCTGCCGCGCTCGTATGCAGCGTGATCGAATATAGTGTGGGCGTGCTGTTGGAAAAAACGACGGGTGCCCGGTTTTGGGATTACTCGCATCTGCCGTTTAACCTGCACGGACGCATCTGCCTGTACTGGGCCTGCGCGTTTGGCTTGGGTGCGTTGTGTATTTGCCGTTTAGTGGAGCCGGCATTGCTGGGGCTGCTTGGCCATCTGCCGGTGCTGATTGTGCGGCTGTCCGCCTTTATCGTCGCGGTCGCGATGATGGTCGATGCGGTGTGCTCGTTGGCCAGCTGGCGCCGCCTGTCCGATCAGCTTGAGCGTGTGCGTGCCGACCTTGCCGACCGCATCAATGAGTCGCTTGCCGACGCCTCCGACTCTATGCTCGAACGTATTCCCGATTCGGCGATCGACTCGGTGGCGCAGACGCATATCCGCGGTCGCGCCGTTAACGCTTGGCTGGCCGAGCTGGGTGACGCGGCGCTCGATGCCCTGCGCGAGAAGGCTTCGATGCCGACGTTTATCTCGGATGGTGCTCGCGGCCTGGCGCTCGCTGCCCGCCGCGTTGCCGATGTCGCGCCGAGCATGCCGCGTCCGTCGCTCAGTCGTCGCCTTGCCGGCAAGCGCATGAGCCGTCCGGTGCCGAGTGTGTCGCTCAGCCGTCGTGACCTGCGCTTCTTTAACGCCTTCCCGCGTCTGCGCATCAATCGCTACGAGGGCGTCATCCGAGCCACCGACCTTCGCGACCGAGCCCGCGAGCTGTTCCGGCGCTAGCCGGGACGGATGCGCTCACGGCTCCCTTGCTTGCGTATTTCCCGTTCGTTTCGCGTCCGTTGCCGCGCCGTTTCCAAGATTGCGGCGCCGTTTCCATTCGACAACGCCGCGTTTAACAACGCCGTATCTGGTCTACACCAGTTGTCCCTCGGCCGCATTATGGGCGCCGACAACGTTCATGCGACCAAGGGGGAGCGAATGTACGATACGGGATCGACAACGTTTATGCTCATCTGCACCATGCTCGTGTTTTTAATGACACCGGGTCTGGCGTTTTTCTATGGCGGCCTGTCCAGGCGCAAAAATGTCATTAACACCATGCTTATGTGCTTTGGCGCCATTGGCCTGGTCGGTGTGCTGTGGATTGTTGCCGGCTGGTCGCTGGCCTACGGCGGCGACGGCTCGAGTCCGTTTATGGGGGGCCTTGACCAGCTGCTGTGCCTGCCGGTGCTCAACCAGGTGCTGCAGGCGGCCGAGGGCAACGTCGCGGACGGCGCCGTCTACCCCCAGATCATCAACATCACCTTTCAGATGGCGTTTGCCATGATCACGGCCGCCATCGTCACGGGCAGCCTGGCCGGCCGCGTTAAGTTCGGTGCCATGACGGCCTTCCTGGGCATTTGGCTGCTCGTGGTCTATGCGCCACTCGCCCACATGGTCTGGGGCGGCGATGGCTCTTTTATCGGCGACATCATCGGCGCGCTCGACTTTGCCGGCGGCGACGTGGTGCACATTTCGTCTGGTCTTACCGGCCTGATCCTTTGCTTAATGCTCGGCCGTCGTCGCGGTTTTGGCATGGTGAGCTATCGTCCGCATAACGTCCCGTTTGTGGCGCTGGGAGCCGGCCTGCTTTGGTTTGGCTGGTTTGGCTTTAACGGCGGCAGCGAGTTTAAGGCCGATGCCGTGGCTGCGCTCGCCATTCTCAATACCGTGACGGCCAGTGCGGCGGGCATGGTCTCGTGGCTTGTCGTGGAGCGCGTGCATACCGGTCGTCCCACGCTGGTGGGTGCCAGCACCGGTCTGGTCGCGGGCCTTGTGGTGGTCACGCCGGGTGCGGGCTTTGTCGAGCCATGGGCGGCGCTGGTCATGGGCTTGATCGTGTCTCCTGTCTGCTATCTGGCTATCAGCCATCTTAAGACGAGGTTCGGCTACGACGACGCGCTTGATGCGTTTGGCTGCCATGGCATCGGCGGCATTTTGGGCGGCGTGCTCACGGGTCTGTTTTGCGTGCCGGAACTCTCGTGGACCGGTAAAGGCGGCCTGTTCTATACGGGCGACGCGTCGCTGCTTGTCTCGCAGGTCCTGGGCATTGTAGTGACGGTCGTTATCGTGCTGGTGCTCGACGTGGTGATCGCCGCAGTGGTCAAGGCACTGTTCCACGGCAGCCTGCGTGTGGACGAGGCCGACGAGGCGCTGGGCCTGGATGCGAGCCAGCACGGCGAGAGCGCATATCCTTCTTTCTCCGGACTCGATTAGCAGCTTCCCCAAGCACCGCACCTTGCCGTTCAAACCGTCGCGCGGCTTTCCCAGGCGCCCGACCTTGCCCCTCAAACCGTCGCTTGCGTACCGAAGTACGCGGCGCTCCTCTTTCGGGACAATCTCGGGCACCTGGAAAACCCGCGTCTCATGTAAAGGGATACGTTGATTTTTGAGAGGAATTCATTATGAAGAAGATTACGGCTATCGTGCGCCAGGAAAAACTTGAGGTTCTTAAAGATGCGCTGTTTGCTGCCGATGTTCGCGGTATGACCATCAACCAGGTACAGGGCTGCGGCGCGCAACATGGCTGGAAGGAATACGTGCGCGGCAACGAGTTGCTCGTCAACACGATTCCTAAGGTGCAGTTCACCCTCATCTGCGCCGATGAGCATGTCGACGGTATCGTTGAAATCATCTGCAACGCCGCTCGCACCGGTGCCGTCGGCGACGGCAAGATTTGGGTCGAGCCGGTCGAAGAAGTCATCCGCATTCGCACCGGCGAACACGGCCCCGCCGCGGTATAGAGTTGTCTTTCGCCTGATGGGCGTGCCTCCCTTGGGGTGCGCCCATTCTCGTCTACAATATCGTGCAGACGAAGGAGAGGCACGCCCATGATCAAGATGTTTGCGAGTGACTTAGACGGAACGCTACTGAACGCCCTGCATGAGGCGGACGGGACCATCCGCCGTGCCATTCGTGAGCTGACCGAGGTTGGCTTGCATGTGGTTCCCGCGACCGGGCGCTCGACGTTGCCAATCGGCGAGCATGGCTTCACGGGGCTGGCGCTCGATGCCTGCTGCTCCAATGGGTCCATCGTGCGCGACAGTCATGGCGAGGTGCTCAAGACCTGGACCATCGATCCGCAGATCACCGAGGAGCTGCTCAAGGAGTTTCCGGACATTTGCTTCGACTGCTCCACGCCCGACGGCATGTTCTCGAGCGGTTCGTTCGAGATGCACCAGGCGGGTTTTAAGAAGGACAGCCCTATCAAGCGCATCGTGATGCGCGGCATGCGTGCACGTGGCGGCTATCACGAGGAACAGTATTTTGACCAGTCGATCGGTGACATCCTGCGCCACGATGTGTGCAAGATCAACTGCCGCGTGACCTCGCCCGAGCTGGAGCGCGACCTTAAGGCCTATCTTGCCGAGCGCTCGGACCGCGTGGTCAACGCGCCGTTCGATCCGGTGATGTTCGAGATCACGGACGTGGCGTGCAACAAGGGTGAGAGCGTGGCCTGGCTGGCGGGCTACTACGGTATTGCCGAGGATGAGGTCGCGGTTTACGGCGACGGCGGCAACGACATCGCCATGCTCAAGCGTTTCCGCCACAGCTACGCGACCAAAAACGCAAGCGATGCAGCTAAGGCCGCCGCTAGTGCGACCATCGGCAGCTGCATGGTCCACGCCGTCCCCAAACACATGCTTGCCACCATGCATAAGCAAAACTCTCGCACCGTCATCGAATAATGTGGCAAAGGGACACTCACTTTTTCGCATGGGAGATGCCGGCTTTTGGCGTATAGGACTGTTACGCTTTCGCCACCAACAAATTTCGAGTTATTCGGCCTGTCGGAGGTCGTTAAATGGCTAAAGATGCCCTCTCGGGAACATTCATGCCTCTAATGGTGTTTGATTCGGTGACGTAAGTGCGCAAATGGGCATATATACGCTCAAATAAGGACAAAAACCCTCAGATAATCCCGGCGGTGCATTTATGCAGAACCAGTAGCGTGGCCGAATAACTCGAAAAATGTAGGTGGCAGTTCGGCGACAGGCTCGGGTATGGCAAAGGAACTGTTCCTTCGCCATACCCGAGCTTTGATCTTCTGAAATGCGAACAAACATTCGCATATCTAACTGCGCTTTGATAGAATCGGTATCGTTGACGGCAGTTCCATGTGCCGGGCAACGCCCTCCATTTGATGGGAGGTGATGCCCATGACCGGTCTGATTGATTTCGTGAGGCTTCTGACCGCTTTGGTCTCGTTCTTCACAGCGCTTGTCGGCCTTTCCGAGGCACTCAAGCAGCGTTCGAAGCGCAACAGAAGGGGTCGCCGCCGCTAAGGCGTTGACCCCCTAATGCAAACAACGGCGCTGCCCAGCCAGCTACAACTTGGGCTGCCGTCGACACTATTCTACCCACGAATGCCATTTCGGACAATCGGTAATGCCGATTCAAAAGGTGGGCGGGGCGTGACAAAGGGACAGTCCCTTCGTCACATTCCGGGGTTCTCGACTAGCCAATGCTCGTAAGCGCGTTGCACGATCTCGGCTTTGTCGGCCTTTTTGCGACAGCTCTTCTGCTCCTCGATAGCAAGCTCATGGGCATCGCTCTGCTCAAAAGCGCCGGTATCCCAAGCACCGTGTTCAATGCGCGACCATACGGCATCGATGAGTTGTTCGAGCTCGGCAATGTCGTCGGCGTTGGCGGTTGTCGCGAACGGCGGGCGGAGCTCGCCCGTTGTCTTGTCGGGTTCTACATAGTAGTCGCCCATGGAAGTGACGGTGTAGCCATAAAACTCGGGTGACGCTTCGACCAGCAGTTTGTAAAACTTGAGCTGACGATGGTAGCCTGCAGGGACTTCTTTGCCAAAGCCAGTCTTGTAGTCAACAATCTGCACCGTTTTAGCTGCATCGTCAACGAGGAGCAGGTCGAGAAAACCAAAGAGCGGAGTTCCTTCGGTGGTCAGGCACTGCATATTCGCCTCTGTGACGCAGCGATAGCCATGGACGTGCTCGACAAGCCAGGGGACGAATGCACGACAAATGCGTTCGAAGCGCTCCGAATAGCGATGGACGTCCTCGGGGGCAAAATCGAGCCACGAAATCTGCTGGCGATACTCGGCCTCAATTGTCTCAATCGCCGTCTCGCCATCGGCTTCCATTCTATTAACGATCTCCTCGAACATCGCGTGAATGATGGTGCCGAATTCGGTTTGGATCGTGGGCGCCGTGGGCAGGCGCACAATCTGCTTCTCAGGGAAGTGCAGACTATTTGCGCATCCAGGCTCGTACGTCGCAAAGTTGTTGAGTGCTGTGGCAGAAAGAAACTTCACGTCGGTATGAGGATCCAGAAGCGCGCGGAGCTCGGGCGTATCGAGCACGTAGTTGTCGCGCCACTCGGTTTCGATTGCAATGCTGAGCTGGTCTGCTTCAGCAGAAACCTCGCAAGAGTCGATAAGCCCCGTGAGCTCCTGCAGTGCCGACCCGCCGGCACGGTACAGCTCGAGGTGTCGTTTAGCGCGCGTGATGGCGACAAACAGCAGGCGGCGCGCGTCGTCATCATCCTTTTCCTCGCGAATAAGCAGGTTGGACGGGTACAAGCTCATGCCGCCGGCGCCTTTGTGCCAAGTGGAGTCGTCGGCATCGAGCAGGTAGACGCAGTCGAATTCCAGGCCCTTAGAGCTATGGGCGCTGGTGAGGCGAACAGCTCCCGGCGTGCCGAGGTCGATCGATGCGTCGATACTCACGCCAAACTTTTGAGCGGCATCGAGCTTGTCGACAATATCGGGCAGGCGAAGCGCACGTCCCATACGGCGCGCATCTCCCATTTCACCTTCGGCAAAGGTGAGCAGGGCGCGGATGCCGGCATTGAATTCGGCTGCGCCCAGCGGATTTTGTTCCTTGCAATTCTGATAATAGCCAAGGCTGCGTTCGACAATTCTAAAGAGCAGTGGCCTGACAGGGGAGGTGCTGGCTTCGGCCGCCCACTGCATAAGGCCGTCGTACAGCTCTTTGACGCGGACGTTATCGCTCTCGTGCATGGCGGCCATCCAGTCGCCGCGATGCTCACGCTTGGCGTTGAGCGCAAACGCCACGGATGACGGATGATTTCCGCCCAGCTCGGTGGCGCAAATGATCTGGGGGAGATAGCTGCTTGCCAGCCCTTTTTGCCCGCGAGCAAGCGCGGTAACGCAACGCAACAGTGCCAACGTCGTCTGCATACGCTCGGAGGCAAAGAGATTCTGCCGCTCGCGATACGAAAACGGCACGTTCTCCTTAACGAGGAAGGGAATCAGCGAGCGCAATGCGGCGTGTTTGGCAGAGATGACTGCAATTCCTTCATCGGGATCTTCGCAGTCATCGAGGTAGCCAGCATCAATCCTCTGCCTAATGCTCGCGGCAACGGCGGCGTATTCCTCGGCTTTGCCGGTGTAGACGTTCTCGCTAAAGCTGACCTGATCGCCTTGAGGCTTAAAGGCTTCGATTGACTTATTCGAGCTGGCGTCGAGGCGATATTCAATTTGCCGTGCGATAGCTTGACCAAGCTCAACGATGGCGGGCGTGGAGCGATAGTTGGTCTTGAGCACGATGCTCCGGGGCGAGAACTCGGCCGCAAACTGGTTAGCACATTCGATCGTGGCGCCCTGAAAACGCATGATGGCCTGATCATCATCGCCGACGGCCATGATATTGGGCGCACCAACGCCGTCGCAGAGCAGCTCGATGATGCGCATCTGGGCACCATTGGTGTCCTGGAATTCGTCGACCTGAATGTAGCTATAGGTGTCCTGGAGGATTTGGCGCAATGCGTCGTTGTGCTCGACGGCGTTAACAAAGTCGCCGATCATGTCGTCGTAATCGTAGAGATGATGCTGGTTGAGCTCGCTCTGGTAGCGACGTGCAACGTCGCAAGCAGCCTTAAGTCGCTCGCTTTGCTCGGCAATTTTAAACGTACGTCCTTGGGAGTTGCTACCGCCAAAGAATTGGTCGCGTACCTTGGTGTATCCCGACGACTTTCCCTTCTCGTCAATAAGCTCGGTGCGGCGAACGGTGTCGCGCAACTCAAGAATGTACGGTACATACGTGCCAGCAGGACAGCCGATCGGGCGGGTGAGCGATGTAGGCGCCATGCCGCAGGCACGCTCTGCCTCTTCCTCAAAACGCTCAGCCAACGCAGCGCTTGCCCTTTCACAGACAAGTGTAAGCAGCTCGGAATGTTCGGTGAGCCAGGTAGCGGCGTCGATATTCTGCTGCGCGATGGCGCTCAGCGTGTCGTAGTCCAGGCCACTGCGTTTGATTTTGGAGACAAAGCCGATCATCTTACCGATGTTTTGCGCAGGCATATCAGGTGACCCTCCGCCTAGCGGAGAACAAAAGGGCAGCGATTTGAGCAGTCGATCAAAAATCTCTTGCTGGTGCAGGCTGGTAACAAGCGTGTCGGTCGAAGGGCGCACGAAGTACTCGGGATAGCGCGACCTGATACTGCTTGCAAATCCGTGGAACGTGCTGACTTCGATGCCGTAGGCGTCGCGCCCAATGAGCTCAATCAAGCGCTTGCGCATGGCTTCCGCTCCCGCCTCGGTATAGGTGAGGCAGAGGATGTTGCGCGGGGCGGCATCGCGCTTGGCCAGGATGTTCGCCGCGCGCAGGCTCAGCAGCTGCGTCTTGCCGGTGCCGGGGCCGGCAATGACGAGCAGCGGACCATCTAGGCATTCGACGGCCTCGTGCTGTTCGGGGTTTAGTCGGTCTAGCGATGCTATGAGTTCGGGGGTCATGTTCATGGCAGTATTACCTGTCTTCCTGGTAGAGTGCACGCGTGCTATCGAGATAGTCGAGATACGTATCGATGGCACTTTGAGGTTGAACGATCTTAATGAAGGTGCTGAGTTGCAAGAGCCAGCCAAAGAATTGCGGCGACAGTGGGGCTTTGACGGTCGCCAGCAAGCGCCCATCCTGGTTCTCAAACACAACGGCGTCGAGCCCGAACTTGTCGATGAGCGGGTTCATCGCACGATCGTCGAGTTCCAGTACCACGGTGGTTTTGTCGGCAGCATAAACACCAAATGATGGTGAAACGTGATCCTCAAGCACATAGCCCGCAATACGCGGATCTTTGGTCGCGGACTCTTCGGACACCGCAACGTCGAGCATACGATCGACGCGATAAGGCGTGAACGGCTGATGACCCGAGCCGGCATTAGCCCATTTATCTCGAAATCCGATCATGTAATAGAGTTCGTCGGAGTAGATAAGGCGCACGGGCGTGAGCTCGTAGGTCTTTCCGTCATGATTAAGGGCCTTTTGCTTGGCGGCGTCGTAGTGGAAGTAACGAAACCGAATCTTGCGTTTTTCGCGCATAGCCTGCTGAATCAAGTCGATGTTGAGCAGGGCATCGGAGTTTTGCATCTTCACGCGCGAAGGCACGTCGACGCGCTTGTGCATCAGCTCGCGTTCGCCCAGGCTGGCGAGGCTCTGCAGCTTGCCGATGAGGTGGTCGGTCAACTTATCGGTCAAAAACGGCGAACTCTGCACGGCGTCAACAAGCATGATGAGTTCTTGCAGGTCGAGCGGGCGTGAGACCAGCGCCCATTCCTTGCCACCGCGCTGGTCGATGTTGAGCCCAAAGTCGCGAAGTGTTTGCAGGTCGCGATAGATGGCCTTTCGTTCGGCCTCGAGATCGTGATAGGCGAGCTCCTCGATGATCTGCTGTGTTGTGAGCCCGTGCGCGCTGTCGGTCTTTTCCATCAAGGTTTTAAGCAGGAACAGAAGCCTGAGCTTTTGATTTGGTCTGTTCGCCACGTTGTCTCCTTTCGCCGGCAGGGTAACAGCCGAAGATACAAAACAAGACCCGTTATTGGGACTCATTGTAGCCCGCGCGACCGTAGTATTCGCAGCAATAAGAGTCCGAATAGGGCGAAAGGTGGTTAAACGGAAATCGGCGGTTTGGCTGGCTGGCGTGACATGCACTCTGTTGGCTTGGGGCCGGTTCCGGTTTACAAGGATCAAAACAGGAGAAATGCGATGGCAGACATCAAAGTCTTTGCCGAGAATCTTGAGGATTCAACCAAGGAGCAGATCGAGGAGATTTCCAGCTGCCCGCCGTTTGAAGGTGCCAAGATCCGCATCATGCCCGATGCCCATAAGGGCAAGGGCTGCGTGATTGGCTTTACGGCAAACTTGGGCGACAAGGTGATTCCCAACCTGGTGGGGGTCGACATCGGATGCGGGATGTATTGTGTGCCGCTTGCGGAGACCATTGCGCGCGACGACCTCATTCAGTTCAATCGCGATGTGAAGCGCGCGGTGCCTACGGGCTTTAGCCTTCATCGCGATCCTGCCTGCGTACTCGCGGACTTTGACATGGAGTCGCGTGATTGGCTGCAGGATAAACGCAAGGTTGAGCGCTCCATGGGCACGCTGGGCGGCGGCAACCACTTCATTGAACTCGACGAGGACGAGGATGGGTGCCAATATCTGGTCGTGCACACCGGCTCGCGCAACATGGGCAAGCAGACGGCGGAGCACCATCAGGCGCTGGCGCAGAAGACGTGCACGGCAGATATCCCCGACGAGCTTAAGTATCTCGTGGGAGATCTTTCTGCCGAGTATCTCGTCGATATGCATAACTGCCAACGCTTCTCGAATCAGAACCGCAAGGCGATTGTCGCACAGATTGTTGAGCGTACGGGAATTCGACTCGACGGAGACGGCTTTACCACCATGCACAACTACATCTCGGAAGGCGGCATGGTTCGCAAGGGCGCTATTAGCGCTCATGCGGGCGAGATGGTGCTGATTCCGTTCAACATGCGCGACGGTGCCGTTATTGCGCGCGGCAAGGGAAACGAGGACTGGAACTGCTCGGCGCCGCATGGGACGGGTCGTGCGATGAGCCGCACCAAAGCGTTCCAAACGCTCGATACCAGGTCGTTCGTTAACGAGATGCGCGATGCAGGCATCTACTGTCCGAGCGCATGCGAGACGACGCTCGATGAGTCGCCCGAAGCGTATAAGCCTGCGGATGATGTACTGAGACTCATGGACCCGACGGTCGATGTTATTCATCGACTCAAGCCGATTTGGAATTTTAAGGCTACTGGTAAGCGCGGTAGGCGTTAGGAGGGTTGCGATGACGCTAAAGATGGACTCCAGGGACGACCGAATTGGACGCTCCGTGAGCATGGACGAGATGCTGAGCTTCTCGGGCGTGATGCCGCCGTCCGCGAATCGGTGTGGCGGGAATCGTGGAGAGCGTGATGATGAGGGTTTTGACCTCAGCGGTTTCCGCAACCGACTGGCTTCTGGACTCGACCGTGGTATGGAGACGTCGGTGCTTGAAGCCCCGCGAGTGTTGAGGACCGGTATGCCGGTCGATGATGCCCTAGGTGGCGGCGTTGGGCTGGGCAAGCTCAGCGTGATTGGCGGCGCGCATGAAGATGTCTCGAACGTGCTGGTGTATGCGGCTTTGCGTCTGAGTGAGCAATGCGCCGTGCTTTACGTGCCGATTCGGGAGCGTGAAGAGGATGCGATTGCCCGGCTTATTCGTGCCGAGATGGGCACCAAAGTGCCGGAGGATTCTGAAGAGCGTCAAGTCGAGGCGATTCGCGCAACGATGCGACTCAAGCAGCGCAACCTGGGCATCTTTGTCGAAGACAACATGACCATGGACCTTTTAACGAGCTGGTTGCTCGGCGACCAAACGTGGAACAGAGCAGTACTAAAGGACGTCGTGGTCGTAATCGACGGACTCGAAATGCTCGACGACAACCGCCCGATAAACGCTGTCCTGCGCGATCTGCGAAACATGCTCAGCCCAACATCCGCCATCCTGGCAGGCTGCTTTGCGGCAGAGGGTCGAGACAACGATGTGGCATTCGTCGAGACCCACTGCAATGCAGATGCTCTGGTCCGCATAAGTTCCGATGGCATGGAGCCGTCCTGCACGCGAGCCTTCGGCTGAGGCCATAGCCAATAACAACTGCTCGGCCAGCAGCGCGTTTACCAGCAGAAAATGACCGCTCATCTGCCAAAAAGATGCTTCTGAGTGCGCCAGGAATTACCATCAATATAAGGTGTTGTGACTATCAACGCCATGTCTGAACAGCTCTGGGAAGGAGTCCGCATGGGTCGTCAAGAGATACTTTTTAATCCGGTGACGGAAGAGGACGATGGGGCGAAGCGAGCTGCCAATCCATATTTGTTTGACCTGGATCAGAATGGATTCCCGGTTTTTAGTGACAAGAATATCCGATTTGTTCAGACCATGATTGATCACAATTCGTCTTATGACATAGCAGACGAAACATTGATTGGCAAAATGTATGGCGACGTTCTTGGCGGCGATGAGGATGCTATTAAACAGGCTGTTTACTACACCAATAAAGTGAACTCAACACACTTAGCGGTGCTGGGAAAGAGATATAGCGATGCAGTCAAAGCTGGCGAAATCAAGAACGTTGACCCAGAAACTGATATTCCTCAACTTGAAGAAAAATACAAAGAGAGTTCTCAAAAAGGCAATAGTTCCAATAGTCGGAAGTCTGAATGGGTGTTGACCGGTGGGGCAGCGTTAACCGCTCGTGAGATTATTAAAAACAAAGATGAATTAATAGAAGCCTTGAAGGACGACTCGAATGGCGGCGATGAGCACGGAGGCGCTAGGGCGGTGTATCTTATCGCTCGATATGCTGAGAATTATTTGCGTGATGAGGGTCTTACCGACTTTAAGAAAAACAATGTTTCATTTGCATCGAAATTCTGTCATCACACATGTATAAAAGGCGGGCTTGGGGATAGATATTGCATCTATGACTCAGTTGTCGGGGAGGTTCTTCCCTATTACATTTGGGCCTACTCCAATCATGCTGACATCGAAAAAAAGAACTACTCAAAGCTGAAGAAACTGATTTCAGACTATGTCAATGATGATTCATCTTTGGGTTACTGGAAGTACCGTGAGCTATATAGAAGTGTATGCGATGGCGTTAACCTCTGGCGAGGCGAACATTCGAATGAGTGTGCGTTAGATGGCTCTATGACGATCGAGCCATTTGAAGGTGACATTGGCTTCCAAGAGGTTGATAGGCTTATTTGGTATTACTTCAAGGGCCGTCGTCTTGATGAGGCCAAGAGAAAAATGAAGCAAATCATCAAGTAGATCTAGTGCTCGATTGATTGATGGGAAAACCCTCTCAAGTTCGACATCATGTGCAGAGCTTGGGCGAATCAAGATGCTTTCACTTCGCCCAAAGATATTCTGAGTCTCGTGTTCTTGGGCCGTGCCTGGTGTGGGCACGGCCTCTTTTGTGTCCATGAGGATTCGAATGCCGAATTGAGATATGGGCAAGACCGGCTAATGGGGGTTGTTGCGGCTTTTCGTGTCTTCCGTCAACGAGCGCGATGCCGATATATATCCAGCCAGCCGGGCTCTTCCTCTTTGTTGTCGGTGCACGCTTCTAGCAAGTTATCTATCCGGTCCAACCCGATCGCTTGCAAGGCCGCGTATTCTTCTGGCAAAGGTTGCGTTGCTTTTCTCGCCCTGAACACAGGCGACAGCATCAGATTCGTATGTGCCCATCCGGCAAAGCAGCTGCCGTAGGGGATAGAGCCACATCTGATCTGCCCATCGTCATCGGGATACAGACAGTCCAATTTCGAGTTTGCTACCAGGCAATAACAAGGTCCTGGCGCCCATGGCCTGCAGTCAATCTCGAGAATGTCGCCCTTCTTGTACGGTGTGGGCAGGTCGATGTACGCCCCTTTAAACCATGGCCCAAAGATTTCACCCACAATGCAATCGCGCGCCTCGCCACATTCGCCCTCTTCCTCTCTGCAGATGTACTGGATTTCGCCGGAGGCGTTTGCGTAGTAAGCGTAGTCTGGCTGTAGAAAGCCGTCGTATGGATATGAACAGCTCGGGTCGTTGGCAAGGTTGAACAGCTCAATCATCCAGTATGAGGACGATAAATCTGTCATGCCGCCCCACTTGTCTGCGTATGTCTTCATTGCCGCAAGGGCGGCCTGCCACGATGCCACGGGGAAGGGGCCATGCGTGATAGCGGATCCCACTTCGCTATCGATGAAGCTAATTTCGCTGATAAGCAGCACTTTCTTGTTTCCGTCGACGGCCTTTAGCGCGTCCAAGCAGCCATCGATGTAGTCGATACAATCTTCTGGATCGTACCAATGAAAAGTGTTGTCTGACGAGTTGCGCTCAGCAGCAAGCAGTCTGCTGAGCATCTTCCGTTTGCGGTTGATTTCTATCGGCGCGCTACCGATGATGTGCGCGTGCTGATCACTGCTCAGTAGCTGTGGATTATGCAGCAAATGCTCTCGCAGCTCCGGAGAGTCGATCAAGTTGATTATTTCTTCGTGCATGATGGCCTCCGGGTTGCCGGTGTGGCTTCTCGTAGATTCGGACATGGCGGCCTTTATTCAAATAGCTGCGGATACTTTTCCTTGAGCGGTGCCTGATCCAGACGTAGCTCTTTCAGGTTACGCTTTGCCTTGGACTCCATCCTTATGGTGTCGATAAACGCGATGAGTGAGTCGACATACAGGTCGCCGCGCAGGTAGGCCTGGGCGGCGATTAAAATTCGCTGCTCGTCTTCGAGTGGTTTGCGATAGTACTCAAGATTCAGGTAAAGCGGGTCTGGCTCGCCGATGTAGAGGGGAAACGTCTCGTTGTAGGTAATCGAGCAGCCAGTGGCACACATGTTGCTGATATCCCCTGCATGGCGATAGTGCTCGAGGCGCTGCTGCGCATGATCAAGCCATTCGTCAGAACGGTCTGCCTGCCGAAGCTCTGCCTCGAGCTTTGTCCGGTCCCACGTGCGCAGATCGAACAGCGTGAACGGCTCGCGGGCACTGCCTTGCGGCGTCCAGACGATATCGCCGGTGTGGAACGGCGTGGGGATATCGACCCAGATGAACTCGAATGCGATTTCCCAATCGTTCTCAACGGGGCCGGCGGAAGGGCAATAGACGGAAAGGGCCTCGCCTTTACCGTTCACCATGAGCCAATCTTCCCGGTGATGTTCTTCGTCGGCATCGAGCGGACACCGGGTGATGCGTACGCGTGCCTCTGGACGGCTCGCCAGCTCATCATCACCGCGCAACGCCTCGGCACATTTCTCATAACAGCTGAATGGCGCGCCGAAGGCCCCACAAAGTTGCCCGTCGGGCACAATCTCCTCTTCATACTGATAAACGTAGCCCGTCCCACTCGCAAACGCATCGACGCACCGCTTGTTGTAATCGATTGTCCAGCACAAAAAAGCATGGAAATCGGGGATGGCCGGCCTTCCAAGACCGGCATGGGTTGCCTCCAGCGAGCAATTGGGCATGGTTCGGGCGATCTCCTGCCAAGCTTCGCATTTCTGATCGAGCGTGGCGGTCTTCGAAAACCAAACCAGATAGGCGGCCTCAATGGTGTCGGGTTGAAAATTGATGCGGCGGAGATGCTCCCGGATGTCCCGGGAGTCCACAAAATCCAAGATGTCCATGGTTAGCTCCTCTTTGTTTTGAATCGTGCCGGCGGGGCTATCGTGTCATCGAACAGCTCCGGATAGCGGGTCTTGAGCCCGCCGTCTTCCCCTTCAAACCGCTCGGCTTTTTTCTTGACCAGCGCCTGCAGCTCGTAAAGGCTCGATAGCGCAATAAGTGAGTCAAGACCCAGATAGCCGTCGAGATATGCCCGCACGCCGTACAGAATTCTCGCCTCCGGCTTGAGCGGGGTACGGCAGTATTCCATATCGAGAAGAAAACAACTCGGCTCTCCGATATAGACGGGGTACTCCAGGGGATATTCAATCTGACAGCCGTAGGCGTACATGTCGCTCGTATCGCCATTTTGCCGATGGTGTCTGAGCAGGTCGTCGGCATTTTTTGCGGCGCATTCCCTGTAGGTGGAAGGCGGAAGCTCATCCATGACCCGCTGCGTGGTCCATGTCTGCATATTGAGAAGCAGCATGGGGTCGCCAGGGTCGCCGTGACGACAAATGATGTCGCCGGCGTGGAATGGCGTCGGGATGTCAAACCACATCAACTCAAAAGCGAAAGTGGGGTCTTCGCCCTCGCGTTCCATGTCGATGCAGCTCAGCTGGCAGTCCATAATTTCGCCTTTTGCGTTGAGCATGAGCCTGTCGGCGGCATAGTAGTCTTCGTCCGGATCGATCGGGCGGCGCGTTATTTCTATCGAGGTAGGATTTTCCTCCTCAAGCTCATTCCAGATTGCCTCGAAACATTTTTCGTAGCTGGTGTAGGGGCCATAATTGCACCCGCTCTCATGGGGACTTCCCGTCTTGTCCTCAAAGAAATACATGTGCTTGCCAGGCTGTTTGAACCGGGCGATTTTCTTGCGCTCCCATCTGATGACGTCGCGAAGAAAGACATGGAAGTTGGGGATATTGAACGTGCCGTATCGCCTGTTCATCGCACAATTGGGCATGTTGTTGATAATCTTTTGCCAGCCCTTGATCTTCTGCCGTAGCGCCTTTTCGTTCGAACGGGCAACAATAAATGCCGCCTCGGACGTGGTGAACTCGTAGCCGATGTCTCTCAAATGCTCCTTGATGTCAGGCGAGTCGAGAAACTCGAGAATGTCCGAACGTATAGCGTTGGCACTGGGACCGGCCGATGTGCGGTATGGCTGCAGGCAGTCGTGTACGACCGATCCGTCCGACCATTGTTTGCCGTAGCTGGGGTCATCGTGCAGCTTTTTCGAGAGTTCGAGCATAAAGGAGCAATCATCGGGCAATTCGCCGGTATAACGTTCGGCGGTATAGAGGGCAGAGGGCGTGAAGTCGTCGAGGAAGCCGTCCGTGAAATCCCTCAAGCGGAGATTGCCTTCCTCAACGCCGTAGATTTTGCTCGGATAGGCACACCAAACCTGGCCTTTGAACGAACTATCGTAGTCGTCTTCGAGCACGATGACAAAACGGGGACCGTGATCGAAGGGCCGACCGTCGATCTTGATGATGTCGCCGGGGACCCAGGGAGTGTAAAAGACCTCGCCATTGGCGCAGAAGTGCTTGCTATTGTTCCACGGCAAGTGATCGATGCTTTGGTGCGGAGTCCGCTGATTCCGGCGATCGCTCAAAAAGACCAAATCGCCAGCCATGGTCGCGGCGAATATCAGCGAGGCTTGAGCGCACGGGCGGTCATGTAAGTCTTCGGCGGTATAGAGCTTAATCTGCCAGAATGATTCGGACCAATCTTCATCGGGGTCATCATCGACGTATTGCTTCATGAGGGTTTGCGCAGCTCCCCATGAGGCAACGGGGAAGGGGCCGTCAAAGGTGTCGTGCCCGCGCTCATCTTCACTGTAAAACATGCCGGAGACCAGCAAGATACTGCGGTCACGGTCAACGTTATAAAGCATATCGAGTGCAGTGTCGAGTTGTTCGAGGCCGGAGTCGATCGCCTCGGCGTAATCCGATGAGACCTCTTTGCGAAGCTGCTCGAGCATGGTCCGTTTTTCGTCGAGCGTCTTGAGGGAGCCGCCGATGATTTTACAGAGGGAGCCATCTGCCATTCCCATGTGTTTGAACATATGAGCACGCAGCTCATCGTCCTTGATGCAACTGCAAACGAGCTCCCTGCCGGCATCGGTGATTACGGTATCTGCTTGGTTGTTCATGGCAACCTCCAATTCGGTCGTTGCCGTTAGCATCCATCAGAGATTGCGCTTTGTGGTCCCATTAACGGGTCTGATATGAATCTCGCGTCAAACATACTTTTGGAAACGCACTGGTACATGGGTGTGCGCGTACTGAAAGGATTGCCATGCAGAATATGATGTTGGATCTTGTGGCGAACAGCGCCGGTATGGCGTTGACCCTTTAATCCTGGCAACCGGCGCAACCTTCCTCTAAGAAGGGATCGACCGTCGCATCGAACAGCTCCGGGTAGCGGTCCTTGAGCCAACTGTCTGCGTCCTCGAAGCCACGCACCTTTTTCTCCGCCAGTGCTTGTAGCTCGCATGCGCTGGCCATCGCGGCGAGTGAGTCAACCGCCAGGTCGCCTTTGACATATGCCCTGACGCCGTAAAGGATTCGCTCCTCTGACTTGAGCGGCTTGCGGTAATAATCGATGTCCAAAAGAAAGCCCTCAGGCTCCCCAATGTAGAAGGGGAAATGCAAGGCGGATGAGACTTGGCAGCCGTAGGCGTACATGTCGCTGGTGTCGCCGTCATATCGGTGCCAACGCAATAGCTTGTCGGCCTTTTGCACGAGGCGCTCTTTGTAGACGGAGGAGGCCAGCTCTTTGTCGACTCGTTCGGATCCCCAAGTTTGCAGGTCAAATAGCACCATCGGCTCGTCGGGACGTTGGAGGTTGCAGACGATGTCTCCGGCATGGAAGGGCGTTGGGATATCAAACCACATGTCCTCGAAATCGCTGGCGGTGCCCGCCTCGTCCCACTCGCTTTTGTTGCGATAATCGCAAGACATTACTTCGCCGTTCGCATTGAGTAAGACCATGTCGTCGGCATAGTGATCTTCGTCTGGGTCGATGGGACGACGAGTGATCCTGATGGCTTTGGGATCGTCACCGTCGAGCCCTTTCCAGGTTGCATCGAAGCACTTTTGATAACTGCTGTACGGGCCGTAAAGACAACCGCCCTGCCCGCGCCGGTCCCATGAGTAGTCATCAAAGAAATACAGACTCTGGCCGTCTGTCCTTTTAAAGTGCGCGAGCTTTCTTTGCTCCTGCCTGATGACATTGCGCAGAAAGGCATGGAAGTCCGGGATGTTGATCGTGTCGTTTCTGCGGCTCATGGCGCAATTGGGCATATTGTCGATGATCTTTTGCCAGCCTTCGAGCTTTTGCTGTAGCGTTGCTTTATGCGAGCAATTGACGATAAAAGCCGCTACGGGCGTGGTGAGCTCGTAGTTGATTCGTTGAAGATGCTCCTTAATGCTGCGCGAGTCCAAAAACTCAAAGATGTCCGGACGAATATCCAACTCACATTGGCTGGCGGGCTTGCGATACGGCTGAAGGCAGTCATGTCCGACGGAACCCTCGGACCATTGTTTGCCGTAGTCGGGATCATCGTGCAACTTTTGCGAGAGCTCGAGCATAAAGGCGCAGTCGTCCGGCAAGTCGCCGGTATAGAGCTCGCCGGTGTAGAGGGCAGAGGGGATGAAGGGGTCCAAGAGACTGTCGCTGAAGGTGCCGGATGAAGGCGAACCCTCCTTAACGCCGTGATCTCTGCTGGGGCCCGCACACCAGATCTGTCCCCGGAGCGTGTGCTCGTAGTCGTTTTCGAGCACAATGGCAAAGCGAGGCCCGTGGTCGAAGGGACGGCCGTCGATTTTGAGGATGTCGCCCGGTACCCACGGCGTGTAGATAGGCTCGTTGTTCGCGCAGAACCGCCTGCTATCGTTTCGCCAGGCGCTTTCGACATACGATTTGCGAGTGCGGTTATTGCGCTGATCGCGGAGAAATATAAGCTCGCCATCCCTGGTTGCCGCGAACGACAGGGAGGGCTGCGCCGTTTGATGTTCGTGCAGGTCTTCTGAGGTGTATAGGTCGATCTTCCAGTACGATTCGGACCAGTCGTCTTCAGGATACTCTTCGATGTAGCGCTTCATGAGCGTTTGCGCGGCTTCCCAGGATGCGGTGGGGAAGGGACCGTCAAGGGCGTCGGCGCCGCGTTCCTCCTCGTTGTAGACCATGACGTGCAACAGGAGGATTCCGCGGCCGCGCTCGATGTTGTCGAGCATTTCAAGCGCGCTGTTAAGTTGGGCGAGATGCGAATCGATATCTTCGGTCAGCTCTGGCGAAACCTCCTTGCGGAGTTGCTCGAGCATGGTGCGCTTTTCGTCAAGCGTCTTAAGAGAGCCAGCGATGATTGGTGCCGGCCAGTATAAGTATTTGCGCATGTGGTCTCGCAGCTCTTGGCTTCTGATGCAGCTGAGGACAAGGTCCTTGCCAGTAACGCTGATGCTATCGTTTGCGTGGTTGTTCATGTCGGCCTCCTTATCGATTGTTACCGGCATGATGCAACGCGTGGGGCCATTGTTAGTCCTATTAACGGGATCAAGTCGCAACTCGCTACGACATTGAGATAGTCAATTTGCCGCGTTGCGGGCGAGCAAGGCCGGTTTTTGGCAACACCGTTTGCGCCACCAGCAAAAATCGAGTTATTCGGCCTTTCCGAGGGTGCTTACTGACGAGAAGGGCCTTCTTCGAACCGCCTGCGTCCTTTACGGTGTTCGATTCTGTGAAAAGTGAGCGAATAAACGCCCAAATAAAAACAAAGCGGCTCGAGTATTCCGTATGACATTCACGGAGGATTGGCAGTGAGGCCGAATAACTCGAAAAATGTAGGTGGGGTTCTGCGACAAGGGTGAATGTGACAAAGGGACTGCCCCCTCGTCACATTCCAAATATTGCCTTTACGTGTTGATGCACACGGTGTGCAATAATACTCGCACTGTGCAATAGCGCACAGGATGAGTAACAAGGAGGACGCTTGTCCCAGCTCGAGAAATGTGATCGCCGGTCCCTTCGCTCGCAGCGTGCCCTTCGCCAGGCACTTGCTAGCGAGCTTGCCGAAAGCGGCGACCTTTCGCGCATTAATGTTGCGTCACTCACCGAGCGCGCTGGCCTTACGCGTCGCACGTTCTATTCGCACTACCGCGATATTCCCGACTTTATCAATCAAATCGAGGACGGTTTGCTGGCCGAGATTCGTGAGTGCATTGAGCTCATCACTGCAGCTCAGCTGCCCGATCTCTATCACAACATCGATGAGCTCGAGCCGGCGCCCGGTTCGGTTGAGCTGCTGCGTTATCTTGCGGCCAACCGCGACTTAATCGGTGCGCTGCTGGGTCCGGGCGGCGACCAGGCCTTCATTAAAAGGATTATCGACACCGCACGTGAGGCCGTGGCGCCGCGTGCGCAGACGGGCATTTTGGGCCTGGCGCTGGGCACGTTCTTTGACTACTACGTCACCTACGTCGTGAGTGCCGAGGTCGGCATGATTCAGCGCTGGTTTGAACGTGACCTTTCCGAATCGCCCGAGACCATGGCGCGCATCATGACGGTTATCGCCTTTGTGCGCCCCGGCGACCTGTATGGCCAACCCATCGATATCAACGTGCCGGAATACGGCATGAAGCTATTGAATCTGCAGCTCGAGGACGCGGCCGACACCGCCGCAACCGTCGAGTCCAACAACTAAGAGGAGAAACAGATGAGCAAACTCGTCGAGGGCATTAAAGACCGTGTGGTCGCTGCCGCACGCGAGGCCGCTCCCGCCGTGGTGGACGCTGCGCAGAAGGCCGCGACCGCCGCTGCCGAGAAGGTCGCCGAGGCAGTTGCCGATGCCAAGAACACGGCAGGGGAGACGTCCATCGCTAGTGAGCCCGCCATCGCCGCCGAGCCCGCAGCTGCCACCGCCGCCCAGGCCCCCGAAGGCGCGATCTTCAACCCCGAGGCCGCCCGCGGCAACCTGCACCTGGGCATCGATGTAGGCTCTACCACCGTCAAGCTCGCCGTGCTCAACGACGACAACCAGATCGTGTACGCCAAGTACCAGCGCCATCACACCGACGTCCGCGCCTGCGCCCGCGACCTGTTCGAGGGCGCTGCGACCGTGCTGCCGACGGCCCAGATGACCTGCGCCATTACCGGTTCGGGTGGTCTGCTGCTCTCCCAATGGCTCGACCTGGAGTTTGTCCAAGAGGTCATCGCCAGCAAGCGTGCCGTCGAGACCCTCATCCCCGCTACCGACGTCGCCATCGAGCTTGGCGGCGAGGACGCCAAGATCATCTACTTCGATAACGGCATCGAGCAGCGCATGAACGGCACCTGCGCCGGCGGTACGGGCGCCTTCATCGACCAGATGGCAACCCTGCTGCACACCGACGCGAGCGGCCTCAACGAGCTCGCGGCCAACGCCACCACCATCTATCCCATCGCCAGCCGCTGCGGCGTCTTTGCCAAGACCGACGTGCAGCCGCTGCTCAACGAAGGCGCCCGTCCCGAGGACGTCGCCGCTTCCATCTTCCAGGCCGTGGTGACGCAGACCATCTCCGGTCTGGCCTGCGGCCGTCCCATCCGCGGACACGTGGCGTTTTTGGGAGGCCCGCTGCAGTACCTCTCCGAGCTGCGGCGTCGCTTCTACATTACGCTCAACCTCGACGACGAGCACATCATCATGCCCGAGAACGCCCATCTGTTCGTGGCCTCCGGCGCGGCGATGGCGCACGAGTCGGACAAGCTCGCGACGTTCCCCGAGCTGATTGCCGCCATCGACAATCTGGGCGACACCCAAGGCGACGAGGTGGCGCGCCTCGACCCGCTCTTTGCCACTGAGGAGGACTTCCGAGCGTTCAAGGAGCGCCATGACCGCGAGGTCGTGCCGCGTGGTGAGCTCGAGGGCTATACGGGCCGCGTGTTCATCGGCCTCGACGCAGGTTCCACCACCATGAAAGCCGCGATGGTGGGCGAGGACGGCCAGCTGCTGCACACATGGTACGGCAACAACAACGGTGACATCTTGGGCACGGCAAAGACCATCATGGCCGACTTCTATGCGCATGTTCCCGCAGGTTGCAGTATCGGTCATGTGACCACGACGGGCTACGGCGAAGCTCTGCTCATCGAGGCGCTCAAGGCCGACTCGGGCGAGATCGAGACGGTGGCGCACCTGCGCGGCGCCCGTGCTTTCCTGCCGGGCGTGCAGTTCATTCTCGACATCGGCGGTCAGGACATGAAGTGCCTGCGCGTGCGCGACGGCGTGATCGAGCACATCATGCTCAATGAGGCATGTTCGAGCGGATGCGGCAGCTTCATCGAGAGCTTCGCCGTGTCCATGGACATGGACGTTCGCGCGTTCGCGGCCGAGGCTATCAAGGCCCAAAGTCCCGTCGACCTGGGCAGCCGCTGCACGGTCT
The DNA here is from genome assembly GCF_003459795.1 of Collinsella sp. AF18-8LB. NCBI lineage: Bacteria > Bacillati > Actinomycetota > Coriobacteriia > Coriobacteriales > Coriobacteriaceae > Collinsella > Collinsella sp. AF18-8LB. The sequence goes on from NZ_QRWU01000001.1 coordinate 264,615, forward strand.
TTATGAACTCCCGCGTGAAGCAGGCGCAGAAGGAAGGCGCCACGGTGGGCGATATCGCGGCCGGCCTGTCCTATTCCGTCATCAAGAACGCCTTGTTCAAGGTCATTAAGCTGCGCGATCCCAAGGAGATCGGTACCCAGGTGATCGTCCAGGGCGGCACCTTTATGTCCGACGCCACGCTGCGTGCATTTGAGCAGCTCACCGGTGTTCACGCCGTGCGTCCCGACATTGCCGGCTGCATGGGCGCCTATGGTGCGGCCCTGCTCGCCCGCGATCGCGCCGGCGCCGACGGCACCTCTACCATCCTTTCGGCCGAGGACATCGCGCACCTCACTGTGACGCAAAAGCACGTCCGCTGCGGCCGCTGCTCCAACAACTGCCAGCTCACCGTCAACGACTTTGGCGGCGGCAGGCGCTTCATTACCGGTAACCGCTGCGAGAAGGGTGCCGGCCACAAAAAGCAAAAGACCGAGGCCCCCAACCTCTTCAAAAAGAAAAACGAGCTGCTGTTTAACCGCGAGGTCCTGAGTCCCGACGAGGCCCCGCGCGGCACCGTCGGTATCCCGCGCGCGCTCAACATGTACGAGAACTACCCCTTCTGGCATGCGTTCTTTACGCGCCTGGGCTTTAGCGTGCAGCTGTCCGACCAGTCGAGCAAGAAGACCTACCAGGCGGGCATCGAGTCCATGCCGTCCGAGAGCGTGTGCTATCCGGCCAAGATGAGCCACGGCCATGTGATGAACCTCATCGACCGTGACGTCGACTTTATCTGGATGCCGTGCGTGCGCTGGGAGCGCAAAGAGGACCCGACGGCTGGTAACTGCTACAACTGCCCCATCGTCATGAGTTACCCCACGGCGCTGGCGCTCAACATCGACGAGATCCGCGAACAGAACATCGAGTTCCTGTATCCGTTTGTGCCCTATCACGATAAGACCGAGCTCAAGCGCCGCTTGTACCAGGTGCTCGCCGTCGACCGCGTGGCCGACGCCGAGGCCGGTCGCGGTCGCGTGCGCGGACCCAAGATCACCCGCTCCGAGATCGACGCCGCCGTCAATGCCGCCTATGAGGCCGATGCGCGTTTTCATGAGGACATCCAGACCATGGGCGAGGAGACCCTTAAGTGGGTCGAGGACCACGGCGGCCACGGCATTGTGCTCGCCGGCCGTCCCTACCACAACGACCCCGAGATCAACCACGCCCTGCCCGAGCTTATCTCGAGCTTTGGCTTTGCGGTCTTTACCGAGGATTCGCTCGCGCATCTGGTGAAGCCCGAGCGCCCGATCCGCGTTGTCGACCAGTGGATGTACCACTCGCGCCTCTACGCCGTGGCCCGTTTTGTGACGATGCGCAACGATCTGGACCTGATCCAGCTCAATTCCTTTGGCTGCGGCCTAGATGCCCTGACCACCGATCAGGTGCAGGAGATTCTGGAGGCCAGCGGCAAGATTTACACCGTGCTCAAGATCGACGAGGTGTCCAACCTGGGCGCCGCGCGCATCCGCATCCGCTCGCTCATGGCGGCGCTCAAGGACCAGGAGGCCGAGCGTCTGGCCGAGGCAACCGCTGCGGGTGAGGCCTACGAGCAGGGCGATGCCGCGCCGGTGGCGCCCTCCACGGATGCCCCTGCGTTCGCGAGCCGCAAGTACACGTTCGAAGCGCAGCGTGAGAGCGCCTCGACTGCATGGCCCAAGGTGCCCTTTACCGAGCAGATGCGCGACGAGGGCTACACCATTCTGTGCCCGCAGATGGCGCCAATCCACTTTGACCTGGTCAAAGAGGTGTTCCGCGGTGCCGGCTACAACCTGGAGCTGCTGCCCTCGACCGATCACGACGCCGTCGAGGCCGGCCTGCGCTACGTAAACAACGACATTTGCTACCCGTCCATTTTGGTGACCGGTCAGATTATGGAGGCCATCGAGAGCGGCCGATACGACCTGTCCAAGACCGCCGTAGTCATCAGCCAGACCGGCGGCGGCTGCCGTGCCACCAACTACATCGCGCTCATCCGCAAGGCCCTGCGCGAGAGTGGTCATCCCGAGATCCCGGTGATCTCGCTTTCGGCCGTGGCGCTCGGCGAGGACAACCCCGGCTTCAAGATTACGCCGGCGCTGCTTAAGCAGGCTGTGTACGCGGTGCTCTTTGGCGACGTGATGATGCAGATGCTCTACCGCTGCCGCCCGTACGAGGCCACGCCCGGTGCCGCCAACGCGCTCTACGAGGAGTACATGGCGCGCGCCCGCAAGCTCGCGCCCAAGTTCAACAGGCATAACTACACCAAGCTTGCTCGCGAGGCCATCCGCGCGTTCGACACCATGCCGCTTGTGGGCGAGGGCACTAAGCCGCGCGTAGGCGTGGTCGGCGAGATCCTGGTCAAGTTCCACCCCACGGCCAACAACCACGTGGTCGATGTCATCGAGCGCGAGGGTTGCGAGGCCGTGGTGCCGGGCCTGCTCGACTTCTTCCTGTACTCCATGAGCAACGCCGAGCTGCAGAAGGACGAGCTGGGTAGCTCTGCTACCACGCGCGCTGGTATGCAGGCGCTTATTAAGCTCGTGGACTGGATGCGCACGCCGGTGGAGGAGATGCTCGAAAAGTCCCGCCGCTTTGAGGCGCCCGAGCGCATCGGCACCATGGCGGACAAGGCCCGTACGGTTCTTTCGGTGTGCAACAACATGGGCGAGGGCTGGCTGCTCACGGCCGAGATGCTCGACCTGATCGATCACGGCGCACCCAATATCATCTGCACGCAGCCCTTCGCGTGCCTGCCCAATCACGTGGTGGGCAAGTCTGTGATTAAGGAGCTGCGCCGCCAGCATCCCGAGAGCAACATCGTCGCGGTGGACTACGACCCCGGCGCGTCCGAGGTCAACCAGCTCAACCGCATTAAGCTCATGATCAGCGTGGCCAAGGAAAACATGCGCGCCGGCAAGGGCTTTAAGCTCGAGAAGGTGGCGCCGCTCGCGATGGACGAGGTCACCGGCCAGATGCGTGCCCACGATGGCTGCGTGAGCTGCGGACCGGCCAGCGAGGAGGCCGTGGCGTCGGTCGCCGAGCGTCTGGGGCGTGGCATTAAGAAGTAACTGGCCTGCTATGGGCTAGATATGAGACAAACGGGTGGTAGCCGTACCGGCCACCACCCGTTTTTGCTGGACATATGTTGCGTAAATGGGCTTGTTAACGCCTTCAGCGGACTCGGATTTCGGAAGTGCGGGGAAAAACGCGAACCTCCCGAGCACACTCCTCTTTTGGGCTCTCGTTACCTGCGGTTTTGTTGCTAGAATAGTCGGTCTGGTCGACGAAACTCATTTTTTCACCGCACTTCCGAAAACGACGTCTCGGTGGCACAAAAAATCGCCCTCGGAGCCCTGAGTTAATGAACAGGTGTAGCCGTTCACCGCGTAAAAGCGTCCGTTTGTAGAACCAGCCCCCGGCTCGTAGCCTCCATACGGTTGAATAAAAACACATCTATGGAATTACGTAAGAGAGGACCGTTTCATGAGCTACAAGACCGTTTGCGTTGCCGGCGGCGGCGTGCTGGGAAGCCAGATTGCCTTTCAGGCTGCCTACTGCGGCTTTGATGTAACGATTTGGCTGCGCAGCGAGGGCAGCATCGGCCGCACCCAGCCCAAGATCGATCATGTGCGCGAGGAGTACATCGCTGCTATCGAGGGCATGGCGGACGGCACGGGTGAGTGGTGCGCCGGTATCGCCGATAGCGACCAGACCTTCGACAGGGAGGCGGCACTCGCCGCCGTTGAGCGCGCCTACTCCACACTCAAGCTGGAGCTCGATCTTGCCAAGGCAGTGGCCGACGCCGACCTGGTCATCGAGTCTATGGCCGAGGACACCCAGGCAAAGATCGACTTCTACAAGAAGCTCGCCCCGGTTCTCCCGCAAAAGACCGTCATCGTCACCAACTCCTCCACGCTGCTGCCGAGCACCTTTGCCAAGTACACCGGCCGCCCCGAGAAGTACCTATCGCTACACTTTGCCAACTCTATCTGGAAGAACAACATGACCGAGGTCATGGCCCAAAGCCAAACCGACAAGCGCTATTTCGATGAACTCGTCGACTTTGCCAACGACATCCGCATGCTGGCGCTTCCCGTCAACAAGGAAAAGAACGGCTATCTGCTCAATTCCATGCTGGTGCCATGGCTGCTTTCGGGCCTCGACCTGTATGTCTCGGGCGTGAGCGATCCCAAGAGCATCGACCTCGCATGGACGCGCGGCACCGGCGCTCCCAAGGGCCCGTTCCGCGTATTCGACACCGTGGGCATCCAGACGGCGTACAACATCGTTATGCAGTATCAGAAGGTCCCGGGCCTGGTGAGCCCGCTGCTCAAGAAGATGATGATGCCCTACAACTTTAAGGCTATGGCGTCCGTCCTCAAGAAGATGCTCGACGAAGGCAAGCTGGGCGAAAGCTCGGGCGAGGGCTTCTTCAAGTACTAAAAAATGATCCCTCGGCAACATTGGGAAACGTATCATTTGCAGCGTCATGCGCCGCATGGCCCGTGTGCTATTTCGGCGCATGACGCAAAAGAAACTGATGTGTGGGGATAGAGGGGAAACGGTAATGAATCGGCAAATCGTGCTTAAGCAGGATATCCTCGACGCGCTTTCCGCCGTCGGTATGTGCGCAGGGCAGACGGTTATGGTCCATTGCTCGCTCAGCGCGCTTGGATATGTGTGCGGCGGCGCGCAGCCGGTGATCGAGGCGCTGCTCCAGATGGTGGGCGAGGCCGGTACCATCATGATGCCGACGCAATCATGGAAAAACTTGGACCCCGAGAGTGGTGTCCATTGGCAAGAGCCGCAAGAATGGTGGCAGCTGATTCGCGATAACTGGCCTGTCTATGACAAGCGCATTACGCCCACCAACACGATGGGTGCCGTGGCTGAGATGTTCCGGACGTGGCCGGGCACGTTTCGCAGCGATCACCCAGCGCGTTCAGTGGCGGCAAACGGCCAGCATGCGCAATTCCTGACGGAGAACCACGACCTGAGCAACATCTTTGGCGATGGATCGCCCATCGCGCGTCTGTACGATTTGGACGGCTATGTTCTGCTGGTGGGCGTTGGCTATGACAAGAATACGTCACTGCATTTGGCAGACGCCCGTGCGCAGTACCCCGGCAAGCACGACTGCGTGGAACACAGCGCGATCATGGAAAACGGCCAGCGCGTGTGGAAGGAGTACCGCACACTTTTTGTCGACGGCGAGGACTTCGACGAGATCGGCGCTGCTTTTGAGCGTGAATGCCCGGTGCGTACGGCGCCTCTCGGTAACGGAATGATTCGCTTTATGCGTCAACGCGAGCTTGTCGATTTTGCCGTGGACTGGATTGAGCGGCATCGCGGCTGCCTTGAATAGTTCGGGGGCGGAAGCATTGGGGGTTTACGGTAGTATGCGACAAGATCTGAATAGGTCGAGCAAGAGCTGTGGCGCGCGTTGACGTTTGCCCAATAGTACGCAAAAATGCACCGTTCGCCGATACTCCTCTCGCGAGTGGTTGCCATATGGTTTGATGTTAGAAACACATAGTTGCCGGCGGGCCGCGGGTGACGTTTGCTTTGATATCGGAGGTACCAAGTATGTTTTGCACTCCGTTAAACAAGTATCGGGCTGGTTAACATGAGCCGCCGTGCTATCTCGATAGCCCTCGCAGTGGTTTGCCTTGCTGTGTTCCTAGGCGCTGCAGGGCAGTTTGCTATAAATCGAGAAACATCCTATATGCAGGAATGCGTTTCCGAAGGCTTTGCCATTGACGGTTACTATCGGGATGACAAAACAAGTCTGGAAACTCTGGCCTTTCATGAAGAGGATAACCATCGTTGGCAACTGGTCGACAAAGACGGCAGCTGCGTTGACGGGCAGTTTAAGCGTACGGACGACCCCAATATTTTGGTATTAACGAGGGAAAACGGCGAAAAAATCGGTACGGTCCACGTGGTGTATATTTCGCGCCGCCGCGATCAGGGTTGGCTCTACCTATTTAGAGATACCAAGGTGACCCGTTTTTATCTGGTGAGCACCAAACCGGCGTTTATGGTGGAGTCTGGCGATGTCGATGTGGACAGTTGATTCACGGCAATAAAACAGCGAGCGGGGCGCGGGTGTGAACTGCGCCCTACATCAGGTCACTTCACATCGAACTCTACGCGGTCGAGTTCGGGCACGTTAAGGTCGATGAGCTTGCGAGCGACGTGGCGGTCGCGTGCCCCGAGCGCCTCGCTTGTCGTCACATGGGCGACAATCTCGCGCTCGACGATGCCTTCCTCGTCACCTTCGGTAGCCGAGGTCTCGACGGCGACGGTGTAATCCTTAAAGCCTGGCAGCACCGCCGCAAGCTCGCGCGTGGTTTCGGTCACGCCGTAGCCGTCCTGCACGCCGGCCTGCGCCGAGCCAATGGAACCCGCCGTCATAACGATGCAGGGGATGGCAAAGACTACCGTGCCCACAATGATGCGGCTGCGCACCTTGCGTGACAGCTCGTTGACCTCGGCGTCTTCCTCAGCGGTCACAATACCGTCGCCGTTCAGGTCGCGCTTGAGCGGCACGCGCAAAAGAAGCAGCACGGCTTCGGCAGCCAGCGCGATAAAGACCACGTTGATGCCAAACTCGTAGAGGGCTGAGAGGAACAGCGACCCGCTCGCGATGGCAATGCCATAACCCGCCGCGCACAGGGGCGGCATGAGCGCGGTTGCCACGGCCACGCCGGCGATGAGCGTCGAGGGCTCCTGGTCGCGCGAGTTGCCCAGGCCGCCCGCAAAGCCGCCCGCGAGCGCGACGGCAAGGTCCCACACGGTGGGCGTCGAGTTGTCGACGATGGCGGCCGTGGCGGTGCCAAGGGGCGAGAGCTTAAAATACAGCGTGGACGTGACCAGGCAAAAGGCCATTTGTAGAGCCAAGCCCGCGACGGCTTCGACGGTAATCTCGCGGTCGAGCGTGGCGATGCCGTATGCCATGGCAAGGACCGAGCCCATGAGCGGGCAGATGAGCATGGCGCCCACGATGGCGATGCTCGAGTCGATATCGAGGCCGATGCTTGCGATGAGCATGGCGATGATGAGGATGCACAGGTGAGAGCCGGTCAGGCGTGCCCCGTTTACAAAGCGCTTGCGGATTACGTGGTAGGGCGCGCGTCCCTCGCGAATGTTGAATGCGCGCTTTAGGAAGCGGGCGGCGTTCTCCATGGCCTCGCTATGGGCGGGGCGGATGCCGTGGCGCCGGTGATGGCGTTCGCGTAGTCGCTTGATCTGTTGTTTATCGAGTTCCATGTCCACCTCGTTCTGGCACGGGCCGTACACCTTGCCCCTCGTCCTTACTCTACACCGTGGCGGGCGGGGTGTCTGTTGGATGCGGAATCCGATAGAGCGGATGACGCGAGAGCAAATGCAAATCACAGGCTCAATTCGATCCCGCAAGAATATGACGCACCAGCTCCTACATATGTGACGAAATTGTGAAGCACGAGAGCGCGAATTTCAAAAAATTCGCTGGTGACCAATGTTGCGCAACAGAATTCAAAAATCGACAGCTACCGTTTGATACGTATGGATACATCCGTGTCAAAGGGAGAAAGCCATGGCAAACTACAGTCCACAACACTTTGAGCCTCGGGCCAAGGCCGTCAACGTCAAGGGCGTTGCCAACCGCGCCGTCGCAACCGTTTTGACGGCGGGCCTCATCGCTCAGCCGCTCATGTCGCCGCTGGCGGCAATCGCTGCACCGTCAACCGATAACGGCGATTCTGTTCAGGGGGGGGGTAGTTCTGTAGAGAATACCGTTGCCGCCGGTAACCAAGCGGTCGTAAAGACGGCTGCCCAGCTGGCCGAGGAGTCGGCAAAGCAGCTCAAGGACGCTCAGGCCGCCTACGATGCCGCCCAGAAGAAGGCCGACGCGGCGGGCCAGTCTCAAAAGCAGGCGCAGCAGCAAAAGAATCAGGCCTCGCAGGCTGTGAGCGACAACGAAATCGAGCAGAACGCAGCAGAAGTCGCCGCGCTCCAGGAGAAGATTGACGAGCTCAAAGCCGCCGTCGAAAAGACCGAGCAGCAGCAGAAGAAGCTGGGCGACCTGAACGATCAGCTTGAACAGGCCAACAAGAGTGTCGAGGATAAGACCCAGGCGCTCAAGGACGCCAAGGCAAAGCAGGATGAGGCCAAGAAGGCCCTCGACGATGCGCAGGCCAAGCTCGAGGCCATGGGTATGGACGAGTACGAGGCCGCCAAGAAGGCCGTCGAGGACGCGCAGGCAAAGCTCGATGATGCCAATAAGGCCGTTACTACTGCACAGGCCAATCTGGACCAGGCCAAGGCTACCGAGGCCAACGCTCAGCGGGAAAAGAAGGACACTGAGGCCGCTCTGACTTCCGCCCAGGCCAAGAAACAGGAGACTGCCGCTGCTCTCGCAGCCGCAACCACCGCGCGCGATAACGCCCAGCAGAAGTTCAACCAAGCGCAGGCCGCGCTCGATGCTGCCGTCTCGGGTACGGGTGTCGACCTCAGTGCGCTTGAGGCCGCCAAGAACGCTGCTGCTGGTGAGCTCAAGACCGCGCAGGCCGCGCTCGAAGCCGCGACGACTGCAGACGCCACCGCACAGGCGAACCTGCAGGCGGCCCAGAATACCGTCGACGCCGCCCAGCAGAAGGCCAACGCCGCCAACGCTGCCGTGGCATCTGCCCAGTCTGCATACGATGCGGCAAACAAGGAGTACAACGCCGCCGCCAGCGAGCGCGACGCCGCCAAGGCCGCATACGAGAAGGCGCAGCAGACCGAAGCAGACAAGAAGACCGCGTACGATAAGCTTGTCGAAGTTCGCAAGCAGAAGCGCAGCGAGTGGGAGGCAGCCTGCGCCGCTTCGAACGCCGCGGAAAAGGCTTATGACGCTGCTAATGCCCAGGTTGAGGCTCTTGAGCAGCAGATTGCCGACCTCAAGTCGAACATGACCGTTGACCAGGAAGTCATCAGCCAGGGCATATTCGGCTTCATGAATTACATCGTCGGCGGCAGCCAGTTCACAGCCACACAGAAAAAGAACGCCCAGGAAGCCGTATCGATGCTGACCGGTGCCGCTGACAAGGCCGAATGGTATGACCAGTACGTCGATCATGACATGTCTCGCGACACCAACCCGCTCTCCCTGGAGCAGATGCGCAACGCCTTGACATATCTCGACACCCAGAACAACCTCCGCAAGGCGAACGGTCAGTCGGCGCTCAGCGTCAGCCTCCGCATGACTGCGGCAGCCGCCCTTAATGTATCATATTCATCGAACATCTGGGGGCACTCGGGCTGCTACTGGGACAATGGAGAAAATCTTGCCGGCGGCGGCGGCGCATATACCGGCGGCGAGACCGAGGATACGCTTGGCTGGCCATATACCGGTCTCTACACTCAGGAAAAAGAGGCATTCGATAAGTACGTCGAGAAGAATAGTGACCTTGGAAACCATCGATATGATTCCTACTATATCTACCAGCACTACAGCAGCATCTACCATGAGTGCGGGCACTATCTCAACATCATCGATGCCGGCACGAAGGCTATCGGCATCGCGACCGGTAGCGGTAAGAACACCGATTCCGAGGTAACAATCTTCGATTACAGCTCTTTTGACAGTGAGGCTGATTTCACTGTCTCCGAGTTCAAGAAGCTCCTGAACGACTACATCGATTCCGCATACAACGCAGGCGGCACGCAGGAGCAGAAGGAGCAGCTGAAGCAGCTTCGGAATAAGCTGGCGGAAGCGCAGAAGACCTTCGGTACTACCAAGGAAGCTTATTTCGCAGCGGTAAATAAGCAGGATGCGGCGCATGACGCCTATACCGCGGCAGACACGAACGTGAACACCGCCAAGGGCGAGTACGAGAAGGCTAAGTCCGGCACCGCCGCCGCGAAGACGACATACGACGCCGCCGAAGCCAAACTCAAGGGTATCGACGTCAAGACGCCCCAGACCAAGCTCGATGCCGCCAAGGGCGAGGCCGCTACTGCCCAGGCAGCTCTCGATAAGGCAAACGCCACGCTTGCTGACAGCAAGACGAAGGCAGCTGAGGCCGCTGCTCACAAGGCGAAGGCTCGCAGCGCCCGCGACGCCGCCAAGGTAAAGTCCGATCAGGCCAACGAGGCGTATGACAACGCTACCGCTTCGGTCAAGGACCTTGCCGCCAAGTGCGATGCCGCCAAGACGGATCTTGCGAACAAGCAGGGCACGCTTAACGATGCCAAGAAGGCCGACGACACTGCCCAGGCTGGCGTTGACAAGGCTCAGGCCGCAGATGTGCACGCCGCAACCGCTCTTTCGGGCGCCAAGCAGGCAGTTGCCGCCAAGACGCAGACCCTGTCCGACGCACAGGCGAAGGCCAAGGCCGCCGAGGACGAGCTTGCCACCGCAAACAAGGCCTTCGAGCGCTTCGCCGGTGCCCAGAAGGCGGTCGACGACGCCAAGGCCGCCTATGACGCTGCCGTGGCCAGTGTCGCCGATGCCCAGAAGCAGCTCGAGGCCGCCAACGAAGCCGTCGTCGATGCGAACCTCGATATCGTCAAGGCCAAGGCCGAGCTTGCCAGCGATGAGGCACTCAAGGCCGATCTTGAGGCTGTCGACCACAAGGCATCCCTTGCCGCGGGCACGACGGGCAACGAGAAGCTGGTCAAGCTGAACGCTGCCTACGCTCGCTATAAGGCCGCCGTCGATGCCGCCGCTGGCCTCAAGGCTGCTCTGAGCGATGCCGATGCCAAACTGTCCGATGCCAACGACGCCTATGCCGCCGCGCTGGCTGAGCTTGGCGATGCCAAGGATGCCCTGGCTGCCGCGCAGGCCGAGTACGACAAGTATCATCCCAAGGCTGAGCCGCAGGCCAAGCCTCAGGTTGCGCAGGCTGCTGCAAAGGCCCCCGTTGCCAAGAAACAGGCTGCGCCTGCCGCGCTCGCCCAGACTGGCGACAATTCCGCTCTTGCGGGCGAGGTGTTCGTCATCGGCGGTATTACGCTCGTGGCCGCTGGTGTGACGCTGAGCGATCGTCGTCGCAAGCAGATGTAGCGTTTCGAGCGTAGTTTCTGCAACGAACTTCAATTCATAACGGGACCGTCTCGTTAGCCAAACGATAAGGCCGGCGCGCTGTTAAATGCAGCGCGCCGGCCTTTCTTTGCGTTGGTATCAAAAAGCCCGGTCGGTAGCCGCGAAAGCTACCGACCGGGCAAATCGTAGGCAATATGGTCGCTGTCGAGCAACTGCTCGACTTAGCCCAGCAGGCTCAGACCCACGGAGACAAACGCCAGGATAACACCGACGATGGACTCGCCGCCGAGCAGGCCGCTGGCAACGACCAGACCCTGTTCCTGGAAGGCGGCGTCCTTGGCAGCCCTCTCCTCGTCGGAAAGACCAGCGGTGGCGTCGCGGTGGGCGGACCACTTGTCGTAGGCGAGCTTGACGCAGGAGCCCAGGAATGCCGTGAGTGACATGTAGAACGGCAGGTACACGCCCAGGCCGATCATCATGGCCGGAATGCCGAGCCAGTACATGACGATGCCGGCGATAAAGCCGCCTGCAAACCACGGCACGCTCGGAATGCCCGAGACCATGGTGGCAACCACGCTTGCCTGCGCGGCCACAAAGCTCTTGTCGGGACCAAAGGCATCCGGACCATAGGCGGTGACGAGCGCGACCATGACGGCTGCGGCGACCAGGGCGCCCACGATGCCGCCGATGGCCTGGCCGATCCACTGCGCACGCGGGTTGGTGCCCAGCACGGCGCCGGCCTTAAAGTCGTTCATGACGTCGCCCGCAAGGCCGCACGCCACGGCTACGATGCCGGCGATAAAGAACAGCTTGACCTGAGTAATCTGTGCAAAGGCAGCCACGATGAGCATAACGATGAGGCCAAAGATCTCCATGGGGTCGATGCCCGTCTGGCCGCAGCTCTGTGCGCTCATGATGGTGGTGACAAAGGTGAACAGCGTCACGATGACGGCCGGAACGGGACCAAGGTCAAGCACGATGGCGATGATCACGGCGATGGCGGCAGCGCCCAGGCCGATGATGCCGGCGTCGAGCTTAAGGGAGCCCGAGATGAGCGATTGCTCGTCGGTGTCGGTGGAGCTGTCGGCGGCAAGACCGCGGACGATGCCGGTGACCTGCGGCAGGATGTCCTTAAGGACGACGGCGACGCCAAAGCCCATCATGAGGCCCATGCCGAGCGACTTGACGATGCCCTGCGCAGTCACAACGTCGAATAGACCGGCAGCGGTGCCGCCCACGATGATGCCAAAGTTACCTAGCAGCGCACCGGCAAACCAGAAGGCAACCGGGGCGAAGCCCACCAAAAAGCCGATGGAGAGCAGCATGGGCGAGTTATAGATGGCAAAGGTCACGCCGGGGATATTGAGCGTGCACAGCATACTGGGCACCACGCCCAGAGCGTCGCGAAGCACGCTGTAGATGCCTGCGATGGCCATGGAGCCAAAGAGCTGCTTGCCGGTCTTGCCGCCGGCCTCGGTGGCGCGCAGTGTCTGAGCTGCGGCGTTACCGGTGGGAAACTCCAGCGCGGCGTCCACGATAAAGTGGCGATGGATGAGCGCCGTTGCCAGAAGGCCCAAGATGGTGCCGGCGAGCGCCACGATAAACATGTCGAGCCAGCTGATCTGGTCGGCATAGCCCAGCATCCAAGCGCCCGGGATGGTAAACGCCAGGCCGCCGGCGACCATGGCGCCCGCGGACATGATGGTGTGGGTGACGTTGGCCTCGTTGAGGCTGGCGTTGCCCATGAGTTTGAGGAAGAACAGCGAGATGACGGCAGCGAAGATGATCGGCCAGGGGAGCGCGCCCATCTTGAGGGCGGTATAGGCCGAGCTTGCCGTGATGATCACGCAGCCAAGGACGCCGATGACGACGCCGCGCAGCGTGAGTTGCCCGCGCATCGAGGTGCGGTTCGAGGGATTGCTCATATAGAACTCCTTTGCGTATATCCGCTTCCCCCGGGAGCGCCGCTACGGATACGGCGCGGGAAGTCGGGTTACCAAGGGCCGCCGCGTGAGCCCGCGCGCGACCGCGCATCAGTATAGCCGCAAGGTAGTCATTTTGGGACGGGGCTATTTTAGCTACCCTTTGACAGTCGACGAATTATCTGGGATTGGGGCAAATATCAACCGACATATTGGGGTAGCTAAAATGGCCCCGTCCCAAAATGACTACCTGGGATGGCTGGTTCGGGTAGGCGATATACTGCTGGGCAGACGAAAGGAGCGCCGATGATGCTTAATGGGTGCGCATACATATTGACGGTCGACGTGGGCAACACATTCATTCGCTTTGGCCTGTTTGCCGAGGATTCGGCCGCGGCGCAGGAATGCCCGCTTGCGACGTGCGAGATCACGACGCCGACCCGTATTACGGCCGATGAAGCGCGTATGCGTCTCGCTCAAGTCATGGCCGCGCTGGCGGCCGATGCGGGCATGCCGGGCACGCTTGTGCCCACGGCTGCCGTGCTGAGCTGCGTAGTGCCGGCGCTCGAGCGCCCGTGGAAGACGGCGCTTTCTCGCACCTGTACGGGGCGCGTGCTCACTGTGGGACCGGGCCTCAAGACTGGCATGCCCGTCCACTACGACGACCCGGCCGAGATCGGCCCCGACCGCATCGCCGACGCCGTGGCGGCCCGTGCCGTCTACGGCTCTCCGTGCATCGTGATCGACCTGGGCACCACGACCAATATCGAGGTCATCGACGCGCGTGGTACCTTTGTCGGCGGCGTTATCGCGCCGGGGCTGGCGCTCGGCGCCCGTTCGCTCTCGGCCGCTGCGGCGCGCCTGCCTCAGGTCGAGCCTTCGGCGCCAACGCATGTGATCGGTCGCAACACGCGCGAGGCCATGCGCTCGGGCGTGGTCTTGGGCGAGGTAGCCCGCATCGACGGCATGCTCGACATGGTGCTCGCCGAGATGCGCGCGACCAAGGCCGCGGGGGAGGGCAATGTACCCATCGTCATTACCGGCGACGATGCCGACCCGCTCGCGGCGCTGGTCGGCCATAGCCTGACGGTCGATGACGCGTTGACGCTGCGGGGTCTCGCCGAGCTCTACCGCATCAACCAAAAGCCCCGCCGCGTGTAAAGGTGAGGGCGCCGGTGGGACAAACGCCCCCACCTTTCACCTGCTACAATGGGTCAAACTATTGCGATTACGGAGGTGTCTGTCATGTCGGACGATCTTCATCAAACTTCGTCAGGCAAGCGCCTTGACGTCATTAGCTGGGACGAGTTCTTTATGAGCGTGGCCATCGCCGCGCAGCGCCGCAGCAAGGACCCCAACACGCAGGTGGGTGCGTGCATCGCCAACACCAACCACCGCATCCTTTCGGTGGGCTACAACGGTACACCCTCGGCGCTCAACGACGACTTTTTCCCGTGGGGTACGAGCGACGACCCGCTGCAGGACAAGCACAACTACGTGGTCCATGCCGAGGCCAACGCCGTGCTCAACTACCGTGGCTCGCTCAAGGACCTCGAGGGTTCCACGGTCTACGTCACGCTGTTCCCGTGCCACGACTGCGCCAAGATTTTGGCGCAGGTGGGCGTGGGCGAGGTTGTCTACCTGGACAACAAGTACGCCGACACCGATGATGGGCGCATCAGCCGCCGCATCCTCGACTCCTGTGGCATCAGCTACCGCCAGGTTATCGTCGATGTGCACATCGGCACCGAGGGGCAGGCTCGGCAGTAGCGCGTGGCAACGCCAGCTGGCAACAAAAAGCAGCTAAAATGGCCCCGTCCCAAATTGACTGCTCGTGAAAGTCGTGTCCGCACGCATGGCTGGCGCCTAAGCGGGTACATGGCTGTAGTAACATAGCCCCTGTCCGCGGGCGTGCCCGCGTTATTGTGAGAAAGGAGCCCCTGTGGCTGTTAACGAAGAGCTGCTTAAGAAGGTTCTTGAAGAGATTCGCCCCAACCTGCAGGCCGATGGCGGCGATATGGAGTATGTGGGCGTCGACGACGAGGGCGTTGTCAAGCTGGAGCTGCAGGGCGCCTGCGCCGGCTGCCCCATGAGCTCGCTAACCCTGTCTATGGGCATCGAGCGTATCCTGAAGGAGCATGTGCCCGGCGTTACCCGCGTTGAACAGGTCAATGCTTCCGGCGAGGCCGAGGACCTGTACGACGAGTACGCGCCGTTCTAAGATGCGAAAGCTGCGGACGGTACGCTTCGCATAGACGTTACGCCATAATATGCGGCTGCGAGCGTAAGGCCCGCGGCCGCATTTGTATGTAGGGAGCAGGGGGATCGATATGCTCAACGACCTCTACCATATGCTTGATCCCGTCGCGATCTCGGCGGGCCCCATCACCATCTACTGGTACGGCCTGGCCTACGTGGTCGGTGCTCTGCTCACGGCGGTCGTTATGTACCGCACGCAGCGTCGTTGGGGCTTCGACATTACGATTGATGACCTGACGAGCGTCGTGGTCGGCGCGGTCTTTGGCCTCATTATCGGTGCGCGCCTGTTCTACGTCGTCTTTTACGGTGATGGCTACTACTGGGCGCACCCGCTCGAGATCTTTGCCACCAACGAGGGCGGCATGAGTTTCCACGGTGGCCTGGTCGGCGGCATTATCGGCGGCATCATCGTGTGCCGCATGTATAAGCTCGACGCCTGGACCATTGCCGACCTTGCAGTTATCGGTGCTCCGCTGGCGCTGTGCCTGGGCCGTTGTGCCAACTTTGTCAACGGAGAGCTGTGGGGCAAGCCGACCGATCTGCCGTGGGGCGTGGTCTTTGGCGGGACTGCGGGCGAGATGCCTCGTCACCCCTCCCAGCTCTACGAGGCATTTCTGGAGGGCATCGTGCTCTTTTGCATTCTGCAGGTGCTCAGCCGCAAAAAGCCGCTACTGCCCCAAGGCACGTTTATGGGCGTGTTCGTGATGGGTTACGGCATCGTCCGCTTCCTCGTCGAGTTTGTGCGCGTGCCCGATGCGCAGCTGGGCTATCTGCTGGGCGGTGTCATCACCATGGGTCAGCTGCTGAGCCTGCCGCTCATAATCGCGGGCCTGGCGCTCATCATCTTCGCCCGTCGCCGCAACCGGCCCCAGCGCGTCTACCTGGACGCCTAACCACCAAAACCACCACAAAGGGGACAGGCACCTTTGTGGTGGTTTTGCCGAGTTTGATAGGTTTCTAGAAAGGCTCTTTGGACTGTGAAGGATTCCGACCTCTCCACAACGGCTGCGCGCGATGCCGCTCGCATCGTCTGGTTTAAGCGCTACCCCGCCAAGCAGACGCTCATCGCATTTTTGCTCGCGCTGTTGGCGACCACGGCGTTTTCCATCGATCCCGCCCCGGTGTCGAGCAACGCAGTCTTGGCGATTGACCCCAAAGCCTCGGGCATGCTGTACGTGTGCTACGAGGTACTCCTCTCGTTTGCCGGCCATACCGACGCGGTCATGCTGCTTGCACTTGCCTGCCTGCTCACGCTGCCGTTTCGCTACGTGTTCTTTGGCCGTGGCGACACCTGGCGTCCATCGATCATTCTGCCGTCGCTGTTCTTCGCCATCTGCATGGTGTTCGGCCGCAGCTACGACCTCACCGACTCGGCCGAGATCGTCCTTGGCGATAAAGCTCGCATCATCTGCGCCTGGATTGGCGGCGCGGGCTGGATGCTCCTGGCGATCGTTGCCTTCTACCTTGCCTTTGAGTGTCTAGATTGGCTGAGCTCTCGGCGCATTCCGTTTTCCGAAGCGCACTTTGGCCGCATATGGCGTGTGGCTCACGCCGTACTCTCGGTCCATCCCTTTGCCGGGCCCTTCCTGGTGCTTATGATCGCCTGGGCGCCCACGCTCATCGCTTCGCTGCCCGGCCTTTTTATGGGAGATACGGGTGCGCAGATTCGCCAGTGGTTCAACTATCCCAACGGCACGAGCGACTACCTGCGCCTACTCAACCCCAACGTGCTGCTCAACGGACATCACCCCGTGGTGCACACGGCCATTATCGGCTCGTGCGTTCAGCTGGGGCTTTCGCTGTTCAACAGTGCTAACGCGGGCCTCATCATCTATACCTGCACTCAATTTGTCATCACGGCTGCCTGCATGGCCTATTCCATCTCGTCTCTGCGCAAACTGGGCGTGAGCCTGCCGGTCCGCGGCGTGATCTTGCTGTTCTTTGCGTTTATGCCGATGTTCTCTAACTACGCGGCGTTGCTCACCAAAGATGTGCTGTTTGCCGACGCGTTTTTGGTGCTGCTGGTACAGACCCTCAAGCTCGTGGCATGTGGCTTGCCCCGTCGTGATGCCAATGTCGAGCGAGCGGGCGAGAAAGCCCCCGTGCTCTTTGCGCGCCACGACTGGCTGCTGCTCGCTCTGGGCGCCATGGGTTCCACGTTTCTGCGCAACGGCGGCCTGGTGTTTCCCCTGGCGGCATGCGTAATCGCGTCGGCGTTTTGCGCATGGGACGCGCATGTGGCTCGTCGTGCAGCCAAGCAGGCTGGTGTTGCGCCTTCGGGCGCCATCTCGCGCTTCCGCTGGGTGGGAGTTCTTGCGGTGCTTGCACTCTGCCTTGCCTTTAATATGTACTTCACCAAGGTCTTTATGCCGGCGCACGACATCACTCCTGGTTCCAAGCGCGAAATCCTCTCGATTCCGTTTCAGCAGACCGCTCGTTTCGTCCAAAAGCACGACGGCCTCAACTCGGGCGTCAACCCCACGGTTAAGGAGGACGGCACCATCGTGGAGGCTCCTTGCGACGGCTTGGTGGCCGACGAAGAGCGTGCCGTGATCGACCGTGTGCTCAAGTACGAGAATTTGGGCCGCCGCTATAACCCGGATAAGTCGGATGCCGTCAAAAATTGCTTTAACGAATACGCCTCGCAGGAGGACATCAAGGCCTATTTTGAGGTGTGGGCCCAGATGTTTAAGAAGGATCCCGAGTGCTATATCTCGGCGCTCATCAATAACTATTACGGCTACTTTTATCCGAGTGCCCGCGATGCGTGGGTCTACAGCACGGCGCGCAGTGCCGAGATTATGGCGCGCCCCGATAATCTCAAGTACTTCGACTTCCATCCGGTCGATAGCAAGGTTGTGCGCTGGTGCGACCACCTGATCAACCTGTATCGCGTGGCGGTGCAGCGCATCCCGTTTATCTCGCTCACCATGAGCTCGGCCACCTATGTGTGGATCATGATCGCCGTGGTGGTCTACCTGCTGCGTCGTCATTCATGGCGTGCGCTGGCAATCTGGGTGCCGCTGTTGGGCGTGCTCGCCGTGTGCCTGATTGGCCCGTGCAACGGCTCGACCTACATGCGCTACCTGTATCCGGCCATCGCCTGCATGCCCTTCGCCATCGGCGCCACCGTCACCCGCAGCGACTTCCTCTGGTCCTAACTTGGTGCATTGGGGTCAGGTTACTTTGCACCAAAGGGTGGCATCATCACGACGCCTTCATTTTGGGGTTTATCTCGCAGGCCAGTAGGTATATCATAACGACGTTTGTTTATATTGCCCGAGCATCTGCGCTGGGCTTTAGGTCGAAACCGATAGGAGACACGTATGTCCGGACACTCTAAGTGGGCCACAACCAAGCATCGTAAGGGCGCGCAGGACGCCAAGCGTTCCGCCCTTTTCTCCAAGCTCAGCCGCAACATCACCGTTGCTGCCCGTCTCGGCGGTGACCCGCTGCCCGAGAACAACGCCAGCCTCGCCGCTGCCGTTGCCAAGGCCAAGGCTCAGTCCATGCCTAAGGACAAGATCAAGTCCGCTATCGACAAGGCTTTTGGTTCGGGCGCCGATGCTGCCGTCTACGAGAACATCGTGTACGAGGGCTACGGTCCCGCCGGTGTCGCCGTCTACGTCGACTGCCTGACCGACAACCGCAACCGTACTGCCGCTGATGTCCGTTCCGCCTTCTCCCACGCTGGTGGCAACCTGGGCACCTCCGGCTCCGTCGCCTTCCAGTTTGAGCGCAAGGGCCAGATCGTCGTCGCCAAGGAGATCCTGGACGAGAACGCCAAGAAGGAGACCATGATCGCCAACGGTGCTGCCGGTGACGAGGATGAGTTCATGATGGCCATCGCCGAGGCCGGTGGCGAAGACTACGAGGACGCCGGCGAGGAGTGGATCGTCTGGACTACTGCCAACGAGGTCATGGCTGTCTCCAAGGCGCTCGAGGAGCAGGGCGTCCAGGTCAAGGGCTCCGAGACCACCATGGTCCCGACCACCCCGACCGAGGTCTCCGGCGCCGACGCCAAGAAGGTCCAGCGCCTCATCGACCGTCTTGAGGAGCTCGATGACGTCCAGGATGTTTACAGCACCATGGACATGACCGACGAGGTCATCGCTGCCCTCGAGGAGGAGTAGCGCCCGCACGGGTTAAGCCGTGCATATCTGGGCATAATGAAGCGAGCATGCAAGCCTCGTGAAATAGATGAGCCGGATCCGCGTGCGTAGAGCGCCGGACCCGGCTCTTTTATAATGATGCGAACCGTTTTGCATTTCGAGAGCCGAGATTTGAAGGGAGCGCCGCGTGCGCGTACTCAAACGAGCCCTAGCGATCGTGTACCTTGCCGCCACCATCGTGGCGCTGGGTACGCTTGTCTGCCAGTTTTGGGGGCCGTATACGTATCGCTTTATGTTGCTGATGCGCGACCCCATGCCGCGCATCGTCGTCACGGCGTGCGCCGGCGTCGTGGCGATCGGCGTGCTGGTAAGCTTCTTCCGCCTGATGTTCGCCCGTCGCGAACCGTCCTGCGTGCATCCGGCGGGGGAGCGCAATATCGAGGTTACCCTCGCGGCGCTTTCTTCGTGCGCCAGGGCTGCTGCCGAGCGCGACGACCGCGTGATGGTCGAGCATGTCGAGGCCCGCGTCCAAGGCTCCGACGATTCGCACGTCCGTTTTAAGGTCGAGGCTATCGCGCTTGATGATAAGGACGTGGCATCTCTGGCTACCGCGATGCAGCAGCGCATCGAGAAAGCTTGCGACACCATGCTCGGCACGCCGGGTACGACTACGCGCGTCCGTTTTTTGCCGTCCAAGACTACCGTCCAGACCGTGGAGGTTTCCGGTGAGTGATACCAATCAAGATAAGACCGTCCGCACCCCGCGCCTGACCATCGATCAGAGCGCCGCGCCGGCAAGTGAGGTCGTCGATCCCAAGGTAGAGGGCACCGAGTCGCGTGACGCGGTCGTCGACGACTTTGACGAGGCTATGGGCCTCATCAAGGGCACGGGGGCGGCTATCTGGAGCTATGCCGTTCGCCATCCCAACACCACGCTCGGCGCCGTCGCGGGTTTTGTGCTCGCGGTGCTGGTGCTCACGCTCGGCCTGTGGGACACGCTGGTCATCGCATTCTTCGTGCTGATCGGGGCTGTGATCGGACAGATTCGCGATGGCGAAAACGGGATCGTCAACTTCTTCGGCCGCCTGTTTAGCGGTCGCTAGCATGTATTCGACCGCCGCGTATGCGGTGGGCATAAGGAGGAACCATGGCTTTTAACACGAAGGTCGATGTGACCGATACCGAGCTCGAGGCGGACGAGACCGTCGTCGCCGAGGCCGAAGGCGTGACGCTCGAGGACGAGGCGCTTGTCGAGGCCGAATCCGAAGACGAGGTTGACGAGGACGACGAGGAGGCTGACGAGTCCGAGGACTCGCTGACCTATTCCAACGGCGTGATCGAGAAAATCGTCGCCATGGCCACCCGCGAGGTGCCGCACGTCTTGGGCATGAAGGGCAACCTCATGCACTTTGTACAGGAGCAGTTTGGTGCCGAGAACCTGACCAAGGGCGTGACGGTCGAGGTCACCGATGACAACCGCGTGGTCGTCAACATTTCCGTCATTATCGAGTATGGCGCCTACGCGCCCGCGATTTTCGACGACGTTAAGGCGCGTGCGACCGAGCGCCTCGCCGCGATGACCGGCCTTGAGGTGGCGGGCGTCAACCTACGCATCGAGGATGTCATCACCCCCGAGGAGTACGAACGCCGCACCAACCAGCACGAGTAACCTGCCAAAAAGGGACAGGTTTATTTTGGCAGGTTTTATCTGCCAAAACGTTAAACGGCCAGTCACGCAGGTACATGCGCGGCTGGCCGTTCTTTGTATGCCCCCGATGCGGGCATACCGCTCGTCTAACTAAGGGTTGCAATTGCCGCGTTCCGCGTTACCCTAATGGGCGCATTGTTTCCAAATTGTTAACGAGGGGTTGCCGTAATGGCTGACGAGCACGAAACAGAAAACAAGGCATGGGCGATTGAGGCCGCTGCGGCAGAGGCGGCATCGCGTGCTGCCGAGGAGGTGCATCGTCCTCCCGTGGTGCCGATGGAGCGCGTTGTCGATCGCGATGTTATTGAGCAAGGCGAGCGTGCCGGCCAAAAGCGCAGCCAGGAGCCGGGCTTTCCGCGCTTTTTCGCCGAGCTCAATCTGGGCCTGATTCTTACGGCCTTTGCCATCGTTGCGTTTAAAACCCCTAATCACTTTGCTTTCGGCGGTACCTCGGGCGTGTCGGTCATTCTTTCCACGCTGTTCCCGACCCTGCCCGTCGGCGTCTTTATGTGGATTATCAACGCGGTTCTCGTCATCTTGGGCTTTATCTTTTTGGAGCGCAAGGCAATTCTGTGGAGCGTCTTCGCCTCGTTTGCGCTTTCCGCCTATGTTTCGCTGTTTGAGCTCTTTATCCCGACCGATGTCTCGATGACGGGCGATATGTGGCTCGACCTGTGCTTTGCCGTGATTCTGCCGGCCCTCGGCAGCGCCATCGTCTTCGATATTGGCGCCTCGACGGGTGGCACGGACATTCTGGCCATGATCCTCAAACGCCGCACCACGCTCGAGATTGGCCGCGCGTTGCTGCTGGTCGATATCGGCATCGTAACTATCGCGGCCTTTTTGTATGGCCCGCGCGTCGGCCTGTATTGCGTGCTCGGCCTGTTTGCCAAGACGCTTGTGGTCGACAAGGCCATCGAGAGCATTCACCTTCGTAAGGTCTGCACGATCATTTGCTCCGAACCCCTTAAGGTCGAGGAGTTCATCGTCAAGCATCTCAACCGTACGGCGACCATCAGCCGCGGCTACGGCGCCTTCTCGGGCAAGTGCGTGACGGTGATCATGAGCGTGCTGAGCCGCCGCGAGGCCGTGCAGCTGCGTCGCTACGCGCGCGAGGTCGATTCTGGTGCCTTTATCACGATCGTTGACAGCTCCGAGATCGTCGGCAAGGGCTTCCGCGGAACGAACTAACGCGAGCGCGCTCGTCTAACAATCAAATAACGCCCTGCGCGTTGCAAAACGTCATCTAGGAGAATTTGTCCTCACACTGGGTGATAATGATGACAAGACATCGTTTGCGATCCAGGTGATTCGCTCAAGATACGAAGGGATGATTTCGATGTTCTGTTCGCAGTGTGGCGCTCCCATGGGCGATAACGACAAGTTCTGTGGCGCGTGTGGTGCTCCTAATGCAGCGGCCGGTGCGGCTCCTCAGGGGCAGCCTCAGCAGGTCATGACGCAGCCGCCCGTGGTCAACGTGCCCAAGGGCTGTGTGGCTCAAGCGTTTGAGGATATGACCAAGATGCCGGGCGTACTACAGCGCGTGTGCCAGATCGCCTTTTTGCCGGCGCTTATCTGCGTCGTGTCGGTGCTCGTGCTGTTCATTCCCGTTATCGGCGGTATCGCGGCTGCTATCGGCTTTTTGGCAGCCTGTGTGGCAAGCGCGTGCGGTTCTGGCTTTGGCATCGAATGGGGCCGCGACCTGTCGCTCAAGGTCGATGACGGCATCGACCGTCCGTTGATGCGCTCCACGTCGTTTGGTCTCGGAGTCTTTTCGGGCGTCATCTCGAGCGTGCTCAAGGTCATTGCTGCCATTCCCGTTATTGGTGTAGTGCTCTCGGTAATTGAAGGCGTTGCGTTCGGCGCCGCAGGTTCGTACTCTTACTACGGCTCCTATGCGCTCGAGGCCGCGCTGTTTGGCTCGCTGGGCCTGCTTGTCCTGGCTCTGATCGCTTCGGCGGTCCTGGGCGTCTTCTTTAAGATGTTCGCCGACATCGCCGTGATGCACTTTGCGGTGACCGGTCGCGTTGAGAGCGCGTTTTCGCTCGATAAGGTCTGGGCGGCCTTTAGGAACAATAAGACTAAGCTGTTCTGCGCTTCGTTTATTCCCGAGTTTTTGACGGGCCTGATCGCCAACGTCATCACATGGATCTTGACGGCCGTCTTTGGCGCCATTGCCTCTGTTGGTATGTATAGCTACTACTACCGCCCCACGGTTATTGAGGCAATCGTTTCCGGCGGCGGCGTCACGCTCGTGCCGTTTCTGGTGCTGATCGCATTCGTCACCGTATTTCTTACGGTCTTTGGCAGCATGCTCAAGCATCGTGCCGTTGGCTACTGGGTGGCGCGCTACGCAAGCGAGTGGGCCGACGAAGACAAGGACGACGTCCTGACGTTTGTGCTGCCGTTTGAGAAGAAGGCCGCTCCTTCGGGCTATAGCGCTCCGGATGCTGCGCCCGCGCCCGAGCCGGCGCCTGCACCCGAGCCTGAGCCTGCGCCGGTGCCCGAGCCTGAGCCTGAGCCCGCCTCTGATTCCGAGCCCGCACCAGAGCCGGCGCCCGAGCCCGAGCCGACGCCTGAACCTGAGCCCGAACCCGAACCCGAGTCGAGTTCCGACGAGGACCTGCAGGACGAGTAGCCCTGCCGCCTGCCATTTGGGGACGGGGTAGAAATGGTAGAAATAGCGCTTGACAAATGAGCGGGGGCGAACGTTGAGATAACGTTCGCCCCTGCTTTGACATCGCGATGCGGCTATGACTGCGAGATAGTCGCGAATCGACTACTCGTCGTGCTTCTCCTCGCGGCGAGCGGCGGCGCGAGCTTCGTGGATGCCCTTGATCGCGGCATGACGAGCCGTGCGGGCATCGTGGATGGCGTCACGGGCCTCGGCAGTCGTCGCCTTGGCAGAGCGCAACTTGGCGGCCAGATCGGGGTTGGTTTCGGCGACCGCGGTAATCGCGGGGCCGTCGAGCTCCTCTTGCGTGGGCTCGGCCAAAAAGTCGATGGCATACTGGGCGGCCACCATGGAACCCTTGGCCAGTACGGTCTCGTCAATCTTGTAAAAGCAGGAATGTTGGGCGTACGTGGCGCCAATCTTGGGGTTGCGCGTACCTACAAAGGCGAGCACACCCGGTACGCGGCGCAGGTACTCCGAAAAATCCTCGCCCGAGAGCGTGCCGCGATAATGGCCTTGGCCGGCGGGGCCCAGACATTTAATTACAGCCTGACGGCAGCGCTCGCTCGAGGCCGCGTCGTTTTCGACCTTGTAGTTGGCGATGGTGTAGTCGGCGAGCTCTGCCTCGGCGCCCAAGGCTGCCGCAGTATGCTCCACGATGCGGCGCATAAGCTCCGGCATTTCCTCGTGGGTCGAATCGCCGTAGGTGCGCACCGTGCCGGCGAGGTAGGCCGTGCCGGCAATAACGTTGCGCGCGGTGCCGCCGTGCAGCTCGCCGACGGTGATGACCGCCGGCTCGTAGGGGCTAATCTCGCGCGAAACGATAGTCTGCAAGGCGTTGACGATCTCGGCGGCAACCATAACGGCGTCGTGGCCGCGCTGGGGCATGGCGCCGTGGCATGAGGTGCCGCGTACGTCGATGCGGAACCAGTCGGTGTTGGCCATGCGTGGACCGGGCTCGCAGCTTACGGTGCCGGCATCGACCTCGCTCCAGATATGCGCGGCGTAGGCGCCATCGACGCCGTCGAGCACGCCCGTGCCGATCATGAGCTTGGCGCCCTGGCCGTTTTCCTCACTGGGCTGGAAGACGATGCGGACCTCGCCGTGGATGTCGTCGGTCATATGGCGCAGAATCTGCAGCGTGCCGAGCATCATGGCGATGTGGCAGTCGTGGCCGCAGGCGTGCATGCAGCCCTCGTTGACGCTAGCAAACTCCTCGCCGGTCTGCTCGGTAACGGGCAGGGCGTCGATGTCGGCGCGCAGCAGGATGCGGCGGCGCGGCGTGCCGTCCTCGCGGTAGGCATCGGGCGCGGTGCCGCGAAGGGTTGCCACCAGGCCCGTCTTAAGGGGGCGCTCATAGGGGATATTCATGGCATCGAGCTGATTGGCGATGTCAGAAGTCGTGCGCTCCTCGGCGAGGCTCAGCTCCGGGTGCTTATGGAAGTGGCGGCGCTGCTTGATGATGTAGGGCTCAAACTCGGCAGCGATATCTTGGATGGCTGCGGTGATGTCGTCAGCCGCTCGCACCCCGGTCGCTGCCATAATCTGCTGTGCCTTGGTCTTCGTCATGATCGATTTGCTCCTTGCTGGGTTGTTCGCAAAATCGTACAGGCTGCCTCCAGTATGCCACCTGCCACTTGGCGTGGCAAAGCAGCCGTTTGCCGCTTGGGGTTTAGTAACAAGAGTGGGGGAGTACACTCGGGGGTGTTGAATTTCCTGCCAGAGATGGGGATGCCCATGCAACATATCGATCGGATAATCCGCTCCAAGAACGTCTTTACCGCACAAGACGGCATCGATGATGCCCGTGAGCTGGCGATTGCCATCGCGGGCGACCGTATCGTCGCGGTCGGCAAGCCTGACGATGTGATCGCCGCGGCTCCCGCCGTCACGCCGGTTATCGATTACGGCGAGCAGTTTGTTTGCCCCGGTTTCCACGATGCGCACTTGCACTTCTTCCATACCTCGGTCGGCTCCTCGCCGTACATGCTCATGGATATGGGCACGTCCGAGACAGCACTGGTACAGCATGCGCTCGAGTTTTCCCAGGACCTGCCCGATGACGCTTGGGTTGTGACGCAGGGCTGGCGCGATTACCGTTGGGACCCGCCCGAGCATCCAACCAAGGCGTCGCTCGATGCGGCATTCCCCGATCGTCCTTGCGTTATGTATTCGGGCGACGGGCACACGCTTTGGCTCAACAGCCGCGCACTCGAGGCGCTCGGCGTCACGCGCGACAGCGAGCCACCAGCGGGCGGCAGCTACGACAAGGACGCAGACGGCGAACTCACGGGCATTGCGCACGAGGCGGCTGCCATGCAGCTGCTGCCGCGCTGCCTTGAGTGGCTGGGCGAGGACCGCATCGCGAGCGCTTACGCCGACCAGATGAAGCGTATGGCAGAGCAAGGCATCACCTCAATCTGCGATATGTCGCTCATGCCCATGCCGGGCTGCGACTTTATCCGCGACGACGTCTACGACAAACTACAGGCAGCCGGCAAGTTGGGCATCCGAGCCCATCTGTTCCCCACACTGCTGGATGACCAATCGCGTTTGGAAGAGCTGCAGGCACGTTACGCGAACAATGTGCTGCTCTCGGCGCCGGGCTTTAAGCAGTTCTTCGACGGCGTGTCGAGCGAACACACGGCATATCTCACCGAGCCCTATACCAATCCGCGCTTCCCGGGCGACCAGGGCCGTCTGACGGTTCCCGCCGAGCGCATGCGCAAGCTAGTTCTGGCTGCCGCGGAGCGCGGCCACACCGTGCGCATCCACGTCATTGGCGACGGTGCCATCCATGCCGCGCTCGATATCTTCGAGGAAGCGGCCGAACTGTACGGCCTGCCCCAGCACGGCCATAACACGCTCGAGCACCTGGAGAATTTGCTGCCTCAGGACATCGATCGCCTGCGCAAGCTCAACATCCTTGCCTCGAGCCAACCCTGCCACATCACGCTCGACCCAGGTGGTCCGGAGCGCGACCTGGGCCTGGAACGCAGCCGCATCATGTGGCCGTTCGCGACCTATAAGCAGCGCGGCATTCGCCAAGCCTTCGGTACCGACAGCCCTATCACGCCCGTTACCAGCATGAACGTGCTCTACACGGCTATCACACGCCAGGACCCCAAAAGCCACTGGCCCGAGGGTGGCTGGCTGCCGAGCGAGCGCATCGATGCAGCAACAGCCCTGCGCAACTACACCCTGGGCAGCGCCTATGCAGCGGGCGACGAGCAAAACCTCGGCAGCTTGGAGCCCGGCAAGTATGCCGACCTGGTAGTCCTGGACCAAAATCCGCTCACCATCGACCCCCAAGAACTGCAAGCCACCAAGGTTCAGACCACCTACCTGGCAGGCAACTTGATTTACGAGCGCTAACCCCATCTGCATCGCCATTTTGCTGCACTGACTTTTCTGAACACCGGGCCCGATAACGTTGACTCAGCTCCCGTGTGGCGCCGGAGGGGCGGGGCATAAGGTTTATCGCGAGTTCCGCACGAGCCGAAGGCCACTTAATGTGGCCTTCGTGCGAGCAGGACTGCCCGAGCAGGAAACCTTATGCCCCGCCCCTCCGGCGCCACACGGGAGCAACCGCTAAGTTATCCCCCGGCATTCAGAAAATCTAAGTGCCAAAAAATAAGATTTTTTGACTCCGTGTTGTATAACCCGCCATTCGTGGGTACCATTCAACGCGTACGCAAACAAAAAGGGTTAATTCGCGTGGTATAACCGCGCGGCCCAAAAAGGAGGAGACAAGCATGTCGTCTTTGAAGCCGCTTGCAGATCGTGTTCTGGTCAAGCCCGACGAGGCCGAGCAGAAGACCGCTTCTGGTCTGTATATCGCCAGCAACGCTCAGGAGAAGCCGCAGCGCGGCACCATCGTTGCCGTTGGCGCCGGCAAGGTCAACGACAAGGGTGAGCGCATCCCCATGGACGTCAAGGTCGGTGACGTTGTCATCTACGGCAAGTTCGGTGGCAACGAGGTCAAGGTCGACGGCGAGAAGTATCTGCTGATGCGCGCCGACGACATCTACGCCGTCGTCGAGGCCTAGTCTCGTCAGAATCTCTGATTCGTCTTTGAACGCGCCCGCCGCATAGGACTCGGAAGCGGCGACGCGAGTCGCATTTCTTTTGGAGGATTACCTACCATGGCAAAGAACATTACGTTTAACACCGATGCCCGCGCTAAGCTTGCCAAGGGCGTCAACACTCTGGCCGACGCCGTTACCGTCACCATGGGCCCCAAGGGCCGCTACGTTGCGCTGCAGCGCACGTTCGGTGCCCCGACCATCACCAACGACGGCGTTTCCGTCGCTAAGGAGATTGAGCTCGAGGACAACATCGAGAACATGGGCGCCCAGCTGGTGAAGGAGGTCGCCACCAAGACCAACGACACCGTGGGTGACGGTACCACCACCGCAACCCTGCTCGCCCAGGCCATCGTCAACGACGGTCTGCGCAACGTCGCCGCCGGCGCCAACCCTCTGGCCATCCGTCGCGGCATCGACAAGGCCGTCAACGCCGCCGTTGCCGAGATGAAGAAGCAGGCCAAGCCGGTCGAGACCAAGGAGCAGATTGCTTCCGTCGGTACCATCTCTGCCGGTGACCCCGAGGTCGGCGAGAAGATCGCCGAGGCCATGGAGGTCGTGGGCAAGGACGGCGTCATCACCGTCGAGGATTCCCAGACGTTCGACATCACCATCGACACCGTCGAGGGCATGCAGTTCGACAAGGGCTACGTCTCCGCTTACTTCGTCACGGACAACGACCGCATGGAGGCCGTGATGAAGGATCCGTTCATCCTCATCACCGACCAGAAGATCTCCAGCGTCCAGGACATCATGCCCGTTCTCGAGGCTGTCCAGCGCGCTGGCCGCGGCCTGCTCATCATCGCTGAGGACATCGACGGCGAGGCTCTGCCTACCCTGGTCCTCAACAAGATCCGTGGCGCCCTCAACGTCTGCGCCGTCAAGGCCCCGGGCTACGGCGATCGCCGCAAGCGCATCCTCGAGGACATCGCCGTCCTCACCGGTGGCCAGGCCGCTCTGGACGAGCTGGGCGTGAAGGTCGCTGATATCACCGCCGATATGCTCGGTACCGCTAAGTCCGTCACCATCTCCAAGGACAACACCGTCATCGTCGGCGGCGCTGGCTCCAAGGAGGCCATCGACGCCCGTATCGCTCAGATCAAGGGTGAGATGGAGAACACCACCTCTGACTTCGACCGCGAGAAGCTCCAGGAGCGCCTGGCCAAGCTCTCCGGTGGCGTTGCCGTCATCAAGGTCGGCGCTGCTACCGAGTCCGAGCTCAAGGAGATCAAGCATCGCGTCGAGGACGCCCTTCAGGCTACCCGCGCTGCTGTCGAGGAGGGCATCGTCGCCGGCGGCGGCGTCGCCTTCATGGACGCTGTGCCCGCGCTCGATGCTGTCGAGATTGACGACCCCGAGGAGAAGATCGGCGTCGACATCGTCAAGAAGGCTCTGACCGCTCCGGTCGCCACCATCGCCAAGAACGCTGGCTTTGAGGGCGCTGTCGTGGTCGACAAGGTTGCCGAGCTGCCCGCTGGCCAGGGTCTAAATTCTGCCAACGGCGAGTGGGGCGACATGATCGAGATGGGCGTCCTCGACCCCGTCAAGGTCAGCCGCGTCACCCTGCAGAACGCTGCTTCTGTCGCCAGCCTGATCCTCATCACCGAGGCCACCGTCTCCGATGTGCCCAAGAACACTCAGCTTGAGGACGCTATCGCTGCTGCTACCGCTGGTCAGCAGGGCGGCGGTATGTACTAAGGCCGACAAGGTCTAGAACTCCCACCGGGAATCCGGGGGCGTGACGGGGGTTTCTCTCCGGAACGTCCTCGGACATGCAAAGAGGCTCCGCATCGCGCTTCGCGCTGCGGAGCCTCTTTGCGGAATGTTCCGGAGAGAAACCCCCGTCACGCCCCCGGATTCCCTGCGTTTACGGCCTTGAGGTCGGCGGGCGGAGAAGGACGTGGTTGTGGGGGATACGCGTCCCGGTTGCTGTTTCGCGGCAAAGCCGCGAAAAGCGCACCACTTTGGGGTGAGTGGGAGACGTGGTTGTTGCGACAACTGGTCCCCGCCACAAATTACTCTCGGCATACTTGCGCGAGCGATTGCTCGTGCTACACTTGCAATTGCTGTTTCAGGGCGGGGTGAAATTCCCCACTGGCGGTAAATCGGGCGGTGTCAAAGGGGCGCCGTGGCGCAGGTAAAGTGCCTGCGACCGAGCCGATGAGTCCGCGACCCGTGTGTGCGTTGGTTCGCATGCCGGCTGAACTGGTGAGATCCCAGTACCAACGGTTAGAGTCCGGATGAAAGAGGCAGGTGATCTTATGTCTGAACAGTCGCAGCATATCCATTTTGAGAACACGAATAGGTGGAGCACCAAACAGCTCGTTACCATGGCGCTGATGTGTGCCTTGAGCGCATTGTTTATGTATGTGCAGCTACCCATCCTTCCTTCGGCGCCGTTTTTGACGTATGACCCGTCGCTGGTGCCGGCGATGGTGTGTGGGTTTGCGTATGGCCCTGGTGCCGGCACAGCTGTTGCCGCCATGGCGATCGTTATCCATGCGCTTACCACGGGCGATTGGGTCGGTGCGCTTATGAACTCGGTTGCTACGCTGGGCTATATTCTCCCCGCGGCTATCGTCTACCAGAAGATGCATACCTATAAGGGTGCCGTGATTGGCCTGGTGCTCGGCGTCATTGCCGCTACGGCGCTGTCTATGGTTGCAAACCTTACCATTGGCGTATGGTTCTGGTATGGCTCGGTCGATGTGATCGCCCCGCTCATGATTCCCGCCGTGCTGCCGTTCAACCTCATCAAGACCGTGCTCAACTCGGTGTTGACGCTGGCGGTATATAAAGCAGTCTCCAACCTCATCACGCCTAAAAAGGACCAGGTCAAAGGCCGCGCATGATTGAGTGTCGGGGCGTTTCCTTTAGCTATGACGGTGCCGTGCCGGCGCTTGACGGTGTCGATCTGAACATAGAGGACGGCGAGTTTTTCTGCATCCTCGGCGGAAACGGATCGGGCAAGTCGACGTTTGCCAAGCATTTGAACGCGCTACTGCAGCCCGATGCGGGAGCGGTGTGCGTCAACGGCATGGACGCGTCCGATCCTGAGCTGGTCTACGACATTCGCTCGACCGCGGGCATGGTGTTTCAGAATCCCGACGACCAGCTCGTGGCGACGCTTGTCGAGGACGATGTTGCCTTTGGTCCCGAGAACTTAGGGGTGGAATCCGCCCAGATCGCACAGCGCGTGCGCGAGGCGCTGAAGGCCGTGGGCCTGGTGGGCTTTGAGCGCCACGAGACCCATGCACTTTCGGGTGGCCAAAAGCAGCGCGTGGCGCTTGCCGGCGTGCTCGCCATGGAACCGCGCGTGCTCATATTGGACGAGGCTTCTTCGATGCTCGATCCGCGTGGACACAAGGGCCTCATGAAGGCTTGCCACGCGTTGCACGATCGCGGCATGACCATCGTGATGATTACGCACTTTATGGAAGAGGCCTCCGAGGCCGATCGTGTCGCGGTATTTCGGGCGGGGCGCGTTGCCATGCTCGGTACGCCCGAGGAAATCTTGACGCGGGCGGACGAACTTGCGCAGCTCAATCTGGATATGCCAGCGTCGTGCTGCTTGGGCATGGAGCTTCGTGCGAAGGGCGTGCCCGTTCATGCGCAGGTGCGCGAGGTGGATATGGTCGCCGAGATTGCGCAGACTTATGCCGAGCGAAGTGGGGCAGGCACCGTGGGACAGTCTTCCGCACCCCAATCGGAAATCGTTGGCGGTACGGTTTCGGCAAGCAACGAAGATGACGTACCAGAGCCCGTCATCGAACTATCCCATGTTTCGTATAGCTATTCGCTGAGCGCCCGCGAGCGTCGTCGCTGGCGCAAGCGTTCGGCTGTCGCGGACAAATCGAACAAACAAGCCCTTTGGGGAAACGACCCCAACAGCCCGTGGGCGCTGCGCGATGTATCGCTGACGGTGCGCCGCGGCGAGTTCCTGGGCCTGGCGGGTCATACCGGTTCGGGTAAGTCGACGCTGGTCCAGCATCTCAACGGTTTGATTCGCCCCCAGGAGGGATCCGTTCGCGCGCTGGGGCTCGATCTGTCAAACAAGAAAGACGCCGCCGCGGTTAAGGCAAAGGTCGGCGTGGTGTTTCAATATCCCGAGCGTCAGCTGTTTGCCGAAACCGTGGCGCAGGACGTGGCGTTTGGTCCGCACAACCTTGGCTTGCCGCAAGATGAAGTCGACCGTCGTGTCGAGTCATCGCTCTCGCGCGTGGGCCTCGACCTTTCCACGGTCGGCGACAAGAGCCCCTTTGAGCTTTCGGGCGGCCAGCAGCGCCGCGTGGTGTTTGCCGGCGTGCTTGCCATGGAACCCGAGGTCCTGGTGCTCGATGAACCCATGGCGGGGCTCGATCCGGCTGCGCGCAGGGATTTCCTTGAGCTTATCGATCGACTTCACCGTGATGGCCTGACCGTTGTCATGGTTTCGCACAGCATGGATGACCTGGCCAATTGCTGCGACCGTATCGTCGTAATGAACGAAGGCGCGGTGTTTGCCGAGGGAACTCCCGAGCAGGTGTTTGCGCATGCCGATGAGCTCAAGTCGATCGGCTTGGGCGTACCTGCTGCTCAGCGCATGGCGTTGGCGCTCGCGGAAGCGGGCGTGCCGCTGCGTCGCGGCGGGCTCTATACGGTTGAGTCGTTGGCCGACGAGTTGGCAGATTTGCTGATCGGTCGCTCGGACGGTTCTTCTAACGTCTCGGACAAGGCCAAATCCGAAACGGTCACGCGAGAGGAGGGTTGCTGATGGAGGCGTTTTCGTTTGGCAGCTACTATCCCGGCGATAGTGCAATCCACCGCCTGGACCCGCGAACCAAGTTGCTCTTGGGCTTTGTGTTTCTGATCACGACGCTCACGGTCAGTGGCTTCCGCGGACTGGCCCCGGTCGCAATTTTCGTTGTGCTGATCTATGCCGTGTCTCGGGTGCCGGCTCGTCGCGCTCTGTCGTCGATGGCGCCGCTGCTGGCGATCGTCGTCGTGGTCGCGGTGCTCAACTTGTTTACCGATCAGAGCGGGCGCATCCTGTGGCAGCTCGGCTTTCTGCAGATAAGCGAGGGTTCGCTGCATTCCGCCGCCTTTATGACGTGCCGCCTGACCTTGATGATGGCCGGTATGAGCGCCATTACGCTCACCACACCGACGCTCGACCTCACCGCGGGCTTTGAGCGTCTGCTCGCACCGTTCGCGCGTGTGGGGCTTCCGGCACACGAGCTTGGCATGATTATGGGCATCGCGCTGCGGTTTATGCCGCAATTTGCCACCGAAATGAAACAGACGGCCGATGCGCAGGCCAGCCGCGGCGCGCGCGTGACGGGCGGTCCGCTCGGCGGTGTGCGCATGCTCGGCAGTGTGGCGATTCCGCTGTTCACCGGCGTGTTCCGTCATGCCGAGACGTTGTCTGCCGCCATGGATGCCCGTTGCTATCATGGCGAGCAGGGCCGCACACGTCTGCATGCGCTTGCATTTGGCCGCGGCGATGCGTTGGCGGCGGTGGTGACGGCGTTGCTGCTCATCTGCGTCATCGTCATCAATCTTCAACTTGTTTAGGCGCGATTTGAGCGCAAGAAAGGGGTCCCTATGACCGACAACGACCGCACGGCTCAGCTTGAGCGCACCTGTTTGTATCTCAGGCGCATTCCGGCGTGGTATCTTGCCACGACCGATGCGAGCGACGGACACCAGCCCCGCGTGAGGCCGTTTTCGTTTGCCATGGTCGATGACGGCAAACTGTGGTTTTGCACGTCGCGCGACAAGGATGTGTGGGCGGAGCTGAGTGCGAATCCCAAGTTTGAGCTCTCGGGCTGGAAGCCGGGGGAATGTTGGATCGTATTGACCGGCGAGGCCGCGCTCGAGGACGATGTGGTCGTGAGCGACCGCGTTCGCGAAGCAGGCTTTAAGCACATGGTGGGCATTGGCGAGAATCACGAGAGCGCCAACGACGGCCGCCTTGCGTTTTTCTCGGTCCGCAATATCGTCGCCCGCTTCTGTGATATCGACGGCAGCGAGGAGCGCCTGGAGCTCTAGCTCACACAAACCAGGCTCCCAAACTAGCTAGTACAGGAGGAAACGTGGACGGATTGAATACGGTTTTGGAGTATCTGACGTCGGTGCCGGCATGGTATTTGGCGACGAGTGTGGACGGACAGCCTCATGTGCGTCCGTTTTCGTTTGCGCAGATTCAGGACGGCAAGCTGTGGTTTGTAACGGCGCGTACTAAAGATGTGTGGCAAGAGCTGCTGCATAATCAGCGTTTTGAGGCCACGAGTTGGTGGCCGGGCCATGGTTGGTTGATCTTGCGCGGGCGTGCGGGTCTGGATGACCAGGCCGCTCCCGATATGCGCGAGGCAGGATGGAAACATCTTGAGCGCTTGAGCGAGCACTATGAGGGGCCTAACGACCCCACGCTCGTCTTCTTTAGCGTCGAGGATCCCGAGGCGTATATCTGCAACCACGATGAATGGGTGCCGGTCGAGCTGTAGTCAGGCTAGCTCATCTTAACAACTTAGTATCCGCATGGGCGGGCCCCGTATTGCCCGGCGCCGTAAGGAGTGCCGGTCAATACGGGGCCCGCTCCATTTGTCAATTCCTTCAAGCGAATGTGTCGGGAATGTTTCAATGCATGAATATGCAAGCCATTTATGTGTTCTTGCATCTTTTGGTGCTAAAGTTTCAACCCACCTCATAACGACTGCTGAGAAATGCGCATCGGTGCATAAATCGCAGACAAGGAGTCTGATATGTCTTTGAAGGTTGGAATCGTCGGCGCGGCTGGATATGCCGGTGCCGAGCTCATTCGTCTCGTGCTCGGTCATCCCGAGTTTGAGCTTGTTGCCATTACGTCCAACGCCGATGCTGGCCAGCCGCTGTCCGCGGTGTACCCGAGCTTTGCTGGCATAAGCGATCTGGTTTTTACCACGCATGACGCCCCCGAGCTCAAGAGCTGCGATGCGGTCTTTCTTGCCGTGCCGCACACTGCCGCCATGGCACAGGTGCCTGCGCTGCTCGCCGCGGGTGTCTCCTGCTTTGACCTTTCGGCCGATTATCGCCTGAGCGACCCGTCCGTCTTTGAGATATGGTATGCCGTCGAGCACACGAGCCCCGAGCTGCTCAAGACCCGTGCCTTTGGTCTGCCCGAGCTGTTCTGCCAGGACTTGGAGGCCGCCGCATCCGACCATGCCGACGGCAAACCCGTGCTGGTCGCCTGCGCCGGTTGCTATCCCACCGCAACGAGCCTTGCCGCCGCGCCCGCTGTGCGCGCCGGCTGGGTTGCCCAGAGCGGCCCCGTGATCGTTGACGCTATCAGCGGTGTGACGGGTGCCGGTAAGTCCTGTAACGCCCGTACGCATTTTTGCAGCGCGGACGAAAACCTGGAGGCCTATGGCGTGGGCAAGCACCGTCACACGCCCGAAATTGAGCAGATCTTGGGCCTAACCGATCGCGTCGTCTTTACCCCGCACCTGGCACCGCTCAAGCGCGGTCTACTCTCTACGGTAACGATGCCGCTTACGCCACAGGCTATCGATACCTTGACCCTTGAGGACGTTGTCGACCATTACAAGCAGTTCTACGCCGGTCGCACCTTCGTGCGTGTATTCGATGCCGGTCAGCAGCCCAAGACGGCTTCGGTCGTCGGCACCAACGCCGCCCAGATCGGCCTCGCGCTCAACAAGCGCGCGGGCGTGCTGGTGGCGACGGGCGCCATCGACAATCTGTGTAAGGGTGCAGCAGGCCAGGCGGTCCAGTGCGCCAATATCGTCTTTGGTTTTGACGAGCGACGAGGCTTGCCCACAGTGGCGTGCCCGGTGTAGCACATTCGATTGTTAACGATTTGGTAGTCGGGCATCGAGTGGGGCGCCACTCTTAAGCTGGTTTCATGATCACGACTGGCATGGCGCACCAACCGATGTCCGTTTTTTGTTTGACATAAGGAGTCATAAAGACGATGAATACCGAGCTGTTTGATATCAAGATTCGCGCTATCGAGGGTGGCGTTACGGCTGCGGCTGGTTTTAAAGCCGCAGGCATCCACGCTGGGTTCCGCAAGAATCCCGAGCGCCTGGATTACGCCCTCGTCGTGCCCGATAAACCCTGTCCCGGCGCTGGAGTGTTTACCACCAATCGCTTTTGCGCGGCGCCCGTGCAGGTGAGCCGCGCCAACCTGGGCGGTGCCGACAAGGGCTACGGTATCATTGCCGGCGTTTCGGTCAACTCTGGCAATGCCAACGCCGCCACGGGCGAGACCGGCCTTGCATGCGCGCGCGAGACGTGCAGCATCGCATCGCAGGTCATCGGCTGCGAGCCCCAGCAGATCCTGGTTGCCTCCACGGGTGTGATTGGCCAGATTCTGCCGATCGACACGTTTGAGACCGCCGTTCCGTCCGCATACGAGGCACTCTCCGCCCATGGCGGTGCCGATGCAGCCCGTGCCATTATGACGACCGACACGCACTCCAAGGAGTACGCCGTGTCCTACGTCAGTGAGGCTGCGGGTCATGCGGGCAATGTCTATACGGTAGGCGGAATGTGCAAGGGCTCGGGCATGATCATGCCCAACATGGCCACCATGATCGCAGTTATCACCACCGATGCCCCCGTCGAGCCTGTGGCACTTCATGCCCTGCTGCTCTCGACCGTCAAGCAGACCTTTAACAAGGTAACGGTCGACTCCGATACCTCGACCAACGATACCTGCATTATGCTTGCTTCTGGCGCTGCTGCCGCGGATGCCGAGGCCATCGTCGAGGGCACTGATGCCTTTGACGAGCTGGCCTTTGCCGTGCACGAGGTGTGCGAGAGCCTGGCGCGCAATATCGCCGCAGATGGCGAGGGCGCATCCAAGCTCGTGACGGTTAATGTTATCGGCGCCGCTAACGACGAGGAGGCCGATATCGCCGCCCGTGCCGTTGCCAACTCGCCGCTCGTTAAGACCTGCATCGCCGGCCACGACTGCAACTGGGGCCGTGTTGCTATGGCGCTTGGCAAGTGCGGCGTGAAGTTTGATCAGGAAGACGTTTCCATCGACATGATGGGCATGCCTGTCTGTCGCGACGGTCTGACTGTTCCCTTTGATGAGGACGAGGCTCTACGACGTTTCGAGGCGCCCGAGATCGTGATCTCGGCCGACCTGGGCGCAGGCGACGCGGCAACGACCGTGTGGACCTGCGACCTCACGCATGAGTACATCTCCATCAACGGCGACTACCGTTCCTAGATTCCGGGCACGCTTCGCATCTTGCCGCGATTACGGACAGCGGAGCACGGCGCGATAACGATACGAAAGACGAGGCAGATTATGAAATTCGCACGCGATTGTCGTTCGAGCGAATCCAACGAAGCAACCGCGCAGCTGCTGTTCGAAGCGCTGCCGTGGATTAAGAACCTGACCGGCAAGACGGTTGTTATCAAATATGGCGGAGCCGCCATGGTTGATGAGCAGCTGCGCCGCGACGTGATGAGCGACATCGTTTTGCTCAAGATCATCGGTATGCGCCCCGTCATCGTGCACGGCGGCGGCAAGGCTATCAACGAGGCGCTGAGCCATTACGATATTCCCGTCGAGTTTAAGAACGGCCAGCGCGTGACCACGCCGGCGACTATGGATATCGTGCGCGAGGTGCTGGGCGGCAAGGTTAACCAGGAGCTGGTTGCTGCCATCAACCACCACGGTAACCTGGCCGTGGGCGTGTCCGGCAGCGACGCCGGTACGCTCATTGCCGAGCCGCTCGATCCCGAGCTCGGTCGCGTGGGCAAAGTGACGCACGTCAACACCGACTATATCGAGCGCTTACTCGATAGCGAGTACATCCCCGTCATAGCTACCGTCGCGGCGGGGGAGGACGGCGGCTTTTTCAACATCAACGCCGATACCGCCGCTGGTGCCGTTGCGGCAGCGCTCCACGCGCACAAGGCGATTTTCTTGACCGACGTCGACGGCCTGTACAAGGACTTTAGCGACAAGGATTCACTTATCTCCAACCTGACGCTCGACGAGGTCAATGAGATGCTCTACGGCGGCGAGGTCGATAAGGGCATGATCCCCAAGCTTCGTGCGGCTGTCGACGCGCTTACCGCTGGCGTGTTCCGAGCCCACATCATCAACGGTACGACGCCGCATTCGCTGCTGCTGGAGCTGCTGACCGATGCCGGCGTCGGCACCGTGATTCATTCCACCGAGACGGCTTACGAGTTCGATACGCATCCGCATCCGCTTTCGACGTTTGCTGCGCGTCTGACCGAGAACCTCGACGAGGTCGAGAAGCTTCAGACGGTCTAGCTGACCCGCAGTTGTCGCGTCCCTGCATCCATAGCCCTGCGCCGTACGGCGCCCAACGAAAGGCATCCCATGTCACTTGCAACTCAACAATCGCTCGAATCCCATTACGTTATGCATACCTTTGGTCGCTCGCCGGTCGAGTTTGTCGAAGGTCACGGTATGAAGCTCACCGGTGACGATGGTCGTGAGTACCTCGACTTTCTTGCCGGCATCGGCGTGTGCAGCCTGGGTCATGGCGACTCGGCTGTGCTCTCGGCGCTCGAGGCACAGACCAAAAAGCTTCTGCATGTGTCTAACTACTTCTACATCGAGCAGCGTGGCCAGGTCGCGGCGCTGCTGTCCAAGCTTGCTAACGACGACGTAGATGGTGCGCGCGTGCTTGCCGATGCCATTGCCGCCGGCGATGAGACCACAGCAGCTGCTCTTGGTGCCCCGGCTGCGGACGAGCAGGTGTGGGAGACCTTCTTTGCCAACTCCGGCGCCGAGGCCAACGAGGGCTCGATGAAGCTTGCGCGCCTGTACGCCAAGCGTGCCGGTAACGGCGGCAACACTATCGTGTGCATGCGCGGCGGCTTCCACGGCCGTACGCTCGAGACCATTGCCGCCACCATGCAGGATTGGCTGCAGGATAGTTTCCGCCCGCTGCCGGGTGGCTTTGTGGCCTGCACGCCCAACGATGTCGATGAACTGTGTGCAATCTTTGAGCAGCTGGGGAGCGAAATTTGTGCCGTGATGCTCGAGCCGATCCAGGGTGAGAGTGGCGTGCACCCCATGACCGAGGAGTTTATGGCGGCGGCGCGCGACCTAGCACACGACGTGGGCGCCGTGCTTATCGCCGACGAGGTCCAGTGCGGTCTGTTCCGCTCCGGCAAACCGTTCGCTTACCAGACCTATGGCGTGGAGCCCGACATCATGAGTCTTGCCAAGGGCATCGCCGACGGCGTTCCTATGGGCGCCGTGGTGGCAAAGAAAGAGATCGCCGACGTGTTTAAGCCCGGCGATCACGGTTCGACCTTTGGCGGTAGCTGCTTGGCCATCGCGGCGTGCGCCGCGACGCTCTCCGCGCTCGTGCGCGGCGATTATGCCGACCATGCTGCCAAGGTAGGCGCCTATATGGAGGCAAAGCTCGCCAAGTTACCGCACGTTACCGAGGTGCGCGGTCGCGGCTTGATGCTCGGCTGCGACTTGGATGACGCAGCAGGCGATGCGCATGATATTGTTGCCCGCGCGTTGGCCGCCGGTGCCGTGATTAACGCTACGGGTGCCCATACGCTGCGTTTCCTGCCGCCGCTCGTCTGCGAGGAAGCCGACGTGGACAGTCTGATCGAGATCCTGTCGGGTGTCTTGGGCTAACGCGGCGCAATAACTCAATTTGGACCGGGTTCCGGACTGCGGGTGTGCCATATGCGGCACGATTCAACGGTCTGGAGCCCGTTTTGCCTTAGATTTGCTAAGGCAGGGAGACCTGCTGGTCAAAAAACATCAAATATGAGTACTGTTACTGATTTGGTAGCAGCAATTTTGGACTAATAAGGCCAGATAGCAAGTCGAAATGGCGATGAAAGCACGATTTTGAGCCAACTGTTAGTCCTTATAATGGACATATGTTGCGTAACTTAAGCAAATACTGTCTATTTATATGTTGCAAACAAAGTAGCAGTACTCATTTTTGCCATTTTTTGACCACGGCCTTTGTGACAGACGTGCTGGCGGGTTCGAATCCCATGCGCTGGGCCTGAAAAAGGAAAGGCCTCCATCGCTGGAGGCCTAACAATTCAGTGGTGGGCGATGAGGGATGTCCGCGTGCGGCTGGCGCCGCCCGCGTCCCGCTTCGTCGCTCCGCTCCTCGCGTGCTGCGCTGGAAAACGCTTCGCGTTTCCTCAGCTCCGCACCCTGTCGGGTTCGAATCCCTCTGCGATGGGCCCAAAAAAGAAAGGCCCCCATTGCTGGGAGCCTATCAAATCAGTGGTGGGCGATGAGGGATTCGAACCCCCAGCCTTGTGCGTGTAAAGCACCTGCGCTAACCGTTGCGCCAATCGCCCGTGCGGAGAGAGTATAGCAAAACAATCGCCTCATTCACCTCATATCCATTAAAGGTAACTGGCGCGTGTCACAGCGGAGCTGATTCAGTTGAGATTGCCTGAACATTCCGCCCCTCTTTACGCCCTCGGGTATACTCAAAAGCTACTGATTCGATTTGATGCCCAGCAACAGCAGAGGGGATAGTATATGTGCGGTTTTGTCGGTTTTGTCGGTGGGACGGATAACCAATCCGAGGTGCTCACCAAGATGATGGACCGCATCGTCCATCGCGGTCCCGACATGGGCGGTCAGTTTATCGACGGCCGCGTTGCCCTCGGCTTCCGCCGCCTGTCGATCCTCGACCTGACCGAGGCTGGCGCCCAACCCATGGCCAACGAGGACGGTAGCGTCGTCATTGTCTTCAACGGTGAGATCTACAACTTCCAAGAACTCCGTTCCGAGCTCGAAGCCAAGGGCTACAAGTTCCATTGCGGCGCCGACACCGAGAGCCTCCTGCACGGCTACGAGGAGTGGGGCGAGGCCGTCCTCGATCGCCTGCGCGGTATGTACGCCTTCGTCATCTGGGACAAAAAGAAGAACAAGCTTTTTGGCGCCCGTGACATCTTTGGCATCAAGCCGCTTTACTACTATCCCATGGCCGATGCGGGCGACGGCGCTCCGGGCGTGCTCTTTGGCTCCGAGATCAAGAGCTTCCTAGACTACCCGCACTTCCACAAGGCGGTCAACAAAAAGGCTCTGCGTCCGTACATGACGCTGCAGTATTCGGCAACCGAGGAGACCTTCTTCGAGGGTGTCTACAAGCTGCCGCCGGCGCACTACTTTACCGTCGATATCCCGACCGGCAAGATGAACATCGAGCGCTACTGGGATTGCGATTACTCTGCCGTCGAGAAGCCGTTCGAAGAGTATGTCGATGAGCTGGACGAAGTCGTGCACGAGAGCGTCGAGGCCCATCGCATCGCCGACGTCAAGGTCGCGTCGTTCCTCTCCGGTGGCGTCGACTCCAGCTACATCGCCGCTTGCCTCATGCCCGACAAGACCTTCTCGGTGGGCTTTGACTACAAGAACTTCAACGAGACCAACTACGCCAAGGAGCTTTCCGATAAGCTCGGCGTCGAAAACGTTCGCAAGATGATTACCGCCGACGAGTTCTTCGGTGCGCTCGAGGACATCCAGTATCACATGGACGAGCCGCAGTCCAACCTGTCTTCCGTGCCGCTGTGGTTCTTGGCCGAGATGGCCCGCAAGGACGTCACCGTCGTGCTTTCGGGCGAAGGCGCCGACGAGCTCTTTGGCGGCTACGCCTACTACGAGGACACGGTCCCGGTGCGCAAGTACAAAAAGATGGTGCCGCTGCCCATCCGTCGCGCGCTCGGTAACCTGGCGCTGCATATGCCGTACTTCAAGGGACATAACTTCCTGGTCAAGGGTGCCGAGATCCCCGAGAAGTCGTTCCTGGGACAGGCTCTGGTATGGCCGGAGCGCGAGGTCGACGGCGTGCTCAAGCCCGAGTACAACACCGGCGATGGCGCCTTCGAGCTTGCCGCTCCCATCTATGCGCGCGTGAAGGGTCAGCCCGAGCTGGTCAAGAAGCAGTACCTGGACATGAACATGTGGCTCCCGGGCGACATTCTGCTCAAGGCCGACAAGATGTGCATGGCGCACTCGCTGGAGCTGCGCGTGCCCTTCCTGGACCGCAAAGTCATGGAGTTCGCCGAGCACATTCCCGACCGCTACCGCATCAACGAGAACGGCAACAAACAGGTACTCCGCCACGCTGCCAACAAGTCGCTGCCCGATGAGTGGGCCACCCGTCCCAAGGTGGGCTTCCCGGTGCCGATTATCTACTGGCTGCGCGAGCAAAAGTGGTACGACTATGTCAAGGAGTACTTCACCGCGCCGTGGGCAAGCGAGTTCTTCGATACCGACGAGCTCATGCACCTACTCGATCTGCACTTTGCGGGCAAGGGCGATTTCCAGCGCAAGATCTATACGCCGCTCGTGTTCTTGGTGTGGTACAAGCGCTTCTTTATCGACGAGGACCAGCCCACTGTTCAGGCTGCCTAGCCTCGGCTTACGAACGCCTGCGCGTAACGGCTCCTCCGGGAGCCGTTTTTGCGTGGGTGCGTTTCAGTTACTATAAAAACCGTCCCTGCCAAATGGCTGAGAAAGGTGAAAGATGCACCATTCGGATTCCGCGACCGTGACCACGGTCGATACGCTTGCCAAGCTTCTCGATGTGTGCGGCGAGCTGCGCGCATCAGAGCAGGTTGACGAGCGTGCCGTGACCGGCTGCTCGTTTGATTCGCGCGCGGTCTCGGCAGGTGACGTGTTCTTCTGCAAAGGTGCTGCCTTTAAGCCCGCGTTTTTGAGCATGGCGCTCGATGCTGGCGCCGTCGCATTTGTGTGCGAGGAGTCGCTGGTCGAGTCTCTGGAGCCGCTGGCGAAGGAGAGCGGTGCTGCGATGCTGGTTGTTGATAGCGTCCGCACGGCCATGGCCCTGTTGCCGCCGGAGGTCTACGACCGTCCCGACCACGACGTCAAGATCGTGGGCATCACCGGCACCAAGGGAAAGACCACGGCCGCTTTTATGCTCCAGTCCATCATCAAGGCGGCGGGCGAGTCCTGCGGCATGATCGGCTCGGTGAGTACCGACGATGGTATCGAGTGCTACGAGAGCACCAATACTACGCCCGAGGCCCCCGAGGTCTGGCGCCATATCGCCAACTGCCGCACGTCCGGTCGCCAGTCCATGGTCATGGAGGTCTCGAGCCAGGCGCTCAAGTACCAGCGCGTCGAGAACCTGCCGTTTGACGTGGCGTGCTTCCTCAACATCGGCCGCGACCACATCTCGCCGATCGAGCACCCGACCTTCGAGGATTATTTTGAGAGCAAACTCAGGATCTTTGACCAGGCAAAGACCGCCGTGGTGAATCTGGGCACCGAAGAGGTCGACCGTGTGCTGGAGGCAGCGTCGACGGCCGAGCGCTTGGTGACCGTTGGCGTCGAGCATCCCGAGGCAAGCCTGTGGGCGAGCGACGTACGCATGGTCGGCTTTAGCATCGAGTTCAACTTGCATGGCCTGTGTGCCGACGAGTCCGAGGCGGGGGAGAAGGTCCTGCTGGGTATCGCGGGAGACTTTAACGTGGAGAACGCGCTGGTCGCTATCGCCGCTGCGCGCGAGATCGGCATCGGTATCGATGCCATCAAGAAGGGCCTCTCCAAACTGCGTGTGCCGGGCCGTATGGAGGTCGTGGAGTCGAAGGACGGCCGCGTGATCTGCGTCGTTGACTATGCGCACAACCAGCTTTCGTTCCGTTCGCTTTTCTCGTCGGTCAAGCGCGCGTTTCCCGCCAGCCCCGTCATTGCGCTGTTTGGCGCCGCCGGCGGCAAGGCTCAGGAGCGCCGCGAGCAATTGCCACGCGAGGCCGCACCATATTCCGACCTGATGATCTTTACGAACGAGGATCCAGCTCACGAGGACCCGATGAAGGTCTGTCGCGAGCTTGCCGAACATGTTCCCGACGATACGCCGAACAAGATCATCCTCGATCGCGAAGCCGCTGTGCATGCGGCGTTCAAGGCGGCGCGCGAGGAGTACGTCAACCCCGATGCTCCCACCATTGTCTTGCTGCTGGCAAAGGGTGACGAGGAGCTCATGCACGTGGGCGACGAATTCGTGCCCATCGAGAGCGACCTTTCGCTGGCCAATCGCCTGATCGATGTTACCCAGTTTGACTAATGAACCATGATGGCGGCGGCGCCCTGAGTACGCTGTCGCCATAAGCGTGTTCCCTCAATCAAAACATGCCGTCCAAGTCCAAACCCTTCTACGTAAACGGAGTAACCATGTCCCACAACACCCTGCCGACCGTTGCCGAGCTTTCGGGCGAGATGCGCGAGCGCTTGGCCAAGGTTAAGTACGTCTTTACCGACCTGGACGCCACCATGCTCGCGCCCGGCTCGTGCGTGCTGCGCGACAACGACGGCAACCCCTCGACCAAACTCGTCGAGGCCGTCGTGGCGCTCGCTCGCGCTGGT
Organism: Collinsella sp. AF18-8LB; assembly: GCF_003459795.1. Classification (NCBI taxonomy): domain Bacteria; kingdom Bacillati; phylum Actinomycetota; class Coriobacteriia; order Coriobacteriales; family Coriobacteriaceae; genus Collinsella; species Collinsella sp. AF18-8LB. Next base: position 308,764 of record NZ_QRWU01000001.1, read on the forward strand.
ATTCAGGTGGTTCCTACCTCGGGCCGCAACCGTACCATGATCCACGAGGACGCGCGCGTGCTTGGCCTCAACTCCTACATTGGTGAGATGGGCGGCCTGGTCATGTACGACCTCAAAGCCAACGATTGGGAGTATCTGACCGGCGACATGCCTTACGACCCCGCCTGTGGCCTTACTCCGCACCAGGTGATCGAGCAGACCGGCGTGTGCGAGAAGATCCTTGCCCGCTGGCCGCACAAGATCGAGTACCACAACGACATGTCGACCGGCTACAAATACCGTGAGGTCACCGTCGGCATGCGCGGCGATGTGCCCGACGATGAGGTCCAGGCCATCCTGGACGAGGCCGGCTGCGGTCTGATCTGGGCTTGCAACGGCCATCTGACTCACCTGTCCAAGCCGACGACGCTCGAGCTCGATCGCGTCGAGGACGGCCGGGCATTCAACATCAATCCCGCGGGCCTCAACAAAGGCGTCGCTATTGCGCGCTTCTGCGAGCACCTAGGGATCGAGCGCGAGGAGACGTTGGCGCTCGGCGATTCCGAGTCCGACTTTTACATGGCCGATCACGTGGGCACGTTCTGCCTGGTCGAGAACGGTCTGACCAGCGCCGGCGCGCCCGAGTTCCTGGCTGCTTGCGAGAACGCTTTCGTTACGCGCGGCAAGATTGTCGACGGCTGGGTGGCAACGGCTGAGCTGCTTGTTGCGGCCCGTTCATAGCGCGACGCATCACGCGTGGCCGCATTTTTCGAGAGAGAATCTGGTGAGGTAATGTCCGATATCGAGAATCTGGCCGGGGACACGCGCCCCATCGGCGTGTTCGACTCGGGCCTGGGCGGCCTGACGGTCGCACGGGCAATTGCCACGGCGCTTCCGCACGAGTCTGTTTACTACTTTGGCGATACTAAGCGCTGCCCTTACGGCACTCGCACCGAGGATGAGGTGCGCTCGTTTGCGCTGCAGGCGGGGCGCTGGCTTTCGAGGCACGACGTCAAGATTATGGTCATCGCCTGCAACACGGCAACGGCCGCGGCGTTGCGTCTGGCCCAGCAGGTGCTCGACGTTCCTGTGATCGGCGTGATCGCGCCGGGCGCGCGTGCGGCCATCAACAGCACCCGCACGCGCCGCGTGGGCGTGCTTGCCACTAACCTCACCATCCGTTCGGGTGCCTACACGCGCGCCATCCAAGACCAGGATGCCGGCGTGGACGTGTACGGCTGCCCTGCCTCGAGTTTTGTCGAGGTCGTCGAGCACGAGCTCGCGTCGGGTGCGCACCTGCAGGAGCAGTGGCTCGAGAACGAGGATATCTTTGATACGCCTGCCGTGCGCGCGCTGGTCGGCGCCACGGTCGAGCCGCTGCACGATCGCGGCATCGATACCGTGGTGCTTGGATGCACGCATTTTCCGCTGCTGGTGGGGCCCATTCGCCATGCACTGGGGTCCGGGGTGCGCGTGGTGAGTTCTGCCGAGGAAACCACCCGCGAGCTGACCGATATCCTCACGCGCCGCGAGCAGCTGGCGGGCGACGCCGCCGAGCCGCAGCATCGTTTTGCCACGACGGCCGATAACATTGCTGAGTTTGCGGTGGCGGGCAGCTTTATCTTTGGACAGCCGCTCAAGAGCATAGAACATATCGATATCGATGAGCTGAAATAGATGTAAGGCCACCGACCAAAGGCTCACTTTCATCTTTTGCCGAAAGGATATTTCTATGGAGTACATGCAGGTCAACCGCGCCAACGGCCGCGCCGCCGATGAGCTGCGCCCCGTTAAGCTCACCCGTGGCGTCATGAAGCACGCCCGCGGCTCGTGTTTGGCCGAGTTCGGCGACACGCGCGTGCTGTGCGCCGCTACTATCGAGGAGGGCGTGCCGGGCTGGCGCAAGGGCGCCAAGGCCGGTTGGGTAACGGCGGAGTACGCCATGCTACCGGCATCGACCGGCAAGCGCTGCAAGCGCGAGCACGCCAACCGCAAAGGCCGCTCCATGGAGATCGAGCGCCTCATTGGCCGTAGCCTGCGTACCGTCGTCAACATGAAGGCGCTCGGCGAGTACACCGTCACCGTCGACTGCGACGTGATCCAGGCCGATGGTGGTACACGTACGGCAAGCATTACCGGCGCCTGGGTGGCGCTGCACGACGCCCTCGCCATGTGGGTTGAGGCAGGCAAGATCGAGCGCATCCCGCTTACCGGCCAGGTGGCTGCCATCTCCATGGGCGTTGTCGACGGCAATACGCTGCTTGACCTCGATTATTCCGAGGACAGCCATGCCGAGGTCGACATGAACCTCGTCGCCACCGACACCGGTGAGATGATCGAGCTCCAGGGCACCGGCGAGCAGGCGCCCTTCGACCGCAAACGCCTCAACGCCCTGCTCGACCTGGGCGACAAGGGTATCGCCGAGCTCATCGAGCTCCAGCGCCAAGCCCTCGCCTAACCTGCCAAAAAGGGACAGGTTTATTTTGGTAGGTTTTATCTGCGGAGACGTCTAGACACAAGACTGCCGTTGATTGAGAGGGGAGAGGCTAAGGTCCTCGCCGTCCTCAACACGGCATTGCTATAGAGACAAGGAGACCACTCATGGCACTTGAGAAGATCGACATCGACACCCTCGACCCGGCGGCGACCATCGTCGTGGCAACCGGAAACGCTCATAAGCTCACCGAGATCGAGGCCATTTTGGGCAAGGTCATGCCCGAGGTGCGCTTTGTGGCGCTCGGCCAGCTGGGCGATTTTGAGGACCCCGAGGAAAACGGCATGACGTTTTTGGAGAACGCCATCATCAAGGCGCAGGCTGCCGTCGAAGAGACGGGGCTCATGGCCATTGCCGACGATTCGGGCCTGGTCGTTGACGCGCTGGACGGTGAGCCCGGTGTGTATAGCGCGCGCTACGCGGGCGTTCACGGCGACGATGCCGCCAACAATGCCAAGCTGCTCGTTAACCTGGAAGGCGTGGCTGACGAGGACCGCACCGCGCGCTTTATGAGCGTCGTTGCGCTTATCGACACGGACGGTTTGGTCACCTATGGTGAGGGCGCCTGCGAGGGCGTTATCGCACACGAGGGCCGCGGCGATCACGGCTTTGGCTACGACCCGCTGTTCCTGCCGGTCGACACGCCGGGCAAGACCATGGCTGAGCTGACGGCGGACGAGAAGAACACCATCAGTCATCGTTTCCACGCGCTTGAGCATCTGTCCGCCAAACTGACGGGCGAGGAGTAGGCTGTGCGTGCGGTGGTTCAGCGCGTGCTCAACGCCGGCGTGACGGTCGACGGCGAGTGCGTGGGCAAAATTGGGCGCGGCTATCTGGTGCTGCTGGGCGTGGGCCACGGCGACACGCGCGCCGAGGCCGATAAGCTGTGGGGCAAGCTCCGGGGCTTGCGCATTAACGAGGACGAGAACGGCAAGACCAACCTGGCACTTGCCGATGTCGACGGCGAGGTGCTCGTGGTGTCGCAGTTCACGCTGTTCGCCGATTGCCGTCACGGCCGCCGCCCATCGTTTACCGATGCAGGCGCCCCCGATGTCGCCAACGAGCTTTACGAGTACTTTTTGACGCTCGTTGCCCAAGATGTCGAGCACGTGGCACATGGCATCTTTGGCGCCGACATGAAGGTCGACCTGGTCAACGATGGCCCGTTCACCATCGTCCTGGACACGGACAACCTTTAGGTTACTCGGTTTTACCAAACCGCGTAACAACTGGTCATGCGAGGTTGTCGTCTGGTACGTATTTGGGACGGGGCTTATTTAGCTACTTGCGTGTGGTGGCAGCAGGGTGCTATAGTATTAGAGTTTTGTCTATCTTAGGGGTATTATCCCCTTTTTGAATTGCACCTTCTGGAGGCCCTGTTCATGGAAGAGATGGAAGTCAATCACGTCGACGACATCCACGAGAAGCTGACCGATATGGTGGGCGATCGCGTCAAGGTTAAGGCCAACATGGGCCGCACCCGCGTCGTCGAGCGCATGGGCACCATCAAGAGCGTCCACCCCGCCGTCTTTATCGTCGAGGTTGACGAGCGTCGCGGCCGCAAGTCGCGTCAGTCATATCAGTATATCGATGTCCTCACCGGTCAGGTTGAGCTGTTCGACCCCGAGAGCGGCGAGCATATCTTTACCCCGCTCGGCAATCAGCTCGAGGAGCATTAACGGTGACCGATCGGTCCCTGACTCTTTCCGCGCCGGCAAAGATTAACCTTTACCTGGGGGTTCATACCGAGCGCGATGACCGCGGCTACCACAGGGTCGATTCCCTGATGGCAGCCGTCGGTCTTTCCGATACCGTGACGGTCACGCCGGCACAGGCGCTGACCGTCCAGACGGTTCCGGCATCAGATTTTCCCATGCAAAAGAATACGGCGTATCGGGCTGCGGTTGCTATGGCCGAGCATTATGGTCGCGAGGCAAACATCTACGTGACGATTGAGAAGCACATTCCATTGTGCGCCGGCTTGGGCGGCCCCTCGACGGATGCGGCCGCGGTCATTGTCGCCTTGGCGGAGCTCTGGGGAATTGATCGCACCGATTCCACGCTCGACGACATTGCACGGGGCATTGGTGCTGACGTCCCGTTCTTTTTGCACGCGAGCCCTGCGTTCTACGTGGGTGGGGGAGACGTGCTGGCAACCGAGTACCCCGTGCTGCCCGCGACACCCGTCGTGCTGGTCAAGCCGCGGGAGGCGAGCGTTTCGACAATTGAAGCCTATCGACGTTTTGACGAGGCCCCGGTGCCTGCGGACAAGCCCGGCGCGATGGCTTCTGCCTTGCGTGCTGGTGATGCCGAGACGGCATATGCGCTCATCCATAACAACCTGGGTGTCATTTCCGCACAGATGGAGCCGCAGATTCAAACGGTTCTCGATTGGCTGCATAAACAGGACGGCGCCGTTGCTGTAGATGTGTGCGGATCGGGCGCCTGCTCGTTTGCCATTTGCGACACCGCCGCCACGGCCGAAAGGCTTGCCGGCGCTGCCCAGCAAAATGGCTGGTGGGCCTGCGCAACGGAGCTCATTTCCAACACGGTTCAGATCGACGCGCCAAAGAAATAAAAAATTATCTAGCACGTGGCGGAAATCTTTGTTACTATAGTCGAGCTAACGGGTTGTGGCTCAGTTTGGTAGAGCACTGCGTTCGGGACGCAGGGGTCGCTGGTTCAAATCCAGTCAACCCGACCAGAGCATGAGGAGGGACCGCTTCTTGCGGTCCCTTTTTTTAGCTATTGTTGTGATACCGCGATACCCGCGGTATACTCATTCGAGCTTGTCTCGCTGTATTGTGGAGGTCTACATGTTTGGACTGAGGGCTCCTGAGCTCATCATTATTCTCGTCGTTGTCCTGATTATCTTCGGGCCCAAGAACCTGCCGAAGCTCGGCAAGTCCCTCGGCTCTACCGTCAAGAATATCCGCGAGGGTATGGAGGGCGACGATAAGGCCGAGACCAAGCAGGCCGAGGAGGTCGTGGTCGAGCAGTCCGAGGAGGACAAGGAGATCGCTGAGCTCGAGGCCAAGCTCGCTGCTGCCAAGAAGAAGCAGGCAGAGGACAGCGACGCGGACGCAGAGTAGTTCCATCCCTTTGGGGTGAGCACCTGACCGGCTTGCCCGCAGGCTAGCCGGTCTTTTTTGTTTTGTTGACAGTTGATTGTTTGATCAGAGTTGGGGAGATATCCGTATGGACGCAAGCCAGATCGTACTGACCGCTGAGGGCCGCCAGAAGCTCGTCGAGGAGCTCGCTTGGCGTGAGGGCGATTACGCCAAGGAGATCGTCGAGGACATCAAGGAAGCCCGCGCGTTCGGCGACCTTTCGGAGAACTCCGAGTACGATGCCGCCAAGGACAAGCAGGCCCAGAACGCCGCTCGTATTGCCGAGATCCAGGCCATCCTCGCCAACGCTCAGGTTGCTGCCACCACGGGCGATCTGACCGTCTCCATCGGTTCCACCGTTTCTCTGATTGATCCCAACGGTGAGGTCATGGAAGTCACGCTCGTCGGTACCACCGAGACCAACTCGCTCGAGCACAAGATTTCCAACGAGTCTCCGGTTGGCCATGCCATCATCGGTCACGGCGAGGGCGACTCCGTCGAGGTCGTTACGCCTTCCGGCAAGACTCGCGTCTACACCATCGCCAAGATCGCACGCTAGACCACGGTCCCGCGTAAAGCTATGTTTTCGCTCCCTGGGACCGAATCCTGGGGAGCGTTTTAATTTGAGGAGCTAACTTATGGCAGAGAACCAGAACGCCGCCGATCAGGCATCGACGCTCAACGACGAGCGCGCCACCCGCCTGGCCAAGCGCGCCGCCCTGTTCGAGGCGGGCCAGAACCCTTATCCCGAGCACTCTGAGCTTGAGGACTACGTCGCCGATATCGAGGCTAAGTACGCCGGGCTTGCCGATGGCGAGGACACCGAGGACGTCGTGAAGATCGCCGGCCGCGTGGTCGCCAAGCGCGGTCAGGGCAAGATCATGTTCATCGTCGTGCGCGATGCGACTGCCGAGATTCAGCTGTTCTGTCGCATCAACGACATGGACGAGGCTACCTGGAATACGCTCAAGGCCCTCGACCTAGGTGACATCCTGGGCGTGACCGGCGTGGTCGTGCGCACTCAGCGCGGCCAGCTTTCCGTTGCCCCAAAGAGCGCGACCCTGCTTTCCAAGGCCGTTCGCCCGCTGCCCGAGAAGTTCCACGGTCTTTCCGACAAGGAGACCCGCTATCGTCAGCGCTATGTTGACCTGATCGCCAACGACGACGTTCGCGAGACCTTCCGCAAGCGCTCACAGATTCTCTCCACCTTCCGCCGCTTTATGGAAGCCGACGGCTACATGGAGGTCGAGACCCCGATCCTGCAGACCATCCAGGGCGGCGCCACGGCTAAGCCGTTCATTACCCACTTCAACGCGCTCGATCAGGAGTGCTACCTGCGTATTGCCACCGAGCTCCACCTCAAGCGCTGCATCGTCGGTGGTTTTGAGCGCGTGTTCGAGATCGGCCGCATCTTCCGTAACGAGGGCATGGACCTTACCCACAACCCCGAGTTCACCACGATGGAGGCCTACCGTGCCTTCTCAGACCTCGAGGGCATGAAGGCGCTCGCCCAGGGTGTCATTAAGGCGGCTAACAAGGCCATCGGCAACCCCGAGGTCATCGAGTACCAGGGCCAGACCATCGACCTTTCTGGTGAGTGGGCCAGCCGTCCCATGACCGACATCGTCTCCGACGTGCTCGGCAAGCAGGTCACCATCGACACGCCGGTCGAGGAGCTTGCTGCCGCCGCGCGCGAGAAGGGCCTGGAGATCAAGCCCGAGTGGACTGCCGGCAAGATTATCGCCGAGATCTACGATGAGCTGGGCGAGGACACCATCGTCAACCCGACCTTCGTGTGCGATTACCCCATCGAGGTCAGCCCGCTCGCTAAGCGTTTTGAGGACGACCCGCGTTTGACTCACCGCTTTGAGCTGGTCATCGCCGGCCACGAGTACGCCAACGCATTCTCCGAGCTCAACGACCCGGTCGACCAGGCTGAGCGCTTTGCTGCCCAGATGGCCGAGAAGGCCGGCGGCGACGATGAGGCTATGGAGTATGACGAGGACTACGTGCGCGCCCTCGAGTACGGTATGCCTCCCGCGGGCGGCATCGGCATCGGTATCGACCGCGTGGTCATGCTGCTTACCAACCAGGCTTCCATCCGCGACGTGCTGCTGTTCCCGCACATGAAGCCCGAGAAGGGTTTCCAGTCCGGTGCCGCTGCTGCCAAGGCTGCCGAGGCCGGCAACGCCGCGAGCCCGTTTGTCAAGCCGCTCAAGCCCACGGTTGATTATTCCAAGATTGCCGTTGAGCCGCTGTTTGAGGAGTTCGTCGACTTTGATACCTTCTCCAAGAGCGACTTCCGCGCCGTGAAGGTCAAGGCATGCGAGGCCGTCAAGAAGTCCAAGAAGCTGCTGAACTTTACGCTCGACGACGGCACCGGCACCGACCGTACCATCCTCTCCGGCATTCATGGCTACTATGAGCCCGAGGACCTGGTCGGTAAGACGCTGCTCGCCATCACCAATCTGCCTCCGCGCAAGATGATGGGCATCCCCAGCTGCGGCATGCTCATCAGTGCCATCCACGAGGAGGAGGGCGAGGAGCGCCTCAACCTGATCCAGCTCGACGCCTCCATCCCCGCCGGCGCAAAGATGTATTAAGAGTTACGCGGTTCTACGAACCGCGTAATCAGTTGACGCTACGCGCCACCCAGGGCGACAATTTGTCATTCAAAAGGCAAGGCATGACCAGAAGGTCTATGCCTTGCCTTTTTCATGCCAACTTGTTCGTCCTGGACGTCGCTCGCTGTTGGTCCCATTACATTGGCGTTGCCATTGTTGTTGAGTAGTCGTTGGGGACGTTCTTAAACGACTGGTTATTTAAGAACGTCCAACGACTACAACGCACGAGAGTGGATAATCTCCCACTTTTGGCGCGTATGCGGACTTAAAACGGGAGATTATCCACTCTCGTGGAATGGGTGTCCGATAATCCACGCTCGTTGGGCCGATGCGGGCGCATCTGCCGTCCTGCGCGAATGACTCGGCATCTTCATAAACCCAACGCTTACGAAGCGCATGCGTTTCGTGCTAGGCTGGTTCCACCACATAAGTAGTCGCAGACGCACGTAACACGGGCGGGCGAGATGAAGTCCCAACAGCTCCATCTCGCCCGCCCGTTTTTGTTGGCGGCGCCGCGACGCAACACAGAGAGGAATCTGCCCTTTATGCCTATCAACAAACGAGAGAGCTTGCTGTTCACCTTTATCATGTGCTTTTGCATGGCGCTCTGGATGAGCATCTACAACGTTGCCCTGCAGAATGGGGCCATCAACGGCGAGGTTGTTGCCGCCGCGTGGCTCGGCTTCCCCGTTGCCTACATTTTTACCATGTGCTGCGACTGGTTTGTTGCCAGCCCCCTTGCCAAGGGTTTCGCCTTTAAATTCCTGGTCACGCCAGGCAAGAGCTCGCCGCTTGCCATGACGCTCGCCGTTAGCTCCTGCATGGTCGTTCCTATGGTCATCATCATGTCGCTCTACGGTGCGTGTGAGGGCCTGTTCCACATGCCCGGCGGCCCGCTCGCCAACCTGCAGATGCTGCCGATGATGTGGCTCATCAACATCCCGCGCAACTTTGTCATGGCCCTGCCTTGGAATCTGCTGGTGGCCGGCCCGGTTGCTCGCTATGTCTTCCGTCGAGCCTTCCCCATGGGCACGGTTTTTGAGGAGCAGCATATGGAGCTCGTGCGTATGCCGGGCGCTCCCGCTGCCGATGCAGTCAATGACGTTGCCGAGAGCATGGACGTTGAGCCCGTCTGCTAGACAGCAGCGCAAAACCAAACCGCCAAGCGGACCAGAGCGATTCCTTTTTTGTAGACGTTGTCGCGCGGCTACGGGTGGGAAAGGTCCCAACGGTTAACATATACTCCATATGGGTAAAGAGACCAAAGCGCCGCCACGAGTGGCGCTTTGCGTTTGAAAAACTAGCTCGTCTAAGAGGAACTAGCATGTTAGACCGTTTTACCGATCGCGCGCGCAAGGTCATGTCCATGGCCAAGCAGGAGGCGCTCGATCTTCATTCAAATAAGGTGGGTACCGAGCATCTGCTGCTCGCGCTTGCCAAGGAGGACGAGGGCATTGCCGCCGAGGCACTGCGCTCGCTCGATATCTCCTACGATGACATCATGGATACCCTCAAAGAGGTCCAGACCACGGTTCCCGAGCCCAGCGAGGAGACCGAGGCTGCCAAGCTCGCCTTTACGCCGCTCGTCATCAGCGTGATGGAGCGTTCATTCCGCGTGGCGCGTGAGAACAACCAGACCTACGTGTCGACCGAGCACTTGCTGATCGGCATCGTCGAAGAGGGCAACGGCATGGCCATGGACATCCTCATGCGCCTGGGCGTGTCGTCTGCTTCCATCAAGAAGGCCATCGAGAAGCTTACCGCCAAGGACCAGGACAAGAAGCGCCCGCTCGCTGGCGCCGGTGCCGGGCGTCCCGGTGCGGGTCTGCCGTTCTTTAGCGGCTCGGACGCCTCACAGCAAAAGGGGAGCGGCACCGACACGCTCAAGCAGTTCGCCACCAACCTCACACAGAAGGCGCGCGACGGCAAGCTCGATCCGGTGATTGGTCGCGAAAAAGAAGTCCAGCGCATGATGGAGATCCTTTCGCGCCGCACCAAGAACAACCCGCTTATCCTGGGCGACCCCGGCGTGGGCAAGACGGCCATCGTCGAGGGCCTGGCACAGCAGATCGCCGCCGGTAACGTGCCCGAGAACCTTATGAACCAGAACATCTGGACGCTCGACCTGCCGGGCCTTGTTGCGGGTGCTAAATATCGCGGTGAGTTTGAGGAGCGCCTCAAGAACGTGATCCAGGAGGCGACCGAAGCCGACGACGTCATCCTGTTTATCGACGAGATGCACACCATCATCGGTGCCGGCTCCGCCGAGGGCTCCATCGACGCGAGCTCCATGCTCAAGCCCGTGCTTGCGCGCGGTGCCTTCCAGATTATCGGCGCCACCACGGCCGAGGAATTCCGCAAGTACCTCACCAAGGACCCGGCCTTCGAGCGTCGCTTCCAGACTATCGATGTCGAGGAGCCGAGCGTTGAGGACACGGTTAAGATTCTGACCGCGCTCAAGCCGCGCTACGAGGAGCACCACCATGTGCGCTATACGCAGGGTGCTATCGAGGCCGCCGCGAACCTTTCCAACCGCTACATCCAGGATCGCTTCCTGCCCGATAAGGCCATCGACCTCATCGACGAGGCCGGTGCCCGCGCTCGCATCGCCGCGAATCGCGCGCCCGAGCCGGTGCGCGAGGCCGAGCATCGCATCGAGGAGCTCAAGGCTGCCGCACAGGAGGCCACGGAGAGCGACGACATGAACAAGGCCGCCGAGATCACCGAGCAGCAGAAGGCTGCCGAGATTGAACTCGCCGAGGCCAAGGCTGCCTGGACCGCCGAGCTCGACGCCAGCCCGCTCACCATCGACGTGAGTCAGATTGCCGACATTGTGTCCGTGACTTCGGGCGTACCGGTTTCCTCGCTCACCGAGAGCGAGAGCCGTCGCCTGCTGCAGACCGAAAGCGTGCTCAAGACTCGCATCATCGGCCAGGATGAGGCAGTCGAGGCCGTCGCCAAGGCAGTGCGCCGCAGCCGTTCGCCGCTCAAGGACCCGCGTCGCCCCGGCGGCAGCTTTATCTTCCTGGGTCCCACCGGCACGGGCAAGACCGAGCTCGCCAAGACGCTCGCCGAGTACCTCTTTGGCAGCAAGGACGCGCTCATCAGCTTTGACATGTCGGAGTTCGGTAGCGAGTTCGAGGTCTCCAAGCTCATCGGTAGCCCTCCGGGTTACGTGGGCCATGACGAGGGCGGCCAGCTCACCAAGGCCGTGCGCCGTCACCCGTACTCGGTTGTGCTGTTCGACGAGATCGAGAAGGCGCACCCCGACATCTTCAACATTCTGTTGCAGGTGCTGGAGGAGGGTCGTCTGACCGATAGCCAGGGCAAGACGGTCGACTTCCGCAACACGGTGATCATCATGACGTCCAACGTGGGCGCCCGCGAGATCGCACAGGATGCGAGCGTTGGCTTTGGCACCACCGGCGAGCAGGGTCTCACGTCGAGTGAGATCAAGGGCCGCGCGATGGGCGAGCTCAAGCGCCTGTTCCGCCCCGAGCTGCTCAACCGTATCGACGACATTGTGGTGTTCCAGAAGCTCTCGGGCGAGAATCTCACCAAGATCGCGCACCTGCTGGTGGACGATCTGCGCCAGCGTCTGATCGCAAACGGCATGAACATCAAGCTCACCGATGCGGCCTACGACAAGATCGTGGCCGAGGGCACTGACCTCACCAACGGCGCACGTCCGCTGCGCCGTGCTATTCAAAAGCTCATCGAGGACCCGCTGTCCGAGGAGCTTCTGGCCGGCGAGTGGGGCGAGGGCGATACCGTCCTGTGCGACGTGGCCGATGGCAAGTTTGTCTTTAGCCACGGCACGGGCGAGATCCCGGCACCGCGTCCGGCGGGCACGCTCGGTGGCGATTCCGCCCCGGCGGCACCGCACATCGGCAACGCCGCGCCTGTGAGCAGTGGCGTGAGCTCGGGCCCCGGCGGCATGATGCAAGCCGGTTCCGGCGCGCTGTAGGGGTTAACATAGCTTTGCGAAGGGGCACTCCTGTCGGGGCGCCCCTTTTTTATGAGTAAATGGTGCTATACTCGAAATATAAATATGTATAGCAGAAGGAGCTAGTATGCCTATATCGGTACTCGACTCACGGCCGGTCCAGATGAATGTGCGCATGGATCGCCAACTCAAAGAGGCTGGGGACGCCGTGCTGGCGCATATCGGCATGACGCCGTCTCAAGCGGTGCGGACACTTTGGGAATATCTGGTCGTCAACGGATGCATGCCCTCGAGATCGGGGGTTGCGGCACCGAGCTCTAACGTGCCAGCGACTGCGTCGGTGGAATCAAGGGTTACGCAGGGCAGCCACATCGTGCGCGATGCGTGCCTCAAATACGGCATCCCTGTTCCCGACCTCTCGGGTGACTACGATGACCTCTATGAGGAAGCAATGGCGGAGCGCTATCCCGAGTGGGTGGAGCTATGAGTGCAGACGGCATTCTCAAGTTGCTCATCGACACCAACGTATGGATGGATTACTTTTCTGGAAGGTCGGACCGGACAGCGGATGTCGCCCGTCTATTCGAGATTGCCGATGTCTCGGAGCAGATTGCCCTGTTTGCCTCGTCTCTTTCGGTCAAAGATGTCTCGTATCTTGTCTCGGCGGCGATTAAGAGGGAGTGCCGAAGGAAGAATGGTTCGCTGAGCGATAACGCCATTGCGGCGGCGGACGAAACGGCCTGGGCATGCGTTCGGCAGATGCGCGAGCTCGCCCTCATCGCGCCGGTCGGTGCAGACGAGGTCTTCGACTCCTTTGTGTTCAAGTATCATCACAACGACTTCGAGGACGACCTGATGCTGGGCGTCGCCAATCGCATTGATGCCGATTACGTCGTGACGGAGGACAAGAATCTTATTAAACATACCAATGGTGTATGCATTAACGTTCAACAGGCGTTGAGGCTGGTTGAAGGGTCCAACGTCCCTTCGGCACGGCCCGTCTAACCTGCTTTATCTTGATAAAGTGGCGTTTCCTCGCCGTTAGCCGATGATGCGAGGGCGCTCGGCGTTTTCGACTGGTTTATGCACGCAAAGTCTGGGAATATACAAGTCGCATGTCTTACTGTCTAACCAGTTGCGCCAAGGAGGCACCATGGACTACAAGATTACCGGCTACGAGCCCGCCCAGCTGTTCCATTTCTTTGAGGAGGTCAGCGCGATCCCCCGTGGGTCTGGCAACGAGAAGGGCATCAGCGATTTCCTGGTCGCGTTTGCCAAGGAGCGCGGTCTCGATGTGTATCAGGACGAGGTCTACAACGTCATCATTCGCAAGCCCGCATCTGCCGGCGCCGAGAATGCCCCGACCGTGATGCTGCAGGGCCACATCGATATGGTGTGCGACAAGCTGGGCTCCGTTGAGCACGACTTTACGACTGATGGTATCGACCTGGTCGTCAAGGACGGCGTCCTCACCGCTAACGGCACCACTCTGGGCGCCGACAACGGTATTGCCGTCGCTCTGATGCTCACTGTTCTCAATGACGATTCGATCGTTCACCCCGCCCTCGAGTGCGTATTCACCACCGACGAGGAGACTGGCCTGGTCGGCGCCGAGACGCTCGACAAGTCCCAGATTAGCGCCCGCACCATGATTAACCTTGACTCCGAGGAAGAGGGCGTTGCTACCGTCAGCTGCGCCGGCGGTGTCGTCGTTACCTACACCTGCCCGATCGTGCGCGAGCACAAGACCGGTAGCACCCTCACGCTCGACATCTCCGGCCTGCTGGGCGGCCACTCCGGCAGCGATATCCACCTGGAGCGCGGCAACGGCAACCTCATCATGGCCCGCATCATCGACCGCCTGATGGTTGCCGGCGAGCCTGCCATCGTTAGCTTTAACGGCGGCACCAAGGACAACGCCATCAACCGTGAGTGCAAGGCTGTTCTGGTCTATGCCGACCACGCTGCCGCCGAGACCTCGGCCCAGATCGCCCGTGGCATCATCGCCGACGTTACCGCCGAGCTCGAGGTCTTCGACCCCGGCTTTACCTGCACTGTCGAGATCGCCGACGACGCTGAGGTCGAGGCCATGGACGAGAAGTCCGCGCTTGCCCTCATCCGCGCCCTGCGCCTTGCCCCTAACGGCGTGATTCGCCGCAACGTCGCCACCGACGGCTCCGTCGAGGTTTCCTCCAATATCGGTGTGGTTGCCACTTCTGACGACGAGGTCAAGATCATGCTGTCTCCGCGCTCCTCGATCACCTCGTTGCAAAACGAGTTTAAGGATCGTCTGCAGACGCTCGCCGATATCCTGGGCTTCGACGCCAAGTTCGAGTTCGAGTATCCCGGCTGGAGCTATGCCGAGCATTCGCCGGTCCGCGACGTCTTTGTCGAGAGCTATCGCGAGCTCTTTGGCTCCGAGCTGCGCATCGAGTCCATTCATGCCGGCCTTGAGTGCGGCCTGTTTGCCGATGCCCTGCACGGCCTGGACGCCATCGCCGTGGGCCCGACGCTCTCCGATGTCCACACCCCGGACGAGAGCATGGAGCTCGCTTCTGCCGAGCGCTTCTACGAGCTGCTCATCGACGTCCTCAAGCGCCTTGCCGCGTAAGGGTTGCGCTAGCAGCAGCCCGAGCCACGTGCTAGCGGATTGCAAATGACATTACGAGAGGGGGCACCCGAGCTTTTGCGACGGGTGCCCCCTCTCTTCTTTTGGGAAATGGGAAATTGCGGGCGTCTAGCCAATATCCGCCTTGATGAGGTCGAGGGTGCGCTGGCAGTTTTCGCGGACGGGGCCGAGCATATGCTCGCGCAGGTCCGCCATGCCGGGCAGGTCGGCGTATTCGTCCATGACCTCTTCCATGCAAATGGGTACCTCGTAGGCGAGGTCCATCATGGTCGCAAAGCAAAACTTCTCAGATAGCCCGGCATCGGTGAGCGCCGTCTCCAGCGCGGGGTCGCCCATACCGTGGTATCGGCGGATAGCACCTGGACCGATGCGCCCCACACGATTTTCGCCGCCAACGCTCATAGCAAGGCGTGCCCGACGTCGCATGCTCTCATACGCCAAGCCCGATGCGACATCGTACATGGGTGCGAGCGCCGCGTTTGTGCCTTTGCCAAGGACGAGCGAGTAGTTTTTAGCGTGTGCGTTAGGCGCTCCGATAATGGCGTTATAGAACAACATATAGGTAAAAAGCACAAGATTCATGTGGTGGGGGACTGTTTTAATCAGTCGTTCTTGGATGTCTCGTGTGGTTGGTCCTCCGTCGGCGGTGTATTTCTGGCTTGGCAATACACCGAGCGCCTGGCAAAAGTCCTCCTGATGCAGCCTTTCGATATTTCCGCTGCTATTGACCATTCTGTCGTACCGTTCAACGACGAGCGCGGCTTCGTCTTCAAATGTGCAATAGGAGACGTCGGCAGTTGGAATGCCAACACGCCGAGCCGTTTTCATGCAGACGAATTCGTTTAAGGCCTGATGTTTGAACCCAACGACACCATTTTTGAAGATATGGGTAGTGGGGGATGACCCTAGACATTCGCACCATTGGCCATCATGCCAAGCCAGTGCAAATTTGCCTTGATTGCCGCCCAGGGACCAGCTTTCGTTGGAGCCCATCCATGTCTCTCTTTCGTCATCGCGAATTGCTTTGAGCTTATGAGCGATTTGAGAATTGGTAAGCGGGCGGTATGCGGAGACCCTGCCACGGACGGCGTCTAATTGATCGGTTCGACAAAACTGAACGGCCCCCGCGCAGTCAAGACCGATATGGCACAAGAGGGCGACGGGGTTGTTGGATGCAACGTCATGCTCGGCGGCAATAGCGCGACGCTGCTCTTGACTGTCGGGCAAAAGGCCAAATAGGAACGGGCGGACGATGTTATGGCCATACGTGCGATTGGAAAGCGGCATTGTTAGCGATAGCGGTGCTCCGCGATAGGTTGGGGCGTATACAAAGCTGCAGAGTCCATGCTCGTCTTGCCGGAGAGTGCCTGCGATTTCGCCACAAATGAGGGTCGCAAGCTCCATCTCTGCCATTTATTTCACAACCTTACAGCCAAAGGAGAGGTCTGAAGTGTCGGAAAGGCCTTGCTCGGCTGCGATTTGGGCCAGCAAGGCACCATAGGAAGATGGCGTTCCTTGTCGGGCGGGTCGTCTGCCTACACTTGGCTTGGGCAGGGCATTCGAGTTCGCGATAGGGAGGTCCGCTATCGTCGTCGGATGTTTAAAGGGTGATGCGATTGGGTCGTTATCGCTTTGCACAAAGAGACTTATGCCGAGTGCGTTAAAGACGGTCAGCAGCTTGTCGAGTCGAATGCCAGTGGCGTCGCCCAGCTCGAGCGATGCGAGCAGGCGCTCCGAAACACCGGCCTTTTTGGCGAGGGCGGCACGGGTGAGACCCTGAGCCTCGCGTGCCTGGCGCACGTAGATGCCAGCTTGGCGCGGTGTGGTGATGGGAAAGGTATCCACGGCGATCTCCTAACATGCAGACTTTTGCATATCAGTATGACATGCAAAAGTCTGCACGAAAAGGCATTATGTAAAACTCTGCATGAGACCTCTACATTGACGTTGAGCTTATGAGAGGCGTTTTTTATATCGCGAGAATCCCCAGATGCTCAAGCAAGATCTTAAGCCCGATGAAGATGAGCACGACGCCACCCACGATGGTGGCAGGCTTTTCGTAGCGCGCGCCAAAGGTGTGGCCGATCGCTACGCCGGCGACGGAGAAGATAAAGGTCGTGATGCCGATGAGCGACAAGGCGGGCATGATGTCGACCGAGAGCGCGGCAAATGAGATGCCTACGGCTAGGGCGTCGATTGAGGTGGCGATGGCGAGGATCAGGTACTCGCCCAGGTCAATCTTTTCGGCATCCTTGCCGTCGCCTTCATCCTCGTCCTCGGTAAATGCCTCCCACAGCATTTTGCCGCCAATGAAGGCGAGCAGGATAAAGGCGATCCAGTGGTCGATGGGGCCGATGATGCCCATGAATTGACTGCCAAGCGCCCATCCGATTACGGGCATGCCGGCCTGAAAACCGCCAAAGAACAGGCCGAGCACCACGGCGACCTTAAGGTTGATCTTTTTCATGCCGAGACCCTTGCAGATGGATACGGCAAAGGCGTCCATCGAAAGGCCAACGGCGAGCAACACGAGCTCTGCGAGTCCCATAGTCTGGCTCCATCTCTGCGGGCGAACCCGATTACGCGACTACTCCCTCATTTATATGAGACCCAATGCTATCACATGAGCAGTCAAAGGAGCCCCGTCCCAAATGAGTTACCTAAGCTGTGTTCGCTCATTCTGTAAGCATCGGATTTCGCGAGCGCCGCGGGGACAAACCGTGAGAAACTATTTAGCGTTTATGGAGCGTATACGATGGGAGCGATGCCTTGGATAAGAACGAGCTGCAAAAGCGTATGGAACAGGCTATTCGCCTGACGGCACCTGGCCAGCCGATCCGCACCGCCCTCGATATGATCATCGCCGGTCACCTTGGTGCCCTCATTTGCGTCGGCGATACTGAAAACGTGCTCGCCGCCGGCAACGACGGCTTCCCGCTCAACATTTCGTTCACCTCGAACCGTCTGTTCGAACTCTCCAAGATGGACGGCGCCATCGTTATCGACGGCGACCTCACCCAGATTCTGCGCGCCAACTTCCATCTCAATCCCGATCCCTCGCTCGCCACGAGTGAGACGGGCATGCGTCACCGTACTGCCGCTCGCATGTCGGTGCTCACCGATGCCATCGTGATCTCGGTCTCGGCCCGTCGTGCCGTCGTCAACGTGTACGTCCACGGCAAGAGTTACGAGATCCAGCCCGTCACCACCATCATGAGCTCGGTCAACCAGCTCGTCGCCACGCTTCAGACCACCCGTCAGTCGCTCGACCGCTCCTTGCTGCGCCTGACGGCCCTTGAGCTCGACGACTACGTCACGCTCGCCGACATCACCGGCATCTTCTCGAGCTTCGAGATCATGCAGCAGGCAAAGACCGAGCTTAAGGATTGCATCGTCAAGCTGGGCAACCAGGGCAAGCTCGTGCAGATGCAGCTCGAGCAGCTCGCGGGCTCCAGCATGGATACCGAATACGACTTGATGATCCGCGACTACGCAAGCGATTCCTCTGAGGCCAACGCCGAGAAGATCCGCGCCGAGCTGAGCCGCATGACGCCTAAGGACCTGTCCGACCCGCAGCACGTGGCGGCAGTTCTGGGCTATGACGACCTGGACGAGGATTCCGTCATGACGCCGCTGGGCCTGCGCACGCTTTCGCGCGTGTCCGTCGTGCGCGACGGCGTGGCAGAGAAGATCGTCGACGAGTATGGCTCGCTGCAGGAGCTCATGGACGACATCAGCGAGGACCCGGAGCGCCTGGGCGACTTTGGCGTCAACAACCCTGCCATTCTTGCGGACTCGCTGTACCGCATGAAGGGCACCAAACAGGGGAACGCATAATGGCGCCCGTATGCGCCGTGGTCGTTGCCGGCGGCAGCGGCCAGCGCTTTGGAAATCCCGGCGGCAAGCAGCTCGTTAACGTGGCGGGCCGTCCGCTCATGAGCTGGTCCATCCGCGCGTTCGATCGTAGCGACAAGGTCGGCCACATCGTGGTGGTGTGCCCTGCCGAGCGCCGCGCCGAGATGCGCCGCCTGGCCATCGATCCGTTTGACTATGACACGCCCATCAGCTTCGCCGATGCCGGCGATACCCGTCAGGATTCCACCCGTGCCGGCGTGCATGCGGTTCCGGCGGGTTTCGAATATGTCGCCATCCACGACGGCGCCCGTCCGCTCATCACGACCGAGGCCATCGATCATGCGATCGACGTGCTTGTGGGCGACCGCTCGCTCGACGGTGTCGTATGCGGTCAGCCCGCGATCGACACGCTCAAGATCGTCGACGGCGACAATATCGTCGAGACGCCGCCGCGTGAGCTCTACTGGGCCGCGCAGACACCGCAGATCTTTAGCGTCGACGCCATGAAGCGCGCCCACACCGCAGCTATCGCCGAGGGCTTTATCGGGACCGACGATTCTTCGCTGGTCGAGCGCATGGGCGGGCGCGTCCGCTGTGTCCAGAGCCCGCGCGATAACCTTAAGGTGACGGTGCCCGAGGACCTGCGTCCCGTAACCGCGATTCTGCTTGGCCGCATGGCCGAGGGAGAGGACCTTCCCCATGTTCAGTAACCTGCGCATTGGCCACGGCTACGACGTCCACCGTTTGGTGGAGGGGCGTCGATGTATCATCGGCGGGGTCGACATCCCCTACGAGCGCGGCCTGCTGGGCCACTCGGATGCCGATGTGCTTGCACACGCGCTGGCAGACGCCATTCTGGGAGCCTGCCGCGGGGGAGACATCGGCAAGCTATTCCCCGACACCGATCCCGCCTACGAGGGTGCCGATTCGATGGTGCTGCTCGCTCGCGTGATGGACTATGCGCGCGAGCTGGGCTTTGAGTTTGTCGATGCCGATTGCACCATTGCCTGTCAACAACCTAAGATCACCCCGCACCGCGATGCCATGCGCGCCAACCTTGCCCATGCCCTGGGCGTTGACGTCGAAAACGTGGGCGTCGCCGCCACTACGACCGAAAAGCTCGGTTGGGAAGGCCAAGGCGAGGGAATCGGCGCCTGGGCCGTCTGCCTGCTACAGAAAACCGTTAAGGAGTAACGAATGCGTATCTACAACAGCGCTACCCATAAAAAGGAAGAGTTCAAGCCCATCGAGTCCGGCAAGGTCCGCATGTATGTGTGCGGCCCCACGGTCTACGACAACATCCACATCGGCAATGCCCGCACGTTCATCAGCTTTGACGTGATTCGTCGCTGGCTCATCGCGAGCGGCTACGAGGTCACGTTCGCCCAGAACCTCACCGATGTCGACGACAAAATCATCAAGCGCGCCAACGAGCAGGGCCGTACGGCTGTCGAGGTCGCGACGGAGTTCTCCGACAAGTTCATCGGCGTCATGCGTGCCGCCAACGTGCTCGATCCCGATGTGCGCCCCCGCGCCACCAAGGAGATCGGCCCCATGATCGCCATGATCAAGACGCTCATCGAGCAGGGCCATGCCTACGCAGCCGATAACGGCGATGTGTACTTTGCCGTGCGCAGCGATCCCAGCTACGGTCAGGTCTCGGGCCGCAACATCGATGACCTTATGGTTGGCGCGCGCATCGAGGAGAACGAGGACAAGAACGACCCGCTCGACTTTGCCCTGTGGAAGGCCGCCAAGCCCGGCGAGCCCAGCTGGCCGAGCCCTTGGGGCGAGGGCCGTCCTGGTTGGCACACCGAGTGCGCCGCCATGGTGCATCGCTACCTGGGCACTCCGATCGACATCCACGGCGGCGGCTCCGACCTTGCCTTCCCGCATCACGAGAACGAGTGCGCCCAGGCCACCTGCGCCTGGCACCAGGGCTTCTCCAACACCTGGATGCACACAGGCATGCTGCTGGTAGACGGCGAGAAGATGTCCAAGTCGCTCGGCAACTTCTTTACGCTGGCCGAGGTCCTCGAGCAGCACTCCGCTGCCGCTCTGCGCCTGCTGATGTTGCAGACGAGCTATCGCTCGCCGCTCGACTTTTCTTGGGAGCGCCTGGAGGGTGCCGAAAACTCGCTCACGCGTATCGCCGGTACGGTCGAGAACCTGCGCTGGGCCGCGAACCATGCGACGGCCGATGCCGATGAGGCAGCATCCGAGGCGTTTGCCGCCAAGGCCGCCGAGACCCGCGCCACCTTTAAGGAGTGCATGGACGACGACTTTAACACCGCCGGCGCCATGGGTGCCGTCTTTGGCTTTGTGACCGAGTGCAACCAGTACCTGGAGCAAGCGGGCGACGCTGCCGACAAGACCGCTGCCCTGGCCGCCGCCGATACGCTGGTCGAGCTGCTCGATACGTTTGGCGTTGAGCTCCCCGAGCCCAAGGTCGAGCTGCCGCTGGGTCTGCTAGGCGTTGCCGCCGGCTTGGTCGCCTACACGGGCGACGACGTGGACGAGGCCGCTGCCAAGATTCTCGAGGCCCGCGCCGAGGCCCGCGCCGACAAGAACTGGGATCTGGCCGACGCCATCCGTGACCAGCTCAAGGACCTCGGGCTGACGATCGAGGATACTGCCGCGGGCACTCGTATTAAGAGTCTCTAGTATTTGTCGACCGTTCGAGGTGCGGCAGATTGCCTTGAGAGAGGAGGGCATAGACCTGGTGGTCATGCCCGACGATTGAAAGGCAAGGTGCCGTGGCTCGGACGGTCGATTCTTGTTCGTTATCTATTTAAGGAGGCCGTTTTATGGCCGACAATCGCAAGCGTGCGTCTCGTGGCGGCAAGCAGGCTGCTTCTGTCTCGCGTCCGATTCGCCGCAATGACCGCACTGCCGCTCCCAAGGGCCAGCGCGATCGCGCCCAGGCCGCACGTCCGCAGCGCGATCGCAACCGCGACGCTGTCCAGGCTCCCAAGGGTGAGTTCATCGAGGGTCGCCGTGCTGCTGCTGAGGCGCTGCGCACCGGTTTTCCCATCAAGTGCGCGCTCATTGCCGAGGGCGGGGAGCGCGATGCCGCCTTGTCGCGCCTGGTCGACGACCTCAACGCTGCGGGCGTCCGCATTAAGTATGTGCCGCGCGCGCAGCTCGACGCACTGTCGAGCCACGGCGCTCACCAGGGCATCGCGCTCGAGGTTGGCAACTTCCCTTACGCCGATGTCGCCGACATCCTCGACCGCGCGGGTGACGGACCGGCGCTCGTCGTCGTGCTCGACCATGTGACTGACGACGGCAACTTTGGTGCCATCGTGCGTTCCGCCGAGGTTGTGGGCGCTGCCGGCGTCATCATCGCCAACAAGCGCGCCGCCGGCGTGACCGTGGGCAGCTACAAGACTTCAGCCGGCGCCGTTATGCATCTGTCTATCGCGCAAGTGCCCAACATCGCCCGTGCGCTCGACGATCTTAAGGCCGCCGGCTTTTGGGTGGGCGGTGCCTCCGAGCACGCCGAGGGCAGCTGCTGGGACGCTCCCTTCGAGGGCCGCGTGGCACTTGTCATGGGTTCGGAGGGTGACGGCATCTCGCGCCTGGTGCTCGAGAAGTGCGACTTTTTGACCAAGCTCCCCCAGCGCGGTATGACCGAGAGCCTCAATGTGGCCCAGGCGACCACCGCGCTGTGCTTTGAGTGGCTGCGCCGCAACGCCGGTGAGCTCATGGGGGAGGAGTAGCGCATGTCCAAGAAGAACCGCGCCAAGTCCAAGGCCAAGCGCTTTGGCGAAGGCTCGGCCAAGCCGATTGTTTCGGCCGCAACCTATGGCGTGGGCGGCAATGCGTTTGCGCAGGCCATCGCCGATCCGGTCTCGACGGTGCACTCCAATAAGCCCGAGCTGCTGGTGGTCGACGGCTACAACGTGATTCACTGCACGCCGCGCTACGAAAAGCTCGTCTACGACCATTCCGATGATCCGTATTCCAGCGACGTCCACGATATGGCGCGCACGGCGCTCATCAACGACGTTGCCGCGTTTGCCCAGGGCCGCTACGAGGCCGTGATCGTGTTCGACGGTGCGGGCAATATCTCCAGCGAGCGCCCCAACCTGCCGGCCCGCGGCGTGCGTATCGAGTTCTCGCCGACGGGCGTCTCTGCCGATACCGTGGTGCAGAAGCTCTGCATCGAGGCGCGCGAGGAAGGCCGCGCGTGCTCCGTGGTGTCGAGCGACGGCACGATCCAGGCCGTTGTCATGGGCAAGGGCGTTACGCGCATCTCGAGCCGCATGCTGGTGGACGAGATCAAACAGATCGATAACGATGTTCACGAGGCAGAGGAAGCTCCGCAGATCAAGATGACCCTGGGTAGCCGCCTGAGCCCCGAGGCCCTGGCCAAGCTCAAGGCGTTGCGCGGACGGTAGGGGAGCTGGCGGGGCAATGCTGCTTTGCTAACTCCATTCAGCGATGTCGATCATTCTTTCGAGGCGCCACGTTAGCGCCTCTTTTAGATAAGGCAGTCTCGCTGCTAGGGCATCGTTTTTAGACAGAATCTCGATTGCCTCGTCGACAAAGCCTTTGAGTTTGTCTCCATCGAACCAGCCCATGTCCTCGACGAGCAGCATTTGTTTGGCGGGGCTTGAATGAAACTGCGCGCTGGTAAAACTGTGCTCTCCCGCCCTAAGCTCCTCAAGAGAAATGTTGCACCAGAGCGATGAGCCCGAATCGAAGATGGGGGCTGGCCTGCAGACTAGTGAGTTGACGTTTCGCACGAGGCCGAAGTTGCGCCAATGACGATCGTAGTTGGCGATGATGTCGTCGCACACGATCATGCGGTCAAGGGCATCCTTAACGCCTGTCACCCCGAGCTCCTCGCAGTTTGCTACATATCGCTCGTAGTCGGTTAGCCGTTCATCTGCGTTTGCGTGCTGGTTTACATAGAACGCAGGGACATACTCTTCTTCATCAGTTAAGAAGACATCGCATATGCTCATGGCGGAAGTGCCCGTGCCCTCGAGCGAGTAAGGCACATAATCGCAGGCGTTTAGGATGCGCCGGTGGAGCGCGGTCGCCACCAGCTCGTTATAAGGTTCTTGGTTCAGGTGCGCTCCTGCCTTATGCAGAATTCGACGCCCGCCCTCGCACGTCCAGTACTTTTGAAGATTGCCGTCCGAGGTGTTATCGGGCTTTGCGGCAGCCGCTTTTCCCTCTGGGGCAAAGGGCGCAATGGACAGCGAGACGTCATCAAAGGCGTTATTGAAGAAGTTGATATCCTCCCAGGCGAGACCGGAATCTTGGGGTCTAATCCAATACTGGTCGGATAGGGAGATGCCGAGATTTCGCTGTACGAGTTCATCGGGAACATCGACTGCGGCTTCTGCAAGCAGGGAGGTTAGCCCAATGCGTGCGAGCGGGATACCGCGGCCGCGCCACCAGATGCGGAAGGAGTCGAGCGATACGGGTTTGCTGGGAGCAAAAACTCCAATAGGGGCGTGGGCACGATCGACGTCGGCGCCGATGTGGGTGAAGTCTTTCCGTGATCTGCTGTAGACCAGCTGGGCTACTTCGTGCGTGCGGTTCATGAGGGTAAATGCGATTTCGCTTTTCCCATGCCCGCGACGAGGCCGTCCCCCTCTTTTGGTTGCGGAGCGGAGTCGCGTGTCTACGCTGTCTTTGTCGATAAGCCACACGCCAGAAGCCTTGCGGGCGGTCAACGCGCCGTTCTTAATGAGCTCCTGCACCCTGCGCGGGGTGATGCCGAGCAGCTCGGCTGCTTCCTTTGTAGTCAACATCGCGAAACCCTTCGCCAAAACGAATAGTTTTATATAGCCAATTGTAATTAAAACTATTCGTTCTGGCGAATGGTTTTAAGATTGAGGGCGCACTGACAGAAATGAACGGGCCTGGTATGCGCTGTTGCTGGATTTTGCATATTTGTATATCGCCGTGCGGCCTGTTGCGCCCCGTCCGCAATTCCATTATTCTTAACAGGCTTCGCGCGAAAGCGCCAAGTGTGCCAGTGTGGCGCAACGGTAGCGCAACTGATTTGTAATCAGTGGGTTGCGGGTTCGATTCCTGTCACTGGCTCCATGAGAGTTTCGGGCTCTGTTCCTTGTGGGACAGGGCCCGTTTCTTTTTTGTTGATAAGTATCGGGCAAAGCGTCCGTCTCGTCCCCCAATTAGTCTCAATCTGTAACACCAAGACGGTTTAATCGTTTCTAACTGTTACAGAATGAGACGTGAGCTGGGGTCTCTGCGTAATATCTCAATCTGTAACAGATAGGGGAGAAAATGTTCTCTAGATGTTACAGATCGAGACAAAGGCCGGACCGGCTCCAGTCATCCACGCTCGGTCAAGCCAGAGAAGCGCGATCTCGACCTATATATAGGTGCAAATAAGTCGTTATCGAAGTTCGATCCTGAAGGTGCACTCCACTACACCAAAGTGTCGCCTCGGGAAATGTCGCCTCAGTATCCAAAACCACCGTTCTTCATATCCATATTCAACAAAATCGCAGGTCACAGGTATATAGATACGCCCGGCACCGTGTATCTAGAGGTTTTCGTTGACAGCCCCCAAGGTGGCATCGTATTATCTTTTTCGTTCGCGGGGGCGGCGGTCCAAAAGACCAAAGAACCTGCGGATACTTGAACGATTGGGAGTTTGCCCGAGTGGTTAATGGGGACGGGCTGTAAACCCGTTGGCTCTGCCTACATAGGTTCGAATCCTATAGCTCCCACCCGTCAAGTGCCTGTATAGCTCAGTCGGTAGAGCACTTCGTTGGTAACGAAGAGGTCACCAGTTCAAGTCTGGTTGCAGGCTCCATCCGGCGGTGTAGCTCAGTTGGTTAGAGCACACGGTTCATACCCGTGGCGTCACTGGTTCGAATCCAGTCACCGCTACCATAGGTAACACGGTGGCTTCTCAATAGTATGTTGAGAGGCCACTATGGTATAAAGGCAAAGTCCCGTCCGGGGACGACCTGTTAAGAGGAGGGCTTTATGGCCAAAGAGAAGTTTGAGCGCACTAAGCCGCATGTTAACATCGGCACCATTGGTCACGTCGACCACGGCAAGACCACGCTGACCGCTGCCATCACCAAGGTTCTCTCCGAGACCGAGGGCTGCAAGGCTGACTTCACTGCGTTCGAGAACATCGACAAGGCTCCCGAGGAGCGCGAGCGCGGCATTACGATCTCCGTCTCCCACGTTGAGTACGAGACCGCTTCCCGTCACTACGCTCACGTTGACTGCCCGGGCCACGCTGACTACGTCAAGAACATGATCTCCGGTGCTGCTCAGATGGACGGCGCTATCCTGGTCATCGCCGCTACCGACGGCCCCATGGCTCAGACCCGCGAGCACATCCTGCTCGCCCGTCAGGTCGGCGTTCCCTACATCGTCGTCTTCCTGAACAAGTGCGACATGGTTGACGATGACGAGCTCATCGACCTCGTCGAGATGGAGACCCGTGAGCTCCTCTCCGAGTACGATTTCCCCGGCGACGACATCCCCGTCATCCGTGGTTCCGCTCTGGGCGCTCTCGAGGGCGACGCCAAGTGGATGGACGCTATCCGCGAGCTCATGAATGCCGTCGACGAGTACATCCCGACGCCTGCTCGTAACAACGACCTCCCCTTCCTGATGGCCGTTGAGGACGTTATGACCATCTCCGGCCGTGGTACCGTTGCTACCGGCCGTGTCGAGCGCGGTGAGCTCAAGCTCAACGAGCCCGTCGAGATCGTCGGCATCAAGGACACCCAGAACACCGTCGTTACCGGTATCGAGATGTTCCGTAAGTCCATGGACTTCTGCGAGGCTGGCGACAACGTCGGTCTGCTGCTCCGCGGCATCAAGCGCGAGGACATCGAGCGCGGCCAGGTTCTCTGCAAGCCCGGTTCGGTTACCCCGCACACCAAGTTCACCGGCGAGATCTACGTTCTGACCAAGGAGGAGGGCGGCCGTCACACCCCGTTCTTCGATGGTTATCGTCCTCAGTTCTACTTCCGTACCACCGACGTTACCGGTACGGTCAAGCTTCCCGAGGGCACCGAGATGGCTATGCCTGGTGACCACATCACCATCGAGGGCGACCTCATCCACCCGATCGCCATGGAGGAGGGCCTGCGCTTCGCTATCCGCGAGGGTGGCCACACCGTCGGTTCGGGCATCGTCTCCACGATCATTGAGTAAATTAGCTCTCTGATATAGCTGACTTAGAGAACCCGGCACTTATATGGGTGCCGGGTTCTTTTCTGCAATGGACATTGAGTCGTTGCTGGTGTCGAGAGGATCGATAATGGTCCTGGGTACACCGTCGATTAGCTCTCGCTGGCTTCATTGATGTGTTCCAAATATGAATGGATCCACCGAGAACCAATTGACTCGAGGTTTTCGTTGACAGCCCTTACGTAGAGCTGATAAAGTACCATCTCGTGCCCGTACGGGGCGGAAATGAAAGGTTCAGGATACATGCGTACTCTAGTTACTCTTGCGTGCACTGAGTGCAAGCGCCGCAACTATACGACCACCAAGAACAAGGCGAACATGCCTGATCGTATGGAGATCAAGAAGTATTGCCCCTGGTGCCGTCACCACACGCTGCACAAAGAGACCCGCTAGTCTCTAGTCACATACGCCAGTAGTTCAATTGGTAGAGCATCGGTCTCCAAAACCGAGTGTTGAGGGTTCGAGTCCTTCCTGGCGTGCCAGTCATTATTCCGTAAGCTCCCATTGGGGGCTTACGGTTTACTCATGTATAAGCGCATTGCGCGGAGGTAACCCAAATGGCCAACAAGAAGAACAAGAAGAAGGCTCAGCAGCCGGCACCCGCCAACAACGCTGCCGCCAACTCCAAGGTTGAGGCCAAGAAGGCCGTTGCCAAGAAGAACGAGAAGGCTGCGAAGTCCAAGAAGAACGAGAAGCCTGGTTTCTTCGCCCGCACCAAGAAGTATTTCGCTTCGGTCAAGTCCGAGATGAAGCGCGTCACGTGGCCCGATAAGAAGGAGCTCGTGAACTACTCGGTCGTCGTTTGCGCTTCTCTGATCGTCGTCGGCGTCGTCATCGCTCTGCTCGATGCTGGCTTTGGCGAGGCTCTTGCTCTGTTTTCTGGATTGAGGGGCTAAACCATGTCTAAGCGTTGGTACGTCGTTCACACTTACTCTGGATACGAGAACCGCGTTAAGTCTGATCTCGAGCATCGCATCGAGACTATGGGCATGCAGGACCGTATCTTTGATATCGAGATTCCTATGGAGCGCGTCACTGAGATTAAAGAGGGTGGCAAGCGTGAGACCAAGGATTCCAAGATTTTCCCGGGTTATGTTCTGGTCCGCATGGAGATGGATGACGATGCATGGACGTGCGTTCGTAACACGCCTGGCGTCACCGGTTTCCTGGGCGGTAACGGTAAGCCCGCTCCGCTTTCCCGCGACGAGTACAACAAGATGACTCGTCGTCCCGGTAAGGGCGATTCGCCCAAGCGTACCTCGGTTGATATTGAGGTCGGCACGTCCGTCCGCGTCACCGATGGCCCGCTTACCGACTTTGATGGCAAAGTCTCCGAGGTTAACACCGAGGCTGGCAAGCTCAAGGTCACGCTGATGATCTTTGGCCGCGAGACGCCGGTCGAGCTCGACTTTAACCAGGTCGCTGTCATCGCTTAAGTTTTCGTCCGTTCGCGCGAGCGTGCTTCTTCTGTGACTGCTCATCTCAGGAGTGCTTCTAACACGTGCGTGCTTACGATATAGCAAGTACTTCACACTCGTGATTCGAAAGGAATGACCATGGCTGAGAAGAAGGTTGCCAACGTCATTAAGCTCCAGATTCCTGCTGGTGCCGCTAACCCCGCTCCTCCCGTCGGTCCTGCCCTGGGCGCTGCTGGCGTGAACATCATGCAGTTCTGCCAGGCCTTTAACGCCGAGACGCAGGACAAGAAGGGCGACATCATCCCCGTTGAGATCTCTGTCTACGAGGATAAGTCCTTCTCCTTCATCACCAAGACCCCGCCGGCGGCTCACCTCATCAAGAAGGAGCTGAACCTCAAGTCTGGTTCCGCTAAGCCCCAGGCCGACAAGGTTGGTCAGCTTTCCCAGGAGCAGCTCACCAAGATCGCCGAGATCAAGATGCCGGACCTCAATGCCAACGACATTGACGCCGCCAAGAAGATCATCGCCGGTACCGCCCGCTCCATGGGCGTCACCATCGCTGAGTAGCGATTTCTTTAGGTAATGACGGGTGTTCCGACCGGGGCGCCCGTTATATGTGTGCAATAGGGCACACGATACGATGTGGGAGGGCTCACGCCCGTTTAACCACAGGAGGTAATGCACATGGCTAAGCATGGTAAGAGCTATAACGCCGCTGCCGAGAAGATCGACCGCGCCACGCTCTACACCCCCCTTCAGGCTGCCAAGCTCATCAAGGAGCTCGACACCGCCAAGTTCGACGAGACCATCGAGGCCCACTTCCGTCTGGGCATCGATACTCGTAAGGCTGACCAGAACATCCGTGGTTCCATCTCCCTGCCCCACGGCACCGGCAAGACCGTTCGTGTTGCCGTCTTCGCCGAGGGCGAGAAGGCCCGCGAGGCCGAGGCTGCCGGCGCCGACATCATCGGTTCCGACGAGCTCGTCGCCCAGATCCAGAAGGGCGAGATCAACTTCGACGCCGCTATTGCTACGCCGAACATGATGGCCAAGGTTGGCCGCATCGGTAAGATCCTTGGTCCCCGTGGCCTCATGCCGAACCCCAAACTCGGCACCGTGACCATGGACGTCGCCAAGATGGTCTCCGAGCTCAAGGCTGGCCGCGTTGAGTACCGCGCCGACCGCTACGGCATCTGCCACGTGCCCCTGGGCAAGAAGTCCTTCTCTGAGCAGCAGCTCGTCGAGAACTACGCTGCCCTGTACACCGAGATCCTGCGCGTCAAGCCCTCTTCTGCTAAGGGCAAGTACGTCAAGTCCATCTCCGTGTCTTCCACCATGGGCCCTGGCGTCAAGGTCGATCCCGCTGTCCAGCGTGACTTCCTGGCTGAGTAACTGCTAGTTACTGCCTCAGCAAAGCAAACATTGCTAAAGGAACCCAGTTCTGCCTCGTGCAGGACCGGGTTCTTTGCTATCTCGGGGCAAAACCACCACAAAGGGGACAGGCACCTTCGTGGTGGCTTTGCCTCGGTTGCTCCAAAATCCCCATTGCACGTCGTTTCGACTGTGTTGCACTTTAGCGCGATGTAGTGAATACCCGAGGCTGAAAGGAGCCAGGCATGTTCTATAACACGCAGCAGCTCCTAGGCCTAGCGCTACTAGATGGGATAGCGCGCTAGGGTTGCAATCTCGCTATAACGATGAGTTGTACCCGGGTGCGCTATCGTCCGCTGCTTTTGGGCGTGATGAGCGACACGGGTATTTTTCTATCTTGGGGCACTCCATCTCTCCTGAAAGCCATCTGTATCTCAGGCCTATCAGGAGGAAATCATGAGTCGCAAAATCGCAATCTTTGACACTACGCTGCGCGACGGGGAGCAGCCTCCCGGCGTCAGCATGAATACTGAGGGAAAAATCGTTATCGCACGTCAGCTGGTGCGTATGAACGTCGATGTGATCGAGGCGGGCTTTCCCATCTCGAGCCCCGGCGATTTTCGCTCGGTGCAGGAGATTGGCAAGATCGCGGGCGACCGGTGCACGGTATGGAGTCTCACCCGTGCGGTCGACTAGGATATCGAAGTGGCCGCAGAAGCCCTCAAGACGGCTCAGAGGCCCCGTATCCATACCGGCCTGAGGTAAGCCAGCCATCTGCGCGATAAGCTCCATATGACCGAGGATGAGGCTAGCATCAGTCGGTGGCCCTAAGTGGGATTCGACCGATCCGGCGGCCCCACGCCGCGAGCTTACCGGCGGCATTTACTTTGGCAAGCACGATCGTTTCTACGACGAGGACGGCGCGGGCGCTAATGGCGCTGCGGGCCAGCGTGCGGTCGATGTGATGGAGTACCGCGAGTTCGAGGTGGAGCGCATTGCCCGTCAAACGTTCGAAGCGGCCCGCAAGCGTCGCGGTGACGTGACGAGTGTGGATAAGCGCAACGTGCTGGAGACGAGCCGCATGTGGCGCAAGGTCGTGCATCGCGTGCATGATGAAGAGTGCCCCGATGTGCAGCTCGAAGACCTGCTCGTCGATAACACCGCTATGCAGCTCATCAACCGACCGGGCGACTTTGACGTCGTAGTTACGGAGAACATGTTCGGCGACATTCTCTCCGACGATGCTGCACAGATTACGGGCTCGCTCGGCATGCTCGCCTCTGCTTCGCTGGGCGACGGCGTTTCGCTGTTCGAGCCGAGCGCTGGCAGCGCGCCCGATATCGCAGGGCTCGGTATTGCCAATCCGCTCGCACAGATCCTGTCGGCGGCAATGCTGCTCACGTACGCGCTCGACATGGGCGAGCAGGCCGTCTTAGTCGAAAATGCCGTGGCCCATGTGCTCGACGAGGGCTGGCGTACCCGCGACATCGCCGACGCCAACACCCCTGCCGATAAGATCCTCGGCACCGCTCAGATGGGCGATAAGGTCATCGCTGCCCTGTAGCGTCGAGAGTCCGGAACCACCACAAAGGTGCCTGTCCCCTTTGTGGTGGTTACCAGGGGGTTCTGGCGGTCGAGGACTCGATGGCCTCATGGCGCTTGAGCTCGCGGCGCATGGTTTGCGAATTGAGCCAGGCTGCTTGCCAGCCACGGATGGGGTAGCGCGTCTCGTCGAGTTCAAACTGCGTATAGCCGCAGGCGTTGATGATCGTTGTCCCGCATGCGTGCTGACGCTCGCGCTGAAAATTGCAACCGTAGCTTTGGTGCACATGCCCGTGCACCATGTAGTCGGGATTCCAGGATTCGAGTGCCGTGTTAAAGCATTCGAATCCTCGATGCGGTAGATCATCCAGATCGCCCACGCCGGCGGCGGGCGCATGGGTGAGCAAGATGTCGCAGCCGCCGACCATCCTCACTTTGTGGGACAGCTTGCGCACGCGCTTGGCCATCTCGCGCTCGGTGTACATGTTGGCGCCATCTCGGTAGCGCATGGAGCCGCCAAGCCCCGCAATGCGAACGCCGCGATACACGTACACGGTGTCTTCGACACAGATGCAGCCGCCCGGTGCATGACGTGCGTAGCGGTCATCGTGGTTGCCGCGGACGTAGATGAGCGGTTTGTTGATGACCGTGACCAAAAACTCAAGATAGTCCGGGTCCAGGTCGCCGGCAGACAGAATCAGGTCGACACCCTCAAAGCGCTCCTTGCGAAAGCACTCCCAAAGGCATCGTTCTTCGGTATCTGCTATGGCAAGGATCTTCATAGGGCGGTAACCCCCGGCTCATCGTCGAGCTGCGGAATGGTGCCCACCACGTTGTCCGCCAGCCAATTCATCTCGACAATCTGCGTGCTCGGCAGTGGGGGAAAGCCCTCAATCTGTACCACGCCGTCTTGGCTATGGAGCTCGCCGCCAAATGGATTGATGGAGCCCTCGACGATGCCATTGCGGAGTAGCTGAACAAGCTTGCGCGTCTGGTAGGGTAGGCCCGGAGCATAACGGATGTCGATAACACCTGAGCTCATGCCGTACCAGTAGTTGACGGCGCGAACCTGGCTGTCGTCACTGGTCTCATCCCAGGTGCCATGCAGCAGGCTTCGCACGATAAGCTCGTAGTATCGGCCCCAGTTCCATACCGGCATGGCAATGCCGACAGCCTTGCCATCGACCAGACGGTGGAGTCCGTATGCCGTGGGGTCTTCGAGTGACTTTGACATGTCGGCGCCGGTCATGACGCTCACACCTTCGCGGCACATGGCCTCGGCAAGGCCTCCGGCGGGCACATCGCCCCAGGTCAGGATAATTTGCGCACGGGGGTCGAGCAGTGAAGCGCCAATCGCAAAGGCGTTGATCTCGCTGAGCGCGCCCGAGGCGAAGACCGACGCGTGGTAACCGATGCGGTGGTTGTCCGCCATGCTGGCGGCAAGGGCGCCCAAGAGAAATTTGGCCTCATACATCTTGCCAAAGTACGAACGGACGCTTTGGTGGGGAAGGCCGATAGAGCAGTTGAGGAATCGCACCTGAGGATACTCGACGGCAGCCCTGAGCGTGTATTCCATCAGGCGGTGCGAGGTCGAGAAGATGACGTTTGCTCCATGTTTGACAGCCGTTTCCACGGCGGCGTAGAACACGTCCGGATCGTGGCAGTTCTCGAACGCCTCGGTGCGCACGATGCCGCCAAAGTGCTCGTCAAGATATTGACGCCCTTGATCGTGCAGGCTGTCCCAGCTCGATGTCGCACAGGGGAATTCGTGGATAAAGGCGATGCGCAGGGGGTTGGCGGCCGAGTAGACGGTCTTGCCCATAAAGAAGTTGAGCACGCCGGAGGTGGACTTGGCGGGCGACTCTTTCTCGTTGGGTTGAGGGGCTTCGACAAGATCGACCTTGTCCTCGTCACTTTTGCCGGCAATGACCAGCTCGCGCCAAATCTTGCACAGGCGGTTAACGACGATATCCGTCGGCGTATCCAGCAGGCGGTCCTGGTTGTACACATTGAGGTAGACGAGCATGGCGTCGGCGGGCGTAATGT
This sequence comes from Collinsella sp. AF18-8LB, assembly GCF_003459795.1. Lineage (NCBI taxonomy): Bacteria > Bacillati > Actinomycetota > Coriobacteriia > Coriobacteriales > Coriobacteriaceae > Collinsella > Collinsella sp. AF18-8LB. Next base: position 341,986 of record NZ_QRWU01000001.1, read on the forward strand.
CCAGATGGTCGCCACCTGCGCGAAGGTAGGCGCGCTTAAAGAGCAGGAAGGTGTGGCGCAGGTAGTCGACCTTTTTCTGCGGCCATTTTTCGATAAGGTTCTGACCGAGCATCTTGGCGAGCGTCTCGTAGCTTCCCTCGCGCGAGAACTCGATCTCGTATAGGGGACAGACGTGCCAAAACGCAGAGAACTCACCGTACAGGCGGCTTTCGACGGAATCCCATTTGCCGGGGTAGAGACGGGTGACCTTGGCGGAAACCGTTGGGGCGTCCAGGAATTTGAGGACACTGACGCGCTTGTTGCCCTCTTGGACGTAAAACCGATGCATGAACTCGGTTACGATGACGGGATCGCGATAGCCCTCGGTCACCTGGATGTCGTAGAGGTTGGACCACTTGCGGGCGAACTCGGTGCTAAACGGCAGCAGGGGCATAAAGTTGCACGAAAAGGCGGACTGACGGCCCTTGGTAACCGTACCGACGACCATTTCGAGCGGAATATCCCGCAGGCCGACGTTCTCTCGCCGACCTAAGGGGAGCTGAGCAACCAGGCTATCGAGGTCCGTAAGGTATGGATGCTCGCTTTGGCTGATGGCGCGACGACGCCCTTGCTCGCCGCGTTTGAGTGCTTGACGATAGGCCTCTCCCATGGTGTCTACTCCCTAAGTCGTTTAAACAACGATATGAACCATGGTACCACGAATGAAAACCACCACAAAGGTGCCTGTCCCCTTTGTGGTGGTTTAGGCAATGAGGGGAGCGATGGCACGAATGCAGGCGTCGGCAGCGGTGAAAGTGGTGCTGTCGTCGCTGACGATAAAGATAATCTTTCCTTTGATGCCAAAGTCGCCGATCTCGCTAAAGAGCACGTAGGGCTCCTTGTCAAAGCCCGAGATGGGCGAGACAGCCGTTTTGGTTGCGCTCGTGAGCTCGTCTGCCAGCGCGTCAAGGGAAGCCCATTTAGACGTGTCCTTTACGGCAACGGGCACGGCCACGCGCCCAAAGGGCATCAGATGCACGAGTGTGTTCTTGGAGATGTTGGAGTTGGGCACAATGATGGTCTGTCCACAGGCATCTTCGATGGTCGTGTGGCGCCAGGTGATGTCTTGGACCACGCCGGATACGCCGCCGACCTCGATATTGTCGCCGGGCTTGATGATGCCCATAAACGTCACTTGCATGCCGCCGATAAGGTTTGAGAGCGTGTCCTGAAAGCCGAGCGAGATGGCGATGCCGCCGACGCCAAGAGCGGCGACGAGTGCGTTTGCGTTGATGCCAAAACAGTTGTCGAGGATAAAGCTGCCGCCGATCATCCAGATGACGGCGCGCGCGATGTTGATGAAGATGCTCGATGAAGGGAGCGGGTTATCGTCGCGGTTAAGCAGGTGGTGCAGGGTCTTGGACGCGACTTTGGCGGCAACGGCGGTGCCGATGGCCAAGATGCCGGCCCAGATGATGTTGTGGACCCATCGTTGTGCAAAGAAATGAAGAATTGGCTCAAACAATTCCATGTAGGGAAACCTCCTCATGATCGTCCAACCATGATACCCACCAAGAAGCCCGTCCGATCAAATTCTGACGGGCTTCTGTGCTCGATATAAGGTTTGCACGGCGGGGCTGCAAGGCCCGGCGGTGTAGCTTAGCGTCGACGCTTCCAGATAATGCCGAGAATGATGATGACGATGCCGCCGATGAGGCATGCGCCGACCATAGCCAGCGTGCGGTCTCCCGTTGCGGCGAGCTTACCGGTCGTCTTCTTGGTGATGACCTTCGTGGTCGTCGTATCCGTCTGAGGCGAGGGCTCAGGCGCCGGGGCCGGTGTGGGCGTGGGGTCCACGGCGGCGGAGCCAAAGCTGATGGTGCCCGCGAGCGAGGCCATCTTGCTCTCCCAGCTGTTCTGCCCGATCAGCGCCCTTAGTGCTGACTCGCAGGTACCCCACTCGGTGTGCTTGGTGGCGTTTGCGAAGGTGGGGAAGTCGGTCGTGTTGGTGATGATGTAGTTGTTGGTGGCGACGGTATAGGTCTTGGCGGGGTCGAGCGTGCTGCCATCCTTGGTGAGCGTGGCGCTCACGATGCGCTTGCCTTCGGACTGCGTCCAATCGATTGTCACGTTGATGCCGCCGAAGGAAAGGATACTGCCGGAGTCGTCGCGCCACTTGTACATGTCTTGCGCCTCCTGCTCGGTGTGGCCGGCCGCCACGTAGGCTTGCTGAAGCTCGTAGCTGTGATTGCACTCGTCGCTGATCTGCAGCGAGTGCTCGAGCGCTGTCAGGAAGTCCGCACCGGTCATGGTCCAGGTCTCCACGGTGTTGCCGTAGGGCGAGATAGCGATGACGTTGCCGGCGGTCACATCGCCCGCCGCGATGCCGCCGCGGATGCCGCCCGCGTTCTCGATGGCGAGGTCCGCGTCCGTCAGGGCAAGATAAGAGCCGCAGATCACATGTCCGATGGTCTGGGCCTTGGTGGTGTCGCTCTCCTTGCTGGGGCGGAAATCGATGGTGCGCACCGTTTCCCAACCATGCGTGCCTGTGGCATCCTCGCCGTAGAAATAATTGGTAGAGCTCGTGCCGAGCACCTCGCTCGATGCGGCGCTAAAGGCATCGTCGAGCGGCTTGATCTTGTTGTTGTGGACCTCATCAAGGATGCTCTGATAGGTGGAGCCCTTGTTGGGGTCGGTCAAAAGAACGTTTACGTCCTTGGCGGTATAGAGCTTCTCGTCGCTTTTGCCTGCGTATACCGCCACCGTGTCATCGTCGGTGCTTTCGGTGCCCTTGGTGTCATACTCGTAGGGGACGGAAAGCAGTCCCACCTCGGCAAAGGCACTGCCCGCCTCGACAACGTGGATTGTCTTGCCGTCGGCTCCCGTTACCTTCTCGTTAAGGTTGATGTGCTCGTGGCCTGCGATAAGGGCATCGACGCCACGGAGCCGCGTGGCAAAGGTCTTGGCGTCGAGCGTGTGCGCGATACACACAACAACATCGCAGCCCTCCTTGCGCAGCTGCTCCGCCTCGGCATTGATGGCGTTCGCGGCACTCGAGAAGCTGGTGCCCGCGACCAGGTCCGCGCGCAGCGAGGAACCTAGCGACTCATCCATGGCTCCGACGACGCCGACCTTAATCTTGTAGTTAAACGTGGAACTGTCCTCGCCGTCCTTCCAAGTGCGGTTGAGCGTCTTGGTGATGCTCGAGCTCCATACGCCGTTCGAGGACGTTGCATTCGCGCAAAGCATGGCGAAGGGCGTACCGGTGGTGCTGTGGCCGGTCATGGCGCGGAGCTTGTCCGCGCCGTAGCTCCAGTCGTGGTTGCCCGGCGTGGTCGCGTCGTAGCCGTCGGCATAGAAGGTGTCCATGAGCTCGGCGATGCTTTTGCCCTCGCTCATGGTGGCGAAGGACTGTCCATGGAAGGTGTCACCCGCATCGAGCAGAAGATCGGGGGCGTTGCCCTGGGCGCTATAGAGGACTGCCAGTCCGTCAAAGCCCACAGTGCCGGTGCCCTTGCTTGCGTTGTAGCTGTACTTGTAGCTGCCGTGGATATCGTTGGTGTGCATGACGGTCACGGAGTCGTTGATCGCCTGGGGCAGATCGCTCGCAAGGGCGAGGCTGGGTGCGCCAGTGAACACGCCGGCAAGCAGCGCGGCGGTTAACGCAAGGCAGGGGACGAATCTTTTCATGGCAGTCTCCTTAGTCCTTAACAAAAACCACCACAAAGGTGCCTGTCCCCTTTGTGGTGGTTTTCTAAGTCGTTAGCTTAGCAGCATGCGGTCGTTGGCGAGCTCGCCGCCCGAGACCTCCTCGAACTTCTGCAGCAGGTCGGCGACGGTGAGCGACTTTTTCTCGTTGCCTGCCACATCGTAGATCACGTGGCCCTCGTGCATCATGATCAGACGGTTGCCCAGACGGATGGCGTCGTTCATGTTGTGTGTGACCATGAGCGTGGTCAGGTGGTTCTCGTCGACGATTTCCTCGGTCAGGTTGAGCACCTTCGATGCCGTCTTGGGGTCGAGGGCCGCCGTGTGCTCGTCGAGCAGCAGCAGGCGCGGCTTGGTGAGCGTGGCCATCAGCAGGGTGAGTGCCTGGCGCTGGCCACCCGAGAGCAGGCCGACCTTAGCGTTGAGGCGCGTATCCAGACCAAGGTCCAGACGCTTGAGCAGCTCAACGTACTCGTCCTTCTCGGCCTTGGTGACGCCCCACGAAAGACCGCGATGCTGGCCGCGGCGCTTGGCGAGGGCCAGGTTCTCGGCGATCTGCATGTCGGCTGCGGTGCCGCGCATGGGATCCTGGAACACGCGGCCCAGGTACTTGGCGCGCTGCGACTCGCTCAGGCGCGAGATATCGGTGCCGTCGAGCTCGATAACGCCCGAATCGAGCGGATACACGCCGGCGATCATGTTGAGCAGCGTGGACTTGCCGGCGCCGTTGCCGCCAATCACGGTTACAAAGTCGCCGTCGTTAAGGGTGAGGTCGACACCGGTGAGCGCGCGCTTCTCGGTGACGGTGCCCTTGTTAAAGGTCTTCTTGACGTGTGAGAGCTTAAGCATCAGCCTCATCTCCCTTCGTGTAGGAGCTGCGGAGCTTATATCGCTCCCAAACCACGGGCACGCACAGGGCCACGGCCACGATTACGGCGGAGAGCAGCTTCATGTCGTTGGCGTCCATGCCCAGCTGCAGCACGATGGCGCGGATAAGGAAGTACACCACGGAGCCAAAGACGGCGGAGGCAAGACGGACGCTAAACTGCGTGAGTCCGCCGGGCAGCAGGCGACCGAGCACTTCGCCGATGACGATGGCGGCAAGGCCGATAACGATGGCGCCTGTGCCCATGCCAATGTCGGCATACTTTTGGCTCTGGCAGATAAGCGCACCCGAAAGGCCGATGAGGGCGTTGGAGAGCACGAGAGCGATCATCTTGGTGGAGTTGGTGTTAACGCCCAAGGCGCGGATCATGTACTCGTTGTTGCCGGTGGCGCGCAGCGCGGAGCCGATCTCGGTACCAAAGAACCAGTACAGGATGGCAACGATGGCCACGGCGAGCAGGATGCCCAAGATGATGGCAACGGTGGACTGCGGCAGACCGGTCATATTGCTGACGGCCGAGAACACGGTGCCCTTGGCAAGGATGGGCGTGTTGGATTTGCCCATGATGCGCAGGTTGACGGACCACAGGCTAATTTGGGTGAGGATTCCAGCGAGGATCGCGGGAATCTCGAAGACGGTGGTCAGAATGCCCGTGACCGCGCCCGCGATGGCGCCGGCGCACATGCCGGCCAGCACGGCGAGCAGCGGGTCGACGTTATTGTTGACGATGAGTACGGCGCAGACACAGCCGCCGAGGGCAAAGCTGCCGTCGCAGGTCATATCGGGGATGTCGAGCAGGCGGAACGTGATAAACACGCCAAGCACCATAATGCCCCAGAGGACGCCCTGCGAAACGGCGCCCTGCAATGCAATGAGCATGCTTCATACCTCCTAGGATAGGGTGGACACGTGATGTTCCATAATAGCGGTAACAATGAATATAAGAGCGGCAGGCAAACGTTTTGTTTTATCTGAAACAAGCAGGGCGAACGTCGGTCTATGACGTTCGCCCCAATGACTCAGATATTGAATAACGCAGCTATAGTGCGAGAACGAACCCTAGATGCGTTATGGCGCATGGCGCTACTCGTCCAGGGCGGAAAGGTCGATGCCCAGCGCCTCGGCCATCTCGTCGTTCTTGACGACGACCAAGTCCTTGCTCGAGAGGTGCTCGATAGCCATATCCTCGGGCTTGGCCTCGCCCTTCAGGATCTTAACGGCCATCTCGCCCGCGGCATAGCCCAGGTCCTCATAGTTGATGGAGAGGGTGAACAGACCGCCGGCCTTGCACATGCCCTCCTCGCCGGTAACGAAGGGGAGCTTGTTCTCCTTGCAGATCTGACCGACCTGCGAAGCGCCCGCGGCGATGGTGTTGTCGGTGGGGGAGTAGAGCGCGTCGACCTTGCCCACGGCGGACTCGACGACGGACTGGATCTCGTTGGAGCTCGAGACGGTGAAGTCGGTGTACTCCAGGCCAAGCTTGTCGAGTTCCTTCTTGGCGGCCTTGATTTGGACGTCGGAGTTGGACTCGGCGGTGCAGTAGAGCAGGCCGACCTTCTTTACGTCGGGCAGGACCTTCTGCATCATCTCGAGTTGCTCGGCGACCGGGGTAAGGTCGGAGGCGCCGGTGACGTTGGTGCCGGGCCTGTCGTTGTCCTGGACCAGGCCGGAGGCGGCGTAGTCGGTGATGGCGCAGCCCACGATGGGGATATCCGCCGTGGCACCGGCAGCAGCCTGTGCGGCGGGCGTGGCGATGGCGTAGATCAGGTCGACGCCATCGCCCACGAACTTGTCGGCGATGGACTTACACGTGGACTGGTCGTTCTGGGCGTTCTTCTGGTCGATCTTGACCTTAAGGCCGCTTTTCTTGATGGCCTTGACAAAGCCGTTGTTGGCGGCATCGAGTGCGGAGTGCTCGGTGAGCTGCAGAACGCCGATGGTGTAGTCGGAACCGGCGGCAGCAGAGCCGGAACCAGAGTTGCCGCCGCATCCGGCGAGCGGGGCGAGCGCGAGCAGGCCGGCGGAGACCAGAAGGCTCCTGCGGCTGATGGTGATGTCCTTCATATCATTACCCCCAGTATAAAAATGGCTGGAAACACTGCACTGGGACAAAGTGCAAGTGGAACTATAGTAACGCCGATGTCCATTTTTACAACAGCCTGGCGGGTTTTTTAATACAGAACCGGATAGGCGGTACGGGTAGTCGAATGGGTGACAGAGATGCTTATGCGGCGGAGACGGCGTCATCATCCTCGTCCAGGGCGGCAAAGAGTTTCTTGCCGTCAAGGAGGCGCGTGCTGACGTTTCTCATACGGGTGATCTCGACGGTGCGCAGCGTATCGTCGGTGCCTCGGGCGTCGTAGACCGTTCCCAGCAGATACGAGATGCCATCGCGCTGCCTGATGGCAAAGGGTCGGAGCGTCATCCGCACCGCTTCGGTTGCGCCACGGGCGAGGGTACTCGAGATATCAAAGCTGACGGTCGTTCCGTGGTCGATGGCCTGCTCGACGAGCTCGCACGTGTCGATGCGCTTGATGGGCGTGCGTGTTGCCTTGGTAGCCTTGCTGCTTGCGCTTGGAGCGGGTTCGGGTGTATCGAGGTAGTCGCGAACGTCGGCACTCGCCATGGCAACTAAATGCTGCGCCATGCTCTTGCGGATAGCGATAGGCGTGGAGCGGTTGCGCATGACCATGCCGTGGAGTCGGATGATCTCTTCATCGGTGAGCGGGCGGGTAAGAAGTTTGTAGCCCACGCCGCGTTTGTAGTCGATTTCGTATCCGGCGTGACGAAGCGCGGATATCGAGGTGTAGATGCTGCGCCGCGCCGCCGAGATGGGCATGCGGGTGGGGTCATCGGGATGGGCGAGGTGCTCGATTAACTCATCGGAAAGCAATGCCTTGTCTTCGCCGGTGTTTTCGCTCAAGAGCTGCAGGATGCGCACGGCGCGATAGGCCGCCATCGAGGCGGCGCCTCTGGTCGTGGTCTCATAGTTTTCAACAACGGCTTCGGTCATAACGCCCACGTCCTTTCCATTTTGGGTGGCGACGGTACGGAGCCTAGGACGCGGGGCTTGCCTAGGGGCGCAAGGCGCTCTGGGCGGTCGGTAGTTGTCGGCAAGCGGCGGGTCGAGTTTTCAACAGCCCTGCTCAACTAACCAAAACCTTGCCAAAAGCTTGACGGGTGCTGTTGAAAAAAGCGCCCCTCGGCTTGCCGAGAGGCGCTGGCGCGATGCGCTGTAACGCGCTGGGTGGCGCTGTGGCGATTAGAAGTCGGCGTTGCCCACGGTGCGCGGGTGCGGCAGGACGTCGCGGATGTTGCCCACGCCGGTGAGGTACATCACCAAGCGCTCGAAGCCCAGACCGTAGCCGGCGTGCTTGCAGGAACCGTAGCGGCGCAGGTCAAGGTAGTACTTGTACTGCTCGGGATTCATACCCAGGTCCTTGATGCGGGCCTCGAGCAGATCCAGGCGCTCCTCGCGCTGGGAGCCGCCGATAATCTCGCCGATACCGGGAACCAGGCAGTCGGCGGCGGCGACGGTCTTGCCGTCCTCGTTCATGCGCATGTAGAACGCCTTGATCTCGGCCGGGTAGTCGGTTACGAAGGTCGGGCGCTTAAAGTGCTCTTCGGTCAGGAAACGCTCGTGCTCGGTCTGCAGGTCGATGCCCCAGCTGACGGGGTAGTCGAACTGGTGACCCGCGGCGACTGCCTGCTCCAGGATCTCGACGGCCTCGGTGTAGGTAACGCGGGCAAAGTCGGAGTTTGCCACGTGGTTCAGGCGCTCGACCAGGCCCTTGTCCACAAACTTGTTGAGCATGTTGAGCTCGTCGGGGCAGGTGGCCATAACGTCCTTAAGGACGTACTTGAGCATGGCCTCGGCGTTATCCATGTAGTCGTTAAGGTCGGCAAAGGCCATCTCGGGCTCGATCATCCAAAACTCGGCGGCGTGACGCGTGGTGTTGGAGTTTTCGGCGCGGAAGGTGGGGCCAAAGGTGTACACGTCGCCAAAGGCCATGGCAAAGTTCTCGGCATTGAGCTGACCGGACACGGTGAGGCTCGCATGCTTACCAAAGAAGTCCTGGCTCCAGTCGACCTCGCCGGACTCGGTGAGGGGCGGATTTTTGGGGTCGAGCGTGGTCACGCGGAACATCTCGCCGGCACCCTCGCAGTCACTCGTGGTGATGATGGGGGTGTTGACGTAGACAAAGCCCTGCTCCTGGAAGAACCGGTGGATGGCGGCAGCCGCGACAGAGCGGATGCGGAACACGGCGCGGAACAGGTTAGTGCGCGGGCGCAGGTGCTGCTGGGTGCGCAGGAACTCGACGGTTGCGCGCTTCTTCTGCAGCGGGTAATCCGGGGCGCTCGTGCCCTCGACCTCGATGGAGGTGGCAGAAAGCTCGAAGGGCTGGGGCGCATCGGGGGTCAGTTTGACGGTGCCAGTGCAAATGAGTGCGGCCGAGACGTTTTGGTGGGCGATTTCGTCGTAGTTGTCGAGCGCCTCGCGGTTCATGACGACCTGCAGGTCGCGGAAGCAGCTGCCGTCGTTGAGCGTAACAAAGCCAAAGTTCTTCATGTCGCGGACGGACTTGACCCAGCCGGCGACAGTGACGGTCTGGCCGCCGAGCGACTCGGCATCGGCATAGAGCTGCGCGATTTTGGTGCGGTTCACGTATCCTCCCATAGCGGTTGAATGATAGTTATCCATACAGTTCGATATTCTAGCAGCTCGGCTCATTTGGGCTATACAGACAAGGCATTGGCGGGATGGTTTTTCAAACGAAAAGCGCCCGCGGCCAAATGGTCGCGGGCGCTTGACGAGGTGCCTTTTGGCTGTGTGGCACGGGGCCTGGCTACTTGGTCTTGGCTACCAGCAGCGGGTCGCCAAGCTTGACGAGTGGGTTGCCGCCGATAAGCGTTCCAGACTCGCCGACATGGTCGATGCTCTTAAGACGATCGAGCTCGGAGACGATGACGGTCACGATGTCCTCGTGACCGGCGGCCTTAATAGCCTCGCGGTCGAAGCTGATGAGCGGCTGGCCTGCCTTGACCACATCGCCCATCTCGACAAAGCGGGCAAAACCCTTGCCGTTCATTTCCACGGTGCCCAGGCCAACATGGATGAACACGCGAAGACCGTCCTCGGTGATCATGCCGATGGAGTGGTTGGTGACGGTGGTGGCGCCGATGCGGCCGTTGGCGGGCGCATAGATGGTGCCGGTGATGGGCTCGATGCCATAGCCCTGACCGAGCATGCCCGCGGCGATGGTCTCGTCGGGAACCTCGTCCAGATTGACGAGTACGCCGTTGACAGGGGCATAGATGACGCCTTCGCGGGTAGCGAAGCTTGCTGAGGGCGGAACGGACGCCTCGCCCGACGAAGTGAACGTGGACTTGAGCGAATCGAGCAGACCCATAGTTGCCTCCAACGTATCAAGCGCGCCTGTTGCACGCGTGTAATGTAGCCGGAAACGTTACGTATGTGTTTCCCGGCACGGTCAGCGTCCCTATTTTACGCTGTGAAACGATAGTGCTGAGCTGGGATTATGTGATATATCAGTTGAAAGGGAACTTATTGCGGGAGTGTTTCTGCGCCGTGGGTCCAACTGGGGTACGCTTGAGGACGAAAAAATAGTGCGCACGAATTGCGCGAAGGGAGCACCAATTGATTATCGAGAGTCATGCGCTGTGGGGCGAGGAGCCGACTGAGGAGTATCCGGCGACGTTTACCTATTTGGGCGCCGAGCCGCTGCCCGATAAGCCTAATGGTCGTCGCCCGGCAGCGATCATCTGCGGCGGAGGCGCGTTTACGCACATCGCTCCGCATGAGCAAGATCCGGTGGCGTTTGCGTTTTTGGATCACGGGTACCAGGCTTTTGTGCTCAACTATGTGACAAGCGGCACGGGCGACGTGAGTTTTCCGCACCCGCAGGCCGATCTTGCCAAGATGGTCGCCACGGTGCGCGCTAATGCCGACGAATGGCATGTCGACCCCAAGCGCGTGTGCGTCGTGGGCTTTTCGGCGGGCGGCATGATTTGTGCCTCGTTAGCAACGCAGTGGAAGACCGGTCCCTTTGCGGCGCTTGCCGGGGTGCGTCCGGATGATATTCGCCCCGATGCCGTGGTGCTGGGCTATCCATTGCTCGACCTTGCCTATGTGCGCGACATGCAGACGTGCGATCCGCGCATTGACCTGCGCGTGCCCAAGACGGGCGGCAAGACGGGACGTGATTTGCTTAACGACTACCTGTCGATGGTGACGGGCGGTGAGGCAACCGACGAACACTTGGCCGACATCTGCCCCACCACGCATGTTTCGCGCCAGATGCCGCCGACCTTTGTGTGGGGCGTGTCCGACGACAAGACGGCGCCGATCGCGCAGGTCTACCCGTTTGCGCAGCGCATGGCCGAGGAGGGCGTCGCATGCGAGATGCACGTCTTTGACCAGGGCGGCCACGGCCTTTCGCTCGGCAACGCCAACACCGCAGTCGACAACGAGGACAAGCAGGTGGCGGTCCGTCCTTGGATTCGTCTAGCCTTCCGCTTCCTCGAGCGTCACGGGTTTTAGTTACGGCGTTTTACCAAACGCCGTAACTGCTCGACGCTGCAAGTCCGCCAGGGCGGCAATCTGCCTTTCAACTTCGGCGGCATGACCAGAAGGTCAATGCCGCCTCGTTTCAAGGCACCTTGCTCGCTCTGGCGGGTTTTCGCTGTCGGTTCCAAGAACATCGAGGTAGTCATTGGGGACGTTCTTGGTAGTCATTGGGGACGTTCTTAAGCGACTAGTCGAAAGGGACACTCTTGCGGCACTTGGCACTCGGGGACGTTCCTTTTGTGCCGGCACTTGGGGACGGTCCTTGCACCGATCTGTCGATTGAACATCGTTGCATGTTCGCGCTATCATGCATGCTTAAAATTGGTTAGCCATGGCAAACGGTTAGCCATGGTGAACATAAATACAAAGCCCTGTGGGCGCCGGGGGAGGAACACGGACGTGAGACTCGATACACTCGAGATTGGAAAGGACGCCGTTGTCGCATCGGTGGCATCGGACGATCAGGCACTCCGACAGCATATTTTGGACATGGGTCTAACGCCGGGCACCGAAGTCACCATGATGAAGTACGCCCCTATGGGCGATCCGCTCGAGATCCGTCTGCGTGGCTACGAGCTGACGCTGCGCAAGGACGATGCCGCTCGCATTGAGCTCGTGGGCATCCACGACACCGATACGGGTCCGCGCGTGAACGCCGCTATTGGCACAACGGAGCACCCGGCCCTCGGCGAGGGAACGTATTCGCCCCGCGCGGCAAAGACGGCCGTGCCCGAGGGCGCGCCGCTGCACTTTGCCCTCGCCGGCAACCAAAACTGCGGCAAGACCACGCTGTTCAACCAACTGACGGGCTCCAACCAGCACGTCGGTAACTTTCCCGGCGTGACGGTCGACCGCAAAGACGGCACCATCCGCAACCATCCCGAGGCGAGCGTTACCGACCTGCCCGGCATTTACTCCCTGTCGCCGTACACGGGCGAAGAGATTGTGAGCCGTCAATTTATCCTGGACGAGCATCCCGACGCCATCATCGACATCATCGACGCTACTAATATTGAACGCAACCTGTACCTAACGCTGCAGCTTATGGAGCTCGATCGCCCCATGGTCATCGCGCTCAACATGATGGACGAGGTGACGGCCAACGGCGGCGCCGTGGACGTCAACCTGCTCGAGAGCCTGTTGGGCGTGCCTGTTGTCCCCATTAGCGCTGCCCGCAACGAGGGCATCGGCGAGTTGGTGGATCATGCCTTGCACGTGGCGCGGTTCCGTGAGCGCCCCGGTCGCCTGGACTTCTGTGCGCCCGATGGCTCGGACGGCGGTGCGCTGCATCGCTGCATCCACGGCATTGCCAACCTTATCGAGGACCATGCCGCGACGGCGCACATTCCCGTGCGTTTTGCGGCGACCAAGCTGGTTGAGGGCGACGAGCTGGTAACCGAGGCGCTTCACCTGGACCGTAACGAGCTTGACGCCATCGAGCACATCATTACCCAGATGGAGGGCGAGGCCGGCACCGACCGCCTGTCCGCGCTGGCCGACATGCGCTTTAGCTTTATCGGCGACGTGTGCGGGCATTGCGTCGTCAAGCCGCATGAGAGCCGCGAACACGTGCGCTCCGTCAAGATCGATCGTATCCTGACGGGCCGTTATACGGCCATTCCGGCGTTCCTGGTGATCATGGGCCTCGTCTTTTGGCTGACGTTTGGCGTGATCGGCGCGGCGTTGCAGGGCCTCATGGAGGACGGCATCGCTGCCATCATCGCCTCGGCCGATGCGGGTCTCAAGGTGTTCGGCACCAACGACGTGGTGCGCTCGCTGGCTGTCGACGGCGTGCTCACAGGCGTGGGCAGCGTGCTCACCTTCCTGCCGATCATCGTCGTGCTCTTCTTGTTCCTCTCTATTTTGGAGGACTCGGGCTACATGGCGCGCGTGGCCTTTGTCATGGATAAGGTGCTGCGCCGCTTTGGCCTGTCGGGTCGCAGCTTCGTGCCCATGCTCGTCGGTTTTGGCTGCACCGTGCCGGCTATCATGTCGACCCGCACGTTGCCGTCCGAGCACGACCGCAAGATGACGGTCATGCTCACGCCGTTTATGAGCTGCTCGGCCAAGCTGCCGGTCTACGGTCTGCTGTGCGGGGCGTTTTTCCCACAGGCGACGGTTCCCGCTATGGTCTCGCTTTATCTGATCGGCATTGCGGTTGGTTGCATCGCGGCTTTGGTGCTTAACCGCACGGCATTTAAGGGCGACCCGGTGCCGTTTATCATGGAGCTTCCCAATTACCGCCTACCGAGCGTCAAGACGACGGTGATGCTGGCATGGGATAAGGCCAAGGACTTTATTACCAAGGCCTTTACCATTATCTTTGCCGCTACCGTGGTCATCTGGTTCCTTCAGACGTTCGACATTCGCTTTAATGTGGTCGCCGATCAGTCGCAGAGCCTACTTGCCGGTCTGGGTAGCATTATCGCACCGGCGCTGACGCCGCTTGGGTTTGGCGACTGGCGTGCATCCACGGCGCTCGTTACTGGACTTATCGCCAAGGAGAGCGTTATCTCGACCCTCACGGTGCTTTTGGGTACAACCTCGCCCGCGGCACTGTCGACCATGTTCTCGCCGTTTACCGCCTACGTGTTCCTGGTCTTTACGTTGCTGTACCCGCCGTGTGTGGCGGCAATCGGTGCCGTCAAGAGCGAACTGGGTGCGCGCTACGCCGTGGCCGTGTTCGCGTTCCAAGTGACGGTCGCCTGGATCGTGGCGTTTGTCGTGCATTCGGCGGGCATATTGCTGGGGTTGGCTTAGTTATGTATTGACGGCGCAACCTCTGTGTATCGAATTGTTTTCGGCCCTGCATCTGTACTGACGGATGCGGGGCCGTTGCTATATAATCGCCCACCGCTCAAGATAATCGGAGAGGTTTTCCTATATGGCTCAAACAAAGCAAGATGGCATCTCGCTCAAGCAGTGGCTCCCGCTTATCGGGCTCGCCTGTTGCGCGTTCGTGTTCAACACGTCGGAGTTTATGCCCATCGGCCTTCTGACTGATATCGCCGCGTCGTTCTCGCTCACCGAGGCCCAAGCCGGCATCATGATCTCGGTCTATGCTTGGGGCGTCATGCTGCTGTCGCTGCCACTCATGGTGTTTGCCTCGCGCTTTGAGTTCAAGCGTATGCTGCTCGGTGTGCTCGCCGTGTTTTCTCTGGGTCAGTTCCTGTCCGCTGTGGCACCGACATATCCCATCCTGGTCTGTGCGCGCCTGGTGGTCGCCTGCGCGCATGCCGTGTTCTGGTCGGTCGCCTCGATCATGGCTTCGCGCCTGGTCGACACCCGCCACGGAGCGCTCGCCATCAGCATGATCGCCACGGGCTCGTCTATCGCGCAGATTTTCGGCCTGCCCCTCGGTCGTGCCATCGGCCTGGCCGTGGGCTGGCGCATGACGTTTGCCGTGGTCGGGGCCTTCTCTGCCGCCGCGGTGGTGTACCAGGCCGCGGTGTTCCCGGCCATGCCGGCGGGTGAGCGCTTTACCGTTAAGCAGCTGCCCGAGCTGCTCAAGAACCCGTTCCTGATCGCGCTCTACGCGGTCACGGTCTTTATGGCGACCGGCTATTACGCAAGCTACAGCTATATCGAGCCCTTCCTGGCGCAGGTCGCACACGTCGATGCGGGCGCCATCACCATGACGCTGACGGCGTTTGGCTGTTCTGGTCTGCTCGGAAGCTGGCTGTTTGGCCGCCTGTTCGATGGGCATCGCTTCCCGTTCTTGGCTATCACGCTCTCCGGCGTGCCGGTGGCTCTGCTGCTTATGGCCCCCGCAGCCTCGGCACTCGTGTTGGTGCTTGCCGTCTGCGCACTATGGGGCTGCTGCGCCACGGCCTTTAACGTGGCGTTTCAGGCCGAGCTCATCAAGTACACGCCGGCAGACTCGTCGGCCGTCGCCATGTCGATCTTCTCGGGCCTGTTTAACCTTGGTATCGGCACGGGCACCGCGATCGGCGGAGCCGTGGTGTCGGGCCCCGGTATCGCCTGGATCGGCTACGCGGGCGGCACGATTGCCGTCGTGGGCGTCATCCTCGCCATCACCGTGCTGTTCCCGGCCATACGCCGCGCAAAGCCTGTCGCCTAACCACACCCCCTCATCAGCTGCGGCGGAATGCGGACTGGATTGGGTAGCTAAAAAAGCCCCGTCCCAAATTAGCTACCCTGCTGGGCATACAATGGATGTCGTTGTGTTGAGCTTACCGGGAGGCTGTTATGTGGGCATACGAGACGACGTTCTATCAGATCTATCCGCTGGGCTTTTGCGGGGCTCCGCGCGAAAACGCCGCGCCTGTTGCCGAGGATGAGCTCTTCCAAGCTGCCGGTACCGCGCGCAATCCCGATGCCCCCATCATGAAAATCGCCCAATGGGCCGATTACCTGCAGGAGTTCGGTATCGGTGCCGTGTTGATCAACCCTCCGCTTGAGTCCGATAGCCATGGCTACGATACGCGCAGCCTGCGCCATATCGACCGCCGCCTGGGTGGAGATGCCGATTTTGCCGCCGTATGCGAGACACTGCACGCCCATGGCATCCGCGTGGTGCTCGATGCGGTCTTCAACCATGTGGGCCGTGGCTTTTGGGCCTTCCGCGATGTGCAGGAGCGCAAGTGGGATTCGCCCTACAAGGACTGGTTCCACATTAGCTTTGACGGCGAATCCTGCTATGGCGACGGCTTTTGGTACGAGGGCTGGGAGGGCCATTTTGAGCTCGTGAAGCTCAACCTGCAAAATCCTGCCGTAGTCGATTACCTGCTCGAGTCTGTGCGCCGTTGGGCCGATGACTTTGGCATCGACGGCCTGCGCCTGGACGTCGCCTACATGCTCGACCGCGACTTTATGCGTCGCCTGCACTCCTTTACCCGCGAGCTCAAGCCCGACTTTGTACTGATCGGCGAGACGCTCCACGGCGACTACAACCAGATCGTCAACGACGAGATGCTCGACTCCTGCACCAACTACGAGTGCTACAAGGGCCTGTATTCCAGCTTTAACTCAGTCAATATGTTCGAGATCGCCCATTCGCTGCATCGCCAGTTTGGCGGCGACCCGTGGTGCATCTACCGCGGTAAACACCTGCTGAGCTTTGTCGACAACCACGACGTGCCGCGCCTGGCGAGCATTCTCACCGACAAGCGCT
This sequence comes from Collinsella sp. AF18-8LB, assembly GCF_003459795.1. Lineage (NCBI taxonomy): Bacteria > Bacillati > Actinomycetota > Coriobacteriia > Coriobacteriales > Coriobacteriaceae > Collinsella > Collinsella sp. AF18-8LB. The sequence continues at coordinate 358,282 of NZ_QRWU01000001.1, forward strand.
GTCTGCGTCCCGCCTATGCCATGCTGCTTGGTATGCCGGGCATTCCGTGCGTCTACTATGGCAGCGAGTGGGGGATTGCCGGCGAAAAGGGCGGACCCGATGGCGACTGGGCGCTGCGACCCGCACTCGACGAGCCCGCGCCTAACGAGCTGACAGGCTTTATTGCGCAGCTTGCACACCTGCGCTCGACAAACGATGCGGCGGCACGCGCTCTCAACTACGGCGCGTACCGTAACGTGGTGATTCAAAACAAGCAGCTGCTGTTCGAGCGTGCCTGCGACGACGCCACGGTGCTCGTGGCGGTGAATGCCGTGGACGAGACCTATTCCTTTACAGCCGGCGAGCTCAACGGGTCCTTTGTCGACCTGCTTGCCGACGACGCGCCCACGGTCGAGCTGGCGGGCACGCTTGAGCTTGCGCCCTATGAGGTGCGTTATCTGCTGAGGGTCTAGCCCATGCCTGCGTCTGACGAGGGCTATCAACATATTGAGCATGGGTTTGAGCCCGTGTTCGACCGGCACTCGCGCGTTTTGGTGCTCGGGTCGTTCCCCTCGGTGCTTTCGCGCGCCAATGCCTTTTACTATGGCAACCCTCAGAACCGCTTTTGGCGCGTGATAGCGGCATGCCTCGGTGCGCCTGTGCCACCCAATGAGGGCGATCCTTTGGCGGACGGTACGCCGGCGACACTCGACGCCTCGATTGCCGCCAAGCGATTCATGCTCCTCGACGGCGGCGTAGCCCTGTGGGATGTGATCGAGAGCTGCGATATCAAGGGCTCGAGTGACGCTAGTATTCGTAACGTCGTGCCGGCACACATCGAGCTCATCACCAGCAACGTGTCCATTGAGCAGGTAATATGCAACGGTGGCACGGCGGGGCGCCTCTACAAGCGCTATCTACAGGAGCGGACGGGCCTGCCCGCTGTCATATTGCCGTCAACAAGTCCCGCTAACGCGGCCTGGCGCCTGGAGCGCCTCGTTGAGTGCTGGCGCGAGGCCGTTGACTGGGGTGCTCGATAATTTAGATAGTTGATTGAGCACGGGTGCCGAGACGTTTGATGATGGCGTGCCAGATTGACGTGGGCACGGCGGGCTTGGCGAAAACCACGCCATCTGCTGTGACATCCCCGGTGTCGCCGCCGCCGAGTCGTTGGGCGTGCTCAACCGAGCAGCCCATGCGCACGGCGCCTACCAGCTTATCCATCGCTTCGGAAAACGGCCGTCGCAGAAGTCCCATGCGTGGGGAATGGTGAAGCGCCGCGATGCCGCTGCCGGCACAGATGACAACGCCGCCGCACCACGTTAGCCTACGGAGTTCGCAAGCTTGGCGCAGGCACTCGATATACCGGTGCGCCTCCTCGGTGCGCCCACAGGTGGCTTGAACGACGACATAGACGCGCGTTCCCGTATTGCCAAAGCGATCGAGTGCTTGTTGAGCGGCGGATGCCGCCTCATCGTTGGGCTTATCCGTAATCGCGAGCACAATGCCATCGACGGCGGCATCGGCGTCATTCGCCTTCAAGTCGACCGGGCGGGGGAGCGCGGTGCCGGAAAGCCGGGCATAGGCCGCGATGGCATCCTGCAGGTCCCAGAGCAAAAACTCAAGATCGGCGCTATTGGGAATACTGACGTATGCAATCTTCTGCAGTGTTTTGGGCTTATTGCCCTGCGGATCTGTCTCCATGCCGCCTCCTTTCCGGTTCGTTTCCGTTTAGGTTACACCGTCTGGCGGCGCCTCGCCGCGCTATCCTAGTGCAACCCTTACGAAAGGAACGCCATGCGCCTGCCCATGAATACCTCGCTTGCCACGCTCAAGCCTTCCGGCATCCGCCGGATCAACGCGCTCGCCGCTCAGCACCCGGGGTGCATCGCGCTCGCGCTTGGCGAGCCCGATTTTCCCACGCCCGATGTGATTGGCGCCGAGGTGACTACCTCGCTGGTGCGCGGTGACACGCACTATCCGCCCAACAACGGTCGCCCCGCCCTGCGCGAGGCGCTGTCTGCCTACATGGGCGACGCGGGTCTTACGTTTTCTGCCGACGAGGTCATCCTGACCGACGGCGCGACCGAGGCCCTGTCGGCAACGTTCATGGCTATGCTCAACCCTGGTGACGAGGTCATTATCCCCACACCGGCCTTTGGCCTGTACGAGAGCATCGTCGTGGCCAACCATGCCAAAGCTGTCTTTTTGGACACGGAGCCCGCACAATTTCAGATTGACGAGGACGCCCTTCGTGCTTGCGTGACGCCGGCGACCAAAGCCATCGTCATTTGCTCGCCCAACAATCCCACGGGCTGTATCCTCAACGCGGCTTCGCTCGACGCCGTGGCGCACGTGGCGGAGCGGACGGGCATCTACGTGGTCTGCGACGACGTCTACAACCGCCTGGTCTATGTGGATGGCTACGAGCGCTTTGCCCAGCGTCACCCGGAGCTGCGTGAGCAGACGGTAGTCATCGAGAGCTTTTCCAAACCCTGGGCCATGACCGGCTGGCGCTTGGGCTGGCTCGCAGCCGCAGCCCCCGTCATCGCCGAGATCGCAAAAGCTCACCAATACTTAGTATCGAGTGCCGTCTCCTTCGAAATGGACGCCGCAGCCAGAGCCCTCACCGTCGACCCAACCCCCATGCTCGAAGTCTACCGAGCCCGCCGCGAGCGCGTACTCGCAGCCTTAGACGCCATGGGCCTCGACGCAGTAGAACCAGCAGGAGCCTTCTACGCCTTCCCCAGCATCAAACAGTACGGCCTAACCAGCGAAGATTTCTGCATCAAAGCCATCAAAGAAGCCAATGTAGCCCTAGTCCCCGGAGACTGCTTCGGCTGCGAAGGCCACATCCGCCTAAGCTACTGCGTAAGCGACGAAAACCTAGACAAAGGCCTAAATCGCCTGTCCGCCTTCATTTCGACTTTGTAGTCCTCAGGGATGCAACACATCAGCCCACCGACATAAGGGTTATGCGTGGGGCGCGTCGCTCAACGGACACGAGGATTCGCAGCAAAGGCAACGTAGCTCCGGCCGGGAGGGGCAGGGCGAGTTTTCCGTAGATTCCGCACGAGCCGAAGGCCACTTAATGTGGCCTTCGTGCGAGCCCAGGACTTGACCGAGCGGAAAACTCGCCCTGCCCCTCCCGGTCGGAGCGTATGCAGGGTTTGTGTACGAATCCTCGCGTCCGTTGACCGACGCCGGGGTCCCCGCCATAATACTTTCGGTTCACGCACGAATCCGCTGCCAGAGACAGCCGGTGCAAACGGGCTTCGCCCGCAAGCTTAATGGGACATCCCGCCAGCCGAGGTGGTCGAGTAGATATGTCTTCTCGCCCCCGTCGCTCATGCAGCGCGGGGGCTTTCTTTTTGGACATGCCCCCGTCACGTCCTTGTGGCGGACCGTGCCCGGAAAGAATTCGAGGAGGTGTAATTCATGCCCCAGCAGTACAAAATCGACAAGGTTGCAGAGATCGAGTCCCGTATCGCCGAGAACGCCGGTCTGTTCGTCGTCAACTACAACGGTCTGACGGTTAAGCAGGCTCAGGAGCTGCGTCATCAGCTTCGCGAGTGCGGCGCCGAGATGAAGGTCTACAAGAACAACCTGGTCAAGATCGCTCTCAAGAACCAGGAGCAGCCCGAGCTCGACGAGATCCTCGCCGGCCCCGTCGCTTATGTGTTCTACGAGACCGAGCCGGTCGAGGCCGCTAAGGCCCTCAAGGACTTCTCTGCTAAGTCCAAGGGCGTCCTTGAGATCAAGGGCGGTATCTCCGACGGCAAGGCCGTTTCCGCTGATGATGTTAAGGCTATCGCCGAGCTGCCCACCAAGGATCAGCTTCTCGGCCAGATCGCCGGTCTCATCTCCGGTTTCGCTCGCGACATCGCTGTCTGCGTCAACGGCGTTTCCTCTGGTCTCGCTCGTTCGATCCAGCAGGTTTCCGAGCAGAAGGCAGCCTAGTCGCTGTTTTCACCCGCGGCGGCAACGCCGCACCCCTGGCGCATTCGCGCTGTGTTTTAACTGATCTCCGTGCACAGACACGGAAACCGAAAGGACTTAGAAATGGCTAAGCTTACCACCGACGAGATCATCGATGCTCTTAAGGAAATGACCCTTCTCGAGGCTTCCGAGCTCGTCAAGGCTATCGAGGACACCTTCGGCGTTTCCGCCGCTGCTCCTGCTGCCGTTGTCGCCGCTCCCGCTGCTGGCGCTGCTGAGGCCGAGGAGAAGACCGAGTTTGACGTCGTGCTCGAGGGCTTCGGCGACAACAAGATCCAGGTCATCAAGGCCGTCCGTGAGCTCACCAACCTTGGCCTGAAGGAGGCCAAGGAGGTCGTCGAGGGCGCTCCCAAGGCTGTTCTCGAGGGTGCCAAGAAGGAGGACGCCGAGGCTGCCAAGGAGAAGCTCGAGGCTGCTGGCGCTGCTGTCACCCTCAAGTAATCAGGCTTTCTCGCCAGATTTCTTTGCAGACGGGGTTCGCATTGCGAACCCCGTCTTTTTTGTTTTTCGGTCCCTCGGCATCGGTTGCTCAAACTACCATGTTCTGTGATTTGCGTCGTAGCGGGTGCCCTGCCGTTGGACAATAAAATTGCACCATTCGAGCAATAATTTGCGTTGACCTGCTGAAGAATTGTCTCTGCCTTGTAGCGACATATAGTTCCAGCGGTAAGATGCTTGGGTATCGCAATTTGGTCTGCGGCTGTGTGCCGCACGCATGGGGCGCTTTTGCGCCTGCGAAAGGATCTTTGAATAACATGAAGGCAATCATCCCCGCCGCCGGTCTTGGCACGCGTTTTCTGCCTGGCACTAAGTGCACGCCCAAAGAGATGCTGCCGGTGCTCGACAAGCCCGTCATTCAGTACGTCGTCGAGGAGGCGCTCGAGCCCGAGGAGGTCGACGATGCCATCATCGTTACCTCTCCCGGTAAGCCCGAGCTGCTGAGCTACTTCCAGCCCGATCGCTCGCTCGAGAACCTGCTGCGCGAGCGCGGCAAGAACGCCTATGCCGATGCCGTAGCCCACGCTGGCGGTATGCCGGTCGATTTCCGTTATCAGTACGAGCCCAAGGGCCTCGGCCATGCTATCCGCTCTGCTGCCGACGCCGTGGCAGGGGAGAACTTCCTTGTTCTTCTGGGCGACTACGTTGTGCCCAACCGCGACATCTGCGACAAGATGCTCGCCGTCTCCAAGGAGCACGGTGGCGCTTCGGTTATCGCCGTCGCTGCTTGCTCGCCCGAGGAGGTCAGCCGCTACGGCGTGATCGCCGGTGAGCGCGTCGGTTCGCTCGAGGGTGCCGAGGACGTTGCCGATGCTGAGCCGGGCGCTGTCTGGCGTATCGGCGGTCTGGTCGAGAAGCCCGCCCCCGAGGCGGCTCCGTCCAACCTGTACATCGTCGGCCGCTACCTGCTGAGCCCGCTGGTCATGGACCTGCTTGCCGACCAGCAGGCCGGTAAGGGTGGCGAGATCCAGCTGACCGACGCCATGGCCCGTTCGCTCGACCGCGAGGCCATGTATGCCGTTGTCATCGACCCGCTGTCGGGCTACGACACCGGCACTCCCTCTGGCTGGATGGCCACCAACGCCCTCATGGCCGCAAGCGACCCCCGCTTTGCCGATGCCTTTTGGGACGCCATCGACGAGCGCGGCGGTCTTAAGCGCAACTAGCACGTGCCACGGGTGCGGACTTCGGTTCGCACCCGTTTTTTGTTCGCGGGCCATGTAAGCCGTTGCGGGAGGCCGTCGTTGTCCTGCAGGGGAGTGTGTGTTCACAGAAAATATATGAACGCATGTTCGATACAACACCATCTACCTGCTCGTTTTCTGTTGAAAAACTTTGCTACTCCAAAAACTCAATCGCGTCAAGGCTTTTCTTGCCCAACGGTCGGTACCTGATAAACTATTAGGTTGCGATAACTGGCGAAGCTATGCCTCGCCAACCCACCGAGCATTTCCGTGAAGGAGGAAAAACCTGGTGACCTACGCATACACTGCCACTGAGCGCAAGCGCGTCAGCTTCGGGAAAATCCCGGAGGCCATGGAGCTCCCCAACCTTATCTCTGTTCAAAGGGAATCCTTTGAGCGTTTTAAGGACGAGGGCCTTCGTGAGGCGTTCAAGGAATCCAGCCCCATCCAGAGCCAGAACCATGTTCTCGAGGTTACCTTCGGCGAGCATCAGTTCGGCGATCCCGCGCACACCGTCGAGGAGTGCCGCGAGAAGGACATGACCTATCAGGCTCCGCTTCTGACCGACGTCCGTCTCACCAACAAGGAGACCGGCGAGATCAAGGAGCAGCTCGTCTTTATGGGCGACTTCCCCATGATGACCGATCAGGGCACCTTTATCATCAACGGTACCGAGCGTATCGTCGTCTCGCAGCTCGTCCGCTCCCCGGGCGTGTACTACAGCTCCGAGATGGATTCGGGCAAGCAGATCTACAAGGCCCAGATCATTCCGTCCCGCGGTGCCTGGCTTGAGTTTGAGGTCGACAAGCGCGATCAGCTCATGGTCTCCATCGACCGTAAGCGCAAGCAGAGCGCCACGATGTTCCTGCGCGCCCTTGGCATCGCCGTCACCAACGACGACATCATCGAGCTGCTCGGCAACTCCGATGTGATCAAGCGCACCCTCGAGCGCGATACCGCCCTCACTCGCGAGGACGCCCTCATCGAGATCTACCGTCGCCTGCGCCCGGGCGAGCCTCCCACCGTGGACGCTTCCCGCAGCCTGCTCGAGGGCCTGCTCTTCAACCCGCAGCGCTACGATCTGGCCCGCGTCGGTCGTTACAAGGTCAACAAGAAGCTCAACCTCACCACCGAGGAAGAGGTCACGGTGCTCACCGACGAGGATATCGTCGCGACGCTGCGCTACCTGCTGTCCCTCGCTGCCGGCGAGCAGGGCTTCAAGGTCGACGACATCGACCACTTTGGCAACCGCCGCATCCGCACCGTCGGCGAGCTTGTCGCCAACCAGTTCCGTATTGGCATGAGCCGTATGGAGCGCGTCGTCCGTGAGCGCATGAGCTCCCAGGACATCGACGAGATCACCCCGCAGTCGCTCATCAACATCCGCCCGATCGTGGCCTCCATCAAGGAGTTCTTCGGTTCCTCGCAGCTCTCGCAGTTCATGGACCAGGCGAACCCCCTGACCGGTCTGACCCACAAGCGCCGTCTGTCCGCACTCGGCCCTGGCGGTCTTGCCGGCCACAAGTCGGGCTCCAGCCGCCGCACCAACGTGCCGACGGCCGTCCGCGACGTTCACAACTCGCACTACAGCCGCATGTGCCCGATCGAGACCCCCGAAGGCCCCAACATCGGCCTGATCGGCTCGCTTGCCCTCTACGCCCGCGTCAACGAGTACGGCTTCATCGAGGCTCCGTTCCGTCGCGTCGAGAACGGCGTTGCCACCGACCAGATCGACTGGATGACCGCTGACGAGGAAGAGAAGCACGTCATCGCGCCGGCCAACACGCCGCTCGATCCCAAGACCAACGAGTTCATCACAACCGATGCCGAGGGCAAGATCGTTCGTCCGCACACCGTGATCGCCCGTACCCGCGACTTCGACGGCTCCTTCGGTGCTCCCGCCGACGTGCCTGTCGAGGACGTCGACTACATGGACGTCTCGCCGCGTCAGATGCTCTCCGTCGCAGCCACGCTGATTCCGTTCCTGGAGCACGACGACGCCAAGCGTACGCTGATGGGCGCTAACATGCAGCGTCAGGCCGTGCCGCTGGTTCACCCCGCCGCTCCCTATGTCGGTACCGGCATGGAGCGTCGCGCCGCTCTGGACTCCGGCGAGGTCACCCTGGCCAAGAATGCCGGCGAGGTCATCTTTGCCGACGCCGCCAAGATTATCGTCAAGCATGCCGGCGGCATGGACGAGTATCACCTGGCCAAGTACCAGCGCTCCAACCAGTCCACCTGCATCAACCACCGTCCGCTCGTGCGCGTCGGTGACACCGTTGAGCAGGGCGAGCCCCTGGCCGACGGTCCTTCGACCGATCATGGCGAGCTTGCACTGGGTCAGAACCTCACCGTGGCATACATGCCGTGGGAAGGCTTTAACTACGAGGACGGTATCGTCGTGTCCGAGCGCCTGGTGGCCGAGGACCTGCTGACGACCATCAACATCACCCGTCACGAGATCGACGCCCGCGACACCAAGCTCGGTCCCGAGGAGATCACCCGCGAGATCCCGAACCTCTCCGAGGACATGCTTGCCAACCTCGACGAGGACGGCATCATCCGCATCGGCGCCGAGGTCGGCCCTGGCGACATCCTGGTCGGCAAGGTCACACCTAAGGGCGAGAGCGCTCTGACCGCCGAGGAGCGCCTGCTGCGCGCCATCTTCGGTGCCAAGGCCCACGACGTCCGCGATACCTCCCTTAAGATGCCTCACGGCGCTTACGGCCGCGTCATCGATGTCGTCCGCTTTAGCCGCGAGAACGGCGACGACCTGGCCCCCGGCGTCAACGAGCAGGTGCGCGTCTACGTCGCCCAGCGTCGTAAGATCCAGCAGGGCGATAAGATCGCCGGCCGCCACGGCAACAAGGGTGTTATCTGTAACGTTCTGCCGGTCGAGGACATGCCCTACATGGCTGACGGTACCCCGATCGACGTTATCCTCAACCCGCTGGGCGTTCCTTCGCGTATGAACGTCGGCCAGCTGCTCGAGTGCCACCTTGGCTGGGCTGCTGCCTGCGGTTGGGATACCGAGCAGGCCGACTCCGACAAGTACGTCCCCGGTCCGTTCTTCACCGCCACGCCCGTCTTCGACGGCGCCAAGGAGGACGAGATCGCCGAGGTCATTCGTCGTGCCAACAAGAACATGCTCAACAAGGCCACCGCTGCCTTTGGCGATCACATGCGCCCCGAGTTCGTCACCCAGCTTGACGAGCGCGGCAAGACCCGTCTGTTCGACGGCCGTACCGGCGAGGAGTTCCGCGAGCCCATTACCGTGGGTACGTCCTACATCCTCAAGCTCGGCCACATGGTCGACGACAAGATCCACGCCCGTTCGACTGGCCCTTACAGCCTGGTTACCCAGCAGCCTCTGGGCGGCAAGGCCCAGTTCGGCGGCCAGCGCTTCGGCGAGATGGAAGTTTGGGCACTGTACGCTTACGGTGCTTCCAACGTCCTGCAGGAGATCCTGACCGTCAAGTCCGACGATACCGTGGGCCGCGTCAAGACCTACGAGTCCATCGTCAAGGGCGAGAACGTCCCGGTTCCGGGTATCCCTGAGTCCTTCAAGGTTCTCGTCAAGGAGATCCGCTCCCTCGCGCTGGACATCGAGCCCATGCACGATGCCGACGAGGACGCCTCCGCCCCTGTGACCGCCGAGGAGACCTCTGCTCTCGACGACCTGGCTGCGCTCGCCGGCGTTGACACCGACGTCGAGGCCGAGGATGCCGAGACCGCCGAGGCACCCGAGGCTGTCGCCGCCACGACCACTGATAAGGAGTAGTTGACTGTGGCAGATTTCGAAGCTACTGATTTTGACTCGGTAAAGATCTCCCTTGCCTCCGCCGACCAGATCCGTTCCTGGTCGCACGGTGAGGTCAAGAAGCCGGAGACCATCAATTACCGTACCCTCAAGCCCGAGAAGGACGGCCTGTTCTGCGAGAAGATCTTCGGTCCCGCCAAGGACTGGGAGTGCTCCTGCGGCAAGTACAAGGGCATCCGCTTTAAGGGCATCGTCTGCGAGCGCTGCGGCGTCGAGGTCACCTCGGCCAAGGTGCGTCGCGACCGCATGGGCCACATCGAGCTCGCCGCTCCCGTGTCCCACATCTGGTACTTCAAGAGCCCCACGAGCTTCCCGATGAGCCGTATGCTCGACATCAAGTCCAAGGACCTCGAGAAGGTTCTGTACTTTGCCAGCTACATCATCACCGAGGTTGACTACGAGGCTCGCGAGGCCGACGCTGACGACCTGCGCGAGGAGCTCGCCGCCGATCTGGAAGAGATCGATGCCGAGTGCGCCCGCCAGATCGAGTCCCTCAAGGAGCAGGGCGACCCCGAGAACTTTGACGAGTTCTCCGACGAGGAGCCGCTGACCCCCGAGGAGATCGCCTCTGGCATCGTCGACATCGAGGAAGAGTGCAAGGACGAGAAGCAGCTCCGCACGGACGCCTTCAACGCCTTCATGAAGCTCACCGAGCGCGACCTCATCTCCGATGAGCCGCTGTTCCGCGAGATGACCCGCTACTACTCCATGTACTTCAAGGGTGGCATGGGTGCCGAGGCCGTCCGCGACCTGCTCGCTGCCATCGACCTTCCTTCCGAGGCCGAGAAGCTCAAGGCCATCATCGCCGACGAGGACTCCCAGAAGCAGAAGCGCGAGAAGGCCGTTAAGCGCCTCGAGGTCGTTGACGCCTTCCTGAAGGGTGGCAACAGCCCCGCGAACATGATCCTGGACGTCATCCCGGTCATTCCGCCCGATCTGCGCCCGATGGTCCAGCTCGACGGCGGCCGCTTCGCCGCGTCCGACCTCAACGACCTGTACCGTCGCGTGATCAACCGTAACAACCGACTCAAGCGCCTCCTCGACCTGGACGCCCCCGCGATCATTGTGAACAACGAGAAGCGCATGCTCCAGGAGTCCGTGGACGCCCTGTTCGACAACGGCCGTCGTGGTCGCCCGGTCTCTGGCCGTGGCGGTCGCCCGCTCAAGTCGCTCGCCGAGGCCCTCAAGGGCAAGCAGGGCCGTTTCCGTCAGAACCTGCTGGGTAAGCGTGTCGACTACTCCGGCCGTTCGGTTATCGTTACCGACCCCAAGCTGCTGCTGCACCAGTGCGGTCTGCCCAAGACCATGGCGCTGGAGCTCTTCAAGCCCTTCGTCATGAAGCGCCTGGTCGAGCTTGGCAAGGTCGAGAACATCAAGGGCGCCAAGCGCGCTATCGACCGTGGTGCCACTTTTGTGTGGGACATCCTCGAAGAGGTCATCGACGGCCGCGTCGTGCTGCTCAACCGTGCACCGACCCTGCACCGTCTGTCCATCCAGGCCTTTGAGCCGGTGCTGGTCGAGGGCAAGGCTATCCACCTGCACCCGCTGGTCTGCTCGCCCTTCAACGCCGACTTCGACGGCGACCAGATGTCTGTCCACGTGCCGCTGTCCAGCCAGGCTCAGGCCGAGGCCCGCGTGCTCATGCTCTCTGCGAACAACCTGCGCTCGCCGGCATCCGGCAAGCCGGTCAACATCCCTTCGCAGGACATGATCATCGGTGTGTACTACCTCACCCAGGTCCGCGACGGTCTGCCGGGCGAGAACCACGTGTTCTCGAGTTTCGACGACGCGCTGCACGCCTATGACTGCCGCTCCGAGGTCGACATGCAGGCCAAGATTCAGGTCCGCGTGTCCGCTGCCGACGCCAATGTCATCAACGAGGACGGCACCCGTATCTTCCGCGTCAAGAACGGCAAGAACGAGTTTGTCGACTACGACGTCACCGGCAACAAGACCGCGCGCTTCGAGACCTCTATCGGCCGCATCATCTTCAACCGCCAGTGCCTGCCCGAAGACTACGAGTTCATGAACTACAAGATGGTCAAGGGCGACGTGGCCAAGCTGGTTGCGGACTGCTGCGATCGCTATCCCGAGGCCAAGGTCGGCCCGATCCTCGACGCCATCAAGTACTCCGGCTTCCACTACGCTACCCGCGCCGGCCTCACCATCTCGGTGTGGGACGCTCTCATCCCTGCCGAGAAGCAGGAGCTGCTCGATCGCGCCCAGGCCAACGTCGACCAGATCAACGAGTACTTCGAGGAGGGCTTCATCAACGAGACGGAGCGCCACATCGAAGTCGTTAACGAGTGGACCGCTTGTACCGATAAGGTTGCAGCGCTCATGCTCGACTTGTTCGACGAGGAGAACCCGCTCTACATGATGGCCGACTCCGGCGCCCGTGGTTCTAAGACCCAGCTGCGTCAGCTCGGCGGCATGCGTGGCCTGATGGCAGACATGTCCGGCGAGACGATCGACCTTCCCATTAAGGCGAACTTCCGCGAGGGCCTGCTGCCGCTCGAGTACTTCATTTCGACCTACGGCGCCCGTAAGGGCCTGGTCGATACCGCATCCCACACCTCAGACTCTGGTTACCTGACCCGTCGTCTGGTCGACGTGGCCCAGGACGTCATCGTCCGCGAGGAGGACTGCGGTACGCACGAGGGCGTCACCTACAACCTCATCATCCCCGGCACCACCGACCTCAACACCGACCTCGTCGGCCGTTGCTTCATTGAGGACGTCGTGGCTCCCGATGGCACCGTGCTTTTTGAGCAGGACGGCTACATCGAGAAGGTCGCTGACATCCAGAAGATGGTCGATGCCGGCCTTAAGAAGGTCAAGCTTCGCGCGCTGCTCACCTGCCGCTCCAAGTACGGCGTGTGCCAGAAGTGCTACGGCTGGGATCTTTCCACCCGTCGTCCGGTCGCCATCGGTACTGCCGTCGGCATTATTGCCGCCCAGTCCATCGGCGAGCCCGGTACGCAGCTTACGATGCGTACCATTCACTCCGGCGGCGTCGCTGGCGTCGACGATATTACGCAGGGTCTGCCTACGGTCAGCCGTATGTTCGATATCGTCGGCAACGTCAACGAGAAGATCCTGGGTCGCGAGGCCGAGCTGGCTCCGTACTCTGGTCACCTCTCGATTAAGCCCGAGAAGTCCGAGTACGTGCTGACGCTCACCGACTCCGAGGATCACACCCGTGTCCTCGACGAGCGTCGTGTCCCCGCTTCGGTGCGCTTCATGCCCGAGATCGAGGACGGCTGCGAGGTTCGCGCTGGCGACCAGATCACCAAGGGCTTCGTTAACTTCCGCAACCTGCGCAAGCTGACCGACATCGAGTCGACGATGCACACCTTCGTCGAGAGCGTCAAGGACGTCTACACCAGCCAGGGCGTCGACCTGAACGACAAGCACATCGAGGTGCTCGCACGCCAGATGCTGCGTCGCGTTCAGATCACCAACCCCGGCGACTCCAAGTACCTGCTTGGTCAGTACGTCGACCGCTACGAGTTTGCCGACGAGGTCGAGCGCGTTGCCCGTCTGGGCGGTCAGGCTCCTGTGGCCGAGCCCGTCATCCTGGGTACGCTCAAGGTCGCGTCCAACATCGACTCCTGGCTGTCGAGCGCTTCGTTCATTCGTACCGCTGGCGTCCTTACCGAGGCTGCCATCGAGGGCAAGGTCGACCACCTGCTCGACCTTAAGTCCAACGTCATCGTCGGTAAGAAGATCCCGGCTGGTACCGGCCTCAAGCCGTACGCCAACGCCAAGCTGACGTATCGCACGGCCGACGGCTACGTGGACATCGACGGCCCGGCTTCGCCCAACGCCAAGTCGCTGCCCGAGTGGGCTCCTGTGGAGCTCAAGGACCTGGACGAGCAGCTCCCGCAGCAGCTCGACTGGGCCGGCTACGACGAGTTCGGTGGTGCTGACGGTTCGTTCACCCGCAACGGCCACACCATCTCCGCCGAGAAGGCTCGTCTGTACCTGTTCGACGATCTGGGCGTGTCGCAGCGCTGGACCAACAAGTTCAGCGAGGTTGGCATCGAGACGGTCGGCGACCTGGTTGGCAAGTCCGAGGAGGATCTGCTGCGCATCGATGGCATCGGCGCCAAGGCGATCGAGGAGCTCCGTGACGGCCTGGAGGCCCACGATCTGCTCTACATCCTCGAGAACAACGACGACGTTGCCGACGAGGAAGACCTCTCGCAGCTGCTGCAGATGGTCTTTAGCCCCGACGGTCCGGACGATATCCTGCTGGGTACCTCCGCTCCGACGCATCACGCCGACGCCGACGAGGAGCTCCTGGGCGCCCCGATCGACGACAAGAAGGCTCCCGCCAACGGCGCGATCAACGAGGACATGGCTTCCCTCGACGAGCTGCTCAACCAGCTCGTGGACACCGACGACGCCGAAGAGGCCAAGGACAACGACGAGGAGTAACTAGTTCCGCCGTTCTAACGAACGGCGGCGACCTCCGTCGCTGCGCGGCCCCCAGAGCTACAATCTGTCATTCAAAAGGCAGGGCATGACCAGAAGGTCAATGCCCTGCCTTTTTCATGCCACCTTGTACGCTCTGGGGGCCGCTCGCTTGCGTATGATCAACCTGTTGCGTTCCGTTGATCCCTTGCCAAAAAGGGACGGATTAATTTTGGTAGTTTTTCCTGCTTGAATTTGAAACATTCCGTTTGGTCAAAGCGTATCTATGGTGAGGGCCCCATCAAGAACCATCAATGTCACCGGGAGGTGATTATGGAAGAACAAGCATTTAGACAGGCGGTTGAAGATCACCGGGATGTCGTGTTTCGAATCGCATTGACGTACCTGCGCGATCGCGCCGATGCCGACGATGTTGCGCAAGACGTCTTTCTAAAGTTACTCAAAAGCGACACGCAATTTGAAAGCTGGGAACATCTTCGTCGATGGCTTATCCGGGTCACGATCAATGAATGCAAATCGCTCTTTCGAAAGCCATGGAGGCGTGTGGAGGATATTGAGAACCTGGCCGAGTCGCTTTCGACAGCGCAGGAGGAGACCAAGGCGGTCCTGTCAGACGTTATGCGGCTTCCGGAGCGATTCCGTGTTCCCATCGTGCTCTATTACTATCTGGGCTTCTCGACTTCAGAGATTGCCGAGTTGCTGCACGTACCAGCCGCGACCGTTCGAACGCGTTTAGCTCGCGGCAGATCGAAACTCAAGTTCATCCTAGAGGAGGGCGACCGTGAAATCCAACCAAATCAAGCAGGCCTTCGAGTCCGTCCAAGCCGATAGCGATCTTGCTGACCGTGTTCTTTATGCCGCTGCTGGTGAGCCGCTTCGCCGAAAGGGTCACGCGAAGCCTCTGTATGTTGCCGTGATCGGATGCCTTGCCGGAGTGCTGGCGACCGGAGGGGTCGCCTACGCCGTCGTCAATTCCAGTTATTTTGCCTCTGCCTGGGGAAACCATGGCAACGGAGAGTCCATTACCTGGACTCAAGGTGGCTCGTCGGGGACTAAATATACCTACACCAGAGAGTTTGGTGATGGTATCGCGCCCCAAAGCTTGGAGGGTTCAGTACAGAAGGTCAATCTGTCCGTCGAGGGCAACGGCTATACACTCGACATTCATGATATGGCTATCGATAAAAACGGTTGCGGTGCCGTGACGTTTACGTTGTCCAATCCAAATGGTGTTAACTACTACAAGCCGGCAGCAGAGACTGGCGAACTTGTTCTCTATGGTGAAGAAGAACAAGGCATCGGCACGCCCGACATGAAGTTCGGCGAGGAATGGGCTGACACACGCTGCACCATTGATAAGGACACATCAAGCGATACTGTCATTAATGGCACGATGTACTTTGCTTCTATGGATCGCGAGCGAGGTTTTCAACATGCGGTCACCTGGAATATCCAGTGGACCGAGGGCGAAGGTGAGAGTGCGAGGCAGTTTAAAGCATCGACGCCCGAGTTTAGCGTTGGAGCGTACGTCGATACAAAGGAACTCCGCTCCGGTGACTCGTCTCTCGAGATCAGTCCGTTTTCCATCCAGACGCACATCGATGATCTGGGCTATGAAGCAGTTGATCATAAACTGACCGTCACCTACAAGGATGGGTCAGAGCAGATTATCGAAGATGACGACGCAGGGGCGTACAATTTCTATGTTTCGATGGGACGCAATAGCGGAGAGAACATTTGGGTGCCAACGAAGTTGATTGATGTCGACCAAGTGGTTTCAGTAACGCTCGAAGGCACACGCTGCACTTCAACAGGGGGCGCCGAAACGTCGGAACCCTTTACCATCGTCTATTCGTAAGATTTGGGGCCGCTTTCTACTAGGGGAAGCGGCCTTCTTTGCGGTAAATGGGCGGTTAGACCGCACGATATTCGCCTGCATTCCTGAAGTATGCGGCAAAATCTTGATGGGTCGACCACACCGTATATGCTCAAGCGCTCTACCTGCGGGTTTATTATCGCAAAACCCCGGTGCGCTCGGCGGGTCCAGAATTTGCCGCATACTTCCGAAAGCGCCGCCGATTTCCATGCGACAGGTGAGAGCAGATCACCGTTGGAGCGCGACGTTTCCCCAGATAAAACCGACCAAAATAAACCTGTCCCTTTTTGGCAGGTAACGTTGCCCCGACGAGCACGTCGGATCCCCGGCCCGGGCGGCACAGGGGTTAAGTTTGTCGCGAGTTCCGCACGAGCCGGAGGCCACTTAATGTGGCCTCCGTGCGAGCCAGGACTGTAGAGCAGCAAACTTAACCCCTGTGCCGCCCGGGCCGGGGATCCGCCCCCGCGCACAGGAGGGGATTCCTTTTGTGTAGGCTTTGCGGAAATGTGCCAATTTTGGGATACGCCCGGCGGCGTGGTCTGTTGACGGCACAGCTAACGCCACGTATCCTATCGAACTGCGTGTTTCGTAGGGGGATGCTGACCCCTCGATTCAAGCCGTTGCACTTTACAGAAAGCTGGAATCATTCGAGAAGGAGTACGCTTTGCCTACTATTAACCAGCTGGTTCGCCAGGGCCGTCGTTCCGTGCCCAAGAAGTCCAAGAACGCTGCTCTGCAGCACAACTCCCAGAAGCGCGGCGTGTGCACCCGCGTCTTCACCACGAGCCCCAAGAAGCCGAACTCGGCTCTTCGTAAGGTTGCCCGTGTTCGCCTTGTCAACGGCATCGAAGTTACTGCTTACATCCCGGGTGAGGGCCACAACCTGCAGGAGCACTCCATCGTGCTCGTCCGCGGCGGTCGTGTCCGTGACCTCCCTGGTGTCCGTTATCACGTCATCCGTGGCGCCTATGACGCTGCTCCGGTCCAGAACCGTATGCAGGCCCGTTCCAAGTACGGTGCTAAGCGCCCCAAGGCCAAATAAGCCAGATAACGTTTTGATACTTTCGCCGTGTGCCGTCTTGAGCGCCGCACGGTAGACACTTAAGGAGATTTCACATGCCGCGTCGTGCAGCAGCTAATCGTCGTGAGGTTCAGCCTGACGCCGTTTACAACAACCGCCTGGTGACTCAGCTCATCAACAAGGTCCTTCTTGACGGCAAGAAGGCCACCGCTGAGCGCATCGTTTACACCGCTTTCGAGATCGTTGCCGAGAAGTCCGAGGGCGGCGACGCTCTCGCTACCTTCAAGAAGGCTATGGACAACGTCAAGCCCACGCTCGAGGTTAAGCCCAAGCGTGTCGGTGGCGCTACCTATCAGGTCCCGATGGAGGTCAACTCCCGTCGTTCCACCGCTCTGGGTATCCGCTGGATCGTCAACTTCTCCCGCGCTCGCAAGGAGAAGACCATGGCCGAGCGTCTCGCCAACGAGATCCTCGACGCTTCCAACGGCCTGGGCGCTTCCGTCAAGAAGCGTGAGGACGTCTTCAAGATGGCCGAGGCCAACCGCGCGTTCTCTCACTATCGTTGGTAAGTTAAGGTAAGGAACTAACATGGCTAAGCCTAAGTACAAGCTTTCCGATACCCGTAACATCGGCATTATGGCCCACATCGATGCCGGTAAGACCACCACGACCGAGCGTATTCTTTACTACACCGGTAAGACCCACAAGATCGGTGAGGTCCATGAGGGCGCTGCCACCATGGACTGGATGGTTCAGGAGCAGGAGCGCGGCGTAACCATTACCTCCGCTGCTACCACCTGCTTCTGGAACAAGGACGGTAAGGACTACCGCATCCAGATCATCGACACCCCGGGCCACGTTGACTTCACCGCCGAGGTCGAGCGCTGCCTGCGCGTCCTCGATGGCGCTGTCGCCGTCTTCGACGCCGTTGCCGGCGTCCAGCCCCAGTCTGAGACCGTTTGGCGTCAGGCTTCTACCTTCAACGTCCCCCGCATCGCCTTCATCAACAAGTATGACCGCGTGGGCGCTGACTTCTTCAACGCTATCGAGACCATGAAGGATCGTCTCGACGCTAACGCCGTGGCCGCTCAGGTCCCGATGGGCGCCGAGGACAACTTCTGGGGCGTCATCGACCTGGTCACCATGACTGCTTGGGACTTCAAGGCCGACGAGAAGGGCATGACCTACCCCGAGCCGATGGACGAGATCCCGGCTGAGTTCGCTGACATCGTTGCCACCAAGCGCGAGGAGCTCCTCGACGCTGCTGCCAGCTTTGATGACGAGCTCATGGAGAAGATCCTCATGGAGGAGGACTTCACCGTCGAGGAGCTCAAGGCTGCTCTGCGCAAGGGCGTCCTGGCCAACGAGCTCAACCTCGTCTTCGTGGGCTCCGCCTACAAGAACAAGGGTGTTCAGGAGCTGCTCGACGCTGTTGTCGACTACCTGCCCAGCCCGCTCGACGTCGAGGCCATCACCGGTACCGATCCGGACACCGGCGAGGAGGTCGAGCGTCATCCTTCCTTCGACGAGCCCTTCTCCGGCCTGGTCTTCAAGATCATGACCGACCCGTTCGTCGGTAAGCTCACCTACGTCCGCGTTTACTCCGGTCGTGCTGAGTCCGGCTCCTACGTTGTCAACGCTTCTAACGGTCAGCGCGAGCGCCTCGGCCGCATCCTCGAGATGAACGCTGCCGAGCGTATCGACCGTGATGACGCTGCCGCCGGCGACATCGTCGCTTGCGTCGGCTTCAAGAACTCCACCACCGGTGACACCCTGTGCGCCGAGGGCAAGGAGATCGTCCTCGAGAAGATCGAGTTCGCTAAGCCCGTTATCGACGTTGCCATTGAGCCTAAGTCCAAGGCCGAGCAGGACAAGATGTCTCTGGCTCTGACCAAGCTCGCCGAGGAGGACCCGACCTTTACGGTGTCCACCAACCACGAGACCGGTCAGACCATCATCGCCGGCATGGGCGAGCTGCACCTCGAGATCATCGTCGACCGTCTGCTCCGCGAGTTCAAGGTTGACGCTAACGTTGGTAAGCCCCAGGTTGCCTACCGCGAGACCGCTGGTCACGACGTCGAGAAGGCTGAGGGCAAGTTCGTCCGTCAGTCCGGTGGTCGCGGTCAGTACGGCCATGCCGTCATCAAGCTCGAGAAGATGGAGGAGGGCTTCGGCTACGAGTTCGTCAACGCTATCGTCGGCGGTGTCGTGCCCAAGGAGTACATCCCGTCCATCGACAAGGGCATCCAGGAGGCCCTGAACACCGGTGTTATCGCCGGCTTCCCGGTCCTTGACGTTAAGGTCACCCTGTTCGACGGTTCTTACCACGAGGTCGACTCCTCCGAGGCCGCCTTCAAGATCGCCGGTTCCATGGCTATCAAGGACGCTCTCAAGAAGTCTGACCCGCAGCTGCTCGAGCCGATCATGGCTGTCGAGGTCGAGACCCCCGAGCAGTACATGGGCGACGTTATGGGCAACCTCTCCGGTCGCCGCGGCAAGATCGAGGGCATGGAAGATCGCAAGAACAGCAAGCTCATCCGTGCCAAGGTGCCGCTGGGCGAGATGTTCGGTTACGCTACCGACCTTCGCTCCCAGACCCAGGGCCGTGCATCCTACACGATGCAGTTCGACTCTTATGAGCCCGCGCCCAAGTCCATCGTGGACGAGGTCATGAGCAAGAACGCCTAAGTTCGAGCTCCCTGTTACGTAATCCGCGAGAACATCTCTCGCACTCTTTGGAGGTTTAAGTTGGCTACCCAGAAGATCCGCATTCGCCTCAAGGGCTATGATCACGAGGTCGTCGATCAGTCCGCGAAGCTCATCGTCGAGACCGCTCAGAAGACCGGTGCTCGCGTTTCCGGTCCTGTCCCCCTGCCCACCGAGCGCAACCTGTACACGGTCATCCGCTCGCCGCACGTGAACAAGGACTCCCGTGAGCAGTTCGAGATGCGCACCCACAAGCGCCTCATCGACATCCTCGACCCCACCTCGGGCACCGTTGATTCGCTCATGCGTCTCGACCTTCCCGCTGGTGTCGATATCGACATCAAGCTCTAAGCTTTTTGCTCGATCGCACGATTGATAAGGCCGCAGCCCTTTGGGTTGCGGCCTTTTTGTATCGATGCTGTAAAGGGTCTACACTACTGAGCTATTCGACAAACGGGTGTATGAGTAACGCTGTTGGGGGCAGGTAAAGATGGTCGAGTGGATTGTTAAACGAGCACAAGGTGACCGGGCGCGCGTGGGCACGTTGACGGGCGTGGTGTGCATTATCGCCAATGTGGCACTTTGTGCTGCGAAGGGTGCCATCGGTGTGATTTCGGGTTCGGTTTCGATTGTGGCGGACGCTATGAACAACCTGTCCGACGCCAGCTCAAACATCGTGAGCGTGCTTGGCTTTAAGCTGGCGAGTAAGCCGGCGGACCCTGAGCATCCTTACGGACATGGACGCTACGAGTATCTCTCGGGCCTGGTCGTGGCGGCGCTCGTGCTGCTCATCGGCCTTGAGCTAATCAAATCCTCGGTTGAACGCATCATCCATCCCGAGCCTGTTGAGTTCTCGCTTGCCCTGGTTGCGGTCCTGCTGCTTTCGATGGTCGTTAAGCTGTGGATGGCGGCCCTCAACCAAAAGCTCGGCGACCGTATTGAGTCCGAGACGCTGCATGCGACGGCTCAGGATTCCAAGAACGATGTTCTTGCCACGGGTGCTGTGCTGGCATGTGCGATTGTTTCTCAGGTGACGCATGTCAATCTTGATGCCTGGGTCGGCCTTGCCGTTGGCGCCTATATTGGCTGGAGCGGCTTTGAGCTTATCCAAGATACGGTGAGCCCGCTTTTGGGCCAAGCACCCGACCCCAAACTGGTCAAGCATATCCGTGGCAAGATCATGAGTTATCCCGGTGTTTTGGGCGTGCATGACCTGATGGTTCACGATTACGGTCCGGGCAGGAAGTTTGCGAGCGCCCATGCCGAGATGGCAGCTGAGGTCAGTCCACTAGAGAGCCACGACACGCTCGATAACATCGAACAGTCGTTTAAGGACGAAGACGGCATGATCGTCACGCTCCATTACGACCCCATCGTGACCGACGACCCCAAGGTGGCGAGCATGCGTTTGTGCATTAACGCTATGGCTCAACAGATCGATAGCCGCCTTTCGATTCACGACTTGCGCTGCGTGCCGGGCCCTACGCACACCAACGTGATCTTTGACTGTGTGCGTCCCTCGGATCTGCAGATGAGTGCCGAAGACGTAAAGCACACGCTGGCCCAGAGGGTCGAATCCGAATATCCTAAGTCGATTGCCAAGATTACGATTGACGAAGACTACGTAGGCCATGCCCACGAGTAGGGCTGTGTCGGCAAAGTAATGTATGCAGAAGGGGAGAACATGAAGAGGCTGTATCTGCTCCGCCATGGCCAGACGGAATTCAACGTCAAAAAGCTGGTCCAGGGCCGCTGCGATTCACCGTTGACCGACCTAGGCCGCAAACAAGCGGGAATGGCGGCCGCATGGCTCAAGGGCCACGACGTCGTCCCCGACAAAGTGGTCTCATCGCCCTTAGGCCGAGCTATGGACACGGCAAGTCTCGTCGCAACCGAGCTCCTCGGCCCGGACGCAGCCGTCGAACCCTGCGAAGGCATCATCGAGCGCAGCTACGGTACCTTCGAAGAAGGCCCTCACGACGCCCTGCCCACCGACGTCTGGGACCCCGGCGAGGATTTGGTCCCATTTGGCGGAGAAGGAAGCCATGCCCTGCAGGAGCGCATGGTAAGTACCCTCGCTTACCTCATGAGCGCCGAAGACGTTGAAACTCTCCTAGCAGTAAGTCACGGCAGCGCCAGCCGCCAATTCATCAAGGCTGCAGCCCCAGAGGGCTTCGAGCTCCCAACAAAACTCCCCAACTGTGCCATCATGATCTTCGATTTCGATGAGGCGAAGCCACAAGCAGAAGGCGAGCCAATGCAATGCAAGTTCACCCTCCAGCAAATAGTGGACCCCCAACAAGGTAATTAGCTGAGCGAGCAGGGTTAAGCAGACATCAACGTGTCGTCTCCCGAGCTTTGGCGGAGGGGCGGCGAAATATATTAAGTTTGTCGCGAGTTCCGCACGCAAAGGAAAGCACTTAATGTGCTTTCCGTCTTGCGCAGGACTGTAGAGCAGCAAACTTAATATATTTCGCCGCCCCTCCGCCAAAGCCCAGGCGATTCCACGCACTTTACCTGCGTAAACAATGTGAGTGAAATATGAATCTCGATGGATACGCCCGCAGCCGTGTATACTAAACAGCTGTGTGAAACCAGGGGAGTATTTTGGCTGGACAAAATGCCTGCTTAATAGGGTTGTCAGGTAGTTCGGGCACAATACAAGGCTGGGGAGCACGTCGTGTAAGTAGTGGTCCTCTAGGGGCGTACGCTCGGTGGTGTACGCATTGTCCCAAGACCACGCGAGAGTTGGGATCATATCTTGATCAGCATGATTCTCGGCCGCAAGATTGGCATGACCCAGGTTTGGGACGAGAACGACAACGTCGTTCCCGTCACGGTCATCCAGGCTGGCCCCTGCGCTGTCTCGCAGGTTAAAACTCAGGCAACCGACGGCTATGACGCCGTCCAGATCGGTTTCGGCGACATCAAGGCCAAGAACGTGAACAAGCCCATGGCTGGTCACTTCGCCAAGGCTGGCGTCGAGCCTGTCCGCTTCCTTCGTGAGGTCCGCGTCGAGAACGGCGAGGAGCACAAGGTCGGCGAGGTCGTTACCGTCGCTGATTTCGCTGATGTCGAGAAGGTCGACGTCATCGGCACCTCCAAGGGTAAGGGCTTCCAGGGTCGCATCAAGCGCTGGGGTCAGCGCCGCGGTCCTATGACGCATGGTTCTCACTTCCAGCGTCACCCCGGTTCTATCGGTCAGTGCGCCTATCCTGCGCGCGTCCTCAAGGGCGTCAAGATGGCCGGTCACATGGGTAACGAGCGCGTTACCGTCAAGAACCTTTCCGTTGTCCGCATCGATGCCGAGCAGAACCTCATCTTGGTCAAGGGCGCTGTCCCGGGTGCCAAGAATGGTCTCGTCGCCATCCGTATGGCCTAAGGGCCCAGCCCATTTAGCCCAGCGTCATACCAAGGAGAACACTTAAATGGCAAAGTTTGAAGTAAAGAACAGCGAGGGCAAGAAGGTCGCCGAGGCCGAGCTCGCCGCTGAGGTGTACGGCATCGAGCCGAACATCCACGTTATGCACCACATCGTCAAGTGCCAGATGGCCTCTTGGCGTCAGGGCACCCAGTCTGCTAAGGGTCGCTCTGAGGTTTCCGGTGGCGGCAAGAAGCCTTGGCGTCAGAAGGGTACTGGCCGTGCCCGCCAGGGTTCCATCCGTGCTGCCCAGTGGCGTCACGGTGGCGTCGTCTTCGCCCCCAAGCCCCGTTCCTACGCTAAGCGTATGAACAACAAGGAGGTCAAGCTGGCTATGCGCTCCGCGCTGTCCGCCAAGCTGGCCGATGGCGAGCTCGTGCTCGTCGACGACTACGGCTTCGAGAAGCCTTCCACCAAGGCTGCCGTCGCCATGCTCAAGGCTCTCGGCCTTGAGGGCAAGCGTCTGACCATCATCGTTCGCGATGAGGACGTCAACGCCTACCTGTCGTTCCGCAACATTCCCAAGACGTTCATCATCACCGCCGACGAGGCCAACACCTACGACCTCGTCAACAACAACGCCGTGCTGATGCCCGCCGACATCGCCGCTCACTTCGGGGAGGTGCTTGCATAAATGACCGCCCACGAGATCATCATCCGTCCGATCGTGTCCGAGCGTTCCTTCTCCGGCATGGAGCAGAACAAGTACACGTTCGAGGTCGCCAAGGATGCTAACAAGTATCAGATCAAGGACGCTGTCGAGGAGATCTTCGGCGTCAAGGTCGTTCGCGTGAACACCCTGACGGTCAAGCCCAAGACCAAGCGTGTGCGCTATGTCGCCGGCAAGACCCGTTCTTGGAAGAAGGCCATCGTCACGCTGGCCGAGGGCGACACCATCGAGGTCTTTGGCAACCAGGCCTAAGACTCGCTGCTGTTGAGTGAGCTCATGCCTCCCAAATAGGGGAGGCGAGAGCTCAAGGTTTTGGGTGTATAAAATGGACACGCCCGGAACCGTGTATACGTCCGGTGTCATCGCACCCGAGGCAGAACCTCGAATCCCTGTCTGCGATGGCTAACGGATTCCTATTGAAAGGGATTGTAATGGCTGTAAAGCACCTTAAGCCGACCTCCGCTGGTAGGCGTTGGCAGACGATCTCCGACTTCTCCGAGATCACCTGCACCAAGCCCGAGAAGTCTCTTCTCGAGCCCCTGCCCAAGAAGGCCGGTCGTAACAACAACGGCCGCATCACCACCCGCCACCAGGGCGGCGGCGTGAAGCGTCGTTACCGCGTGATCGACTTCAAGCGCAACAAGGACGGCGTGCCCGCCAAGGTTGCCACGATCGAGTACGATCCGAACCGTTCCGCTCGCATCGCTCTGCTGCACTACGCTGACGGTGAGAAGCGCTACATCCTGGCCCCCAAGGGCCTCGAGGTCGGTCAGACCATCATGTCCGGTTCTGACGCCGACATCAAGCCGGGCAACGCTCTGCCCCTCGCCGACATCCCCGTCGGTACGCTCATCCACGCCGTCGAGTTCCAGCCGGGCAAGGGCGCTGCTATCGCCCGTTCCGCCGGTAACTCCTGCCAGCTGATGGGTAAGGAGGGCAAGTACGCTATCGTCCGTATGCCTTCCTCCGAGATGCGCCGCATCCTCGTTACCTGCCGCGCCACCGTCGGTGAGGTCGGCAACGCCGATCACGCCAACATCGTCATCGGCAAGGCCGGCCGTAAGCGTCACATGAACGTGCGCCCGACCGTCCGCGGTACCGTCATGAACCCTGTCGACCACCCGCACGGCGGTGGCGAGGGCAAGAACCACACCTCTGGTCGTCCCTCTGTTACCCCCTGGGGTAAGCCGACGAAGGGCCTTCGTACGCGCAAGAAGAAGAAGGTCTCGAACCAGCACATCATTCGTCGCCGTAAGAAGTAATTTCGGATACCGAGTTTTAGGAGAAAGCACTTATGAGCAGAAGTCTCAAAAAGGGCCCGTTCGTGGAGACTCGCCTTCTCTCGCGTATCACCGCGATGAACGAGGCTGGCAAGAAGGACGTCGTGAAGACCTGGTCCCGCGCGTCCACCATCTTCCCCGAGATGGTTGGTCACACCATCGCCGTCCACGACGGCCGCAAGCATGTGCCCGTGTATGTTACCGAGTCCATGGTTGGTCACAAGCTCGGCGAGTTCGCGCCGACTCGTACGTTCCGTGGCCACAAGGCCAAATAGGGGGTTAACCGTAAATGGCAACTAAGTCTATTGAAACTGAGGCCACCGAGGTTCGCGCCGTCGCTAAGTACGTGCGTGTTTCCCCCAGCAAGGCCCGCCTGGTGGTCGATTTGATCCGCCGCAAGCCTGTCGCTCAGGCCTTCGACATCCTCCACTTCTGCGACCGCGCCGTCGCCGTGGATGTCGAGAAGGTTCTCCGTTCCGCCGTTGCGAACGCCGAGAACAACAACGGTCTGCGTGCCGACAACCTGGTTGTCGCCGCTGCCTATGTTGACGAGGGTCCGACGCTTAAGCGCATCCGTCCCCGCGCCAAGGGTTCCGCTTCTCGTATTCTGAAGCGTACTTCCCACATCACCGTCGTCGTTGCTCCTCGAAAGGAGGCGTAAAGCTGTATGGGTCAGAAAGTCTACCCCACCGGCTTCCGTCTTGGCATTACCGAGAACTGGCGCTCCCGCTGGTTCGCAGAGAAGGATTACGCTAAGACCCTCGGTAACGATCTCGAGATCCGCAAGTACCTCGAGAAGCGTCTTTCCCGCGCAGCTGTCTCCCGCGTCGAGATCGAGCGCGCTGGCGACAAGGTGAAGGTCATCATCCTCACCGCTCGCCCCGGCGTTGTCATCGGTAAGAAGGGTGCCGAGATCGATACCCTCCGCACCGAGCTCGAGAAGGTCGCTGGCGTCTCCAAGGGCCAGCTCTCCGTCGACGTTGTCGAGATCAAGCGCCCCGAGCTCGACGCCAACCTCGTTGCTCAGTCTATCGCCGAGCAGCTCGAGGGCCGCGTTGCCTTCCGTCGCGCTATGCGCAAGGCTGTCCAGTCCGCGCGCAAGGCCGGCGCCAAGGGCATCCGTATCCAGTGCTCCGGTCGTCTCGGCGGTGCCGAGATGGGTCGTCGTGAGTGGTACCGTGAGGGTCGCGTGCCTCTGCACACCCTCCGTGCCAAGATTGACTACGGCACGGCTGTCGCCAGCACCACCATGGGCGCTTGCGGCGTGAAGGTCTGGATCTACCTGGGCGAGAAGCTCCCGGGCCAGCCTGTTCCCAACCCTGCACTCGAGGGCTCTTCCCGTCCTCGTCGTCGTAACTCCGAGAGGAGGGGTCAGTAGTGCTTGCCCCTAAGCGTATTCTTCACCGCAAGGTGCAGCGTGGCTCCATGAAGGGCCAGGCCAAGGGTAATACCGAGCTGCATTTCGGCGAGTTTGGTATCCAGGCTCTCGAGGCCCATTGGATCACCAACCGTCAGATCGAGGCCGCTCGTATTGCCATGACCCGCTACATGAAGCGTGGCGGTCGTGTCTACATCACGATCTTCCCCGATAAGCCCATCACTAAGAAGCCTGCGGAGACCCGCATGGGCTCCGGTAAGGGTAACCCCGAGGAGTGGGTGGCCGTCGTCAAGCCCGGCCGCATTATGTTCGAGGTCAAGGGCGTGCCCGAGGAGGTCGCTCGCGAGGCTCTGCGTCTGGCGCAGCACAAGCTCCCCATCAAGACCAAGATCGTCGCTAAGCCTGCCGCTAAAGAGACGGCCGAGGAGGAGAACTAATGAAGCCCGCAGAGATTCGTGAGCTCTCGGACGCTCAGCTCGTTGAGAAGCTGAAGGAAATGCGCGCCGAGCTCTTTAACCTTCGTTTCCAGATGGCCACCAGCCAGCTGGACAACACCGCTCGCGTTAACACCGTGAAGAAGGACATTGCTCGTGTCCTCACGGAGCAGCGTGCCCGCGAGATCGCAGCGGAGAAGTCCGCTGTCGCCGAGTAGGACCTAAGGAGAGAACATGACTGATTCGCGTAACACGCGTAAGGTCCGTACGGGTGTCGTTACCTCTGTCTCCGGTGCCAAGACCATCGTCGTCACCATCACCGAGCGCAAGCGTCACCCCAAGTACGGCAAGATGATGACCACCTCCAAGAAGCTGCACGCTCATGACGAGGAGTGCACGGCTGGCGTGGGCGACACCGTCCGCGTTATGGAGACCCGTCCTATGTCCAAGATGAAGCGTTGGCGCCTCATCGAGGTCGTCGAGCGCGCTAAATAAGCAGTCGCTCTTACGACTTGTACGTTTCCGAAGATGTGCGTATGCCTGGCTTGCATACCACGGGCCGTATAAAGGCTGCGCACCTCTCTTCGGTTCTTAGTTCGGAGGAACATCTACCATGATTCAGATGCAAACCATGCTGAACGTCGCCGACAACTCCGGCGCTCGCAAGATTCGCTGCATCAAGGTGCTTGGCGGTTCCAAGCGTCGTTATGCAGGCATCGGCGATGTGTTCATCGGTGCTGTCCAGGAGGCTACCCCTGGCGCCAACGTCAAGAAGAAGGACGTTGTCCGTTGCGTCGTCGTTCGCACCGTTAAGGAGATCCGCCGCAAGGATGGCTCCTACATTCGCTTTGATGACAACGCCTGCGTCGTCATCAACAACGATGGTTCGCCCGTCGGCACCCGTATCTTCGGGCCCGTCGCTCGCGAGCTTCGTGACAAGAAGTACATGAAGATCGTCTCGCTCGCTCCCGAGACCCTGTAGTTAGGGGAGATATATGTATATCAAGAAGGGCGATAAGGTCCAGGTTCTCTCTGGTAAGGATCGCGGCAAGCAGGGCGTTATCCTGCGTGCTCTCCCCGCCGAGAACAAGGTCGTTGTCGAGGGCGTTTCGGTCGTCAAGAAGGCCGTCAAGCCCAACGCTGCCAACCAGCAGGGCGGCATCGTTTCGCAGGAGGCTCCCATCGACGCCTCCAACGTCAATCTCGTTTGCCCCGAGTGCGGTAAGGTTACCCGCGTCGGTCACGAGAAGGACGGCAAGAACAAGCTGCGCGTCTGCAAGAAGTGCGGCCACAAGTTCTAAGCTGCCCGCAACATCAAGTTGCTAGCAAAGGCCCGGATGCCCCACAGCACCCGGGCCTTTTTCTATCCCTACTCATTGGGGACAGACTTAAATGAGTACCCTAACTGGGTAAGCATAAATGAGCGGGTCGTGCTGTATAAATTGCTTGTGTGCGCGTTTATGCGCGTTAGATTGCGTTTAATTACGCACCTATGCGTATATATGCGCCGTTTACGGGGCAATAATGACCGTTTAGCGGTGAGATACGCAAAAACGCGCACAGACGCGCGTGTTTGTGCGAATATAGAGCTGTCAGAAATGCAAGACGTTCTATGACACAGGAGACACATAATGGCAGATTCCAAGCAGGCTCCACTCGACGCCGCGGCAGCCGCCAAAGCAGCATTTGCTTCGGTCCAGGACAAGCCGTTCCCTAACGACATCTTTACGGCTCCCGAGCTCCGTTGGGCTGTGATCGGTTGCGGCGTTATTGCCAACCAGATGGCTCAGTCCCTTGCCCTGGCCGGCCGCAAGCTTACGGGCGTTGCCAACCGCACGCTCACCAAGGCTCAGACTTTTGCCGACCAGTACGGCGTCGAGAAGGTCTATGACACGGTTGAGGATCTCTACGCCGATCCTGACATCGACGCCGTCTACATCACCACCCCGCACAACACCCATATCACCTATCTGCGCGCCGCCCTGGCGGCCGGCAAGCACGTTCTCTGCGAGAAGGCCATCACGCTCAACTCCGCCGAGCTCGATGAGGCCCGCGCCATTGCCGCCGAACACAACGTGGTCCTTATGGACGCTACCACGGTGCTCCACATGCCCTTGTATCAAGAGCTGCGCCGCCGCATGGATGCCGGCGAGTTTGGCCGCATGAACCTCGCTCAGCTCAACTTTGGTAGCTACAAGGAGTACGGCGATCTGACCAACCGTTTCTACAACCGCAACCTCGCCGGCGGTGCCATGCTCGATATTGGCGTATACGCCCTGTCCGTCATGCGCCTGTTTATGGCGAGCCAGCCCGTCGAGGTCGTGTCTCTGGGTAACACCTGCGAGACCGGCGTGGACGTTGCAGGCGGCATCGTCTGCCGCAATGCCGAGCAGCAGCTGGGCGTCGTGAGCCTTACGCTCCACTCCAAGCAGCCAAAGCGCTCGGTTATCAGCTTTGACAATTGCTATGTCGAGGTCAACGAGTATCCGCGCGCCGATCACGCGACGATCGTTTGGACCGCGGACGGTCGTCGCGAGGAGGTCGCCGCGGGCACCGAGGCTTATGCCCTGTGCTACGAGATGGCTGACCTCGAGCAGGCCGTCGCCGGCGACGATTCCAAGCGTGAGCTTCTGGATTATGCTTCTGATGTGATGGAGCTCATGACCAAGCTCCGCGCCGATTGGGGAGTCGTCTACCCCGAGGAGGAGTAAGCGATGCTTGCGGAAGATAGGCTCAATACGATTGTGTCGATGGTGCAGCAGGCTGGCTCGGTAACGGTGCCCGAGCTTGCCGATGCCCTGGGCGTGACGGCCTCTACCATTCGACGCGACCTACAGACGCTCGACCGAGCGCACCGCATCGCCAAGGTGCACGGTGGCGCGACAAGTCTTGAGCGCGCGCACGTGACGCGCGACCTAACGATCAGTGAGCGCAGTGATCTCCATAACGACGACAAGGAGCGTATCTGCGCCCGCGCCGCGGCGCTCGTGGAGCCCGAGAGCTTTGTGTACATCGATTCGGGTTCGACAACGCTCAGACTCATCGAGCATCTTCCGCATCTCGAATCGGTCACCTATGTGACTGATTCCGTGCTCCATGCTCAGCATCTCGCTGTGCGCGGCATGCGCACCGTGGTGCTGGGCGGCGAGCTTAAACCCGAGACCGAGGCGCTCGTTGGCCCCGATGCTCTGGCAACCCTAGACCGCTACAACTTTAACTGCGGCTTTTGGGGTTCTAACGGCATTGCCGCCGAGCAGGGCTTTACGACGCCCGATATCGAGGAAGCGCAGGTCAAGCGTATCTCGATGCGCCATACAGCCAAACGCTTCGTAATCTCGGACGCCAGTAAGTTTGGTATGGTGGCTCCCGTAAAATTTGCGGACTTCCGTGACGCAACGGTTATCACTGCGGGCGAGGTGCCCGCCAAGTACCAGACGATGGAAAACGTCATCACGGTTTAGCAACGGGGCGAAGTAAGGCCAAAACCACCAAAAGGTGCCTGTCCCCATTCTGGTGGTTCCGATGGCCCCGTCGGGCATGATTTCCCAGTACCCCTGTTTCCATACGACGTGATCATGCCCGCCGGGGCCATCGTATAGATATCGCTTAAAAGCGCCGTCACTTCGGTGCTATCAATCACTCAAACACAAGGTAATACGCAGGTTGTGACCCTCGGAAGGGGAGGGCTGGGCCTGCTTGTGCAAAAGGAGGAAACATGTCAGCTGCAAACGAGAAGGTGGGGGGCGGCACTTACGATGTCGTTGCCATCACGGCATGTCCAACGGGCATTGCTCACACATTTATGGCGGCCAAAGGGTTGGAAGACCAGGCAGCCAAGATGGGCGTGAGCATTAAGGTCGAGACTCAGGGTTCGGGCGGCGCTAAAAATGTACTGACCGCGGCAGACATCGCTGGTGCCAAGGGTGTCATCATTGCGGCGGATAAAAATGTCGAGCTCGATCGCTTCGATGGCAAGTCGGTTTACTCCTGTGCGGTGACGCGTGGCATTAATGACGCCGAGGAACTTATCAATATTGCGCTTGCGGGCAATGCGCCTATTCATCATGTGTCCGGCGGCGCCGCGGTACAGGCGGCTGCCGAGGGCGAATCCGAGGGTTTGGGCCGCAGGGTCTATAAGGACCTGATGAACGGCGTTTCGCACATGCTCCCCTTTGTTGTTGGCGGCGGCATCCTCATGGCGCTTTCGTTCTTGCTGGACCAGGCGGGGCTGGGCACGAGCGCATACGGCCACAGCACTCCGGTCGCGGCCTTCTTTAACCTTGCGGGCAACCAGGCGTTCAACTTTATGCTCCCCATCCTTGCGGGCTATATTGCCATGTCCATTGCTGACCGTCCGGGCTTGGCCGCGGGCTTTGTGGGTGGCTGGATTGCAAAACAGGGCTTTACGTTGGGCTATCTCACCACGGCAATGGATGCCGATGCCCAGGCTCAGCTTGTCTCTGCTGGCTTTTTGGGCGCGCTGCTGGTCGGTTTTGCCGCCGGCATTATCGTCAATGCGCTCAAGAAGGCTGCAAGCGTGCTACCCGAGTCGCTCGACGGTATCAAGCCCATGCTCATCTACCCCGTGCTGGGCATTCTCTTTACGAGTCTCTTTATGATGGCCGTTAACCCGATTATGGGCGTTATCAACACCGCCATTAGCGGCGCGCTCAACGGTCTTTCGGGCACGAGCATCGTTCTTTTGGGCATTATCTGCGCCGGCATGCAGGCGACCGACATGGGTGGTCCCATCAACAAGGCCGCATATGTCTTTGGCACCGCGGCCCTTGCCGAGCAAACGCTGCAGGGCAATATGATCATGGCTGCCGTCATGGCGGGCGGTATGGTACCGCCGCTGGTAATCGCGCTCTCCACGACGTTCTTTAAGAACCGCTGGACCGAGGCCGATCGCAAGGCAGGCCTGGTGAACTACATCATGGGTCTGTCGTTTATCACCGAGGGTGCCATTCCCTTTGCCGCGGCCGATCCGCTTCGCGTGTTGCCCGCCTGCATCCTGGGATCTGCGACCGCCGGCGGTCTGTCGATGCTCTTTGGTTGCGCGAGCCCCGCTCCGCACGGTGGCGCCTGGGTTATCGCGGTCATCACGAACCCGGTGCAGTACCTGTTGGCCCTTGCTATCGGCGCTGTGGTCGGCTGCTTGGTTCTGAGCTTCCTTAAGAAGCCTCTCGACAAGGCTACCGAGTAGCGGGAGCGGAAGGGTCTTGCCAATGGAAAGGCGGCAACGTCCACCAGGGACGTTGCCGCCTTTTGCTGTTTGGGGATTTGTCTCGATCTGTAACAGGAAGAGAGGGATATGGGTTCCAGATGTTACAAGCTAAGATATTTTTCCTGGTGGTCCCATAACGTCTCAATCTGTAACAGGAAGGCCAAAATGCGGGCTCCAGATGTTACAGATTGAGATGATTTCTCCGGTGGGATCCGAATATCTCAATCTGTAACATCTTGGGCCGATTTTGCCGAGTTATTGTTACAGATTGAGATTTTCTCTTGAGGGGGATTCGAATGTCTCAATCTGTAACGGATAGACCGGAAAACGGTTTCTAACTGTTACAGATCGAGACGTTTTGGGACCGCGGCTGAGCCATTGCGGCAAAACCACCACAAAGGTGCCTGTCCCCATTGTGGTGGTTTAGGGCTCCCAGGGGCAGGGGGCTTCGATGTGGATGTGCTCGCCGGTTACGGGATGCGTGAAGGACACGCTGTGGGCGTGGAGCATCAGACCGCAAGGGCGCGGCGTTCCGTACAGGTCGTCGCCAACTAGGGGATGACGCTCGCTCGCCAGATGCACGCGGATTTGGTGCTTGCGTCCGGTGAGCAACTCAACATCGATATACGAGCGCGTGGGCAGGCCACGGCGGCTCTTAAGGCGCTTGAGCACCTTCACGCGCGTCTGTGATGGCTTGCCGCTGGCGCCGACGCGCATCTTGCGGCTGTCGTGGCGGTCGCGGGCGATGGGCTTGTCGATGAGCTTTTCGTTCCAGTCGATCTTGCCCTCGGCGAGCGCCAGATAGTGCTTTTCGAATGCGTGGTCGATGATCATCTGGTCAAAAGCGGGTTGCGTCTGCTTGTCGAGCGAGAACAGCACCACGCCGGTGGTGTCGCGGTCCAGGCGGTTGAGCGGCTGCATGTCGGTCGCGGCAAAGCCGTCGCCCATCGCCAGCAGCAGGTCGCTGGCGTAGTCGGTAAGTGTGCGCTCGCCGGTGCCGTCACCGTGGACGATCATGCCGGCGGGCTTGTCGATGGCCATGAGCCAGGCGTCGCAGTAGAGGACTTGAGGTTCTTCGTTCACGTGTAAGCCTTTCGGTTAGCTAATTCCCACAAACATGCAGCCCGAGGTCGCCCCGCGTAGGCGGGCGGCGGGCTTGCGGCCGGCCTGCGCTGCTTCGACGGCGCGACGGACGCGGGCGACGGCACGGCCCACCTCATCCGTCTCGAGCAGTGTGCCGTCCACCATGAGACGACGGACGCCGGCATCGAGCAGCTGAGGAACC
The DNA here is from genome assembly GCF_003459795.1 of Collinsella sp. AF18-8LB. Classification (NCBI taxonomy): domain Bacteria; kingdom Bacillati; phylum Actinomycetota; class Coriobacteriia; order Coriobacteriales; family Coriobacteriaceae; genus Collinsella; species Collinsella sp. AF18-8LB. The sequence continues at coordinate 391,500 of NZ_QRWU01000001.1, forward strand.
TGCGGCGTGAGGTCGATGGGGTAAGCATCGTACAAGCGAGAGCGGCCATGGATGTCGGTACGCACGGGCATGACCTTGCCGTCGATATTCTTGAGCGAGAGCTTGCGGGCACGCAGGCGGCAGTTGGCACAATCGTGGATACAGCCGTTGGCAACCTGCAGAATGCAATGCTCGCTTGTCATGACGCGCGGGCGGCCAAAGACGGTGATGCCCAGAGCCGCGGGCGCGGCGGCGCCGAGCGAGACAATCTCGTCGAGTGTGATCTCGGGCGAGAGCCAAAACGCACCGGCTCCGCGCTCGGCAAGCGCCTCCATGCAGGGCGTGTTGTGCACCGGCAGGCAAGAGCGAATCTCGGCCGTGGCGCCAACCTGGGCGGCCAGGGCAAGCTCAGAGATGTTGCCAATAGCGACCGTGGCGCCGGCAACAACCCACGGGTCGACGCGTACGTGGTCGGCGGCGCGGCAGACCTCGTCGAGTACGGGCACGATACCCTGCTCAAATGCATCGGCAGGGGAGAGTCCGACAGCCTCGAGCGCATCGGTGGTCATGTAGATGCGCGTGGCGCCCTCGGCACGAGCTGCTTCGGCGGCCTCGAGCGAGGTGACGGCGGCGCAGATCTGCGGCTCATCGCGGTAGTGCTCGGGCGTGAGGCGGGAATCACTGGTGACAATCGCCGGCAGCTCGAGCGTTTTCGCGCGCTCCTCGTACGGTGCCAGAATGGCCTCTTCCAGCGCTTTACAAGCGGCGGCGCGCACTTTATGCACGGCGGAGAAGCCCATGCCGCAGCCGGCGTCGAGCGAAACGTCAAAGCTTGCGGCCTCAAAGGGAGAGGAGCCCATGCGCCCGACGTGCTCAACCAGATCGGATGCCTCGACGGCGCGGGTCTTGGCAGCCTCGACGGTAAAGCCCGTGGTCGTGGCCGTAAGCGAAGGATCGTCGCAACAGGTGAGCGTAACGGCAAACGGCTCGCCCAGACGCGCCACAACGGACACGTCTACGGCGCGGCGGCGCAGCACATCGCGCTTGAGCGCGGCGCCGGCGGCGTCAATGGCGCGCTGACTGCGAATCACGCGGACGCGGCAGCCCTCGGGCATGCTGCGGGGCACGCGACATTCGATGATGTCACCGGCGGCGGCATCATCGGCGGCAATGGTGGTCAGGAACTGGTCAAACTCGTTATCGTGGCGAAGCTCTAGCAGGTCGCCCTTGCCCACGGGTTCAAACAGCTCAATGCGGGCGATGGCGGCGCGGCGACGGCGGTCGTCGGGCTTGAGGCCGCGCACATCGCGGTTGGCCGGGCGGCTGCCCAGCACCGTGCCCACGATCTGGCCGCGGTTGTTGGAACGCTCATAGCTCATCATCTCGTCGCCCGAGGTACCGTCCTGATAGGCGTGCGTAAAGTCGCGGTTGAAGCAGCGCTTGAGCTGGCGCTGGCGAGCGGCTTGTTCGTCCTTGGAGGTCGAAACATCGGCCAGCATATCGTCAATTTGATGACGATACACATCGACGATGGAATACACGTAATCGGGGGCCTTCATGCGGCCTTCGAGCTTGAGCGACGCGGCACCGGCGTCATACAGGCGGCGCACGAGCTGCGAGGTGTTGGTGTCGCGCGGGCACAGCGCGCGCTCGCGCCCGGCAGGGGAGAGCGTGCGGCCGCCCTCGTCGATCAGCTCGTAGGGCAGGCGGCAGGGCTGGGCACACATACCGCGGTTGGCCGAGCGGCCCGCCATGGCAAAGCTCGAGAGCAGGCACAGGCCCGAGTAGCAAAAGCAGATGGCGCCGTGGCTAAAGACCTCGAGGTCGACATCGGGCGCGGCGTCGTGGATAGCGGCGATCTCGTCGATGGAGAGCTCACGCGAGAGGGTTACGCGGTCGGCGCCCTGCTCGCGGCACCAGATGGTTCCGCGGTCGTCATGGATATTCGCCTGGGTCGAGATGTGCGTCTCGATGCTCGGCATGGTGCGCTTGACCTCAAAGAACAGGCCCCAGTCCTGGATGATAAAGGCATCGGCGCCCAGCGTGGAGCAGCGATGGATGAGCTGCAGCGCATCATCCATTTCGGACTGCTTGATGACGATGTTCACCGTGACGTAGACGCGCGAACCGGCCAGGTGCGCGGCGCGGCAAGCCTGTTCAAAGGCCTCGTCGGTAAAGTTGGTCGCCTTGCGGCGGGCATTGAAGCTGCCCATGCCGCAGTAGATGGCATCGGCCCCGGCGGCGAGTGCGGCGGCAAAGGGCTCCGGGCCTCCGGCTGGGGCCAAAAGCTCGGGCCTGCGGTTGGTGGTTCGGCTGGCGGTTGCGGTCATATCCTGCCTTTCAAAATGCTCAGATACTCAAAAGTATAGTGGCGCCGCCGCGGCAGGAGATGCCCGTGGCCCAAGCGGGATAAAGTCTTCAGCAGCTTGGGGATTCTGTCCCAGAAGAGAACCGTTCGGCGGTTCGGAGAAACCGTTAGGCAATAAATCTTTCTCGCACAATAATAAAATTCTTGCACAGCGCGAAAACCTTGGTTACTATCCAATCAAGCGCGGCATTCAGACCGAATTGTGCCTCCCGGTATGAATGCCGCGCTCCCGTTCCCTTTTGCTTGTAAGGAGAAGAGCATGAGCAAGAGCGTTGTTTCTTCTGATAACGCACCGGCCGCCATCGGCCCGTATTCCCCCGGTATCCAGACCGGCAACATGGTGTTCCTGTCCGGCCAGCTGGGCATCGATCCCGCAACCGGCAAGATGCCTGAGGGCGTCGAGGCCCAGGCTAAGCAGTCCCTTGCTAACGTCGAGGCCCTGCTGACCGCTGCCGGCGCCACGTTTGCCGATGTTGTCAAGACTACGGTCTACCTGGCCGACATCGCCGACTTTGCCGCCGTGAACGAGATTTACGCCTCCAAGTTCGAGGCCCCGTTCCCAGCGCGCAGCGCCTTCCAGGTTGCCGCCCTTCCGGCCGGCGGTCTGGTCGAGATCGAGGTCGTCGCCGCTCTCTAAGGCGTAGGCGAAAACAAGACATGACATGCAAAAGAACCCTGCAACGCGTGTGAAGCTGCAGGGTTCTTTGTGTCAGGGGTAGTCTTTTTGGGACGGGGCTATTTTAGCTACCCCTACATGCAAGATTGATTTTACTTGCGGCTCATCGAGATCACGGGCAGAGGGAGGGTAGCTAAAATAGCCCCGTCCCAAAAAGACTACCCGCGCTCCATTCTGCTCGTTAGCCCTCCTTGCGGACCTTTTGCAGGTAGCGGTATACGCTGGGCTCAGAGATGCCCAGCGCGGAGGCGGCGCAGGCCACGGCGCCCTTGAGCATAAACACGCCGTTGCCGTTGAGATGGCGGATAACATCGACGCGGTCGGCTTGGCCGAGCGAAGAAACTTCCATTCCGCGGCTTTCGAGCAACTCGGAAATACTGCGGTCGATGAGCTCCTGTGTGGACTTCGAAAGGCTTTCGACCTCGATAGGGGCGGGCTCCGTGCGCGTCGGCGCCGCGTCGAAGCACGCCACGAGCTGCTGCACCATGGCGTTGATGGAGCGCACGGTCGAGAGGTCGGTGTTGACGCAGAGCATACCGACGATCTCGTCATTCTCGCGGATAAAGTACGTCGCTGACTCCAACGTCTTGCCGCCGGCACCGCGTCCCTCGTAGCCCGTAATAAACGGCAGGTCGCGATACTTGGCGTCGTGCATGATCTTGAGTGCCAGATCGGTGGCGGGACCGCCGACCTTGCGGCCGCTCACGATGCCGTTGCGGATATCGACGATGGCGTGGTCGGGATCCGAGAAATCGTGCAGCACGATTTCGCTGTTCTTACCGAGTACCTGCTCCAAGAAATCGACCATCGGCAAAAAGCGACGTACGGTCTCGTTCACGGGCAACTCCTTTGGGTTCTATCGAAGTGTTCATAACAGTTTTTCTCATGGTAACACGCTGCCCATCATCTCGCATATCCGCAGGTACATTGCGTAATACAGACGAACGGTAGGATTTTAGCGGTAAGCAGTCGACCAAAAGAAAAGTTAGATTTTATTTTGACCAGACACTTTTCTGACCTGCGGAAATGCGTTTTCTCAGCTGAAGAATAGTCTGATAACAAAAAATTATTATTGAGAATGAGAATCATCTTTAATGCGATATGCAACGAAGGCACAACCTCAACCCCGCACTGCGTCACAATAGAGCGTGAGATGCGAAAACAACTACTTCGAGGATTGGTGGTCAAATGACCCAGGAGACGGTTACGAACGGCACTGAAGCCCTGTTCACTCGCGAAGGCATGCCTCCCGTTAAGGCTTTAGCTTTGGCGCGCTGCTGGGCGGCGAGATCGTCGGCGGCGCCGTTGCGGTCCTCTTTGGTCTGGCCTACAGCAAGATCAAGTAGCTGTTCCCGCCCGTCGTGACCGGTACGGTCATCTTCTCCATTGGCGTCTCTCTATCCCACGGCCGTCAAGTATATGGCCGGCGGTATGGGTACGCCGTTGTGGGGCACCCCGCAGGCCTGGTGCGTCGCTCTTATCACCTTTGTCGTGGTCTTTGCGCTCGCCAACTTTGGCAAGGGCACGCTCAAGTTGGGCTCCGTGTTCTTTGGCATGATCGTTTCCATCCCCTTTGGCATGATCGACTTCTCCAGCGTCGCCACCGCTCAGGTCTTCGCCCTTCCCAAGCTCATGCCCTATGCGCTCGAGTTTGATCCCGAGGTCTGCATCACCCTCGCCGCCGTGTTCCCCATGGTTGCCATCCAGGTTATCGGTGACGTCTCCGCCGCCTGCCTGGGCTCCATCGACCGTATGCCCACCGAGCGCGAACTCTCCGGCGCTATCGTGTCCCAGGGCCTCACTTCTATGGTCGGCGGTCTGCTGGGCGGTCTTCCCACCAGCGCCCTTGGCCAGAACGTGGGCATCATCTGCTCCAACAAGGTCGTCAACAAGTGGGTCTTTGTGATCATCGCAGCCGTCTTTGCCATCGTCGGCCTGTTCCCGCAGCTCTCTGCCGTTCTTTCCGCTATCCCGCAGCCCGTCATCGGCGGCGCGACCGTCGGCGTCTTTGGCACCATCACCATGAACGGCGTGCGCATGTTCACCCGCGAGGGCCTCACGCAGCGCACCACCACCATCGTCGGCACCTCCGTTGTCTTTGGCTTGGGTATCTGGATGGCCAGCGGTTGCCTTGCCGGCGAGGGTATGCCCACCTGGGTGTCCACCGTCATCGGCTCCAACGCCGTGACCCCCACCGCCATCATGGCCATCGTGCTCAACCTGATCCTTCCGCAGACGCCGGTCGCGGCTCAGCACATCGATGCTGCCAAGGACGCTGCCGTGGATCTGGTCTTGCCCGAGAGCAAGAAGTAACCAATTCGGTACTATTCGTCGGCGGACGCATCGCCTCGTCCGCCGGCGCCATGCGGCGTCAAGCCGCACTTCAAAGGGTTTGTACCTTTGGTGAAGCGTTGACGGGAGAGGGCCCGTTTCCGGTGTAGGCCGGCACTTCGCACTCCGCCATGTCAGAGGTGTCAAATCCCGCCCCTGATGCTGAAGGGAGCATCCATGCTTCTGGTCGCTAACGGTTCCGTTTTTACCCGCAACGCTCAGACCCCGTTCATTCCAAATGGTGCGGTCGCCATTGACGGAGATACGATCGTCGAAGTGGGCCCCGAGTGCGAGCTCAAGGCCAAGTACCCGGATGCCGAGTACGTCGACGCCCAGGGCAACCTCATCATGCCTGGACTCATCAACTGCCACACCCACATCTACTCGGGTCTGGCCCGCGACCTTGCCATCAAGGGCTGCAACCCCACCAACTTCCTGGAGAATCTTGAGCAGCAGTGGTGGAAGATCGACGACAACCTGACGCTCGACGGCACCAAGGCCAGCGCCTATGCCACGATCCTGGATTCCATCCGCGATGGCGTCACCACGATTTTCGATCACCATGCGAGCTTCTGCGAGATTCCGGGTAGCCTCTTTACCATTAAGGATGCAGCTCAGGAGCTGGGCATGCGTTCGTGCCTGTGCTACGAGGTCTCCGATCGCCGCAGCCAGGAAAAATGCGACCAGGCCATTACCGAAAACGCCGAATTTGCCCAGTGGGCCGCCAAGGAGCGTCGCGATAACGACAACCACATGATCGCCGCCATGCCCAACGTGGGCTGGTGCGAGGCTATGACCATGCTGTTCGAGAACAACGTCAAGATGGCCAGCAAGTACTTCGATCGTAAGCTCGGTGTGCTTGAGCCCGGCGCTGCCGCCGACGTCATCGTCATGGACTACAAGCCCTTTACGCCGCTGAGCGAGGAGAACATCGACGGCCACATGCTCTTTGGCATGATGGGCAAAACTGCCGCACCACCATCATCAACGGCCGCGTCCTGTACAAGGATCGCGAGTTTGTCGGTATTGATGAGGACAAGATCAACGCGTGGACCATGGCTGAGTCCAAGAAGCTCTGGAGCACGCTCAACGATCGCGCCTACTAATTACGAGTAGATTCACGCGCGTCGGATGTTTCGCCGCATCCGACGCGCGTATAGGCGGCCTCCGCGGGGTCGCCGGCGCTGTGCTAGCGCTACACCGTATTTGCGCCCGCCGCGCGGTCTCGCCGGGCGTTACAGAGAGGAGCTCATTATGAGCGACATCATGAGGCCGATCCCGTTTTCGCAGCTGATGAACTGGATCATCGAGGAGCACAAGACCCAGGACGCCATCTTTGGCGTGCGCAAGATGGTCACGACCAACCAGGGGGGCGCGCTTCCCATTTTTGACGAGTGCATCGAGACCCCGTTTGGCCCGGCCGCCGGTCCCAATACGCAGCTGGCCCAGAACATCGTGGCATCCTACGTGGCCGGTTCTCGTTTCTTTGAGCTCAAGACCGTTCAGGTGATGGATGGCGAGGAGCTCTCCAAGTGTGTGAACAAACCCTGCATTGTGGCGCAGGACGAGTGCTACAACTGCGAGTGGTCGACCGAGCTCGAGGTTCCGCAGGCCTTTGCCGAGTACGTGAAGGCATGGTTTGCCTGCCACCTGATCGCTCGCGAGTACGGCCTGGGAAGCCCGGACGGCTTTGTCTTCAACATGTCCGTGGGTTATGACCTCGAGGGTATTAAGAGCCCCAAGGTCGACGCCTACATCGAGGGCATGAAGGACGCCAGCGGCTCTGACGTCTGGAACGAGTGCCGCACGTGGGCGCTCGCTAACCTGGACAAGTTTGAGCATGTCGATGCCGCGTTTGTCGAGTCCATCCCGGCGCGCGTCTCCAACTCCATCACCGAGTCCACGCTGCATGGCTGCCCGCCGGCGGAGATCGAGCGCATCGCGACCTACCTCATCACCGAGAAGGGCCTCAACACCTACATCAAGTGCAACCCCACGCTGCTGGGCTATGAGTTTGCACGTCAGCGCCTCAACGAGCTGGGCTTTGACTATATCGTCTTCGATGACACGCACTTCCGCGAGGACCTGCAGTGGGCCGATGCCGTGCCTATGTTCGAGTGCCTGATTGCCCTGTGCGCCGAGCGCGGCCTGGAGTTTGGCGTCAAGCTGACCAACACGTTCCCCGTCGATGTGACGAGGAACGAGCTGCCCTCCACCGAGATGTACATGTCCGGCCGTTCGCTGTTCTCGCTGACCATCGAGGCCGCCCGCCGCATTACCGAGCAGTTCGATGGCAAGCTGCGCATCAGCTACTCCGGCGGTGCCACGGTCTACAACATCCGTGCCCTGTATGACGCCGGCATTTGGCCCGTCACCCTGGCGACTGACGTGCTCAAGCCCGGTGGCTACGAGCGCTTTAGCCAGATGGCCGGCGAGTTTACCGATCTGGACGGCAAGCCGTTCGCGGGCGTCTCTCTCGACGCCGTGACCGCGATTCAGACCGATTCGCTCACCAACCCGCTCTACAAGAAGCCGCTGCGCCCGCTGCCCGACCGCGAGGTCGCCGGCAAGAGCCCGCTTTCCGACTGCTTTACCACGCCGTGCCGCACGAGCTGCCCCATCCAGCAGGATATTCCCGCCTATCTGGCGGCTGTTGACGAGGGCCGCTACGAGGACGCGCTTAACATCATCATCGAGCGCAACGCCCTGCCGTTCATTACCGGTACCATCTGCCCGCATCCCTGCGGCCGTTCCTGCGAGCGTGCGTTCTACGAGCCCGAGGGCGCCCAGATCCGCGCCAGCAAGCTCAAGGCCGCCCGCGAGGCCATGACCGCCGTGCTGCCCAAGCTGCGCGCCCAGGCCATCGCCAACGACGGCGAGCGCAACGTTGCCGTTATCGGCGGCGGCCCTGCCGGTCTGGCGACGGCGTTCTTCCTGACGCGTGCTGGCGTGCCCGTCACCATCTTTGAGGCCCGCGACTCGCTCGGCGGCGTGGTCCGTCACGTGATCCCCGAGTTCCGTATCGCCAGCGACGATATCTACCACGACGCCGAGCTCTGCCTGGCCTTTGGCGCCAAGGTGCAGCTCAACGCTCGCGTGGATTCCATCGACGAGCTCAAAGCCCGGGGCTTCACCGACGTGGTCGTGGCCACCGGCGCCTGGATACCCGGCTTTGCGGGCTTGGGCGAGGGCGCCGAACTCGACGTGCTGGAGTTCCTCGAGGCCGCCAAGAAGGGCGAGAAGCTCGAGCTGGGCGAGGACGTCGTGGTCATTGGCGCCGGCAACACCGCCATGGATGCTGCCCGCGTGGCCAAGCGCCTGGCAGGCGTGAAGAACGTGCGCCTGGTGTATCGCCGCACCAAGAAGCAGATGCCCGCCGACGAGGAAGAGCTCGATCTTGCTCTTGCCGACGGCGTTGAGTTCTGCGAGTTGCTGGCGCCCAAGGCGCTCAACGGCGCCGTGCTGACCTGCGATGTTATGGAGCTTGGCGAGCCGGATGCAAGCGGCCGTCGCAGCCCCGTCGCCACGGGCGAAACTGTTGAGCTTCCCGCCACCACGGTGATCTGCGCCGTGGGCGAGGGCATCGATGCCAGCCTGTACGATGCCGCGGGCGTCGAGCACGACCGTCGCAGCCGCCTTGCCGCCACCTCCACCGGCGTCGAGGGCGTCTGGGCTGCCGGCGACTGCCGCCGCGGTCCGGCCACCGTGGTCGAGGCTATCGCCGATGCCGCCGAGGTTGCCCGTGCCATCGCCGGTGTGGACTTTGACAGGTACGCCGACTGCAACGAGCAGGCCGGTCGCGAGGATACCTGCTACGAGCGCAAGGAGTCGCTGTGCCGCGACAAGCGCAACTGCACCAAGACTCGCTGCCTGGGCTGCGGTTCGGTGTGTGAGGTCTGCTGCGACGTGTGCCCCAACCGCGCCAACGTTGCCATTAAGGTGCCGGGCCTGGCCAAGCATCAGGTCGTCCATGTCGACGGCATGTGCAACGAGTGCGGCAACTGCGCCGTGTTCTGCCCCTACCAGGAGGGTCGTCCCTACAAGGACAAGCTCACCCTGTTCTGGAGCGAGCAGGACATGGAGAACTCCGAGAACGAGGGCTTCCTGGCCGTGGACGAGAACCACTTTAAGGTCCGCGTCGCCGGTACGGTCCGCACCGTCTCGGTCGATGCCGTCAACACCGGTCTGCCCGAGGCCGTCCGCCTGACCATCAAGGCCGTGCGCGACAGCTATCCGTACCTCCTTAAGAAATAGGCGAGTCTCTTATGGCCAAATCCATTCAACATAACGTGGCCTACGTTGCCCGCGGAAGCGGTTGCGCCTCCGCAGGCGGCGACGCCCGCTGCGTGGGCGATGCCATTGTGTTGGTGGTCGCCGAGGACGAAGCGACGCTCGAGAAGGCCAAGAAGCTCGTAAAGATCGATTACGAGCCGCTGGAGCCCGTGCGTAACATTGTCGAGGCCAAGGCTGCCGACGCCCCTCACCTGCACGACAGCTTCTTTGCCTTTGGCAACACGGTGTAGCTCAAGGACAACGTGTGTCAGTGCCGCCATGTGACGCGCGGCGACGCCGCCAAGGCGCTGGCGGAGAGTGCGTTCACCGTGACGCAGCGCTTTACCACGCCCTTTACCGAGCATGCCTTCTTGGAGCCCGAGTGCGCCGTTGCCTTCCCGTACAAGAACGGCGTCAAGGTGCAGTCGACCGACCAGGGCGCCTACGACACGCGCAAAGAGTGCGCCCACATGTTTGGCTGGGATAGCGAACCCGAGCGCGTGGTTGTAGAGACCATGCTCGTGGGCGGCGGCTTTGGCGGCAAGGAGGACGTGTCCATCCAGCACCTGGCCGCGCTTGCTGCCTATAAGCTCCAGCGTCCTGTGAAGTGCAAGCTCACGCGTGCCGAGTCGCTCGCTTTTCATCCCAAGCGTCACGCCATGGACGGCACCTTTACACTGGGCTGCGACGCCGAGGGCAACTTTACCGGCCTGGACTGCGAGATCAACTTTGACACCGGCGCCTACGCGTCGCTGTGCGGCCCGGTGCTCGAGCGCGCCTGCACGCATGCCGTCGGCCCCTACAAGTACCAGAACACCGACATTCGCGGCTTTGGCTACTACACCAACAACCCGCCCGCCGGCGCGTACCGCGGCTTTGTTTTTGCAGGACGTTGCCGAGGCATGTGGCCTGCCGCTTCACTGCATTGCCAACGGCGAGTGCTCCACCGAGAACGCTCCCGACTCCGGCACCACGTCTGGCTCGCGACAGACGGTCGTGACTGGCGAGGCCGTGCGCGGTGCCGCCTTCCTGCTGCGCGATGCCATGCTTGACATCGAGGCCGGCAAGTCTGCGCCCGCCGCTCCCGTGAATGCGCATGGCGACGGCGTCAAGATCGAGTACGACGACGGTCGCGCCTATCAGCTGCACACGCAGGAGCTCGTCGCCGGCCAGGGTATGCATCCTCAGGATCCCGCGGCCGCCATCAAGGCGCTCGAGGGATGTGAGTTTGGCTACGTGTACCTGGAGCCGACCGACAAGCTGGGTGCGGATGTTCCCAACCCCAAGAGCCACATCTGCTACGGCTTTGCCACACATGTGGTCATTTTGGACGATGACGGCCGCGTGAGCGAGGTCTATGCCGCGCACGATTCCGGCAAGGTGGTCAACCCCATCTCCATCCAGGGTCAGATCGAAGGTGGCGTGCTCATGGGTATGGGCTATGCGCTTACCGAGGGCTGGCCGCTCAAGGACTGCGTACCCCAGGCAAGGTACGGTACGCTTGGGCTGTTCCGTGCGCCCGAGATTCCGGATATCCACGCCATCTACGTGGAGAAGGACGAGCTGCTGCCCGTGGCATACGGCGGCAAGGGCATCGGCGAGATCGCAACGATCCCCACGGCGCCCGCCGTGCAGAACGCCTATCGCGCGTTTGATGGCAAGCTGCGTCCGGATCTGCCCATGGTGGATACGCCCTACAGCCGCGTCCGTCACCGCGGCTAGGGTAGGGCGCGGACGGCCATTGCTGACAGATCGTCCGCGCTCAACATCAACTGTATATGCCGTGCCTTCCATCGCCCCTCGGTCACAACAAAAGCCCGACCCCTCTTTCGAAGGGCCGGGCAGGAGGCATTGGATTATATGAGGCAGAACCAAAAAACCGCCGCATCGCTCAATCGCCCAAGCGCCGCGGTGTGTGCGGCAACCATGTCTAGGCGGTCATGCCACCGTCGACGATGAGCTGCGTTCCCGTTACGTAGCTGGAATCATCGCTCGCAAAGAACACGGCGACCGTGCCAATCTCACGCGGCTCTCCGCCGCGACCCATGGGAATCTTTGCCAGCGTGTATTGGGTGAATTCGCCGTCGCGCGGCATCATCTCGGAGAAGATTGTTCCGGGACAGATGGCGTTGACGCGAATGCCCTTGGGAGCGAGCTCCGCGCCCATCGAGCGAGTGAACGAGAGCGTGGCAGCCTTGCTGGCGCCGTAGCTGCTCATACCGGGGCAACCGCCAAGGCCGCCGATGCTTGCGACGTTGACGATTGCGCCGCCGTCCGTCATGGCTTTGACGGCAAGCTGCGTGGCATAGACGTAGCTGTGAAGGTTGAGGGCCATCACGCGGTCGAAATCGTTGGCGATGTCCATGGTCTCGACCTGGAAGTTAGTCATCATGCCGGCGTTGTTGACCAAGATATCGAGTTTGCCATACGCCTCGATGGTCGCGGAAAAGAGCATATCGACATCCTGCTCGTTTGTCATATCCGCCTGCACAAAGGTCGCGTCATGCCCAGCATCGCGGAGCTCCTTTTCGAATGCCTCGCCCTTTTCGCGGCGTCGACCGCAGAAAACGACCTTGGCACCTTCCTCGCAATAGCACCAGACGACACCCTGGCCAATGCCCGACGTCGCGCCCGTGACGATTGCGACCTTTCCATCAAGTTTGCCCATCTGTTCCCTCCGTTATGTTGCGAATTACGGTATCAAAACCGCTGATAAACTAAGTTTGGTCTATTTCATTCGGCATTACTAGGGGATAAAATATCCAAAAATGTTCATAAGAGAACACATAATTAACCATCATTCATTTCGCGAAGCCGGTAATCCATGAATCGCTCGAGGAAAGCATACTTAGAGGCACTTGTCGAGTTACTGCGAACAAAGTCGTATTCCAAGATAACGGCGAGTGACATCATCGGTCGTAGCGGCTACGGACGCACGGGTTTCTACCGTCAGTTCTCGGACAAAAATGCGCTCGCCGCCGCGCTCGTCAAAGAGCATACCGCGATGTATGCTCGAATCCTCGCGAACGATCTGCGCGATTCGCAGTGCAACATGGAGGACATGGTGCGGCATATCCTCGAACACGTAATGCAGCATCGAGCGGAGTACCATGCCATTCTGTCGTCGCAGATTCCTGGGCACGGCTTCGATGAGTTCTGTGTGTGCGCTCGTCGATTTTCGCATTATGGCGAACGCTCGCCCCAACTGCTCCGATGCCGAGCTCGACTATGACCTGTTCTACTATGCGACCACGCGCCAGTTCGCGGATTATCTGCGCTACTGGGATGCTCACGGATATGAGCCAGCTGCACCACAAATGGCCAAGCGCATCGCAGGGGTGATTGACCACTTGTCGCCGGGGGACGCCTTGCGTTTTGAGAATTCGGATGGCGCGGAGAGTAGGGGAGACGTTGGGCTGATCTCGTTTGCCGAGCTGTCCTAAATTAGTGCCGCGGGTAAAATAAGGTCGACGGCAGCCCAAGTGGTGGAAAGCTGGGCGACGCCGTTACTTAGATCAAGGGGTCAATGCCTTAACGGCGTCGACCCCTCTTCTTTTTCTTCGAACGCTGCTTGAGTGCCTTGGAAAGTCCGACAAGCGCTCGTAGGGCGGATTTGCCCCGGTGCTTCCGGGACATTCCACGTGTGGCGGGGCGCCGCCTCTTTCGCATGCGTGCCGATTGCCATATTACGTTATAGTTAGCTATATTATAGGAAGGTATAATATAGCTAACTATAACGTAAAGGAAGGGAGGCCCTATGTTTATCGGAAGAACAGCGGAAATGTCCGAGCTCAATCGACTGTATGACGCGGGTTCATTTGAGATGCCTGTGATTTACGGCCGTCGTCGTGTGGGTAAAACGCGTCTTATCACAGAGTTCATCCAAGGCAAGAAGGCTATTTACTTTCAAGCTCGTCGTACTAACGCAGAGGCAAACCTGCACGGCTTTAGCCAGGCGATACTTGCGGGCTCGGTTGGTGCTGCAGGTGTGTCGTTTCGTAGCTTTGACGAGGCGTTTGATGTATTGGCCACCATGGCTCGCACGGAACGTTTGATTGTCGTGATTGACGAGTATCCCTATCTCGCCCAATCGAATCCCGAGATCAGTTCGTTGCTGCAAGACAAGATTGATCACCTGTACAAAGAGACTAGGCTCATGCTTATCCTGTGCGGGTCGTCGCTTTCGTTTATGGAAGAGCAGGTGCTGGGCTACGAGAGTCCGCTATACGGTAGGCGTACGGCCCAGTTTAAGATCATGCCGCTCGATTTTACGACGACCCTCGGCCTGTGGCACGACATGGATCGCGAAGACGCTGCGGTTTGCTATGGCATGACGGGCGGCATTCCTGCATATATCGAGAAAGTCGATCCTGCCGCACCGCTCAAGGACAACATCAAACGTCTTTTTCTTACTCCTACGGGCTATCTCTTTGAGGAGCCGAGTAACCTGCTATTGCAAGAGTGCCGCAATCCCGAGCAATATGATGCGATTGTGCAGGCAATTGCCCAAGGGCGCTCGAAGATCTCGGAGATTGCGAGCTCTACGGGAATCCCTGCGAGCAACGTAAAGAGCTATGTGGATAAGCTGGCGTCGCGTGGGATTGTCGAGCGCGAGCTGCCCCTAAACGAGACGAGCAATAAGCGAGCCGTGTATCTGCTGAGCGACCAGATGTTTAGGTTCTGGTACAAGTTTGTTCCGCAGAACATCGGGCTGATTCAAAACGATATGGCTGAGATGGCGTATAAGCGCATTGAGCCGCACGTATCGGATTACATGGGTACGGTCTTTGAGCTTATATGCAGACAATACGTGTACGAACTTGCGCGGGCGGGCCAGCTCGATGTGGTTCCGGCGAGCGTCGGGCGCTGGTGGGGGACGGATAATCGCACGCATACGCAGGAAGTAATCGACTTGATTGTTGACGATGGCGAGGGCACTGCGCTGTTTGCGGAATGCAAATGGCGCAATGAATCGCTGGGCGAAGACGTGCTGCAAAAGCTCGTGCATCGAAGCGAGCTCTTTAGACGGCAGTATAAAAGCTACGTGATCTTCTCGAAGCGTGGCTTTACGCAAGGATGTCAGGAAGCTGCGGCGAGCAGGGGAGATACCAAGCTGATTTCGTTTGCCGAGATGTGCGAGCGGAGATAACCAAGCGCGCTCTGATGTGATGCTCGGAATGGGATGCGCTTTACTTTTGCAACCCTTGGCGGAAAGCGTGTCCCAGATTTCGGCTTCAGAATGGGATGCCGTTTCCGGATCGGCCCTCAGGCGGAAACTACGACCCGGAATTTGGCTCCAAAACGGGATACGCTTTCCCGGTGGCATCTCTAGCGGAAACTGCATCCAGGAATGAGCTCTCGGAACGGGACACGCTTTCCCATCGGGGCCTCAAACGGAAACCGTGTCCCGGAATCGAGCCTCAGGGTGGGACGCATTTTCCGGTAGAGGCCTGGGACGGAAGGCGTGTCCCAGAATCCGGCTAATCCGATGGCCAGGTGGTTGAGCGAGCGGGCTCCGAGGCTCCATTACTGAAAATTCATTTGTTAAACCTGGCAACCGTGGGTAGAATAAAGTCGACGGCAGCCCAAGGGTGATAGCTGGGCAGCGCCGTTACTTAGTTCAAGGGGTCAATGCCTTAACGGCGTCGACCCCTCTTCTTTTGCTTCGTACGCTGCTTAAGTGCCTCGGAAAGTCCGATAAGCGCCGTGAGGAGCGAGACCAAAGCGGTCAGGAGCTTCACGAAATCAATCAGATCGGTCATGGGCATCACCTCCCGTCGCATGGAGGGCGCTGCCCGGCACATGGAACTGCCGTCAACAACTGCCATTCTATCAAAGCGCGGTCATAAATACGAATATATGTTCGATAATAACAGCAACGTGATTCCCTCGAATAGCAGCCTTTCGTAAGGGCGGCAGAAGACGACGCTGGGCGATTGGGGATAGACGCGCAGGTCTTCGTCACCGAAAGCCCGTTTGATTAACCAGCCCTCTGTAGGTACACTGCATATTGATGGGCTCGGGATGACCGCTGATTCAAGTCACCGGGCCTAAATCTTTTTCATGCATTTGAATAGAGCGGGCGACTCTCTTGGGGCGGTCTGCATGGCGTGCGACCGGAGCATGGTATTGCGTCCCGCTTTCATGTCCGCGCGGGCGCCTATCCTTACGGCAATGCAGCCGCCTATGTAGCAAGCGGCAGTTGACGGAGAAAGGCCATAACCGTGTCAGCTGAAAAGACGCTGGGTATCTCGGCTATCGATACGACGAACTTTGCGCGCCAGATCGTGCTGGACTTTGAGTTTGCGCCGGTGCCAAAGCAGCGCCAGCGCCGTGGGCTGCGCAATGAAATTATCGAGGTCGGCGCTGTTAAGCTCGATTACCACGGCAACATTATGGGCGAGTTCTCGCAGTTTGTGCAGACGGAATTTACCGAAGGCGTTGCGTTCCCCGTCCGCGAGCTCACTGGGATATCGGCCGTGGACACAGCGATGGCCGATCCGCTCTACGTGGTGATCAAAAGGCTCAACGATTGGATTGGTCGTTACTCCGCCCAGGTGGTCTGTTGGAGTGGGGCGGACCGCCGGCAGCTTATGACCGAGTGCCAGGCAAAGCACATCCATCTTTCCGCATTTCCTACGGACTGGGCCGACCTGCAGGCGTTTTACACCTCGATCATGGACGTGGGCAGCCACGGGCGCGTCTCGTTGGGCGACGCGGCAACGTGGTTTGGCATCGAGTTTGACGAGTCGACGGGTCACGCTCACAGCGCCCTTGCCGATGCGCGCGTGACCGCCAAGCTGCTCAAGCAGATGATGGACGGGGACTACCGCGTGAGCCCGCGCGCCCAGGAAGTCCGCCAGCGGTGGGGGATGGGCGAGCGAGCTCAGACGCGCCTTTCCAACAAGTGCCCCGAGCTGGGCGATCTGCTGCTGAAACTGAAAGCGGAGGGGAGATAGGGGGCGGACATCATTGTCGTTTTCGCCTGCGAAGAAGGAATCAACTAACTACAAAGTGTGGATGGCTTCTAGTGAAGACTTAACCACCAGATTATGAAAGGGTTAGCGGGCCATTGGGGTTGCAGTGTTCACCCGTCGCAAGACGTTGCTCGTTCAAATTGGGACGCTCCGCATCCGATGAAATGGTTGATGCGGAGCGTCCCTAGAGACCTGTCTTCTGTTGCCTAATAGTAGAGTTCAATATACGAATACGCCTTATCAAAAAGAGCCTGGTCTTTGAGCTTGTAGCGCATCCAAAGAATGGCGCGTAGCTGCTTCTTGACCTCTTTGACGCCTGCTGTGGTTGCCTGCCAACCGTCGAATCGGGTGATCTTAACGATTTCGTCGATGTCGCCGACGATGTTCTCGACGATGATTGGCGTGTCCCCATTCTTTACACCATTGAAGAGTTCTGTGAGGGCAGCCTTGCCCTTGTCCTCCTCTTCTTCGGGCACGACTTCCTTTTCGGCCGCTCGAGCCTCTCTGGCGAGGTCGATGAGCATCTTGAGGAACTCGACGCTGTTGATGAGACCTTGCTCGTGACGTTCCCTCAGGTCCTCCAGGCGCTCGCCGAGCTTCTGGAACTTGCCATTCTTATCGTGCCTGCGGATTCGGGCGACGAGATCTATCTCCAGCTTACGCGTGATCTTCTCGGTATTGCTCTTGTCGTTGATGAAGTGCTCGATCATGTCCTCGTCGAGTTCAAGGATGTCGTCATCGTCTCGGACTCTCTCGACGGTGATGTTCTCGTGCACGAGCTCGATTGTCTTGGGCCCGAGCGCTGCCCAGATGAGCTTCCCGCGATTGTCTACCGGTCTCACGGAATCGTAGACCTGCGAGAGCCAGATGAAATCGGGCTTGTAGGGATTGAGACATGGGTCGGGCGAAAGGGCTTCCCACGCTCTGTTCAAGACCGAGAAGTCGGCCCCAAACTGGTCTTTCACCTTTGTCGTTGGCAGGCATTGTTGAGCTTCGAGAAGGGACTCCCAATCCGCGCTGCGGCGGTCTCTGACCGTTGAGAAGTACTCAAGACAGCAATGCATAAGCCCGGGCAGCTCGGCCTTTACCTCGTCGATGTTGGTTATAACTTTCTGCACCTCGGCCTCGTCGAAGTGCAGAGACTTGGCGACGTTGTCGAAGAGGCCGATATAATCGACAATGAGACCGAATGTCTTCTTGTCGTTGTAGACGCGGTTGGTTCGACAGATTGCCTGCAACAGCGTGTGGTCGCGCAAGGGCTTGTCAAGGTACTGAGTTTGCAGGATGGGCGCATCGAACCCCGTGAGCAGCTTTGCAGTGACGATGAGAATCTTGAGCGGATCGTCCGGGTCGCGGAAACGGTCAAGGAGCTTTTCCTCGGCATCGCGATCTCGACGGTATGCCTTGTAGCGGTCTTCCTTGTCGTTGTTCGTGTCCATGACGATGGTGACTGCATCAGTGCCCAAGAGCTTGTCGAGCTCCTCCTTATACAGCAGGCAACACTCTCGGTCGTAGCAGACTACTTGCGCCTTGAAGCCGTCGGGCTCAACCTTTGACTTGAAGTGCTTGGCGATGTGCTCGCATACCTTGTGGATGCGGTCGGGGGCCTTCATGACGGACTCGATCTTGACGCGCCTGGTGAGTTCCGCCTTGTCCTCTTTGCTGAGGTCTCGGGTCATTTCGTCAAAGGCGGCGTTCACGACCTCTTGGTTGACGTGGAGCTCGACGGGAACGGTTTCAAAATGGAGCGGCAATGTGGCGTGGTCGCGGATGGAGTCGGCGAAGGAATAGCGGCTCATGTAGCCGGACTTGTCCTCTTTGGCACCGAAGGTGTGGAACGTGTTCTTGTCGGTTCGGTTGATGGGCGTGCCGGTCAAGCCGAAGAAGAAGGCGTTTGGCAAGGCGAGTCGCATCTTCTCGCCGAGGTCGCCCTCTTGGGTGCGGTGCGCCTCGTCGACCATGAGGATGATGTTCTCGCGCTCGTTGAGCGTCCCCGCAACCTCGCTGAATTTGAAGATGGTGGTGATGAGGATCTTTCTCATGTCCTGCTTGAAGAAGGACTCAAGCTCCTCCTTGCTGCCGGCGCTTGCGAGGTTGGGGATATCGGATGCGTTGAAGGTCCCCGTGATCTGGGTCTCGAGGTCGATTCGGTCATCCACGATGACGACGGTCGGGTTCTTGAGTTCGGGGACCATGCGCAGCTTCTGGGCGGCGAATACCATGAGCAGTGACTTTCCTGAGCCCTGGAAATGCCAAATGAGGCCACGCTTCGGGTATCCTGCGCGGACGCGGTCCACGATGAGGTTCGCGCCCTCGAACTGTTGGTAGCGACAGATCAGCTTGATGCGTCGATGCTTCTTGTCGGTGGCGAAGAGCGTGAAGAACTGGAAGATGTCCATGACGTTCGTGGGGGTTAGCATGGACGCCATGCTTCTCTTGACGTCGGCAAGTGTGCCCTCGCTCTTCTTGTCGCCCTCATGCCAGGGTCCCCACATCTCGGGAGGCATGTTCACCGACCCGTAGCGATAGCATTTTCCTTCGCTGGCGAAGTTGATGGCGCTACAGACGAACATCTGCGGGATGCTCTTCTCATATTTAGCGATGTCGCCAGCGCCGTCGAGCCAGGTTATCGAATCGCGCACCGGCGTCTTGAACTCGCCGATGACGAGCGGAAATCCATTGACAAGAAGGACGAGGTCGAGGCGCTTGCCGCCCTGCTCCTGGGGGTAGACCCACTGGTTGGTGACGATGTACTCGTTTTTGTCAAGATCGCCGTCCGCCGCCGTGCCAAAGAAGCGGATGGGGACCATGCGGCCGTCTTTGCCGTAGGGGAATGAGTTCTCCTCGATGACGAGCTTTTTGAACCGCTCGTTGGTGGAGACCAAGTTCTGCGGACTTGTGGGCTGAATGAGGGCCCTGAGTCGGTAGATGATCTCGTCGGCGCGATCGGGGTCTTCTGCGATCTCCGGGTTAAGCCTGATGAGGGCGTCCTTGACCATGGGCTCGACCATGACGTCGGCATGGCGGCGCGGGAGGTCTTCGGCAGCAACGTATCTCCAGCCAAGGCTGGCAAGCGCCTCGACGCTCATTTGCTCGATGGTGTTGTCCTCGTTAAACATCTCCGAGTCCTAACTCCTGGTTCAAGATTTTCTTCGTCGTGGCGTTTAGCTCATCGAGGGCCTTTTGTACGGCAAATTTCGATTTGTCGACCGAGGTGGCAAAGTCGGCGAACTCCTGCTGGAGCTCGAGAGGCGGAACAAGAAGCTTGATATTGCCGAGAGCCGTTTGGTTGATCTTGAATGTTCCGTTGGTGGTTTTCGCCGATGCCTCGATTTGCTTGCGAGTCGAAGGCTGATTCCAAGCACACCGTAAATAAGGCAAGATAATTTGCTCTTGTTTAATCCTTGCCGCGATCATTGTGTCAGGGAAAACCATATCTTTCATTGGTACATTTGAGTATTCGCCTGTTCCAACCAGATGCTTGTTTCCATTGCCCCGGCAAACATAGAAATCTTCATTTGAGATGCGCTTATCGGCAGGAGGTTCCTCCGTAAAGAAGCCGTCTTTCCACGCTGACGAGTCGAAGCGCCCCTGGGTTATGGCGGATAGAGTAAGAACCTTCGAACGATGCGATCCTGACTTCGATGGAGACAGGCCGTTTCTCATCGACGACACGAGAGTCGAAAGGCAGCTGCTCGGATATTCCTTGCCCTCGAACATCTCGACAAATTGTGATTTACAGGCGCAGGATGTCTGAATGGGCGGCGATGCCCAGCTCATTTATCTCGGCAAATATGACGGTATAATCACAAGAGCTGTAATTTGTATTTTTAAGCTCATAGGTACCTGAATGACTGAAGAACCGATAAGTAAATCCGAGCTGGGAAACCACTTACTCGGAGCCTGCGATATCCTGCGTGGCCCCATCAACCAGGACGAGTACAAGAGTTACATCACACCGTTGCTCTTCTTCAAGCGCATCTCAGACGTCTACGACGAGGAGACCGCCGAGGCTCTAGAGATGTCGGGCGGAGACGAAGACTACGCTGCCCTGCCTGAAAACCACAGCTTCGCGGTGCCGGACGGCTGCCATTGGCAGAATGTGCGCAACACCGGCGCGAACGTCGGCAAAGCAATCGTTGACGCCATGGTGGGTATCGAGCGCGCTAACCCCGATACCCTCAGCGGCCTCTTCAGCAGCTTCGACGACGCGAGCTGGACGGACAAGGGCAAGCTCTCCGACGAACGCCTGAAAGACCTCATCGAGCATTTCTCTGCAAAGAAGTTCGGCAACAGTAGCTATAACGCCGACATGATGGGCGACGCCTACGAGTACCTGATCAAGAAGTTCGCCGACATGCAGAAGAAGAACGCCGGCGAGTTCTACACCCCGAGGGAGATCGTGAAGATGATGGTCTCCCTGCTCGAGCCAAAGCCCGGAGAGACCGTCTATGACCCCGCATGCGGCACGGGCGGCATGCTCATCGAGGCAGTACGTCAGATGGACAACTCGAGGCTCGCCTACGGCAAGCTCTACGGCCAGGAGAAGAACCTAAGCACGTCTGCCATAGCACGCATGAACCTCTACCTCCACGGTGCGAAGGACTTTCGCATCACCCAGGGGGACACCCTGCGCGACCCCGCCTTCCTTGCCGGGAATACCCTCAAGACATTCGACTGCGTCCTCGCCAATCCGCCCTTCTCCCTTAAGAACTGGGGATCCGCAGAGTTCTCCTCGGACCCGTGGGGCCGCAACATCTGGGGCGTCCCCACGGACAAGTCGGCGGACTTCGCATGGGTACAGCATATGGTCTGCTCCATGGACGAGAAGAGCGGTCGCTGCGCTGTAGTGCTGCCCCAGGGCGCACTGTTCCACAGCGGCAAGGAGGGCGCCATCCGCAAGGAGCTGCTCAAGTCGGACAAGGTCGAGGCAGTGATCTCGCTCGCGAGCGGCGTCTTCTACAGCACCGGTGTCTCCGCCTGTGTGCTGTTCCTCCGGAATGACAAGCCTCCGGCGCATCGGGACCGCGTCTGCATCATCGACGGTACCGAGATCTTCACCGCCCAGCGCGCGCAGAACATGATCTCGGAGGAGAACGCTCAGGAGATGCTCTCCCTCTACCATTCCTACGAACCCGTCGTAGAGAAGTGCGCCATCGCGACGCTCGATGATATAGAGCGCGAGGGTTACGTGCTCTCGGCGAACAATTACGTCGAAAGAAGGCGCGAGGAGATCGAGCCGCCGGCGGAAACCAGGAAACGTTTCTACGACCTCCTTCGCCAGACGAGGAAGTCCGAGGAGAAACTCCTTGAGCTGCTCTCAAAGGGAGGCTATGTCGATGGAGAGTAGAATCCCCCAGGAAGAGCTGAACAACCATCTATGGAACGCAGCGGTTCTGCTGCGCACCTACATCGATGCCGGCTCGTACAAGCAGTACATATTCCCGCTGCTATTCTTCAAGCGCCTCTCGGATGTTTACGACGAGGAGACCGCCGAGGCATTGGAAGCCTCTAACGGAGATGCGGAGTTCGCCGCCCTTCCCGAGAATCACAGCTTCGCAATCCCGGACGGCGCCCACTGGTGCGATGTCCGCGAGGCCACGGAAAACATCGGTAAGGCCATCGTGGGCGCCTTCCGCGCCATCGAGACGGCCAACGGTTCCAAGCTGCGTGGTATCTTCGGCGACGCCGCCTGGACTAACAAGAAACGACTTCCCGACCGCCTGCTCAAGGACCTCATCGAGCACTTCAGCGCCATAACGCTCTCCATCGCCAATTGCCCCGAGGACGAACTCGGCCAGGGCTACGAGTACCTCATCAAGAAGTTTGCGGACGATTCTGGACACACCGCTCAAGAGTTCTACACCAATCGCACGGTCGTCCATCTAATGACCGAGATCCTCCAACCCAGGCCCGGCGAGTCCATCTACGACCCCACCTGCGGCAGCGCTGGTATGCTAATCTCCGCCATCGCACACCTCAAAGAGCACGGAGAGGAGTGGCGCAACGTCCGTACGTACGGGCAGGAAATCAACCAGCTCTCCTCCGCCATCGGCCGCATGAACCTGTTCCTGCATGGCGTCAAGGACTTCGAAATCGCAAACGACGACACGCTGCGGCACCCGGCCTTCCTCGAGGCGGGAAAGCTACGCACCTTCGACATGGTGCTCGCCAACCCCCCGTACTCAATCAAGCAATGGGACCGCGAAGCGTTCGCGTCGGACCCCTACGGCCGCAACTTCCTCGGCACCCCGCCGCAAGGACGAGCAGACTACGCCTTCATACAGCACATCCTCAAGAGTATGGACCCACGCACAGGCAGGTGCTCCATTCTCCTCCCCCATGGCGTACTCTTCCGCAACGAGGAATCGGAGATGCGCGAAAGGCTCGTGAGAAGCGATCTCGTTGAGGCGGTCATCGGACTCGGCGCAAACCTCTTCTTCAACTCGCCCATGGAGGCCTGCATCCTCATCTGCCGCAGCGAGAAAGCGCCGAATCGAAGCAAGAAAATACTGTTCGTAGACGCCTCTGCCGAGGTAACCCGCAAGAACGCGCAAAGCTACCTTGAACCTCAACACATCAAGAGAATCGTCGATGCCTACCGATCTGACGAGGACATCGAAGGTTTTTCATCCCACGCATCGTTTAGTGAGCTCGAGGACAACGCCTTCTCGCTCTCCATCCCTCTGTACGTGAAGCCCTCCAATGATGAAAATGCTGACGATAGAAGCATCGAGGAGACGGTAGAAAGCTGGAGAGCCGCCTCCACAGAGGCCGCGTCCCTGCTCGATAATATTGCTGCGAAATTGCATGAAAACGATGGTGAGTAACATGACCCACGTTTGCCTGGGCGATGTGGCCCGCGAAATAAAACAGAAGGTCCCTGTGGGGCAAGAGCTGCCGACGGTCGGCCTTGAGCATCTAGACCCCGGCGAGGTCGAACTCGCCCATTGGGACGAAGGCGTCGAGACCACCTTCACTAAGGCTTTCTCAAAGGGGCAGGTGCTGTTCGGGCGTCGCAGGGCCTACCTGCGTAAAGCGGCCGTCGCCCCATTCGACGGAATCTGCTCTGGAGACATCACCGTCATCGCCCCCAAGGACAACCTCTCTCCGAGGCTGCTCCCGTTCATCATCCAGAACGACGCCCTATTCGAGCACGCCGTCACCAATTCGGCAGGCTCCCTCTCGCCAAGAGTCAAGTGGCAGAGCCTTTCGCAATTTGAATTCGAGCTTCCCAGCATCGCTAAGCAAGAAGATCTTGCCGACATACTCTGGACCGCACAAGAAACGAGGTCTCACTACAGGCAGCTGCTTACAGCCTGCGATGACGTCGTCAAATCACAATTTGTCGAAATATTTTCCAAGAAAGAGTTTCCACTGATTCCCCTCTCACAAGCATGCACGAAAATTACTGATGGCACCCATAAAACGCCCCAATATCAAGAAGCTGGAATTGCATTCATTTCTGCGAAGAATGTCACATCAGATGGCAAGCTAGATTTCAGCGACATCAAGCATATAAGCACGGATGAATATGAGTCCATTCAAAAACGTTGTGAAACCCAAATCGGCGATGTGCTTCTTACAAAAAGTGGATCACTTGGTATGCCGGCTATTGTCGATGTCGATTTTCCAATCGGTCTATTCGAAAGTCTCGCTGTCCTCAAATACCGTCGCGACATTCTTGATGGAGTATTCCTACGAGAACAACTAAAAAGCGCAAGAGTGCAGGACCAATTTACAGGCGGCGTTAAGGGGATTGCTGTAAAACACCTCCATCTAAACGTAATTGGAAGGACGAGCATTATAGTTCCCCCGCTCGAACTCCAGGAGGAGTTCACCGACTTCGTGCTTCAGGTCGACAAATCGAAATTTAAGTTAGGTATCTGCGGTGGGATGCTTTTACGTTGCGCTGGTCGACCATTGCGTACCTTAATGTGGTGTCTATTTTTTTATGGCCAAGGAGCACCTGGACTTGTTCGATGGGCATTCCTTTGTCGATTGCCTTTGTAGCAAGCGTTCTTCTGAACTTATGAGGGTGGACCCTTCCTAAATCAAGCTCGCGCCCCAGTTTTCTAAGCAACGCCTCGACGCCGCCAATTTGCAGCCTCTCGTGTGGCGCCTTGCTCGACACGAAGAGTGCTTCCGAGCTGTCCATTCGGGTTGACAGGTAATTCTCAATATGGACTTTAGTCTTTGCGTCAAAATAGACGATGCGGTCCTTATTTCCCTTGCCATGTACGATGCACTCACGATTGATGGTGTCGATGGAGCTCCTGTCCAACGAGACAAGTTCGCCCACGCGCATGCCCGTGGAGCGCAACAGGTCGATCAGGGCAAGGTTTCGGGGCGACCCGCAGTTATCACAAAGAATTTCAACGACTTCATCGCTATACGTTTCCTTTATGGGCTGCGGAGCCTTGACTCTTTTAATGCGTCTTACCGGGCTCTTGATGATATGGTCCTCGTCTTCGAGCCATGAGTAGAAGCTTGAGATGATTCTCCGGACATTGTCGACGGTGACGCGACTGACGCCGGCTTTTTGCTGATAGTCGGAAAGATAGGACCTAATCTCTTCGGTTCCCAGGTCGCAAGCTGGCGTGTCGAATGATTCAAGCATTTTATTGATGGTGGTTTCGTAGTAGGAGATGGTCCTATCCGAGCAGCCTTCGAGGCGTTTTGCAGACAGAAAAAGATCCAGGAATGATTCGCTTTCACCGTCGCCGCCGTTTTCGGCTAATTGGCTTTCATCGAAAAGGCAGTGCGATAAAACCTTTTTGAGCTGGCGGTTCTGCTGCGTGGTCAGGTAGGGGAGCATGAGACGGGTAATTTCTCTAGCCGTTTTCGTGAGATCCATGGTGGCGTCCTTCCTTGCACGGTGGGTGGCGCTATTTCCCTTTGTTTACCCGTGCGTTATGGAAGGGATGCCGGGTGGCACTTCCGCTGGGCCGCGTCAAGGGAACCCGTGAAACCCCGCGCAGACCTCCGCATCACTCCGGTGCGGCTTTGCCTGCAGAGTGAGATGCTCAGAAGCGTTTTATTAACGGGGGATGTCTTTCGGATTCTTTTGATGGGGATGTGGAAACACTGATGAAGTTTACGTATAGCGAGGTTGAGGGGTTCGCCTGTGCCCATCGCCTCTCGTGTGCGGATGGATGGTGCCGGTGGTTGTTTGAGACTGCAGTCGCGCCGACGGGATTGGTTGGGGTCGGTACAAGGCGAGCACACCCCATGCCGTTATGGTAGATGCATCTTTGTCGATAGAGCGCTCGATTAATCTACGCGGGAGCGCTGAGAAGATCTTCCAGCATCGGGTCTACCCCGGCGGCGACCATGCCCTCGATCAGGTGCTGGGCGTGGAACCGACCAACTGTCCATGCGATATATGAAAGCATCTGACAAGCGCGCTCCTTGATATCAAATGCAGCTTTGCTTAGAACGATTGCCTCTGCGATGTCGGCAAATGCGTCGTGATCTCCCCATGTCTTACAGGCTTGTATCATGCCCTGGTCGATAGCATCCATAACAAAGGCACCGGATCCGCCCGCAACGCATGTGCCATCAGCAAAGAACTCCCAGCTGGACGGCTCACGCGAGTCATCTCCGAGCAGTTTGATCTGCAACACATGCGGGTCGCCGGCAACGCAGAGCTCTTTCTCGAGCACCTGCACGGTAAAGCGCATCTGGTGGGAGAGACTGCTCTTGACCATGGCCGAGGCGTAGCCATTTGGCTTATCCAGAAGATGCATGTGATTCGGTTTGACGACCAGATTGTGGAAATTGCGCTCGCTGCGCACAGAGAAATTGTTCATACGGACTCCTTTCATCGATGTTGGCAGGGCCACCGTGCCTCTTGGCCGGTTGGCGTCGGGATCGTGGAGCCAACTCTCTACCCCGACTCTGGATAAAACGCGCCCGCTCCTTGCGGGCACGATGGAGTCTATCAGCGCGCGCGGACACAAATCAAGCGCTGCGTTTGAAATGACGAGCGGACGGCGCTTGATTTCGCCAGCTGCTGCTAGGCTTAAATCAGAAAAAGTGTCGAAATCGCCCATGTAAAAGTATGGAAAAGTGTCGTAATGTACACTTTAAAACCTCGGAAAAGTGTCGAAATGAGCACCTAACAACCACGAAAAAGTGTATCCTAGTGCTAAAACAGCACGTAATAAGGGGTGCGCTTATGTTACAGAGAAAAGCGAAAGCACAATTTGAATCTTGGCTTGCCTCGTCGCCTAACAAGGCCCTTTTGGTCAAGGGCGCCCGACAGGTAGGAAAGTCATATCTGGTCAACGCGTTCGCACGTGAATCGTTCGAAAATGTCGTGACGTTCGACCTTATCGCCGACGCGTCCGTGCGCGATTCGTTTTTGGCGGCGAAAAGTGCGGACGACCTGCTTATGCGCATGTCTATTGCTGCGACGCAGCCGATGGTTGCGAACAAGACCGTCGTGGTTATCGACGAGGTGCAGCGATGCCCCAATGTGGTGACGTTTATCAAATACCTGGTCCAGCGCGGTGACTTTCGATACATCCTTATCGGATCGCTCCTTGGCGTTGAGCTCGAGGGCATCGATTCCCTGCCGGTGGGGTATGTCGAGCAGGCGCAGATGTACCCGCTCGACTTTGAGGAGTTCTGCTGGGCAAACGGCGTTGCTGCCGGTGTGTTTGACATACTTAGGGACTGTCTAAAGGACGAAAGCCAGCTCCCCGACTATCTGTATGACCGCTTGCTCAACCTGTTCCATCAGTATGTGGTGGTGGGAGGTATGCCCGACGCGGTTAATACGTTCTTGGCGACGCGTAATGTTGACGAGGTTCGAAAGATCCACCGCGATCTTCACGCTCTGTATCACGACGACATCGCAAAGTACGCTCCGCCCGAGCTTCGTCTGGTCATTCGCGATATCTACGATTTAATTCCTAGCGAGGCCGGCTCCAAAAACAAGCGATTCAAACTGTCATCGATTAACGGTGTCAAACGTTTTTCGCAGGTGACAGATCATTTTCTCTGGTTATCGGAGGCAGGTGTCGCGCTTCCTGTGTATAACGTAACGGCGCCCGTTGCACCCCTTTTATTAGGGGAGCAACGAAATCTGTTCAAGCTGTTTTACCTGGACACCGGAATGCTCATGTCGTCGTATTCCAAAAGGGTCGCCCAAGGCGTTTTTGATGGGGAGGCGGAGGGCCCCTTTGGCATGAACATGGGGGCGGCGTTTGAGGGCTTCGTTGCCCAAGAGCTCAAAGCTCATGGATTTAGATTGCGCTACTTTACGTCCAAAAAGGTCGGTGAGCTCGATTTTGTGGAAGAGACGTTCGATGGGGAAGTGTTTGCCATCGAGGTCAAATCGGGCAAGAGCTTTAAGTCCCACGCGGCGCTCGATAACGCATTGACAACGAAGGGCTGCGGAATCGATCGCGCCCTGGTACTTGCGGAATGTAATCTTCACCGCGATGGTGACGTGCTGTATCTGCCCATCTTTATGGCAGGGCTTTTGGAGCCGTAACGTGCCGCCGGCTCTTCCGGCCCTCACTTAACCCTCGCTACTCGTCGTCTCCGTCGTTGGGGTCGCCCTTGAGGGTGTTGATGTCCAGATACTCGTTATCGTCCTCTTTTTGCTGGGTCTCCGACTCCGCTTGGGTGGGGCCGCGGAACAGCTGGAATCCCTCAAACGCAATGACGCCGAGCAGGGCAATGATAATGGCGATAAAGGCAACCTTGACTGCCTGCGGAAATTCCGAGAAACGCAGTGCCTTTTCCTCGGCGTAATAATCGGCGAAGAGCTCTTCGCCCGTGCTTTTGGTATACGCCGGTGCGGACGCGGCCTCCGGGTCATATTCCGGTGCAGGCGCGGCAGCGTACGGATCGTTGAGATAATCGCTCGATGCGGTGCTATAATCCTCGGTCTCGATGCGACCGGTGCCATCATAGCCATCGGAATAATCGGAATATGCCGCACCGCCCTCATAGTCCGCGGCGCTCGTGTTGGCGGCAAAAAGCGGGTTAACTGGAACGTCGAGCGCCAGCATGCCGGTAGAGGTCTCATCCAGATCGGCTGCAGCCCAGGAATCGTAGGCCACCTGATGGGCAGCGGGCTCATCGAGCCTTGTGACCTGAGGCTTGCGTGCCGCAGGAACAGGCAACTGCTGGGCGCTGAACATGACGGTGCTGTCGGCCGATTTGCCCTGCGTCGCTGCAGCGAGAAATGCCGCCGTCTCGGTCGGGTCGCTTGCGGGGCGGGGAGCGGGCGTGGGCGCCGAAGTGGGTGCGGGCGTAGGCGCGGGCGTCGAAACAGGCGACTGCGCAGGAGTCGGCGCAGATGCGGGCTTAGGCGCAAGTGCGGGATTGGGGCTTGACGGGCGAGCCCCGCCGCCCATGAGTTCGTCGGCGGTCCACGGGCGATCATCCATCACGTCGTCAAGGCTCAGTGAAAACAGGTTGTCTTCACCCTCATCGAACATGCGGTGCACATGTCCATCAATTGCCGGAATCAATCCGCGACCGGTGCATGATGCCTTGCTCAACGCCATTCTGTTCCACCCTTTCGAAATACCAATGACATCGATTATATGGAACTTCCCAAGCGGCTCGGTCTTGGATTCATGCTTTCCAGAACTCGCGCCCAAAAAGGGGAGGGGTGCAGGCGCGCTGACTATTTGTCGCCGGCCGCCGCCTTGGCCTCGTTGAGGTAGCTATAGAAGCTGTATTTGGAGATGCCAAAGAACTCGCAGGCGCGCTCGCTCGACTTTGAAATGAGGAAGGCGCCGCGACGGTCGAGGTAGCCAATGGCACGAATACGCTCGTCTTTGGTCATGAGCGCCGCGGGCTTGCCCACAAACTGCTCGCACTCGTGCAGCAGGTCCTCGAGCAGGTTGCCGATGTTCTTGGTAATGGGCTCGGGCTCGGTGTAGTCCGTGCCGCCGGTGCCGGTAAAGGCGTCGAGCGAACGCTCAAAAGCCTTCATAAGCGTGATGTCAAAGTTGATGCCCAAAATGCCGACGGGCTTGCCCTCGTCGTTGCGGATAAAGATCGTCGACGATTTGAGCAGCTTGCCATCGGTGGTTTTGGTGAGGTATGGCTCGCGGTCGTGCACGTCGGTGGTGCCCTCGTGCATGGACTCAAACACGATATGGCTGGGGCCGTCACCCAGTTTGCGCCCGCTGACGTGGCCGTTTTCGATCACTACGATGGAGTGGTCCACGTCCTCGGTCTCCAGATCGTGGACGACGACTTCGCAGTTGGGGCCAAATTGGAGCGCCAGACCGTGTGCAAGGCGCTTGTAGAACTCAATCTGTGCGGGGGTCATAGGTGCCTTCCTAAAAATTAGTTTGGGCTCACTGTGCCATAAACCCCACTTGTTCGCAAATAACGAAAGCGTCGCTGCGTTATAAGACCGCCGACATCTCAGGCGCCTCTTGCGAGCACGGCGAGGTCAACGCCGCCCGTTGGTTCCAGGCCTAAAGCCGGGTTGAGGTAAACCATGTAAAGGGGGCACTCTGCCACCCGGCGGGGTGCCCCCTTTTTGCATCGTGGGCGTGTGGGATAAGCGCTTTTAAGGCCAACGGCGGCGTCGCGCCCGTGCGTCTTGCCCTAAACGGTGAACCCGCCTCGCCGGTGCTGTTCCCTGCGAGTCTCTTTCCCGACCTTATGGGGCTTAAGGGCAAGGATGGCGGATCGTCGCTGCTTAGCGGTCGAACCGCTTTTGCTCTGCTCAAACCGTACATGGTCACGCAGATTGACGGCTGCTTGCGCGGCCTTTTGGCCGACGGCGTGCAGGTGACTGAGGGCTTTAAATGCGCCGACGTCGACCCGCGCGGCGATGCCAGCTATATCAACTATATTTCGGACAAGGCGACGTCGGTCGGCGGCGGCAAAATCGAGCTCTTTGCGCTGGACGAGGCTCGCGAGCTGCTGGCCGGGGGTAAATCGCGTCTGGTCCGCTACACCATGGGCGGCGAGAACTCCGATACCGGCATGATCTACGGCGGAGCCATCTGCCTGTGCTATCTGCACCTGGACGCGACCCAGGCGCCGTTGTTCCAGTCGGTTGCCGACGTCTTGGCGTATCGACGTATCGGCGACTTCGTCATCGACTTTGAACCGTTTATCGCGAGCGCGCTCGAGGGCGATGTGGCCGAGTGCCATGGCGAGGAATCGCGCCACACCATTGTGGGCTGCCCAGGCTTTCGCTGGTGGAGGAGGGGAGTAAGGTCACCTACACCAACGCGGCCTCCGAGATTCCCGCGGCGCACATCGAGACGCTCTGCCCCGAGGAGATCGCCATCTCCATCGCCGCCGAGATGATCCACCTACGCCGCACCAAGCTCGTCCCCCGCAAGCGCTAGTCGCATCCCAGAGGTAGCTAATTTGGGACGGGGCTTTTTTAGCTACCTTGTCGCAGGGTAGCTAAAAAAGCCCCGTCCCAAATTAGCTACCCTGGCACATGCGGGTCATATTTGTGCGGGGGAGTTGTGGAGTTGTGCAGGCAGACGAGGTTTTTCTGGTAATACGCTCTCGATGCGCGTATAGTACCGATTGTTTTGTCGGCTCCTGCTGCGTCGAGTCCAAACCGCGAAATGCCATGAGCGGCGCGGATGCAGCCAGGAGGCACGAGGACAACCCATCGTGGCCACGCCCCGTGCTTAAAACCCCAAGAAGGAGTGAACAATGGCAGAAGAGAAGTATGTGCCGCGTCTGAAGACCAAGTACAACAACGAGGTCAAGCAGCAGCTTCAGGACAAGTTCCAGTACGAGAACGTCATGATGATCCCCAAGTTTGAGAAGATCGTCGTGAACATGGGTGTCGGCGAGGCCGCTACCGATTCCAAGGCCATCGACGGTGCCGTGCGCGACCTGCGCGCCATCACCGGCCAGCAGCCGATGATTACCCGTGCCCGCAAGTCCATCGCTACCTTCCGCCTGCGCGCTGGTATGCCGATCGGCTGCAAGGTTACCCTGCGTGGCGACCGTATGTGGGAGTTCTTCGATCGTCTGACCTCCGTCGCGATCCCCCGTATCCGCGACTTCCGCGGCATCTCCGCCAAGAGCTTCGACGGCCGTGGTAACTTCTCCATGGGCGTCACCGAGCAGCTCATCTTCCCCGAGATCGACTTCGACTCCGTCGATCACCAGCGTGGTATGGACATCACTTTCGTGACCACCGCCAACACCGATGAGGAAGCCAAGGCCCTTCTGGACGCCTTCGGTTTCCCGTTCAAGAAATAGGTTCACCTGCCCTATAAGCGCCGTTCCCACAAGGGGGCGGCGCTTGGGGCGAACAATACTCTATGTGAGGAGGATATAAGTGGCTAAGACATCGATGATCGTCAAGTGCAATCGCAAGCAGAAGTTCTCTACTCGTGAGTACACGCGCTGCCAGCGCTGCGGCCGTCCGCACTCTGTGTACCGCAAGTTCGGCCTGTGCCGTGTCTGCTTCCGCGAGCTTGCACTCAAGGGCGAGCTTCCCGGCGTTAAGAAGGCCAGCTGGTAAGTCACTACCAGCGTTTCAAGCATCAGTTTGGAACAGGGAAAACGCGCTAAAAAGGCTTTGCCGTTAAGGGCGGCGAAGAACCAAGAGCACGTGTTCATCAAGAACGAAGGAGAATCTGTATGAACCTTACAGACCCGATCGCAGATATGCTTACGCGCATCCGTAACGCTAACTCTGTGAACAAGGCCACGGTCTCCATGCCGAGCAGCAAGAAGCTCGTCGAGATCGCTCGTGTTCTGCACGAGGAGGGCTACATCGAGGGCTACGATGTCGAGGACACCGTTCCCCAGAAGACTCTGCACATCACGCTTAAGTATGGTCCCAAGAAGGCTAAGGTCATCAACGGCATCCGCCGCATTTCCAAGCCGGGCCTGCGTAAGTACACCGGCGTTGCCGACATGCCCCGCGTCCGCGGTGGCCTTGGTACCGCCATTATTTCCACCAGCCATGGCGTCATGACCGACCGCGATGCTCGCAAGCACAACGTCGGCGGCGAGATCATCGCTTACGTCTGGTAATTCGCTCGGTAGGTAGAAGGAAAGGAGATCACCGTGTCTCGTATCGGTAATAAGCCTGTCCAGATTCCCGCCGGAGTCGAAGTGGCAGTCAACGGCAACAACGTTGTCGTCAAGGGCCCCAAGGGCCAGCTCGAGCTCGATGTCTTTGAGAAGCTCGCTATCAACGTCGAGGACAACGTCCTCACCGTTTCCCGTCCCGACGACGAGCGTGAGACCCGTGCCCGCCACGGCCTCACCCGCGCCCTCATCCACAACATGGTTGTTGGCGTTTCCGAGGGCTTCGAGAAGAAGCTCGAGCTCGCCGGCGTCGGTTACCGCGTGCAGCAGAAGGGCAAGAACCTCGAGTTCTCCCTGGGCTTCTCGCACCCCGTGATCGTCGAGGCTCCCGAGGGCATCACCTTCGAGGTTCCCGACAACACCCACGTGAACGTCAAGGGTATCAACAAGCAGCAGGTCGGTCAGATCGCCGCTGAGATCCGCGGCCATCGTCCTCCCGAGCCTTACAAGGGCAAGGGTATCCACTACGTTGGCGAGCACATCCGCCGCAAGCTGGGTAAGGCCGCCAAGTAGTCGTAACCGACTCACTCGCATAAGACCAGCACCCCGTCAGGTGCTGGCAAGATCAACCTTTTTAGGAGTTTACGTATGAACAAGCATAAGGCGAAGCTGGAAGGCCTCAAGCGTCGTCAGCGTCGTGTTCGCGGCAAGGTCTCGGGTACCTCCGAGCGTCCGCGTCTTCGCGTGACCCGTACTAACGCCAACATCTATGCCCAGATCATCGACGACAGCAAGGGCTCCAGCCTGACGCTCGTCTCTGCCTCGACCCTCGAGGCCGAGTTCAAGGGCACCCACACCTCGAACAAGGAGGCTGCGGAGAAGGTCGGTCAGCTCGTTGGCAAGCGCGCCATCGAGGCCGGCATCACCAAGGTCGCCTTCGATCGCGGTGGCCGTATCTACCATGGCCGCGTCAAGGCCCTCGCCGACGGTGCTCGTGCCGCCGGTCTCGAGTTCTAGGAGGTATGTAGCACATGGCTCGTAATCAGAAGCAGCAGCGCGAGGCCTCCGAGTTCGAGGAGCGCGTCGTTTACATCAACCGCGTGTCGAAGACCGTCAAGGGCGGTCGTCGCATGAGCCTCGTCGCTCTCGTCGTCGTTGGCGACGGCAAGGGCAACGTCGGCGTTGGCATGGGCAAATCCGCTGAGGTGCCCCTGGCCATCTCCAAGGCGTCTCTCGATGCCAAGAAGAACATGTTCCACGTGCCGGTGACCGAGCAGGGCACCATCCCGCACGAGGTTCTCGGCCACTTTGGTGCCGGCCGCATCATCATCAAGCCCGCTGTCGAGGGTACCGGCGTTATCGCCGGCGGCGCTGTGCGTCCCCTCTTCGAGCTTGCTGGCATCAAGAACGTCCTGTCCAAGTCCCTCGGTACCGACAACGGCCTCAACATCATCAAGGCTGCCGTCGAGGGCCTCAAGGAGCTCTCCAGCCCTGAGGACGTCGCGGCTCGCCGTGGCCTGACGGTCTCCGAGATGTTCGTCGGTAAGGAGAACTAAGCATGGCTGACACCATCAAGATCAAGCAGGTCCGCAGCACCAACGGTTGCAAGCAGGACCAGGTCCGTACTGTCCGTGCCCTCGGTCTCCACAGGATCCGCGAGGTTCGCGAGATTGCTGACAACGAGTCCGTCCGCGGCATGATCTTCAAGGTCAAGCACCTTGTCGAGATTGTAGAGGAGTAGCAAATGCAGCTTCACGATCTTACTCCCGCGCCCGGTTCCACCAAGAACCGCAAGCGCGTCGGCCGTGGCAATTCTTCGGGTCACGGCACCACTTCTGGCCGCGGTCAGAAGGGCCAGGGTTCCCGCTCTGGCGGCACCAAGGGTGCCGGCTTCGAGGGTGGCCAGACTCCGCTGGCTATGCGCCTGCCCAAGCTTCCGGGCTTCCGCAACCCCCGTCGTATCGAGTACACCGCTGTTAACGTTGAGCGTCTCGAGCGTAAGTTCGAGGACGGCGCTGTGATCGACGGTGCCGCTCTTAAGGCCGCTCGCATCACTAAGAGCGAGTTCGAGCCCGTCAAGGTGCTCGGCAATGGTGAGCTCACCAAGAAGTTCACGGTCAAGGTCGACAAGGTCAGCGCTTCTGCGCAGGCCAAGATCGAGGCCGCTGGCGGAAAGGTCGAGCTGCCGTGCTAAATGGTCTTAAGAATGCTTTCCGCATCAAAGAATTGCGTGAAAAGATTCTTTTTACCATAGCTATGCTCGTCGTGTACCGCATTGGTGCGCACGTTCCTGTGCCCGGCATTCCCTTCCAGGGGATGCTGGGCCTTTTCTCGACCGATAACAATTCGGTCGCCGCAGGTGCTATGGCCCTCCTGAATCTTTTCTCTGGCGGCGCGTTGAGCTATGTGTCGGTGTTCTCCCTGGGCATCATGCCTTACATCACCAGCTCGATCATCCTCCAGATGCTCCAGGCCGTTGTGCCTTCCCTGCATGAGCTTGCCCGCGAGGGCGAGGTCGGTCAGACCAAGATTACGCAGTATTCGCGTTACCTCACCCTGGCTCTGGCAATCCTCAACTCCGTGGGTTACCTCTTCCTCTTTAAGAGCTTCGGCATCAGCTTTACTGGCGCCGGCGCTCCCGAGATCATCTTCGACCTCATGATCGTCGGCACGCTCACCGCGGGCGCCATGCTGATCATGTGGATTGGTGAGCTCATCACCCAGCGCGGTATCGGCAATGGCATGTCGCTGATCATCTTTGCGAACATCATGGCCGGTCTGCCGCAGGCGATCTTCTCCAGCACCGAGGGCAATGCCGGTGGCATCATCACCATGGTGATCATCTGCGCCATCATCTTGCTGGTTATCCCGCTGATTGTTTTCCTTGAGCGCGGCCAGCGCCGCATTCCGGTCTCCTACGCTAAGCGCGTTGTGGGTCGTCGCATGATGGGTGGCCAGACCACCTACCTGCCCATCAAGGTCAACACCGCGGGCGTCGTGCCGATCATCTTCGCTTCGGCGCTGCTGTACTTCCCGGCTCAGATTGCCGTGTTCTTCCCCGGCATCGGCTGGATTCAGGCAGTTGCCTCTGCGCTTTCGACCGGTTGGCTCAACTGGGTGCTTAATGTTGTCCTCATCGTGTTCTTCGCATACTTCTACACCTCCATGGTGTTCAACCCCGATGACACGGCCGACAACCTTAAGAAGCAGGGCGGCTTTATTCCGGGCGTGCGTCCGGGTAGAGCTACCGCGGCCTACATCAAGAACGCGCTCAACAAGATCACGCTTCCCAGCGCTGTCTTTTTGGCGCTCATCGCCATCGTGCCTTCGATCATCTTCTCTTTCACGGGTAACCAGCTGATCCAGGCATTTGGCGGCACGTCCATCCTCATCATGGTCGGCGTCGTGCTCGACACGGTCGATAAGCTCGAAGGCCAGATCAAGATGTATGATTACGATGGATTCTTTAAATAGGCTAGAGGAGGATTGCTCATGAACCTCGTATTGCTCGGAGCTCCGGGTGCCGGTAAGGGCACCGTCGCACAGGAGCTCGTCGCCGAGTTTGGCGTCGCTCACATTTCCACGGGCGACCTGCTGCGTGCTGCCGTCAAGGGCGGCACCGAGCTTGGTATTCAGGCTAAGAAGTACATGGACGCTGGCGAGCTCGTTCCCGACCAGCTCGTGATCGATCTTGTCAAGGAGCGTCTTGCCGCCGATGATGCCCAGCAGGGTTTCATCCTCGACGGCTTCCCGCGCAACACCGCCCAGGCCGTGACGCTCGATTCCGAGCTCTCCGCGATGGGTCGCGAGATCGACTGCGCCCTTCTGGTCGACGTGGCCCCCGAGGTCATTATCGATCGTCTGTCTTCGCGTCGCACCTGCCGCGCCTGCGGTTACACCGGCACCGCTGCCGATGCTACCTGCCCCAAGTGCGCCGGCGAGATGTATCAGCGCGACGACGACAAGCCCGAGACCATCAAGAACCGTCTCGACGTCTACGAGAAGTCCACGAGCCCGCTCGTCGACTACTATCGTGGCCAGGGTCTGCTCAAGTCGGTCAACGGTGACCAGGCTCGCGAGACCGTGTACGGGGATGTCAAAGAGGCCCTCGGTCTATGATCAAGATTAAGTCTGCAACGCAAATCGAGCAGATGAAGAAGGCAGGAGCGCTATCTAAGATGGCGCTCCGCCACGTTGGAGCCATGGTGCGCCCCGGCGTTTCGACTTTTGAGCTCGATCAGCTCGCGGAGCAGATTATCCGCATGCATGGCGGCACCCCTGCCTTTAAGGGATACGGCGGGTTCCCGGGGACTATTTGCGCATCGATCAACGATGCTGTGGTCCACGGTATTCCCAACCCCGACATGATCCTGCGCGATGGCGATATCATCTCCATCGATACGGGAGCCGTTGTCGACGGTTGGGTTGGCGATAACGCTTGGACGTTTTTCGTCGGCACCCCTACGCCTGAGGCCAAGGCCCTGTGCGAGGTTACGCGCGATTGCCTTAAGGCTGCCATCGAGCAGGCTGTTCCCGGTAACCATATCGGCGACGTCGGTTATGCCGTTCAGTCCCTCGCTGAGTCTCACGGTTACGGCGTGCTTCGCGACTATGTGGGCCATGGCATTGGCCGTGTGATGCACGAGGACCCCAACGTTCCTAACTATGGAAAGAAGGGGAGGGGCGTGCGCCTCCAGACCGGCATGGTCATTGCCATTGAGCCGATGGTTACGATGGGTTCCAACCATGTGAGCTCGGGCTCCGACGGTTGGATTGTTACGACCAACGATCACCTGCCCGCCGCGCACTACGAGAACACCGTCGCCATTACCAATGACGGTCCGGTGATTCTCACCACGGACGCGCAAGGTGCTTGGTGCTCCCTGCAGGGCGGAGAAATGTAAAAGTCGCCGCCCCCTGATGCCCAACCTCGCCTTTCAATTTCGAAGGCATGACCCCAAGGTCTATTCCTTCTCATTTCAAGACGATCTTGGGCATCAGGGAACGGCTTTGTTTTACATTTCAAATGTAACAAGTTCCACGTAGTTGTGGAGCCATTACGAAGATATTACGATGCGTGCATACGTATTGTAGAATACTCAATCGCTGTCGTTTTCTAGAGAAAGATGATTGCTTGTGAAGAAGGAAGACGCAATTGAGCTCGAGGGTACGGTAAAGGAACCGCTGCCCAACGCCATGTTTAAGGTCGAGCTCGAGAACGGTCATTCGGTTCTGTGCAACATTTCTGGCAAGATCCGAATGAATTACATCCGTATTCTCCCCGGTGACAGGGTTGTCGTGGAGCTTTCCCCGTACGACCTGACCCGCGGCCGCATCACCTATCGCTACAAATAGCGGCACGCATACACGCACTCATTTCCGACTGCAGGCTTAGCTCAACCTACGGTCGGATTGTGTGTGAAGACCAGCCATAGTTTTAAACGCCTGCGGCTGGGCGAGTAGATAGTAGGGAAGTAGTTTGAGCGCTACCGAAAGGAAGAACGATGAAGGTACGTCCTTCGGTCAAGAAGATGTGCGATAAGTGCAAAATCATTAGGCGCCATGGCAAGGTCCTCGTCATTTGCGAGAACCCCCGTCATAAGCAGCGTCAGGGTTAAGAGAGGAGACTACGTTGGCCCGTATTAATGGTGTCGACCTCCCGCGTGAGAAGCGCGTTGAGATCGGTTTGACCTACATTTACGGCATCGGCCGCACCACTGCGACGAAGATTTGCGTCGAGTGCAACGTTAACGTGGATACGCGCGTTAAGGACCTCACCGAAGATGAGGTTAACGCCATCCGTGATTATATCGACAAGAACCAGATCATGGTTGAGGGCGACCTCCGCCGTGAGCGCAACCAGAACGTCAAGCGCCTTATGGACATCGGCTGCAACCGCGGCCTTCGTCACCGCAAGGGCCTCCCGGTCCGCGGCCAGCGCACCCACACTAACGCTCGTACCCGCAAGGGCCCGAAGCGTCAGATCGGTGCTAAGAAGAAGAAATAAGGAGCGCTAGATAGATGGCTACTGCTAAGAAGAACGTTCGCGCTGCCCGTCTGAAGCGCGCGGACCGTAAGAACATTTCCGTGGGCCAGGCTCACATTCGTTCTACGTTCAACAACACGATCGTTTCGATCACCGATCCCCAGGGCAACGTCATTTCCTGGAAGTCGGCTGGCCAGGTGGGCTTCAAGGGCTCCCGTAAGTCCACGCCGTTCGCTGCCCAGATGGCTGCCGAGGCTGCTGCCAAGCAGGCCATGGAGCACGGTATGAAGAAGGTTTCCGTCTTCGTCAAGGGCCCCGGCTCCGGTCGTGAGACCGCCATCCGCTCCCTCCAGGCTGCTGGCCTCGAGGTCTCGAGCATCCAGGACAAGACCCCCATTCCGCACAACGGCTGCCGCCCCAAGAAGCGTCGCCGCGTGTAACTGAAAGGATCGTATCAATATGGCAATCGACAGGACTCCTGTTCTTAAGCGCTGCCGTCAGCTCGGGATCGATCCCGCTGAGCTCGGTTACAGCAGCAAGAAGGAATCTATCCGTCAGCCCAAGCGCCGTCGCAAGGAATCTGAGTACGGCATGCAGCTGCGCGAGAAGCAGAAGGTCAAGTTCATCTATGGCGTTCTGGAGAAGCAGTTCCACGGCTACTTCAACAAGGCCCGTAAGATGAACGGCGTCACCGGTGAGAACCTCATGATTATCCTTGAGTCTCGCCTCGACAACGTCGTCTTCCGTCTTGGCTTCGCCCGCACCCGCAAAGAGGCTCGTCAGTCCGTCCGTCACGGTCACTTCACCGTGAACGGCAAACGCGTGGACATCCCGTCCTACCGCGTCAAGGCCGGCGACGTCGTCGCTGTCGGCGAGAAGTTCCGTGACCTCCTCCCCATCAAGGAGGCCCTGATTTCCTCCGAGCGCTTTGAGGTCCCTGGCTGGCTCGAGGTCGATATCGAGAAGCTGTCTGGTAACGTGCTCGCTCTGCCGACGCGTGAGCAGATCAGCGGTGATATCAACGAGCAGCTCATCGTCGAGCTCTACTCTAAGTAGTCCATCCGGGCTGCTGAGGCTGGAGGTAATACATGTCAGAATTCATTAGGCCTCAGGTTCAGGTCGAAGAGATCAACGAGACGTCTGCTCGTGTCTCCGTCGAGCCGCTCGAGCGTGGCTACGGCGATACGCTGGGTAACTCCCTTCGTCGCGTTCTTCTGTCCTCGCTCGAGGGTGCCGCCGTCGAGGCTATTCAGATCGATGGTGCGCAGCACGAGTTCATGACCATCCCTAACATGGTCGAGGATGTCACCGACATCGTCCTGAATGTCAAGGGTCTTGTCTTCAGGGCTCTCGGCACGACCGACGAGGCGACCGCAACCATCTCGGTTGACGGCCCCTGCGAGGTCACCGGTGCGGACTTCTTTATTCCGTCCGAGTTTGAGCTGGTCAACCCCGAGCAGCACATTGCTACGCTCACCGAGGGTGGCCATCTCACCATGAGCATGCGCATCGGCTATGGCCGCGGCTATGTCTCTGGCGAGGCTAACCAGCGCGACAACGATCCCATCGGTGTGATCCACGTCGACTCGCTGTACTCGCCGGTTTCCCGTTGCGCCAAGCTCGTTGAGGCTTGCCGTGTCGGTCAGCACACCGACTACGACCGCCTTGTCCTCGAGATCGAGACCAACGGTTCCATCGCCCCGCGCGACGCCGTGGTCCAGGCTGCCAATATCATCAACCAGCATATGGCCGCCTTTATGAACCTTGCCGAGACCCCCGAGGTCGAGGAGGAGGCTTCGATCTTCGCTCCCGAGGTCACCAACGACAACGCCGAGCTGGACAAGCAGATCGAGGATCTGGACCTTTCCGTCCGTTCCTACAACTGCCTTAAGCGCGCCAGCATTCACTCGGTCCGTCAGCTCGTTGAGTTCTCGGAGAACGATCTGCTCAACATCCGTAACTTCGGTGTTAAGTCGATCGAGGAAGTGAAGGACAAGCTTGAGTCCATGGGCCTGAGCCTGAAGGCTTAATGCTTCGCATATTTGAGGAGAAACTAGACCATGCGTCACAACGTTAAGAAGGGCCTGAAGCTCGGCACCGATGCGAGCCACACCAAGGCCATGAAGAAGAGCCTTGCTAAGGCCCTCTTCGAGAACGACCGCATCAAGACCACCGAGACCCGCGCTAAGGCGCTGCGTTCGGTCGTCGACCCGATCATCACTTGGGCCAAGAAGGGCGACCTGCACTCTCGTCGTCTGGCTATCGCCAAGCTCGGCGATAAGCAGCTCGTTGCCGAGATCTTCGACAAGGCTGCTCAGGGCATGTGGCAGGACCGCAACGGCGGTTACACCCGCATCATGAAGCTCGGTAACCGCAAGGGCGACAACGCTCCCATCGTTATCATGGAGCTTGTCACCGAGCCTTGCACGCCTAAGGCTAAGAAGGCTGCTCCGGCCCCCAAGAAGGCCGCTGCTCCCAAGAAGGTCGAGGCTGTCGAGGAGACCGCTGAGTAGACATTCCGTCTGCATAGGCTATATTCGAGGGGTACGTTCGCGTACCCCTCTTTTTTTGTCGCGATACCGTTGCTTGTTTGTTGGGAGCGCCCATGACTGCGCCGTCTGATTTCAATTCGATTCTCGAGCTTGACGCCACCCTTGTATTCCGCGTCGCCTATGACGGCTCGTCGTATAGCGGGTTTGCCGAGCAGCCGGGACAGACGACGGTTGCGGGTGAGCTGCGTCGAGCCATCGAGACGCTGCTTCGCCGCCCGATCGATCTGACATGCGCGGGGCGTACCGATGCCGGCGTGCATGCCGTGGCTCAGTACATCAGCGTGCCCGTAACGGACGCTGAGCTCGCGTGTACGCGCCGTAGGTGGCTGCGGGCTATGGATGCCCTGCTGCCCAAAGATATCGCCATAAACGAGGTCTACAAGGCCCGTAAAGGCTTTTCTGCACGTTTTGACGCGCGTTCCCGTACGTATACGTACCGTATTGCCGATCGAGATGCGCGCCCCGTGCTGTCCCGCGGTGCCGTGTGGTGGCATCGCTATCCCTTGGATGTTGAGGCTATGTCTGCTGCCTGCCCCGCGCTGCTGGGCGAGCAGGACTTCAAAAGCTTTTGCAAGGTTGCCTCGGCCGTTGGCAAGCCCACGCATCGCTGCGTGATGCGTGCCGAGTTTGGCCATGAGGTTGCGTTTGGCGAGGACATCCTGACGTTCACCATCGAGGGCAATGCGTTTCTGCATTCGATGGTCCGTACGATCGTGGGCACGCTTGTCGAGATTGGTGTGCATCGCCATGAACCTGGGTGGATGCGTGAGGTCATCGATGCTTGCGACCGTACCGCTGCGGGCCCCACGGCTCCTGCCTGCGGCCTTACGTTTATGGGCGTGGATTACGATCCCGCCGAGCTTGTCGTGCTCGACTAGGGGAGGGCTCGACGCGTCGTGCGTCGACACCTGTCATCTGTGGGCTGCGCGTGTGCAACATCTGTTCTTGGCGTGCAATACAACCGGTGTCTCATTGCTTTTATTGCCGGGGTGTACCATGAACGACAGTTTGATTCACTGCTGTCGAGAGGACGGATAACTTGGTTCGACGTGGCTCGCATCCGCGACTTTCGGTGATCCTTGTGGTAGAAGGTTCGCCCAGCTATGCGATGCGTGCGCTCGAGAGTATCCAGAACCAAGACCTCTATGATTTGCAGATTGTCGTTGTCTGCCGCGATGCTGCGCCCGGTGTACGCCATTCGCTTCAAGTTGCTGCCGACAGGGACATCCATATTGATTTGATTGACGTCGAGGACGCTAAGCGCGGCGCTTGTCTTCGTGCCGGTTTTGATGCCTCGCGCGGCTCTCAAATCATCGCCATGAACGCCGATGAGTGGTTTGCTCCGCACGCCCTTTCCAAGATGGTCGATATCGCGTGCGATACTGCGGCAGACATAGTCTTCCCCACGGTGTCGCTCGACCGCTATGATGCACATCGAG
Organism: Collinsella sp. AF18-8LB; assembly: GCF_003459795.1. Taxonomy (NCBI): domain Bacteria; kingdom Bacillati; phylum Actinomycetota; class Coriobacteriia; order Coriobacteriales; family Coriobacteriaceae; genus Collinsella; species Collinsella sp. AF18-8LB. Next base: position 434,082 of record NZ_QRWU01000001.1, read on the forward strand.
AGCGCCATTCGCGCGTCTTGGATGCTACTCATATTTCCATTGATAGCGAATCTTCGATGGTGGCCGGGCTGCCTCAGTTGATTTTAGGCGGCTTGGTTGCTCAAGTCTCTGGCGTGATGTACACCCGTCCGCTGTTTGAGGCATGCCTTTTGTGCGATAAGACGTTTCGCACAGTTGGGTTTATGGCGTGTGCGCTCTCGCAGGCACAGCGCGTCTCCGGATGCGGCGACGCTTGTTTCCACGCGGCGGCGCCTAATCTTACAGATGCCTTTGATCCCACCATGTATGCCAAGGTATCCGATGACACCCGAGCGCTCGACGAGCTTGCGGACTCACTCTCGGAAGCAGATAGCGGTGGTTGGCTCATGCTGGCAAGCCAGAAGTTCTACTTTGCCGGACTGGTCTCCTGCATCGAGAATTTGTGTCTGAGCCCGCATGGGGTGTCATCAATTGAGCGCTCCGCCCGTATGCGTGATATGCTTGAGGCACCCCGAACTCGTCAGATGGTTGCGGCGCTTAAGGATGACCACCGCGGACTCGGTTTGTTGTTTGGGCCAATTGCAAGCGCGAAGCCTACGCGTTGCGTGATGTATACGCATTTGGCTGCTTTTCTTAACCGAACTGGTGCCAAAACTGCCTAGGGGCGCTCATTTCGAAACAAACTTGCATGGAATTGTTTCGAAATGCGTTCTTATACACAAAAGCTTTCAAATAGCGTTAAACTATTCAATCATTGATTGATTGTCTCCGCCATCTTTTGGAGTGAGGGTTTGTATGGCTAAAAAACGCAATGGGCGCCAGGATGCCATTAGAGATATTGTGCGCAATAAGGACGTCCGCACGCAGCGCGTGCTGGTCGATGAGCTCCGCGCTATGGGCTTTGATTGCACGCAGGCGACTGTCTCTCGCGATATTGCCGATATGGGGCTGCGTAAGCTCCCTGAGGGCATCTATGTTCTGGCAGAGGACCTGCACCTGCAGCGTATGGTTTCCGAGCTCGTAACGGGCGTTCTGCGCACCGATAATCTGGTTATGATCAAGGCTCAGCCTGGCACGGCTTCTGGCATCGCCGCCGCCGTTGATGCGGCAGAGTTGCCCGATGTGCTTGGCTCGCTTGCCGGCAACGATACGATTTTGGTTATTGCCCAGACGGCCGAGGACGGCGAGCGTCTCGAGGCGCTGATCAATAAGCTGAGCAATTCTCGCAAGTAGGCGTGCGGGTCGTGCGCTTGGCCCTGCGTGCGCTGACATAGTGGCTTGTAAGGGGTATCGACGTTGGTCGGTACCCCCTTTTTTGTTTGCAGGCATAAAGACCGCCCACCAGGTCGCTTTAAACTAAAAGGCCCCCGAGCGGTTTAATAAGCTGCTCGGGGGCCTTGTTGCTTATGGCCGGATGATTTCTAGCCGACCGTATCGTCAGGCGTGGGCGAGGGGTCGGGAGTGGGCGTGGGCGAGGGGTCGGGAGTGGGCGTAGGCGTAGGCGTGCCGCCATCGCCGCCGGTCGAACCACCAGTGGAGCCGCCCGTCGAGCCACCGGTCGTACCGGTGCCGCCGGTGGTGTCGCCGCCTGTGGTCTCGGTGGTCGTGGTCGTTGTGGTCGTCGTGGTGGTGGTTTCCTCTTCGTCCTTGTCTTCGTCCTCGTCGCTTTCCGTCTTCTTGGTGTTGTTGGTGCCGTAGAACTTCCAGACGTTATTGTTCTTGTACGTGGGGGCCGTTCCGGTCGGGAACTCCTCGCGCTCGGTTCCAGCCAAAACAGTGTTCATGAACTTCTTAAAGACGGGCAGGTTGGTGCTGTCGCCCAGCAGGTCCGTACCGTACTTTTGGATGGGAATCTCGCCTGCGGAATAACCGGTCCACAGGGCGCATGCCAGTTGCGGCGTGTAGCCGCAGAACCACAGGTTGGTGGTGTTGTCAGTGGTACCTGTCTTGCCGGCATAGGGCTGGTTGACGCTCAGCGCGCCGGCGGCACCCGTGCCACTGCCCTGCATGACGCCGGATAGAACGTCGGTAACCGCGGCAGCCTCGCCTTCGGTGAGCACCTGCGTGGGATTGTCGGTGTGCTGGTACAGCACCGAGCCGGTACGCGAGTCGATCTCGGTGATGGCGATCGGCTGGCGATAATGGCCGCCGTTGGCAAAAGTGGCGTAGGCCGATGCCATCTCGAGCGGCGAGATGGACCCGGTGCCGAGCGTCATGACGGGAACGTCCTCGATATTGTCCTTGGCGGGATCGATGCCGAGCTTTTTGACGAGCGACATGATCTTGTTGTTGCCGATGGCTTCTGCCACCTGAATGTAGCCGGTGTTGGATGAGTATGCCGTTGCCTGCTTAAGCGTGATGTTGCCATAGCTCTGGTTGGCATAGTTTTGCACCTTGGTCGTAGTGCCCTTGGCTGTAAGAGGCGAGTTGCAGTTGAGGGTGACGTTGGGGTTCATACCGTTTTGGATGGCAGTTGCCAGCGTAAAGGCCTTAAACGTGGAGCCCACGGGGCGCTTTGCCGTAGCGTGGTTCACGTGATTCTCGTCGGCGTTGTAGTCGTAGCCGCCCACCATGCACTTGATGTAGCCGGTCTTGGGGTCTACGACGACCATGCCCATGTCCAGGCCGTCGAGCGAAAGCGTGTCGAGCTGCGAGCGCACAGCCTCCTCGGCCACCTGTTGCATGGTGGGGTCGATGGTGGTCTTGACGGTCAGGCCGCCCTTAAAGAGCACGTCGGTTGAGAACTCCTGCTCCAGCAGCTGCTTAACATAGGCGACAAAGTAGGGCTGCGAGTATATGTCGACGCCGCTGCCCGAAATCTCGGTCACGTTGAGGGTGATGGGCTCGGCCTGTGCGGCATCGTGCTCCTCCTGCGTGATGTGGCCCAGGCGCAACATGTTGTCAAGGACCTTGTTGCGACGGGACAGCGCCAGGTCGGGGTTGACCGTGGGGTCGTACTGCGAGGGCGAGTTGGGAAGGCCGATGAGCAGCGCGGCCTCGCTGAGGGTGAGGTCGGCGGCGCTCTTGGACAGATAGGTCTCGGCTGCGGCCTCGATGCCGTAGGCGCCGTGGCCGTAATAGATGGTGTTGAGGTACATCATGAGGATCTCGTCTTTGGAGTACATGTCCTCCATCTTGACGGCGATGTAGGCCTCGCGCACCTTACGCTCGATGGTCGAGTCGAACTGCTCCTCCTGCAGGATGGTGTTGCGCACCAGCTGCTGGGTGATAGTCGAGGCGCCTTCGTGCCCGCCGCCGAGGGTTGCCACCGCAGCACGCGCGATACCCCACAGGTCGATACCGCCGTGCTCGTAGAAGCGCTCGTCCTCGACGTCAACGGTGCCCTGCAGCACGTAGGGGGAGACCTCGTCCTTGGTGATGGACTTGCGGTTTTGCGTGTAGAAGCTCGCGATCTTGTTGCCGTTGCAGTCGACGATCTCGGTGGGCTCGCTCACCAGATACGCGTTGGCGTCGGTGTAGTCGGGCAGATCGGACAGCCAGCGGTTGACGTTGCCGACCATGCCGATGCCAAATGCCACGCCCGCGATAAGCAGAAAGCCCAAAAACGAGAGCAGAATTATGGGCAGGGCATGCGTCTTTGAACGGCTGCGTCCCTGTCGTTGGCGAGGACCCATATATTGACCTCCAGGTATGTCGTGCCGGACGGTGGATGTGCCGTCGGGGCAGGATGGACATAAGTTATTACACGATAAACCAAACGGGGCGCGCGAGGCCTCGTGTATGCTGGAAGACGGCATTTTTCAGAGTGAATGCATACCTTGGTAAGGAGTTTGCCGATGGCGATTCGGACGATGGGGCCGAGCGGACAATACGAGACTGGATTGGATGGTGCCGGTGCGGCGCTGCCCGAGCTGCTGGCGCCGGCGGGCGGACTCGACCAGATGCTTGCGGCCATAGCCGCGGGCGCCGATGCCATCTATGCGGGGTTGGGCGACTTTAACGCCCGTGTGAGCGCCCATGGCTTTACGGATGACGAGTTTGCGCGCGGTTGTGCCGTGGCGCATGCCCATGGCGTGCGTGTGTACGTGACGCTCAACGTGTTCGTGTTTGACGATGAGTTGTCCGACGCGGTGGCGTTGGGAGCTCATGCACTGGAGCTGGGTGCCGATGCCCTGATTGTTGCCGATGCCGGATTGGCGTGCGCGCTGCGTGCGGCGATTCCCGGCGTCGAGATTCACCTGTCCACGCAGGCGGGCGTTCATAGCGAAGGCGCCGTGCGGCTTGCCGCCGATGAGCTGGGGGTCGAGCGCGTGACGACGGCACGCGAGCTGACGGTCGACGAGATTGCCTCCTTGTGCGGTACGGGCGTGCCTATCGAGGTGTTCTGCCACGGGGCCATCTGCATTGGCTACTCGGGTGCTTGTGAGTTCTCAGCCCTGAGACGCGGGCGCTCGGCGATGCGCGGGGACTGCACACAGCCGTGCCGCCTGGCGTACGACCTAGTGGACGAGGCGGGGGAGAGCGTCGTCGCCGTTGAGGGGGACCGTCTGCTGTGTCCGCGTGATTACCTGGGCATTGCGCACCTGCCCGAGCTTGTTGCCGCCGGCGTGGCGTCGCTCAAGATCGAGGGTCGCATGAAGAATCCCGACTATGTCTTTAACGTGGTGAGGGCGTGGCGTCACGCGCTCGATATGCTGCGCGACGGCACGTGGGATGCCAATGCGGTGCCGGCGCTTGAACGAGAGCTGGGAAGGTCGTTTAACCGTGGGTTTACCGATGCGTACCTGCGAGGGCGTTCGGGCGCCGAGCTTATGAGCTTTGAGCGTGCAATCAACCAGGGCGTGCGCGTGGGGCGCTTGGTCGCTGTGGGCCACGAAGAGGTGGCCGTTGAGCTCGACGCCGCCGTGGCGGCGGGTGACACGCTCGAGATTCGGTTCTATCCGGGTGTCGACGCGCGTCCCGATGCGCCCAAGCGCTGGCCGCAGGTGCCCTGCCCGGTGAGTGCCGCGGCGGGGGAACGCGTTGTCGTGCATTGCAAGCGTAAGGTGGACACGGGCTGCGAGGTGTACCTGATTCGCAGCGCCGGCGTGTTGGATCAGACGGCGGCGGTGTTGGAGCGCATGCGGGCCGAGGCAGATGCGATTGCGCCCGTTGCGCGTGCCGTTGAGGTACTACCCTTTGAGGACGTTGCGGTGGATGGCGGTGCGTCGACGGAGTTGGTGGAGTGCGCGGTTCCCGCTCGCATGGTTTTTGCTTGGCAGCTGATGGATGCCGACCCGCGCGGAGAACTCGATTTGTCCGACGCCGTTGTGGTGCTCGACGAAGTGTGCCGCACGGGTGACGCTGACCGGACCCGCTCACTGATGCAGCGTGCCGGGCGCGTCGTCTGCCGCAACCTGGGACAGGTGGTGATCGCTCGCGAGCTGGGCGTGACGTTTGACGTGGCGGCGCCGGTGTTCTGTGCGAACCGGACTACGCTTGCCTGGCTACGTGGGCTCGGCGCGGGTCGGGTGTACTTGCCGGCCGAGTTGCTCGGCAATGATGCGGAACGTATTGCCGAACTGACGGCCGAACCTGGTGTTCTGGGCCCCGTCGATGCCGACCGCACCGAGCTCATGGTGTGCGAGCACTGCCTGCTGACCGCCGAGGGGGCTTGCGCCACCGATGCGGCGCAAGCCGGGGCATGTTGTCACGATTGCATGCGTCGTCGACAGGCGCGCTATCTGGTTGAGCGGGATGGCACGCGTTTGCCAGTTGCCATCGATGCACGCGGCAGGACGAGGATTTTCCTGTCATAGGTGCCGCGTCGCGCCGTTTTGGTTATCATAAGTGAGTTTATGAACTTCCAGCACCGCCGTATCCGGTGAGGGTGCTATAGCAAAAGGAGGATACCCAATGCTGTCTGTTGACGAGCAAATGCGTATCATCACCTCGGGCGCTGCGAAGATCGTCCCCGAGGCCGACCTTCGCAAGAAGCTTGAGAAGGGCGAGCCCCTCAACATCAAGCTTGGCGTCGACCCCACCAGCCCCGATCTGCACCTGGGCCATGCCGTGCCGCTGCGCAAGATGCGCCAGTTCCAGGACCTGGGCCACAACGTTACCCTTATCATCGGCAACGGCACCGCGCTGATCGGCGACCCCTCGGGCAAGAACTCCACGCGTCCGCAGCTTTCGCAGGAGCAGATCGAGGCCAACGCCGAGACCTATGTGAGCCAGGCCATGAAGATCCTGGACCCCGAGAAGACCACCATCGTGCACAACGGCGATTGGATCCTTTCGATGGATCTGGCCGGCCTGCTGCAGGTGTGCTCCAAGTTTACCGTCGCCCGCATCCTTGAGCGCGACGACTTTACCAAGCGTTACCAGTCCCAGACGCCGATCGCCCTGCACGAGTTTCTGTACCCCGTGATGCAGGCTTTCGACTCCGTTCAGATTAAGGCCGACGTGGAGATGGGTGGCACCGATCAGCTCTTCAACCTGCTCGCTGGCCGCGAGCTCATGGAGAAGATGGGCATGGAGCCGCAGATCGCGCTTACCATGCCGCTGCTCGAGGGCACCGACGGCGTGCGCAAGATGTCCAAGTCCTATGGCAACTACATCGGCCTGACCGATGCTCCCAAGGATATGTTCGGCAAGACCATGTCCATCCCCGACGAGATGATTGGCAAGTACTATCGTCTGGCCAGTTCGCTCACCCCGGCCGAGGTCGACAAGATCGATGCTGCTCTGGCCGATGGCTCTGCCGACCCCTACGAGCTCAAGCGCGCTCTTGGCCGCGACCTGTGCGACACCTACCACGGCGCCGGTGCCGGCGACGAGGCTCAGGCCGAGTTCGACCGCGTGTTCAAGGAGGGGCAGCTTGCCGACTTCCCCGAGAAGCACGTTGAGCTGACCGTCAACGACGAGGGCCAGATCTACCTCGCTGGCCTGCTCAAGGACCTGGGTCTTTCGGCCAGCGCCGGCCAGGCCCGCCGCGATATCGACGGCGGCGGCGTCAAGATCAACGGCGAGGCCGTGGCTCCCAAGAGCTACAACATCGACCCCAGCGCCCTCAAGCTGGGCGACATCCTCTCCGTAGGCAAGCGCAAAGGATTTAAGTTGGTCTAACGAGTAAGTTAACCTCACAGAATGAGAGTGGATAATCTTCCGTTTTTGGCCTGTTTGTGGGCTCAAAGTGGGAGATTATCCGCTCTCGTCATTTGCGGGGGGTGTATTGCTGTCCCATCGTTTGGGCATACAATGGCTATTGGTTTGCTGCGGTGAAGGTCTGTCCGCCCTGCAGCTTTTTTCTACGGTTAAAGGAGTATGTATGTCCGTTGAGGTCATGAGGTCTGTGATCGACGCTGCCGAGGGTCGCGTGCCCGTCGACACGCTGTTTACCAATGCGCAGATTGTCGACGTATATGGCCAGCGCGTGGCACCCGGTAGCGTTGCCGTCAAGGATGGCGTAATCGTCGGCGTGCTCTACGACGGTCGCGACGATGCCGCCGGCACCTACGAGGCGACCGAGGTTATCGACTGCCAGGGCCGCTATCTTGCTCCCGGCTTTATTGACGGGCACCTGCATATCGAGTCTTCGAACATCCGTCCCGCCGAGTATGCTCGCATGGCCGCGACGCGCGGTACTACCACCGCCATTGCCGACAGCCACGAGATTGCCAATGTTGCCGGTCTCGACGGCTTGCGCTTTATGATCGAGGATGGTCGCCGCGCACCCATCTCCATCAAGTACATGATGCCTTCGTGCGTGCCCGCGCTGCCCGATGAGCAGGCCGGTGCCGTTATTTCGGCCGCCGATATGCAGGCGTTTTTTGCCGAGCATCCGGGTGATGTCTTTGGCCTGGGCGAGATGATGAACCTGCCGGGCGTCTTTATGGCCGATCCCGAGACCTGTGCTCGTATCGACGCTGCCAACCAGACGCCGTCCAAGCAGGTCGACGGTCACGCCCCGCTCGTTGCCGGCAAGGATCTCAACGCCTATGCCGCGGCAGGCATCATTGCCGACCACGAGTCGACGATTCCCGAGGAGGCGCTCGACAAGCTGTCCCGCGGCATGTATGTGATGCTGCGTGAGGGTACGTGCAGCCACGACCTGGCCAATTTGTCCCCGATGCTGCTGGAGAACCCTGCCCGCGCCCGCCGCTGCTGCTTTGCGACCGACGACCGCGCTCCCTCCGATGCTCTTTCGACCGGCATGATCGACAATGCCTGCCGCGTGGCCATCGAGGCCGGCATCGACCCGGTGGTCGCTATCTCCATGGCGTCCCTTTCCACGGCTGAGGCATTTGGCCTGGACCACGGCTGTCGTGACCCGCATGAGCTCCGCGGCGCGATCGCCCCGGGCAAGCGCGCCGACCTGCTGGTGCTCAACGACCTGACGTTTGTCGCGGCTCCGCATCGCGTGTATGCCGCCGGTGCGCTCGTGGCACAGGACGGCGCCTTTGTGGGCGAGATTGCACCTGAGATGGCCGAGGTTGCGGCCCTTGCCGATGAGCTGCGCGCCTCCGTTAAGCTGCCGAAGCTTTCGCTTGACGTGTTCGATTATGCCTTTAAGCCGGGCGAGGCGGTTATTGATGTGATCCCGGGCATGGCTATCACGGGCATGGTTCGTCCCGAGACTGACGAGGGCCTGCGCCGCATTATGCTGATCGAACGTCACGGCCGCGGCGTGTCGCTGCAAGCCGAGGGCGCCGACGGTGATGGTCCTGCGGGCCTGGGTCTTGTTGGCAAGCACATCGGTCGCGGCTGGGTGCGCGGCTTTACCATCACGGGCGGCGCTATCGCCTCGACGATCGGCCACGACTCGCATAACGTGTGCGTGGTGGGCGACAACGCGGCCGATATGATGGCTGCCGTCGAGGCTGTTGGCCAGGGCGGCCACGTGCTGGTGCGCAACGGTGAGGTCGTGGCGCGTATTCCGCTGGCGCTCGGTGGTCTGATGAGCGAGGGCACGGCCGAGGATGTCGCCGCGCAGCACGACGACTTTATGGTCAAGGCGCGCGCCATGGGTATTGAGCCGCCGCTCGACCCCATCATGGGCATCATCTTCCTGCCCCTGCCGGTGATCCCGACGCTCCGCATCCGCCCCGAGGGCATGTTCGACGTCACTACCTTCACCTACGCCGACTAGTCATTGGGGACGTTCTTAAACGCCTAGCCGCCTGCGACACTCTTTGACTTGTCGCCTGACGCCGCGACCGTGAGACCTCTGGCGCGCGTGAGCTATTTGCCGGGTCTATGTAACGTTTATGACTGCGGCGTCTTATATTTGAGCTCCCTTTGGGTACGTTGGAATCGGATACACGTTCGATTCCAACAAGCCCGAAGGGAGCTTTTCTATGTTTAAACTGATTGCATCCGATATGGACGGCACACTGCTTGACGAAAACGGCCAGGTGCCTCCCGAGACCTACGAACTGATTCTGGCGCTACACGAGCATGGCGTGCATTTCGCCGCATCGTCAGGTCGTCGATACGATCGCCTGTGCGAGTTCTTTGCGCCCGTTCGCGACAAGATGGACTTTGTCGCAGCTAACGGTGCCCAGGTCTACGCCGACGGCAAAATGGTAGACCGCGAGGTGTATTCGCACCTGGCGATTCGAAAACTCGCCCAGGCCGTTAGGACGTTTCCCAATTTGCATCTTGCGCTCTTTGACCGAGCCAAGTCCTTCCTGCTCGATGACGAGAGCAAGTTCGTGCGCGAGGTCGATAAGGACCTCCCCAATGCCGAGCGCATTTGGGAGCTGCCCGATCCCGGCGTAAATATCATCAAAGCGAGTATCTTTTGCGACGACGGTGTCGTTATGGACAGTGCGTACGTGCTACAGCGCGAACTCGGTCAGCTCTTTACCTTTGCGCCTTCGGGCAACGCGTGGATCGATGCCATGCAGCCCGGTGTGTCGAAGGCTTCGGGCATCGCACAGCTCGCGGAGCATTACGGCATTGGGCGCGATGAGGTTATGGCGTTTGGCGACTCTATGAACGACTACGAGATCATTCGCTTTGTCGGCACGGGTTGCGCGATGGAAAACGCGCGCCCCGCGCTCAAGGCGGTGGCCGATCGCGTGGTGGGTCGTAACCGCGACCACGCCGTCCAGCAAGAACTCCGCCGTGTTCTGGAGAGCCTTGCTTAATCCAGCAGTTAGGGACGTTCCTTTGCTGCCGGGTTGCTGCTGCTAGGCGAGGGCGTCCATGATGGTGCGGGCGACACCGTCGTGGTCGTTGTCGTATTTGGTGATGGCGCCGGCTGCCTCGCGGTCCTCAGGCTCGGCGTTGATCATGGCCGTGCCGTGGCCCGCTGCCTGCAGCATGGGAATGTCGTTGATGTTGTCGCCGAACGCCCAGACGTCGGCGAGAGACTCGCCCAGATGGTCGCATAGCCACGTGAGGGCCGTTCCCTTGGTGGCGCCCTCGCCCATGACCTCAATATTCATGGCGTACGAACGCGTGACCTCGATGCCTTCGAGCGTGTCGAGCGCCGCCGCGATGGCGTCGCGATCGGCCGGGTCGTGCCAGTACATGGCGATGCGTTCGAGCGTCTCGACCTCGTCGATCTTGCTGTCGACATCCAAGTCGATCGGTGTTCGTGTGCGCTTGAGCGAAGCCGCGATGTGGGGGTCGCCGCCGCAGAATTCGTCCAGGCGCGTGTAGAGCGAGCGGGGGAGGAAGCACTGCCCGTCCGCGAAGATATCGAAGGTGACGTCATGGCCGGCGGCAATGCTATGGACGCGGTGGGCGATGGTGCGGTCGAGTGGTCGGCTCAAAATGCGCGTAGCACGTGAGGCATCGGTGGGCGTATCGTCGTCGAGCTGCCAGACGCTGGCACCATTGGCGCAGACCGCGTAATGCACGGCGGGATGGGCGAGGATGGGCTCAAAGACGCCTGACAGTGGACGTCCCGTGCAGGGCACAAACTCAATGCCGCGGCGCGCAAGCTCGTCGAGCATCGCCCAGGTGGCGTCGCTCATCTGCTTACCACTCGTCAGCAGCGTTCCGTCCATATCGGAAAACACAATCATTTGATGCAGCCCTTTCTGCTGGCATAAAAAGCGTGGCCGAGGGCGGCGATGCCCTGGCCACGCTCGAGCTCTATAACGGTCCGCGTCCTAGCGGTCGGCGAGTGGCTTGTACTCCAGCGGCTCGATCACCGGACGATAGGCCGGGCGAATAATACGGTGCGCGCAGAAGAGCTCTTCCATGCGGTGCGCCGACCAGCCTGCCATGCGGGCGACGGCGAACAGCGGCGTAAAGAGCGTCTCGGGCACGCCGAGCATCTTGTAGATAAAGCCCGTGTACAGGTCGATGTTGGCGCAGATGGGCTTGGTCATACCGTGGTCGCGCATCACCTGCGGTGCCAGGCGCTCGATGCGCTCGATGAGTGCGAACTCTTCGCCCAAGTCCTTCTTGGCGGCAAGTGCGCGCGCGTAACGGCGGCATACCTCGGCGCGCGGGTCGCTGAGCGTATAGACGGCGTGGCCCATGCCGTAGACGAGGCCCGTGCCGTCGAAGGCCTGCTTGTCGAGGATCTTGCCCAGGTAGGCCGCGACCTCGTCCTCGTCCTCCCAGTTGGAGACATGCGCGCGGATGTCCTCGTGCATAGACACGACCTTGGCATTGGCACCGCCGTGGCGCGGGCCCTTGAGCGATCCGATAGCCGCGGCGTAGGCGGAATACGGGTCAGTGGCCGAAGACGACAGCACGCGGCAGGCGAAGGTGGAGTTGTTGCCGCCGCCGTGCTCGGCATGCAGCATGAGCATAACGTCGAGCAGCATCGCCTCATCGCGGGTGAACGCCATGCCGCCGCGCAGGACCTGCAGGATGGTCTCGGCGGTGGAAAGGCCGGGCGTGGGGTGCGGCACGTGCATCTCCGAACCGTGGCACTTTGCGATCGATGCCATGTGCGCAAAGGCGGCGATGCGGGGCAGACGTGCCAGCATGGAAATGGCAACGTCGATCTCGTGCTCGGGTGTGATTACATCGGGCTCGGCATCGAAGGCATAGAGCAGCAACACGGCGCGCTGAAGCACGTTCATGATGCTCGAGGATACCGTGGTCATGGGGAACACGCGGACGTATTCGTCGCTCAGGTGCCTAAAAGCACCCAGGCGTTCGCAAAAACCGTCAAGCTCTTCCTTGGTGGGCAGAGAGCCCGTGATGAGCAGGTAGGCGACTTCTTCGTAGCCGTAGCGGTTCTCGGCCTGGGCATTGTTGACCAGATCTTCGATGCTGTAGCCACGAAGCGTGAGCTTACCCTGATCGGGCACAGCCTTTCCGTCGACCTTGTTGTAACCATGCACATCCGAGATGCGAGTGAGGCCTGCAACCACACCCGAGCCATCTGCATTGCGCAGGCCGCGCTTGACATCGTGCTCGACAAACAGCTCCTCGTCATAAGGGTCGGTCGGCAGGCCGTAGTATAGATTTTCGCTTTCGGGCGAAATCTGGCGGCTTGCTTCGTAGTCCAAGACCAGGCGGCTCAGGTGGTCGTCGAAGCGGTAATAGATTTTCTTGGCGTCGTAGGCCATGCGCGCTCCTCTCCGGGCTATGTGGCGACGTTGCGCCTGGGCGCACGTTGGGCCGTCGTCACGCAGCCTGTTCGCTACAGGCGGTACATAAAGTTAAAGACGTCCTCGCGCTGGATGGACACGTTGACGCCCGAAAGCTCGCCGGCCTCGGCCAGGGCCTTCTGCAGCTCGGCGAAGTCGAGCTTGGACTCGGCGGTGTCGGCCAGCATGGTCATGGTGAAGATGTCCTCGATAATGGACTGCGTAATGTCGCGGATGTCGACATTGGCTTCGCCCAGGACGCGGGTGACGCCGGCGACAATGCCGGGGCGGTTCTTGCCAAGGACGGTGATGACGATACGGGAGGACGAGATCTCGGCCATGGGAAACCCTTTCGCGTGGTTGCGGCGCGCGCGGGGCGCTCCGCTACGGTACAGTGTTCATCATTGTACCTGTCTGGCGCCAAAAGGGGTGCGCTTACAGCGGCGTTACACGTCTGCAACATGAGCGTAAGGGGGAAGGCCGTACGGGGAAGAGCCGTCTGGCGCGTGTCCGGCTCGTGTTGGGTTGATTTCCGATCTCAGCCGAACACATTGAGCGGACAGGCCGTTCCCGCAGTCAGCCGAACGCCTCCGACGGCTGATTCCGAACTGGAAGCGGAGGGCATCCCCGCCCTTCGGTAGGGGATACCGCTCCGCGGCGCATGCCGCGGGCGGCGCCCCTATCGGACCACCGTGACCTCAGTTGGGATGGGCCCAGCACTGCCGCGTACTCGGTGAGCTAGAGCCAACTGTTCGTCTTCACGTCGCGTATGGCGATATTTCGGTCGTCCGGCTCGGTGATGCCGTAGCCGAACGCCTGGAGCGTCTCGATGGACTCCTGGATCCTCTGTTGGAACATGGGACCCGGATCGACCCTCGGCCCGAGGTGCCCGCGCCAAAGGCACGGCGTGGCGCGCAGCATGTTATGGATTTTGGAGATGGGCTCGATGTCGGCGTAGACGTTGAGCGTCGCCATGGCGTCCTTGTGGCCGAGGATCGATTGGAGCGCCTTGATATCGCCGCCTTGGCGGATCCACTGCGTTGCGAACGTGTGGCGAAGGCCGTGGAACGTGATCAGCTCGTCGTTGGTGCCCATGAGGCCGTTGGTCTCCGAGAACGTCTTGAACGCCCTGCGGATATAGCTTGTCGTCGCGAAGGTCGCGCCCGGCTCCGACAGGATGTAGCAGTCCCCGATCTCGACCGCCCCGGTAAGGCCGCGCAAGCCCAGCTTTCCGCAGTCGATCTCGTGGGTCTCCTTCAGGAAGGGGAGTAGGCCGACCGGGTCGATGGGGATACCCCTGGCGTCATGGGTCTTGGTGTCCTTGATGAACGAACCCATTCCCTTCGCGTACGCCACCGAGTGTCTGATCGAGATCAGGCCCGTCTCGAAATCCACATCGCACCACCGAAGGCCGCAGACCTCGCCGATTCGCATCCCCGTGTGCAGGGCGAGTACGACCGCCCTCTAATCCTCGGCGGACCAATCGAGTCCGAACTCCTTTCGGGCATCCTCTTCGCTCATGACTTCGAGAAGGTCTCCGGGTTGGCAACGAAGGGCGAGGCATAGCTGCTCGAGTGTGTTGAAGCGAATGCCGCGAATATGCCCTTTTTTAATACGGGACAGGTTCACGGGCGTGGTTCCAATCCTTTCGGCAAGTTCGTTCGAGGAAATCTTTCGCTCGGCCATGATCTTGTCGAGGCGAACAATTACGGGCATGGCGTTTCCTTACGCAATCTCGTCGGAGTCGAGGTACAGCTCTCGGGCGTACAAGAAGAGCTGGGAAAGCATGAACAGGACGATGCCGAGAACCAGAGAGGTCCAATCGAATGATGAAGCGATCTCTTGGGCGCCGACGGCCCCCTCGCCGCCAAACATCGAAACGGAGGTTTTGAGTGAGCCGGCGTAGAGGCTGGTGGCAGCTTGAACAACGAAGAGAATGCCGAGCACCTTCAAGCATGTCGCAGACCCTTTCTTGAAGGGGTCTCCGCTCTTGATCGTCCACACGAGAACGGCGCTGAGGATGGTCGTAGCGATACCGATGACGGCAGGGACCAATGTCGAGATCGCAAGGGCTGGATACGCGGGGGAGTCTGCAATTACAGGGTTGTCGAGCACTTCGATTGCTGGCTTTAAGGAGAACGCCACTTGTGCGATGGCGGTGGCGCAAAGGGTCGCAGAGGCTATCGCACATGCGATGCGGAAGGAATGAAGCCGGGGAGTGCGATTGTCGGAACTCATAATAACCTCCGAAGAATTTAAAAAGCTCAGGTTACTTTTTAACAGTTTATGTTAAATTGACTTTGCCGGCAAGTAATCACAGCATGCTGCAACCGAAACCCCTCTAGATTGGAGAGGATTATGTTCAGTACTGTTAAGTCGTGTAAGCTCTTGGTTTTCCTCGGCCTCGCTCTTTGTCTGTTGCTGCCGGGAGCCCCCGCTTTTGCGGATACCCCGATGCCTCCTTCCCAGGAGAGCAGCCAGTGTGCCCTCGTTGAGCCCCTCGGGTATACGGACGACGTCGTCGATACCTACTGGAGCTACAGCTGTCCTCGCGGCGTAAGCGGGCACAGCATCTCGATGTTCAACATCTCTTACAAGACGATCTCCTACCGAAATGGCTATCGCCGATCCGCGCATCATAGGGAATCCCGCCTCGCTGCAATGTGCTCCTGTGGTGTTCTTGGCACAACTGATAAATGGCAATTTGTCTATAGCACCTACTAGATGCGAGGAAGGGCCGAGCATTTTGTTCGGCCCCTCTGTTCCGACTGGATGAGGTTAAGGTTGGCGATGAATATGCTCAAAATCTCGAAGGCGATCTTTAGGTCGCTTCTCTCCTCCAGGTCGCTCTGTGTTGTCGTTGTTGCGTTGATGGTTCTTTGTGCTCTGCCCGTCTTCAGGAGCGCGGCTGGCATCGACGGACGGGTCGAATACCTCGAGTCGGGAATAACCCGTGTTGAGCAGGAATTGTCAGCATCCTATGCGGATGCGCTTGTGAATGCGGGGGAGGACGGTGTCTATACCTCTTCATCAAGCATGCCCGCGCTTCTGTACCCTCTTGCCGCGGGACGTCTTATCTTGGCACCGCTCTCTCCCCTACTTCCGTTTCTGCAGATATCGGATGGAGAGTACACCTATTATGACGGATCGAAGGAGTACTTGCTATGGGTCGCAACGGCCGTTGCCGTCTCGTTCCTTGCCGCGCGTCTTAACAAACGTGAAAAGCTCATCATCCAGGCACCGATGGGTGAGCTGGGCAGGCTTGTTGCATCGAGCGTATGGGCGAGTGTTTTTGCGATGCTTGCCGTCTTCGCCGTCAATCTTCCAGGGATAATCGCCGCACTTGTGAAGAATGGCCCGGGCTCGCTGTTCTATCCGATAGGCTACGTTCAATATGCGACTCCGGTTATCAAACCGGCTTGGCTGGTGTTCGCACAGACGGCCATCTTGCAATTCTTGGTGGCGGCGTTCATCTCGCTCGTCGTTCACCTTGCCGTGAAGATTGCCAATAACCCTACGCTTGGAATCGTGTTCGTATGTGCCCTGATGGGGGCGACGATGGTTCCCGGGTATTACGGAAGATCCATCGCTTTACGTGAGTTCGCCCTGTTGAATCCCCTTACGTATGCGAACACTGAGTTGACCGTCGGCGCCTATAGCCCGTACCCGACAACGCAGATAGTGAATCTGCCTGGACTTTGCTTCGAGCGTGGCGCGATTACCCTCGTATGCGCAATCGGGATCGAGGTGCTGGCAATTAGCCTGCTTTGCGTTGCTGGAAAGAGCGGCTGCGCGCGCCCGATGTCCCCGATTTGTCTTGAGAGAGGTTCCTTCACCGCATCGAGAACGACAGCCCGTTCGAGCGCTTGTACCTCCGCCGTTGCATACGTAAGAACGATGGGGAAGCTGCTCCTGCATTCTCCTGCCCTCGCCGTATGCGCGATTGCAATGTCGACGGCGATGCTGGCCCCGGCTCTGGTCGAGGTGTTTCCTGACGCTGGTGACGTTTCCGCTGTTCGGTATAGGGATGGGGAGCTCCGTTCAATAGATCGGTATCTAGAGCAGGACGTTGCGAATATGGACGTCGAGGGCAAAGCGGCCCTGGAAGGCATGCGAGATGCTCTTTCGGGTTTCGTGTACGCGCCCACGCCTGCGGAGGGGTTTCGAAGCCTTGCGACGTACGAGCGCGCTCGAGGCGAGCTGGGCGCGGCAGATGCGACCCTCCTGCAATCGATCGGAATCGAGCCGGAGACTCCTTCTCGTGCGGAGGCGCGCGCCCTTCTGCTCGAGTCGATCGCGAGCTTGCCGGACCCCAAGGTTTACGAGTTAAGTACGAAGATGCCCCCATTAATCCTCCTTTCCTATCTCCAGGCAGCGCTTCCTTCCTTGTTTTGGCTGTTGCCCGTGGTTGTCACATCGCTTGCGTGCACCTACCTGCGGTGCCGTTCCCTTCTGGTTTTCCAAGTCCCCGCAACAGCGCATGTGCGTTTTCTGACGGCTGTTGCGCTGTCTCTCCTGCTTGGCTTGGCGCTGCTTTTGGTGTCGATGGTTCCCGCTGCGGTTGTGTCCTTGATTAAGAACGGTGCGGGTGGATCGGAGTATCCCGTCGCTCTCATTCGGGCGGGAGCTTCGACAACGTCCATGGTGGGGGAGGCGGTGTTGTGCAGCATTCCGTTGCTGGTCATGGCATACGGCGTGATTTCCGTCGTCGCTGCGTTGACAGCAGCGATTAGCCGCAACCCCGTTGTCACCGGAGTGGTTTGCGCGGTTCTCTTGGTGTTGGGTTCGTTGAGCGCTCATGTTGAAAGCGCGGGCATGGGCGTCGCGCTGCTGGCTCCATTCGCCTCGTTTGATCCCGCTTCCCAGGTGGGGACGATTGGGTTCCTTGGGCGAGGGACGAACGCGATGCCTTTTGGAGAGGTCGTCGGCGCATCGGTCGCTCTGCTGGTGGTCTTGGGCGCCGTATCTCCGTTGATGGTGCGCCTGAGTGTTCCAAAGATCGAAAGGGGATGATCTCGATGATTGGCCTTCAAACGCTGACGATCTCTTATGGAAAGAAGGTACTCGTAGATTCGGTGGACGCTGAGTTTGCCCCGGGTACGGTCTACGGTCTCGTCGCTCCGAACGGGCATGGAAAGACGACGTTGCTGCGGGCGATGGCAGGTTTGCCGGGTCCTCGCGTGGACGGGAGCATCGTTCTGGATGAGGCGCAGGGCACGGGTACAAGAGAGGTCCGTTCTATGATCTTCTACGCACCTGGTGAGGGGACGCTGCTGTATCCCGGATTGCGTGCGGAAGATCACCTCAAGATGGTTTGCGATATGTGGCCACATGCTCGCGATATCGAAGTGATAGTGGAACAAACGCAGATAGGCGAGTTCGCGAAGATGAGGATCCGTACTCTGAGCCAGGGCATGAAGCAGCAGCTTACCCTGGCGATTGCGTATGCGACGGGTGCGCGGTACCTTCTATTAGATGAGCCCATGAACGCGCTCGACCCCAGCAGGGTGGACTTGCATTCAGAGATCCTCAGGAAGCTGGCCGATTCTGGTACGTGCATCATCATGTCATCCCACATCTTGGATTCGGTCGATAGGCAGTGCGATGAGATTCTGTTTTTGAAGGATGGGAGGCTCATTAGAAGCATCCCGCAAGATGATACTGCGCCGAAGTCTCGTGGATCCCATTTCGCAAAGCCTGCCGGACGCGCCGAGGGTGCGCTAAGCACGTATCGGCGACTCTACGAAAAGGGCGGGTAGAAATGCAAGTTAAAAATCTATGTGGTCAATATGATACCGTTGAACCCGCGTATCAATACCGCTCAGCCATTTGCCTCGCCCCCGTCGCACGTATCTTCATTCGGTCTGTCATTAATTAAACTAACGATGCTTTGAGAAATGTAGGTGCTTCTAAATGTACTGTCGACTTCTTCTCAAACTAATCCTAAGAGACAGGGCCGTATGGATCTCTACGCTCGTTCTTGCCGCAGCCTTCTCCGTCCCCATCGCGTTCAATTCACCCATCTTCGGCCCCTTCTTTATGAAGCAGGGCATGCAGAGCTTTGTCGACGCATTCAATACGCGCGCAACCCAAGCCAACGGCAATATGAACGAGCGAGGAATCATCACGTTATCAGGGGCAATTTTGAGAAAGGAGATGTTTTCTATCCAAGACGTCCGTTAGGAGGACACAATGAAGAAAATCGTCGAAACCGGGATCACCAGGCGAGCCGCTATCGCCGCAGCGGCGGTTGGAGGAATCTCCCTACTGATGCCAAAAGGGGTGTTAGCGGCGGAATTTCAAACACTTGATCAGAATCGAATCGACTACTTCGTTCGCCCCGACCTCACTGAAAACCAGTTTGACGCGATGCTCCGCGAACGCGCGGAGGAAGAAGCTGCGCAAATCATCGAGCAAGCCCTCGCCGGGTACGATGGCGACGCACGAGCCGGGGGACGTCCGACCTACGACACGGTATACGGCAGCGTGGTAAACAAGAGCACTGGATGGCATGACGTCGCCGGACAGCCGGCGGGCGGCGTGCAGATATCGGGAGGTGGCTCTATCTTCGTATCACCTTCCGGCGGCGGATCGGTCGGTGTGTCGGTATCCCTTCCCGGAGGAGTTGGCAGCGTGAGCGTTTCCATCCCGAAGGCAAATCGCTCCCTCAGCGTGACGGGGTACGCGGTCAACATTTCCGGATCGGGCTTCTACAAGGCGACGGCGAACGTGACCCACAAGATTCAACCCTACGTCGTCTATGAGACGACGAACGGGGTACGCAGGGTCTACGCAAAGATGGCCACCAACACGTTCTACAGCATGGCTCTCGGCAAGCGCAAAGTAGGCTGACATGAAGACCGGCTCCGCCAAAATACCCATTGCGCTGGCGTTATTGGTCGCGATAGCCGCAATCGCAGTCTCTGCCGTATCCATAAAAGATGCGAACACCTTGAAACATGGCATTTCCGAAGGGTTCCGCCTAGACGGAGTGTACCGAGACCACGAGACCGGCTTAACCCAGCTCTCCTTCCTTGGGGAAGACGAAAACAGGTGGCAAATCGTCGACAGCAATGGAAATGTGACCGACGGTTCATTTGAGACAACCGGCGATCCGAACATCTTCATGTTGGCCGACCAATCAGGAGATGATTACGGATTTGTCCACCTGGCTTACGCCTCCGCAGACGGAAACCAAGGAAGCCTTTATTTGAACACCGGAACGTCGGTGCTCGAATTTGACAAGGTAACCAGCGGCCCGGCTTTCGTCGTGCCGTAAATGCAAATCGAGTGTCATGAGAGAAGAGGGGACTGGCCTTGCCAGCCCCCTCTTCCTTTTACTGCCCAAGCGGGAATGCTCACCACTGCAGTTCGCGAACGTCAGACGCTTCCTCCGCCCGCGGCACTCGGCCAGGTACATGCTGATGATGACTTGATACGGCACCACTGTACGGGCGGACTCCGCCTTGAAGTAGTCGATGTTCTAGCCGTCGATGTTCATAGTGACGCGGCGGCGCACCTTCCCGATGTAGGGGTTCGGAACGCTGTCGGAGAAGTCGACCTCGGCGGGCATCTCCATAATCTCGTCCTTGCCATTCGTTTCGATAGCTCCAATACTGCCGTCCCTCTGTCCTCGTCGATTTTCTCGCCGAGATTATCCTGATGGTCGAGCCGCCATGCCTCTCGCAATGGCAAACCGTCAGCACCCACGATTCCAGAACGTTGAAATTTGCAACGTTCTACCAGTGCGTGGGTCGTTTTGAAGGTAATTCATGGGACCATTTGTCGGTAATCCGTGGGTCATTTTTCCTCGCGTTGTGCCGAAAAGACCGTGAACCTTTTGTGGGACACGCGGCGCCGTGGTACCATAGCCGAGTTTGTTGTCTTGGTCGGAAACCAAGACGCCTTATGCGCTGATCGGTAACCAGCGCCTGACCAATAAGGAGTCCTACCATGAAGCAGGGTATCCATCCCCAGTATGTCGAGTGCACGGTGACGTGCTCCTGCGGCAACACCTTCAAGACGCACGCTACCGTGTCCGAGATGAAGGTCGAGCTTTGCAACGAGTGCCACCCGTTCTACACCGGCCAGCAGAAGTTCGTCGACACCGGTGGACGCGTCCAGCGCTTCGCCGACAAGTTCGGTGGCGCCGCTGCCGCTCAGCTCAAGAAGGCCGAGGAGGCCAAGGCTGCCAAGGCCGCCAAGGCTGCTGAGGCCGAGGCCGCTCGCAAGGCCGCCGCTGAGGCTAAGGCTGCCGAGAAGGCTAAGCGTGCCGCTAAGTTTGCCGAGGAGGCTGCCAAGCAGGCCGCCGAGGCTCCCGCAGAGGCTCCCGTCGAGGAGGCCGCTGCCGAGGCCGAGACCACCGAGGCTGCTGAGTAAGTAGCTCGCCGCGGAAACACTCGCATTCATGGCATAAGGGCCGCGCATCCGTTTGGGTGCGCGGCCCTTTTCTTTTTATTGGTGCAAGCTAGCCCGTCCCCATTGCGCCAGGTTGGTGCGAAGGGGACGGGCTAGCTTGCACCAAATGGCAGAGAGAGGCAGCGGTTTCCCAGATAAAAGCCGCCAAAATAAACCAGTCCCTTTTTGGCAGGCTGTCGTAGTTATTACGTGGTCGAGCGTGTCGACCGCATAGGCGGCGCCTTGTTTGGCTAAAGTACAAATATCTGTGTTTAACTCGTCCAAGGTTTTATGCCACGGGCGATGGCCAAAAAGGAAAACCACATGGGATTCATGTCAAAGCTGCTGTCCTTTGGATCCGATAAGGACCTCAAGCGCTACTACAAGATCGTCGACCAGATCAACGGTCTTGAGCCCCAGTTTGAGAAGATGACCGAGGAGGAACTCCGCGGCCAGACCGATAAGTTCCGCGAGCGTTACGCCAACGGCGAGTCGCTCGACGACATGCTCCCCGAGGCCTTTGCCACCGTGCGTGAGGCTTCCAAGCGCACCATGGGTATGCGCCACTTTGACGTGCAGCTTATTGGCGCCATGGCACTGCACGAGGGCCACATCGCCGAGATGAAGACCGGCGAAGGTAAGACCCTCGTCTCCACGTTGGCTGGCTATCTCAACGCTATTGCCGGCAAGGGCGTGCACGTCGTTACTGTCAATGATTACCTTGCCAAGCGCGACTCCGAGTGGATGGGCCGCATCTATAAGTACCTGGGCATGACCGTCGGTCTGCTCCAGAACAACATGCCGCTCGAGCTCAAGCGCCCGGCCTATCAGGCCGACATCACCTACGGCACCAACTCCGAGTTCGGCTTTGATTACCTGCGTGACAACATGGTTACCCGTCCCGAGCAGCGCGTGCAACGCGGCCACAACTACGCCATCGTCGACGAGGTTGACTCCATCCTGATCGATGAGGCCCGCACCCCGCTGATCATCTCGGGCGCTGGTACCAAGTCCGCCAGTACCTACAAGGACTTCGCGCGTGCCGTGCGTGGCCTTGAGCGCGGCGAGGACGTGTCGCACGACATGCTCACCGCCACCGAGGACGTCGAGCCCACGGGCGACTATGTCATGGACGAGGCCAAGCACACCATTGCCGCCACCGAGCGTGGCCTTAAGAAAATCGAGCGCCGCCTAGGCATCGAGGACATCTACGCCGATCTCTCGGGCCAGCTGGTCAACCACCTGCAGCAGGCGCTGAAGGCCCAGTACATGTTCCACCGCGATAAGCAGTACGTGGTCACCAACGGCGAGGTCAAGATCGTCGACGAGTTCACCGGCCGCATTATGGAAGGCCGCCGTTACTCCGAGGGCCTGCACCAGGCCATCGAGGCCAAAGAGGGCGTGCTCGTGCGCGAGGAGAACCAGACGCTGGCGACCATCACCCTGCAGAACTACTTCCGCCTGTATGACAAGCTCTCCGGTATGACCGGTACGGCACTCACCGAGGACGCCGAGTTCCGCGAGATCTACAAGCTGCCCGTTGAGGTCATTCCTTCCAACAGACCCGTGCAGCGCGTGGACCACGAGGACCTGGTCTACCGCACCATTCAGGCTAAGTACAACGCCGTTGCCGACGACGTTGAGCAGCGCCACGCTAAGGGCCAGCCGGTCCTGGTGGGTACCGTCTCCATCGAGAGCTCCGAGAAGCTGTCAGCCGCCCTTACCAAGCGCGGCATCGCGCACGAGGTCCTCAACGCTAAGCACCACGAGCGCGAGGCCCATATCGTTGCGCAGGCCGGACGCTACGGCGCCGTGACCATCGCTACTAACATGGCCGGTCGTGGTACCGACATCCTGCTGGGCGGCAACCCCGACGAGCTGGTGCGCGAGCGCCTTGAGTACGAGGGCCTGACCATGGAGGACGTGACACCCGAGCAGCTCGAGCAGTTTAACGCCGAGGCCAAGGAGACCTGCAAGGCCGAGCGCGAGCGCGTGCTTGCCGCCGGCGGTCTGACCGTCATCGGCACCGAGCGCCATGAGTCCCGTCGTATCGACAACCAGCTGCGCGGCCGCTCCGGCCGTCAGGGCGATCCGGGCGAGACCCAGTTCTACCTGTCGCTCGAGGACGACCTCATGCGCCTGTTCGGTGGCGACAAGATGGACCGCGTCTCCAAGATGATGGTCACGGCCGACATGGGCGACGACATGCCCATCCAGCACAAGATCATCTCCAAGGCCGTCGAGAGCGCCCAGCACAAGGTCGAGAGCATCAACTTCTCCATGCGCAAGAGCGTCCTCGAGTACGATGACGTCATGAACAAGCAGCGCCAGGTCATCTACGCCGAGCGCAACAAGATTCTGGACGGCAAGGATCTGACCGACCACATCACCGAGGTCATGCACGACACCGTGTACCGCTGCGTGCAGGAGTTCTGCACCAAGGACAGCCACGATGGCGAGCGCGATCTCGAGGGCCTGCGCAAGTGGGTCGTGGAGCTCACCGGGCATATCGATACGCCCAAGTTCCCCGACGAGGACTTTGAGGCCCTGGCTGCCGATGTCCTGGCCTACGTCGAGAAGTGCTACAACATGAAGGCCGAGCGCCTGGGTGAGGACCTCATGCGCGAGCTCAACACCCAGGTCATGCTGCGCGTCATCGATACCCGCTGGATGAACTACCTGCAGGAGATGGACTACCTCAAGACCGGTATCGGACTGCGCGGCTTTGGTCAGCGCGACCCGCTGGTCGAGTACAAGACCGAGGCTTATGGTGCCTTCCAGATGCTCGTCGACACCATGTACGAGGATTACCTGCGCACCGTCCTGCGCATCGAGATCAAGGCCGCCCCGCACGCCGTGGAGCACAAGGAGGACCCTGCGCTCGAGGGTGCACACTTCTCCGGCCCCGCCGATGTCGATGGCGACAACGGCAACTCGGTGCTGCGCAAGCAGGCACAGGTGCAAGCCCGTACGGTCGTCCAGGGAGGCCCGGCTGCCGTCAACAACGGTGGCAAGGTGACCACCTACCGCAAGTCCGAGAGCGATGACCCTTATGTCAACGTGGGCCGCAACGACCTGTGCCCCTGCGGCAGCGGCAAGAAGTTCAAGTACTGCCACGGCAGGAATCGTTAATGGCCGAGGCTTTAGAGGTAACGCCCGCCGAGCTGGACGCGTTTGCGGACCGGCTCGGCGAGGTCGAGTCGTATCTTCATTTGGACGAGAAGCGCACGCGCGTGACCGAGCTCGAGACCAAAAGCGTGGCCCCCGGCTTTTGGGATGACGCCGACGCCGCTCGCGCCACCATGGAGGAGATCGCTCGCGCCAAGGAAGATATCGCTGCCGTGGATACCGCGCGCGGCGAGCTATCTGACGCCCGCGCGGCGCTGGAGCTTGCCGAGGAGATGGGCGACGACCCCGATGCCGCCGCATTGCGCGAGGAGGCTGCCGCTACGGCAGAACGCCTGGCCCGCGCTATCGACGAGCTCGAGCTTTCGAGCTGGTTTACCGGTGAGTTCGATCACGGCGACGCGATTGTGACCATCAAACCCGGACAGGGCGGCCTGGAGGCGCAGGACTGGACCTTCATGCTCTTCAAGATGTACATGAAGTACTGCCAGCGTCGCGGCTGGAAGGTCACCATTAACGACTGCCCCGCAGCCGAGGTCATCGGCATCGACCGTGCGACCTTTACTGTCGAGGGCAAGGACGCGTTTGGCATGCTGCGCGCCGAGGCCGGCGTCCACCGTCTGGTGCGCATTAGCCCCACCGACGACAAGAAGCGCCGCCAGACCACGTTTGCCGGCGTCGAGGTCATCCCCGTGCTGCCTGACGATATCGACATCGAGATCAGTCCCGACGATATCCGCGTGGACGTGTATCACGCGAGCGGCCCGGGCGGACAGGGCGTCAACACCACCGACTCCGCCGTACGCGTGACGCATTTTCCCAGCGGCATCGTTGTCACTTGCCAAAACGAGCGCAGCCAGATTCAAAACAAGGCCGCGTGCATGCAGATTCTCAAGGCCCGTCTGTACGAGATCGAGCTCGAGAAGCGCGCCGAGGCGCTCGACGAGATTCGTGGACCCAAGACCACGATCGGTTTTGGTAACCAGATTCGCAGCTACGTGCTCTACCCGTATCAGATGGTCAAGGACCTGCGCTCGGGTGTGGAGACCAGCAACGTCGAGGCCGTTCTCGACGATGGCGATCTGGATCCGTTTGTGATCGGCTACCATCGCTGGGCAACCGGCAACGCCGATGCGGAGGCCCCGTCTGTCTAAACCCATAGGGTTGGCTTTGGGCAGATGTGGCCAATACGGACCCTGAGCGGGGGTGGTATTTGGTCGGCGAATCGGTAAAATCGAATACAAGAAGAAGCTCAAAGCGCATCCGTTTGGGTGCGCTTTTTTGAGGGAGGCAGCATGGCATATCGTCTGGACATCAAGCGCATTCTTTCGATGAACTTCTTTCGCGATCTGCCCCAGATTATGTTGGGGTGCGCTCTGGCCGCTATTGCGACCGACCTGTTTTTGATTCCCAACGGCCTTGCTGCCGGTGGCGTTACGGGCCTTGCCACCATTATCCAGGCGGTCGGCGCCTCGCATGGCATATCGCTTCCCGTCGGTATCCAGACCATCGTGATGAATGCCTTGCTGCTGCTGGTCGTTATGCGCGAGGGCGGCATGTTCTATGTGGTGCAGACCGCGACGGGCTTTGTGCTGCTGGGCTTTTTCACCGACCTGTTCGCTCCGTTTGTGGCGCCGTTGGCACATGCCGATCTGATGCTGCCCGCTATGTGGGGCGGCATTATCACGGGCATCGGCTACGGCATGGTGTTGCGCGCCGGTGCCAACACCGGCGGCTCCGACACGATCGGCCAGATCATCTCGCGCAATACGTCGCTACCGGTGGGCTCCACCGTCATGGCGATCGATGTTGCCGTGTGCGCGCTGTCGGCCCCGGTCTTCTCGCTCGAAAACGCGCTGTATGCAGGTCTTTCGATGGTGATCAGCGGCTACGTGATCGATGCTGTGGTCGATGGCGGCAACAAGCGTCGTATGGTGCTCATCATCTCGGACAACTTCCCCGATATCGCGGCCGACATCATGTATGGCCTGGGCCGCGGCTGCACCAAGTTAAAGGCGACCGGTATGTATTCGGGCGCCGAGAAGCCGGTGATTATGGTCATCGTGAGCCGTCGAGAGCTCAACACCCTCAAGACAATCGTGCGCGAGCGCGATCCTCACGCCATTGTGACGGTTGCCGATGTTACGGAAACCTTTGGCGAGGGATTCAAGGACATTAACGCGTAGGGCAGGCTGCGCCCCATCCAAAAGACGTTCACATTGATAAACCGTTTCATCAGCGGGTCTGCCTGCTAAATTGCTCAAATAATGATAAAAAGTCTGGTAAAGCCATCAGTTTCCAGCATAATGAATGACGTACGTGCATTGCGGCTGTGTTGGGATTACCTTCTGTGCCGTGCGCATTTTGTCTAATGAGGATGAAAGGAAGGCACAATGAGCGACGAAGAGCTCAAAAAGGTTGCCAACGAGGTAAGGAAGGGCATCGTCACCGGCGTGCACGCTGCCAAGTCCGGCCATCCGGGCGGTTCGCTCGGCGCTGCCGACATCATGACCTATCTGTACTTTGAGGAAATGAACGTCGACCCGGCTGATCCCCACAAGGCCGACCGCGATCGCTTTGTGCTCTCCAAGGGCCACTGTGCTCCGGGTCTGTACGCCGTGCTCGCCGAGCGTGCGTTCTTCCCCAAGGAGGATCTCGAGACGCTGCGCCATATCGGTAGCCACCTGCAGGGCCACCCCAACATGAACGACACCCCGGGCGTCGATATGTCCACCGGCTCGCTGGGCCAGGGCATCTCCGCCGCCGTGGGCATGGCGGTTGCCGCCAAGCACTGGGGCGATGACTATCGCACCTACGCCCTGCTGGGTGATGGCGAGAGCGAGGAAGGCCAGGTCTGGGAGGCCGCCATGTTTGCCGGCAACCAGCAGCTCGATAACCTTTGCGTGATCGTTGACCACAACGGCCTGCAAATCGATGGTCCCGTCGAGGAGGTCAACGACCCCATGCCGCTGGCAGACAAGTTCCGCGCCTTTAAGTTCCACGTGGTGGAGCTTGCCGACGGCAACGATTTCGATCAGATCCGCGCCGCCTTTGCCGAGGCCCGCGCCACCAAGGGCCAGCCGACCGCCATTATCGCCGAGACCATGAAGGGCAAGGGCGTTTCCTTTATGGAGAACCAGGTGGGTTGGCACGGCAAGGCCCCCAACGATGAACAGTTTGAGCAGGCCATGGCAGAGCTCACGGCCGCCGGAGAGGAGCTCTAGGATGGCAGACGTCAAGAAAATCGCCACGCGCGTAAGCTACGGCGAGGCCCTCGTCGAGCTCGCCAACGAGCACGACGACTTTGTGGTCCTCGACGCCGACCTGGCCGCCGCCACGCAGACCGGCAAGTTTAAGGCCGCCTGCCCCGATCGTTTCTTCGATGTGGGTATCGCCGAGAGCAACCTGATGGGTGTTGCCGCCGGTATCGCGACCACCGGCCGCGTTGCCTTTGCGAGCACCTTTGCCATGTTCGCCGCCGGCCGCGCCTTTGAGCAGGTCCGCAACTCCATCGGCTATCCGCATCTCAACGTTAAGATTGGCGCCACGCATGCCGGTATCTCGGTGGGCGAGGACGGCGCCACGCACCAGTGCTGCGAGGATATCGCCCTCATGCGCGTTATCCCTGGCATGACCGTTATCGTTCCCGCCGACGACGTCGAGGCCCGCGCCGTGACGCGCGCCGCCTACGAGTGCGACGGCCCTGTGTACATGCGCTTTGCCCGTCTGGCCTCGCCGGTTATCAACGACCCCGAGAACTATAAGTTCGAGTTGGGCAAGGGCATCGTTATGCGCGAGGGCGCCGACGTTACCATCATTGCCTGTGGTCTGATGGTCGGCGAGGCCCTCGAGGCCGCCGAGCAGCTCGCTGCCGAGGGCATCGACGCCGAGGTCATCAACATGCACACCATCAAGCCCATCGATGCCGACCTGGTCGTCAAGAGCGCTACCAAGACCGGCCACGTCGTGACCGTCGAGGAGCACTCCGTGATCGGTGGTCTGGGCAGCGCCGTTGCCGATGTCCTGTGCGAGCAGTGCCCGACGCCGCTCAAGAAGATCGGCGTCAACGACACCTTTGGCGAGTCCGGCCCGGGTGCAGAGCTCCTGCACAAGTACGGCCTGGACGCCGCCAACATCGTGGCGACCACCAAGGAGTTCTTGGCATAAGGCAAGGCGAGGCAAGACATCGCTTCGACAACCGCAAACAAGCTAGAGCAGGGGCGTCCTCAAAGAGGGCGCCCCTGCTTCAGTTGGCAACAAGCAAATCAAGCCCATATCAGGCAAGGGCTTCCTCCGGGAAACGGGCCCATCCCAGCCAAGTGCAATTCAGCCCCCAAGCATAGCGCTGCTGTACCCAAGTAAAACGCAACGACCCCTTAGTTACCGCAGGCCGGGCACAGGGCTACTCTCCAAATCTTTCCGCAGGACGGAGGAGCCCCCGCCGCACGTAGTGCGCAGCGGGGGCTCCGACATGTCCGAGGACGATTTGGAGAGTAGCCCTGTGTCCGGCCGGAGAGGGCCGGAGGGACCCAAACACGGCCATGCTTCTTATGTGCAGCAAAGCTAATGCTGCTAAAATACTAAGCGCTCATGTAGTTTAAACGCACGACGATAAGGAGCACCAGTGGGTAACCACTTCCGTACCTCCGGTGCGGGCGATGATGCCCCCAAGACGCAGACAGGCGTCCAGGGCAGTCGTTTCGCCACTCCGGATTCAGAGGGCCAGCCTGTTGCTCAGGCCCCCGCTCAGCCGGCAGATCAGGCACAGCCGGCATCCGATCCCTTTGCCTACAATCCCACCAGCGATGTCGCGCTTTCCGGCACGGCGGGTTTTGAGCCCGTTCAGGCCGTGACCGCTCGCGTGGAGCAGCCTCAGGCTGGCGCCGCCACGCCGCAGCCTACCATGGCCGGCATTCCCGACCCCATGGCCCCTGCGACGCCGGTTCCTCAGCCTGCGCAGTCCGGCCTCTTTGCCGCTATTCCCGACCCCACGCAGCCTGCTGCCCCGGTGGTCAAGAGCGATCAGGCAGCCGAGGTCGCAAGCCTCGATAACGCGCTCAACAATCCCGATTTTACGTCGGTGTTTGCGCCCATCGATCCGCAGGCCAGCCGCAAGAAGATGGCCAAGCAGGCCGGTGTCGAGCCCGTCATCCTTATGGAGCATGTCACCAAGATCTATCCGGCACAGCCCAACAAGCCCGCGCTCGACGATATCAACATCGAGATCTATCCGGGCGAGTTCGTCTTCCTGGTCGGTCACTCCGGCTCGGGTAAGACCACGCTGCTATCGACGCTCAACCGCGACGTCAAGCCGACGAGTGGCCGCATCCTGGTTGCCGGTCAGGATCTCATGAAGATCAAGAACCGCAAGGTTCCGTTCCTGCGCCGCCAGATTGGCGCCGTGTTCCAGGACTTTAAGCTTCTGCCGCAAAAGACCGCCTACGAAAACGTGGCGTTTGCCCTGCAGTGCATCGGCAAGCCCAAGGGCGTCATTCGCAGCCAGGTGCCCGAGGTGCTGCGCCTGGTCGGTCTGGCCGATCAGATGGACTCGCTGCCCGACCAGCTTTCCGGTGGCGAGCAGCAGCGCGTTGCCGTCGCCCGCGCTATGGTCAACCGTCCGCCGCTGCTGATCTGCGACGAGCCCACGGGTAACCTCGACCCGGCGATCTCGTTGGGCATCATGAAGCTGCTCGAGCGTATTAACCGCACCGGCACCACCGTGATCGTCGCCACGCACGACCGCGAGATGGTCGATAGCATGCACCGTCGCGTGATCGCCCTCGAGGGCGGCCACGTTATCCGCGACCAGGAGAGGGGAGGTTACGGCAACTATGGCACCAACTAACGTGGGCTACTCCTTCAAAGAGGCAATCAGCCACTTCTTCCGTAACTGGACTACCTCGCTCGGCGCCGTCATCACGATCTTCCTTTCGCTGTTTATCATCGGTCTGTTCATTATGGGCTCCGCGATGCTGAACTCCGTGATCGGCACCGTCGAGGATCAGGTTGTTATCAACGCATTCATCAGCGATGATGCCGACCAGGCGGACGTCCAGGCCTTTGAGGCCGAGCTCAAGACGTGGAGTAACGTCAAGTCCGTGACCTATAAGGATAAGGACGACGCGCTGGCCGAGTATACGAGCAAGATGTCGGGCAACGCCGATGCCACCATGAGTGCGCTCGACGGCCAGAACCCGCTTCCGGCCTCGTTCGCGATTGAGATGGACGATCCGTCTCAGGTCGAAAGCACGGCCAAGAAGCTCAAGAAGAATGCCGATTTCCAGAAGATCGCGGATGACGGCGACGTCAACGCGAGCGTGCTGTACGGCCAGGAGGAAGTGAGCCGCCTGTTCCAGGTGACCAACTACATCCGCATCGCCGCCGTGGTGCTCGTTGGCCTTCTGACCTTTATCGCATTCATCTTCATCAACAACACGATTCGCCTGTCCATCACGGCGCGTCGTCGTGAGATTGCGATTATGCGTCTGGTCGGCGCCAGCAACGGCTTCATTCGTGGCCCGTTTATCACCGAGGGCGTACTGCAGGCCATTTTGGGCTCGCTGCTTTCCATCGGTGTTCTGGAGCTGCTGCGTAATCTGATGATTCCGCGTCTGCAGGAGAGCATCGGCTGGATGTCGTTTGCCCTGCCGATGCAGTACTACCTGGTGACCTATGCTGCGCTGATTCTGGTCGGCGTGATTATCGGTCTCTTTGGTTCTGCCATCGCCATGCGCCGCTACCTGCGCGTGTAGGCATGCCTGGAATTCACCCCTTCCAACGGGTCGTCTCTTATGGGGCGGCCCGTTTTTTGATCCCTAGGGAACGGCAGGATTGCGGATCATCGTGGCGCTGGTCTATCTATGTGATCCGTTTTCCTCCGCCCCCTAAGGACCATTTGGGTAGACTCTTGGGGTGTAAACGACCATCGATAGTTAGGAGGCGCCATGGGGCGCAATAATAAGCATAAGCGTGGAGCTCGCAATAAGCGCGGGCCGGTGCGCAGCGAACGCCGTCCGAGCCTGACCGGACGCGTGCAGCTCCATGAGCATAGCGCCTACGTTGTAACCGAAAACGGCGACTACAAGGTCATGGGTCGCGGTAAGCGCGAGATCATGGATGGAGATACCGTTGCCGTGAGCATTAAGAACAGCCCACACGGTGAACGGCGCGCCGTGATCGAAGGCGTGGTTGAGCGCGCAGCCATAAGCGTGGTGGGCACGTACCAGACCGCCGGTCCGCTTGGTGTGATCGAGCCGCTCGATTCGCGTCTGAAGGCCGACTTCTTCATTCTGCCCGAGGATACCTCGGCGGATTGTCTGGGCGTCCACCCGGGTGATGCCGTTGTCGCGCGCATTTTGACCTACCCGACGCGCCTGGAATCGGGCACCGTGACGATCGAGCGCCGCATTGGCGGAGATGACGCGCCCGATTTGGGCGTTCAATATGTGATGGCGCGTTACGGCTATACCGATAGCTATCCCGAGGCCGCGCTGGACGAGGCCGAGGGACTTTCGCTCGATGTGACCGCGGCGCTTAAAGATCCGCTTCGCCGCGACCTGCGCGACCGCTTTGTCATCACGATCGACCCGGTCGACGCGCGTGACTTTGACGATGCCATTTCGCTGGAGCGCACACCCGGGGGCGGCTACAAACTGGGTGTGCATATCGCTGACGTTTCTCACTATGTGGCTTGGAACGGGCATATCGATCTTGAGGCTCGCCATCGTACGACATCGGTGTATCTGGCCGATCGCGTGCTTCCCATGCTGCCCGAACGCCTGTCCTGTGACCTGTGCTCGCTTCGCCCTGACGAGGACCGTCTGGCG
The DNA here is from genome assembly GCF_003459795.1 of Collinsella sp. AF18-8LB. Lineage (NCBI taxonomy): Bacteria > Bacillati > Actinomycetota > Coriobacteriia > Coriobacteriales > Coriobacteriaceae > Collinsella > Collinsella sp. AF18-8LB. The sequence goes on from NZ_QRWU01000001.1 coordinate 465,916, forward strand.
TTTACCGTTGACATTGAGCTCGATGCGCAGGGCCACGTTCGCCATTACGATCCGTACCCCAGCGTGATTCGCTCGTGTGTGCGCATGGATTATGACGGCGCCGAGGCGCTGCTGGTGCGTGCCGGCGCGGTTGAGTATTCGGTGCTGGAGGGTGCGGCCGAGGATGTTGCGGCTGCCGAGACCTCGCGCGAGGAAGCGCTTGAGCGCGGTCTTGCGTGCGAGGAGGCCGCCCGCGGCTACAACGTCGACCTCGGCGATTTCCTTGTCGCCGCCAACGAACTCGCCGAACTTCGCCGTCGCATTCGTCGCGCCCGCGGCTCAGTCGATTTTGACACGGCCGAGATCCGCGCTCTATTGGATGAGGACGGAGTACCCGTGCAGATTGTCGCGCGTGAGCGTTCGTGTGCTACGTCGCTTATCGAGGAAGCCATGCTGCTCGCCAACGAGTGCGTTGCAGAGTGGCTGGCAGACCGTGATATCGAGGCCTGCTATCGCGTGCATGAGGATCCGAGCCCCGATAGCCTGCACGGTGCCGCCGTTGCGCTGGCGCAGCTAGGCATCATCGACGATCGCCGTGCTGCCGGTATTGCCCTGGGGAGTCCCGATGAGCTACAGGCTGCAGTTGATGCTGCCGCCGGTACGGCCAACGCACCGCTCGTCAACACGCTGCTTCTGCGCAGCATGCAGCGTGCGCTGTACAAACCGCGTAACGAGGGCCACTTTGCGCTCGCCGCGCCGTGCTACTGTCACTTTACGAGTCCCATCCGTCGCTACCCCGATCTGGTGGTGCACCGCGTGCTCAAACTGCAGTTGGCATACGAACAGCTGGGTGGAAAAGACGCCTTAGTGCGTACGCCCAGGCTAATCGGAAAAGGCCGGGGGTCGCTTCCGCGCATTCTGCCGCAAATTTGCCGTGCGTGCAGCGATGCCGAGCGCGCGGCCGACGCCGCCAGCCATGCGACGCAAAAAATCAAAATTGCCCAGTACTACGAGGATCGCCTGGGCGAGCGCTATGCCGGAACGGTCTCGTGGGTCAGCAGCATGGGGCTCTTTGTGCGCTTGGACCTGACGCAGGTCGAAGGCTTGGTTTCCATCAAGAGCCTGGGCAACGAGTGGTTCGAGTTCGACGAGGACGCGCTCACGCTCACAGGTGCCGACACGGGCACCCGTTACGAGCTGGGGCAGCGTGTGATCATCGAGGTCTCGCGCGTCAATACCACGCGCGGGCACTTGGACTTTAAGCTTATCCATTAGCTAAATCCCGACTCGTGGCGGGAGAGCGGAGGGCGGTCTTTCGGGGCCGCCCTCCGCATTTGAATCGTGGCTACCTTGCCGTCTGCTCGGCCGCCCGCTTACCTGCTATTTGAGAGGTAAAACCTACCAAAATAAACCTGTCCCTTTTTGGCAGGTTTACAAGAAAGCGGGGATGAGATGGCGACGGTGTACGGTTATGCGCGGGTGAGTTCGCGCGATCAGAATCTTAATCGGCAGCTGGATGCGCTGGGCGCCTATGGCGTGGGCTCGGCGAATATTTATGCCGACCATGCGAGCGGCAAGGACTTCGATCGACCGCGTTATCGCGAGCTGCTGCACGTCCTGGGAGACGGGGACGTGCTGGTGGTGCTTTCTATCGACCGACTTGGTCGTAATTACTCCGAGATTCTTGAGGAATGGCGACGCATTACCAAGGAGCTCGGAGTTGCCATTGTGGTGTTGGACATGCCATTGCTTGACACGCGCGCCAGGGCCAGCGGCGCGCCGGATGTGACCAACACCCTGATTGCCGATATAGTGCTGCAACTGCTGAGCTACGTGGCGCAGGTGGAGCGCGAGAATATCCATCGGCGCCAGGCGGAGGGAATTGCAGCGGCGCGGGCGCGAGGGGTCCGTTTCGGTCGACCTCGCAAGCCGTGCCCTCCTCAGTTTGAGCTGGTGCGCGATAGCTATGAGGCAGGCGATATTACCCGCAGCCAGGCGGCAAAGCGCCTGGGCGTGTGCGTGGGGACGTTCGATCGCTGGATGCGCGAGTCGGGGTAGGGGTTTGCGGCACGTCCGATTGGCGCCCACTCGAGGCGGTATCGGTAACAGCCCTGTTACCGATAATGCGACCTTGTTGAATTATTTTGTGTCGCGCGTATTTCCGAGCGGTCGGATTTGAGGGGCGAGCGGTAGAACGCTCGCCCTTTGTGCGCCACGATGCGGCACAATGTACCGTAAAAGCTGTTTGTATCCGGTACGAATCGTTCGTTGGTCTTTAATTCTTCTCAACGGAGGTGTTTGAGATGGCAAACGGATTGCTTTTGCGGCTTCGCGAGCGTGAGCTCAGCGCGAGCCCGGCGGAACGCAATGTCATCGCATATGTAAGCGCTCATCCGCACGAGGTGGTCGGGCTGTCCGTCCGCGGTCTTGCCGATGTCACGTTCTCCTCGCCCTCGAGCATTTTGCGCTTTTGCAAGCGCTTGGGTTTTGCGGGCTACAAGGAGTTCCAGCGCGAACTGATTGCCGAGCTGGCGCTCTTGGGTGACAAGAAAGACGTTGCCCTCGAGGACATCTCCATGGATGACAGCGTCGAACGTATCGTGGGGAAGGTGATGAAAAGCAACGTGCGCACGATCGAAGCGACGGCGCGAACGCTCGATTACACCGTCTTGGAGCGATGTGCGGCCTATCTTAAGCGGGCACGTGCGGTCAATCTGTTCGGTATCGGTGCCTCTCGTTTGGTCGCGCACGATCTGGCGCAAAAGCTCATGCGTGTCGACAAGGAGTGCCATCTGTACGACGACTGGCATGATCAGCTCTTGTGTGCCAAGAACATGCATGAGGGCGATATGGCAATCGCCTTTAGCTACTCGGGCTTGACGCAAGAGGTGCTGGACTGCACCGCCGAGGCCCAACGCCACAACTGTCCCGTTGTGGCCGTGACCAAAGTAGATGGATCATCCAAGCTTGCCACCATGGCCGATGCCGTGCTCGGCGTCGCTGCGAGTGAGCCCTTGGTCCGCAGCGGTGCCATGGCTTCGCGTATGGCCCAGCTTATGGTTGTCGATGCCCTGTACGCTGCTTACGTTGCCAGCGACTACGAACGGGCGACGCATGTCATTAAGCAAAACTACATCGAGAAACAGGAAAGATGAGGTGAATGAAATGCTCGATTTAACAAAATTCACGACCGAACAGCGTAATCAAAGGTCAATGGACCTCGATACGATGACATCGCTGCAAATCGTCACGACGATGAACGATGAGGATCTTCGTGCCGTCCAGTCGGTCACAAAAGTGCTGCCCCAGGTTGCCACAGCAATCGACTGGGCTGCTGAGGCACTCGAGCGCGGTGGGCGCGTCTTTTACATGGGCGCAGGCACCAGCGGTCGTCTGGGCGTACTCGACGCTTCGGAGTGTCCGCCCACGTTTGGCGTGTCACCCGATCTGATTGTCGGGCTCATTGCCGGAGGCGAGACGGCGTTTATCAAGGCTGTCGAAGGTGCCGAAGACAGCGAGGAGCTTGGCGCGAACGACCTGCGAGAGCGTGGACTCTCGGACAAGGATTTTGTCGTTGGCCTGGCAGCAAGCGGCCGTACTCCTTATGTGGTGGGCGGCCTTGTGTACGCCAAGGCAATTGGGTGCAAGACCATTGCAATTGCCTGCAACCAAGGGTCGAAGATCGGAGAGAGCGCAGATCTTGCCATTGAGCCCGTGCCTGGTCCCGAGGTGCTGACCGGCTCAACGAGGCTCAAGGCGGGAACGGTTCAAAAGCTCATCCTCAACATGATTTCGACCGGTGCCATGGTCAAGATCGGCAAGGTATACCAAAACCTGATGGTCGACGTGCAGCAGACGAACGAGAAGTTGGTGGTGCGCGGACAGAACATCGTGATGGAGGCGACCGGCTGCACGCGCGAGCGCGCTGTTCAGGCGCTTGTAGATGCCGACGGCCACGTAAAAACCGCTATTGTCTCGGTACTGCTGGACTGCGATGCCGAGCAGGCTGCGGTAGCTCTTGAGCGGGCGCGCGGCCATGTCCGTGCTGCGGTGAGTGGCCATGAGAAGAGCAATGCCGATGCCCAATAGGTGCGCGGCGTGAGCTGATATGACATCCAAACGAGATACCCAATACAAGGAGGAGTTATGACGAACAAAGAGCTGGCTCAAAAGCTGCTGGACCTTTTGGGCGGTAAAGACAACGTGCTCGCAAACGCGGCGTGCATGACGCGCCTGCGCGTGACCGTCAAAGACACGGGCAACGTCGACACGGAGGGTATTAAGGCACTCGACGGCGTGATGGGCCTGGTCGAGGACGACACGATGCAGATCGTGCTGGGTCCGGGCAAGGTGAATAAGGTGCTCGAGGAGTTCTCCAAGCTCACCGGCCTTGCGAAAGGCGTTGCTGACGAGAGCGTGGTTGACGCTGCGGCCACAAACAAGGCCGCGCAGAAGGCCAAGTACGAGTCCAAGCCGGTTCAGGCCTTCCTCAAGAAGATTTCCAATGTCTTCGTCGCCCTGCTTCCCGGCATCATTGCGGCTGGCCTCATCAACGGTATCTGCAACGTCATTAACGTCTCGACGGCAGGCGCGCTTGCAGGCGAGTGGTGGTACCAGGGCATTCGTTCCATGGGCTGGGCCCTGTTTGCCTATCTGCCCATCTTGGTGGGCTATAACGCGGCACGTGAGTTTGGTGGCTCCGCTGCGCTGGGCGGCATCGCCGGCATGATGTGTATCGCCAACAGTGCCATGCCCCTGCTTGCGCCTGGCGCGGCTGATCCTGCCACTGCCATTCTGCTGCCGCTTACCAATGCGCAGTACAACCCCGCAGCGGGCGGCATGATCGCGGCTCTCATCGCTGGTGCATTTTTTGCCTGGATGGAGCGTCAGATTCGCAAGGTTATGCCCAACGCACTCGACACGTTCCTGTCCCCGTTGCTGGTGCTCATCATCGGCGCCTTTGCTCTGATGCTCGTCATCCAGCCGGTTGGCGCATGGCTGACGACTGCCATCTTTAGCGTTTTGACCTTTATCTTCGAGAAGCTGGGCGTCCTGGGCGGCTATATCCTGTCGGCAGGCTTCTTGCCGCTGGTGTCCGTCGGCCTGCATCAGGCGCTCACGCCGATCCACGCTATGCTCAACGATCCCGACGGCGCTACCAAGGGTATCAATTACCTGCTTCCCATCCTTATGATGGCTGGCGGCGGCCAGGTCGGTGCCGGTCTGGCGCTGTACTTTAAGACCAAGAACGCCAAACTCAAGAAGTACGTCGCCGAGTCCATTCCCGTTGGAATCCTGGGTGTGGGCGAGCCTCTGATGTATGCTGTTACGCTGCCGCTCGTTCGCCCGTTTGTGACGGCCTGCCTGGGTGCCGGATTTGGTGGCGCGCTCGCGGCGCTGCTTCACATCGGCACGGTTTCTCAGGGCGTTTCCGGTCTGTTTGGCCTGCTGATCGTCGTTCCGGGCCAGCAGCTCGGCTACGTTGCCGCTATGCTGCTTGCCTATGCCGCCGGCTTTGTCCTGACGTGGTTCTTTGGCGTCGACGAGCAGAAGATCAACGAGTTCTTTGGCGAGTAGTTTGATATCGCGAGCCGTGTTGCTCAGAGCTCGCGGCGCGCGGCAGATTTCTTGATGCTATGGTTGTGCCGGCGGGGCTAACTGCTCCGCCGGCCTTTTTTAAAGGAGCGTTGAAGCGTGAAAACGGGTATTTCGATTTATCTTTCCAGCCCTCTGCAGGATATTGAGCGGACGATTGAGCGCGGTGCTGCGGCGGGTGCGCGCTATGCGTTTACCTCACTGCATATTCCCGAGGATGGGGGAGCGGCGTATGCCGATAAGGTCCGTCATGTGCTGTCGCTGCTTTCCGCCCGCGGCATTGCGCTCATTGCCGATGTGGGGCCGCGCACGTGCGATTTGCTCGGGCTTGAGCGCATCGAGGACCTGCGCGATCTGGGGTTGGAATACCTTCGTTTGGACTATGGCTTTAGCGCCCAGCGGGTCGCGGAGCTGTCCGGTGTATTTCGCATTGTGGTCAATGCATCGACGGTGAGTTCTGATGAAATCGCATCGTGGCGTGAGGCCGGTGCCGATGTGACTCGTTTTGCCGCCTGCCACAATTTTTACCCCAAGCCTTATACCGGCTTAGCTCTGGAGGACATTGCTCGGGTGAATCTTCGTCTTGCGGCGCTTGGATTCGAAATCATGGCTTTTGTGCCGGGTGATGCTAACGTTCGCGGGCCGGTATTCGAGGGGCTGCCGACGGTTGAGACGCAGCGCGGTCGCGCGTCAAAGGTTGCCCTCAACATGCTTGAGCTCGCACATGGCGCCGATTGCGACATTGTGTTGGTCGGCGACCCCGATCTTTCCGATGCGGGCTGGGCGCAGTTTGCTCAAGTTTCCGCCGGATACGTGGACTTGCAATGCGAGCTTGAGTCCAGTTATGCCTACGTACGTGGGCAGATTCATCACGACCGGCCCGATTCGAGCGTCCTCATCTTTAGGTCTCAGGAGTCGCGCACGACGCATAAGCCGGATTCCGTGCCGACGGATGCCGGAGCCGGCCTGCCGCGAAAGGCGGGGTCGATCGCTGTGAGCAATAGCGGCTATGGGCGCTACGAAGGCGAGCTTGAGATTGCTCGGGTCGATCTTCCCGGTGACGAGCGTATGAACGTTGCGGGCCATATCACGCCCGAGGCAATGGAACTGCTGCCGTTCATCAAACGCGGATTCGGGGTACGGTTCGTTTAGCGTGTGACCCGTGGGCTACAATTGGGCCATCGTGCGAAGGCGCCTCGTGTGGCGTGTGCCTGCGTTGGCCGATCTATATTCGGAGGATTCCCATGACTGTACTGTTTGTTGAATATCCCAAGTGCTCGACCTGTAAGAAGGCTAAGGCATGGCTGGACGAACACGGGGTAGAGTATATCGACCGCGATATCGTTTTGGACAATCCCACGGCTGATGAGCTTGCGACCTGGATTGCTCGTTCGGGGCTGCCGGTGCGGCGCTTCTTTAATTCGTCGGGCATGAAATATCGAGAGCTGGGCCTGAAGGCGCGTCTGGATGCGGGCATGACGGATCGGGAGTGCTACGAGCTGCTGGCGACCGACGGCATGCTGGTCAAGCGTCCGCTGCTGGTGGGCGACGACTTTGCGATTCCCGGCTTTAGGGAAGCGGCTTGGGCCGAGGCGTTGCTGTAGCGGCTGCGGAAAGTGCGACCCGTTTTGAGCGCTCGGGGCGGGACGTGTTTTCCATCGGCGGGCTCGCTCGGCTCAATCCTCGAGCTGTGTCCATTCGTGCGGATCGTAGACCTTTACGTGCTTGTTGGGCTTGCCGCTCCAGTACTCCTCGTCCATAAAGGGCAGATATGCCTGAACGCCGGGGCAGATAAAGGGAATCCGCTGCTGTTGCAGTCGCTCGCGCTGGCGCTGCTCCAGGTGCGCCTCGGATATGACGGTCGGCATACCGGACAGCTCGACGAGGCTTGCCTGGATTCGCTTAAGGTCGGGGAGTCCCGCGTGCCATGACATCCGCATGATCAAAAATGAGGCGCGGCGGTAGTTTGCCTGCATCACCGTGATGGCGGGGCGCAGTGTGGGATGGATCTTGTCCCGTTCGGGCCAAAGGTCAGCAGTGATCTCGAGGCCCAGGGTCTCCCATAGGTAATCAAGCTCTTCGTCCACGGCGCCTCGATATCTACGCGATCATTGATACTTCGATTGTGTTGCCTGGTGCTATCGTTTTCGCGGTAGAATCTGCCAACGGTTGACGGCTACCGCTCGCGGCGTTTTGCCCTTCGTGTACAGCGGTCGGCTTCACAGGTCCTTCACGGGTTGGACTAAAGTAGGCCAATTTGGCTGAATTTTAAAAAAGTCAAAATTGGGGCTTGCGTCACGGCGGTACTTCCCGTATATTTCTTTCTTGCGCAAAGGCACAGCCGAGCGCAGCGATGCAGTCATTGGGATGTCGTCTAATGGCAGGACAGCGGATTCTGGTTCCGTCAATGGGGGTTCGACTCCCTCCATCCCAGCCATTGCATTTGCTACATATGGCCCGTTCGTCTAGCGGTTTAGGACGCCGCCCTCTCAAGGCGGAGATCACCAGTTCGAATCTGGTACGGGCTACCAAAATTGAACGCCCGGGCCTCGTAAGAGACCCGGGTTTTGCGTATTGACCGATATTTAAGGCGCGCGTTGAGTCTGCCGCCCGGACCGAGGAGTTGTCATGGACCTGTCTATCAGCTTGGAAGACATCACGTATGCCGAGAACTATCTGGCGCAGGGCGACCTGGCTACGGCGACGCCGCTGCTGGAGCGTCTGGTTGAGCTCGCCGAGGAGTATATCGACGCTGAGTGCAAGACGGAGGAGAAGCGCCAGTACTTTAGCTTCGATAGTAAGTTTGAGCGTCTGGCCTATCGCCGCGTGGAGAAGGATCCGCGCGAGCTGGTGCAGGTCGAGGTTCCCTTTGACCGCCTGTACTCCGACATGGCGTTTGCCTACATCCGCCAGCAGGATTATGTGAGTGCTCGGAATGCCCTGATGCAGGCCGTGCGTTGGGATCCCATGAACTGCAACTATCGCTTGGACTTGGCCGAGCTGTTCCGTGCGCTCGAGGACAAGCAGGAGTGGGCATCGCTCTCGTTCTCGGTGCTGGAGCGCGCGAGCGACGGTAAGTGCGCCGCACGCGCCTACACCAACTTGGGTCAGTACTTCTTGGAGCCCGAGACCGAGAACATTTCGGCTGCCGTGGGCTGCGCGCGTCTGGCGCTGCGCCTGGCGCCCAATGATGCGCATACGACGCGCCTGCTCAATAAGATCCATACCACCTATCCGGATGCCGCCGATGAGAGCGACGACCACGTGATGGGTGAGCTCGCCCTGCAGGGCGTGCCGACCTCACCTTCGGCCGAGATCGCCATCTGCCTGATCATGTGTGCGACCGACGCTGCGAGCGACGGCGACAAGCAGGAGGCTACGCGCCTGACGGTCCGTGCCCGCGACCTGGTGGGCGAGGAGGCATGCGCGGCGATCATTAAGCTGGTGCGCGAGAGCGATGCCGAGCTTAACGCCGAGCGCAAGGCAAAGCGCGAGGCTGCGGGCTCAAACGCCGACGACGTCAAGGAGGCCGGCGATGCCCAGTAAGCGCGAGCGCAAGCTCATTTCCAAGAATCGCTCGGCGCATCACGAGTACTTTATCGATGAGACGTTTGAGTGCGGCATTGAACTGAGCGGCACCGAGGTCAAGTCGATTCGCGAGCGCGCCTGCCAGATCACCGATACCTTCGCGCTGATCCGCGGCGGGGAGTGCTGGCTCGTCGGCCTGCATATCCACCCTTATAGCCATGGTGGCGTGTGGAATCGCGATCCCGACCGTCGGCGTCGTCTGCTGCTGCACCGCAAGGAGATCGACTTTCTTGACGGCAAACTTCGCAACCGTGGTTATGCGCTGGTTCCGTTGGAACTCTACTTTAATACCGACGGTCGCGTAAAACTGCTGCTGGGTCTGGGCCGCGGCAAGAAGCTCTACGACAAGCGCGAGGATATGGCCAAGCGTGACGTTCAGCGTGAAATCGATCGCGCGCTTAAGGAGCGTAATCGCTAGGAACGAATTTGCGGGGAGCTGCCCTGCTGTGCCCGTCCCGTCTTCCTAACTTTTTTGACACATTTGCCTCAAAGGCGGCGTCCGTTATGGGCGGCGCCTTTTTTGTGGGTACATACAACCGTGAGGTTCGATCCCGGGTTAGGGGAGTGATTGTTATGGACAAAACTGCGTTCTTTACCATGCCGAGCGGACTGTACGTGGTGAGCGCCGCGGCAGACGGGCTGCGCGCCGGCTGCGTCATCAACACAGCAGTGCAGGTGACGTCCGCGCCGCCACGCATCTCGGTTGCCGTGAACAAGGATAACGTTACGTCTGGCGTTATCGCGTCTGCCAAGGCCTTTGCACTGACGGTGATCGACCAGACGGCTGATATGCTCTACGTTGGCAACTTTGGCTTCCGTACCAGCAGCGACTATGACAAATTTGCCAAGTACGAGACGCGCGAGACCGCACTGGGCATGCCTTATGTTCCCGAGCATGCGGCGGCGCTGTTTAGCTGCCGTTTGATTGACACCGTGGATGTGGGCACGCACCTGCTCTTTATTGGCGAGGTTGAGGATGCCGAGCGCTTGAGCGACGAGACTCCGTTGACCTATGACTACTACCACAAGGTTCTGAAAGGTAAGACGCCGCCCAAGGCTTCTTCGTATCAAGGCTAGAAATGTTTCGAAAGTACTTGCATTATATTATTGAGAACATATACTGATAAATGAAGTACACCAGCAGTCACGTTCGAGAGGAGAACATCATGGCTGAGGAGAAGAAGACGTATAAGTTCGTATGCACCGTTTGCGGTTATGAGGTAGAGGTCGACACGCCCGAACTGCCCGAGGACTACGTGTGCCCGGTCTGTGGCGTCGGTCCCGATCAGTTCGAGCTTGTCGAGGAGTAGCTCGTAGACACACGGCTTGCAGTAACACATAGCTCTGTCCAAGGGCCCCGGTCGAATTCTCGGCCGGAGCCCTTTTGATTAATTCATCCCCAAGGGATCACGGCTGCTGTTAGCCGATCCTGTCTGACGTGAGTCCGGCCGACCGTTTGTCTCAATCTGTAACATGTGGCGGCTCAAAACGGGCCTATCTGTTACAGATTGAGACAAAGGTTGGAGCTGAAGAAATGTCTCGATCTGTAACATCTAGAAGCGGAAATTGGGTCCACTTGTTACAGATTGAGACAAACCAAAACCGTCCGGCAGAAGATCTCAACCCGTAACATCTAACAGTGAAAACGGGGTCTACGTGTTACAGATTGAGACAAACGGAGCTGTCTCTCGGAAAGATCTCAATCTGTAACACCTAGACACCAAAAGCGGGTCTAGACGTTACAGATCGAGACGTTTGCCTGGGTAGGTGCCCCGCTCCATTACATCCCTGTCAACAACACGACATCGAGAATCGTCACGATGGCACCGATCCCTACGAGTAGCGCGTTGAGCGGGCGCGAGTTGGCGTATTTGCCCATGACGCGGCGTGAGCTGGTGAGCCGTATGAGCACAAAGACCGTAATCGGCAGCTGAAGCGACAACAATGCCTGACTCCAGATGAGACCTTCAAAAGGATTTGGGACGACCAGACACGCCGCCACTGCGCCGGCGAAACAGGTCGCCACCCCGATCGAGGAATGTCGGTCGTGGATGTCGTATTCCTCGTCGAACATGCCCGCGGTGATGGTTCCCGCCGCCATGCCTGCCGTCACACTACTCGAGAGGCCTGCAAACAGCAGTGCCACCGCAAAGATGGTCGAGCTTGCCGGGCCCAGAATGGGGGAGAGCGTGGCCGCTGCGACGGCGATGTCGTCTACGACAATGCCGTGCGCAAAGAAGGTCGTTGCGGCCAGGATGACCATGGCCGAGTTGATTGCCCAGCCCACGCCCATCGAAAAGAGCGTGTCGAAGAGCTCGTAGCGCAGACGCTCTTCGATAACCTGCTCGCCTTGGCCTTCGAAGTGCATGGATTGGATGACCTCGGAGTGCAGGAAGAGATTGTGTGGCATAACGACCGCGCCTAGGACACTTACGATAATCGCTACCGAGCCAGTGGGCATACTGGGCGTGATCCAGCTTGCGGCGGCTTGCGGCCAGTCGACCTTGACCAGCGCAAGCTCGGCCAAAAACGAGAGTCCTACCACGCCTACGAAGGCGATGATCCAGCGTTCGGCACGCTTGTAGGAGTTCGTCATCAGCATCGCCATCGATACTGCCGCCACGATGACGCAGCCCGCACGCACGGGCAGCCCAAAGAGCATTTGAAGGGCGATTGCGCCGCCTAGGACCTCGGCCATGGCGGTGGCGATGGTCGCGAGATAGGCGCTGCCGAGCACCGCGCGTCCCACGATGCGGGGGAGGTAGCGTGTCGTGGCCTCGGCAAGACAGGCGCCCGTGGCGATACCCAGGTGTGCCGCGTTGTGCTGCAGCACAATGAGCATAATCGTGGACAGCGTGACGATCCACAGCAGCGCGTAGCCAAACTGCGAGCCCGCGGCCATATTGGAGGCCCAGTTGCCCGGGTCGATAAAGCCGACGGTGACGAGCAGCCCGGGACCGATATGCCGCGCAATGTCTAGGCCTCCGTGACCACCGGTGCGCGGGGAGCCAAAGTGATGTTTGAGATGGTTGAGCATGGTGCATTCCTGCGTGCCGTTTGTTTGACGCCACAAAGGATAACCGTTTTAGGCTCGAAAGTTAACCAAGACTAATAAAAATGCCGTATTTGAATAGGATGGTGAAAGGGGGCTGCCGAAATGTCTTGATCTGTAACAACTGGGGATGGAAATTGGGCCTAGGTGTTACAGATCGAGACAGGAAGAAATGGTCCTATGGAAAATCTCGTTCTGTAACAGCTGACCGCCAAAGCCGGCCCTTCGCGTTACAGATTGAGACATTCGGAATTGTCTCTCGAAAACATCTCAATCTGTAACAGTAAGCCGTCGAAATTGGGTCTTCCTGTTACAGATTGAGATGTTTGAAGCGGTGAGCTTACAGGCCGAACTTGGGACCCTTGTTGTCGCCCTTGAGGTCGGCGGTGTCCACTCGTAGGGCGTGCGTTACGCGATTGTTTCGAAACGGGCGGGAAACACAGCGGGCCGGCGATGCTCCTAGTATGCCTATTCAACTGACTGTCTTATATCTAGGGGAGGATCGCGATGCAGGCAGATTCCGCTCAGCAGCAGGGCCTTTATCGCCCCGAATTCGACCACGATGCATGCGGCATCGGCGCGCTTGCCGATATCAACGGCGAGCGCCATCACCAGATTCTGGACGACGCGCTGTCCATTTTGGTTAACTTGGAGCACCGCGGCGGCACGGGACTCGAGAAGAACACCGGCGACGGTGCCGGCATCCTGTTCCAGGTTCCGCATCACTTTTTTCGAAAAGAGGCTCAAAAGTGCGGCCAGATTCTGCCGACAGAGGGCGACTATGGCGTGGCCATGCTGTTCTTCCCGCAGGACGACAAGGGCGTAGAGGATGCCCGCCGCGTGTTTGAGGAGGGCTGCGCCGAGGCCGGCGTGCCGCTGCTCTTTTGGCGCGAGGTACCGGTCGACCCGCACGACCTGGGCGAGACGGCCCGCGCCTGCATGCCTACTATCTTGCAGGCCTTCCTGGGCCGTCCGGACGACACGCCCGCCGGCGATGCCTTCGAGCGCCGCCTGTACGTGTGCCGCCGTACCATCGAGAAGAAGGCCGACGCTGAGTTCGCTCTGCGTGACAAGATCTTCTACGTGTGCTCCATGAGCTCGCGCACCATCGTGTACAAGGGCATGCTGGTCGCCACGCAGATGCGCCGCTTCTTCATTGATCTTAACGACGCCGCCGTCAAGACGGCTGTGGCGCTCGTCCACTCGCGCTACTCCACCAACACCACGCCCAGCTGGGAGCGTGCGCACCCCAACCGTTTTATCATTCACAACGGCGAGATCAACACCCTTAAGGGCAACGTCAACTGGATTCGCGCCCGCGAGCCCAACCTGTACAGTCCCGTGCTGCAGCACGATCTTGAGCGCGTGATGCCCATCATCAACCGCGAGGGTTCCGACTCCGCGATTCTGGACAACGTTCTCGAGTTTTTGGTTATGAACGGTCGTCCGCTTACGCGTGCCGCATCCATGCTGCTGCCCGAGCCGTGGGACCACAACGATAGTCTGAGTGAGGAGCGTCGCGCCTACGACGCCTACCAGTCTATGCTCATGGAGCCTTGGGATGGTCCGGCGGCGATCGCCTTTACCGACGGCCGTACCCTGGGTGCCGCCCTCGACCGTAACGGCCTGCGCCCGGCTCGCTACTACGTGACGCGCGACGGCCGCTTTATGCTGGCGAGCGAGGTGGGCACCATCGAGGTGCGCCCCGAGAACATCCTGACGAGCGGCTGCCTGGGACCGGGTCAGATGCTCGAGGTCGATTTTGCCCGCGGCCGCGTGATCTACAACGACGAGCTGCGCGCCCGTTACGCCAAGGAAAAGCCCTACCGTGATTGGATTGCCGAGGAGACGCTGACCGTCGACGCGCTCGATGAGCCCGTTGCGGCAACACCCGCCGAGGACGCCGAGGTACCTGCCGCCGTGCGTATGGCCAAGCTTGGCTATCACTGGGATGATGTTGACGAGGTCGTGCGCCCCATGGCCCAGCAGGGCAAGCCCCCGCTCGCCTCGATGGGTATCGATGCGCCGCTGGCCTGCCTGTCCAAGAAGACGCGTTCGTTCTTTGACTACTTCTATCAGTTATTCGCCCAGGTCACGAATCCGCCGATCGATGCCCTGCGCGAGCACATGGTCACCTCGACCACGCTCTACCTGGGTAACCACGGCAACCTGCTCGAGGATTCCCGCACGGCCTGTCAGCTGGTGCGCTTGGAGCGCCCGTTGCTCAACGAGGAGGAGTTCGACCGCATCTGCGCAATCGACCGTGTGGGCTTTAAGACCCGTCGTTTCCGTGCCGTCTACCGCCGCGATGCCGGCGAGGGCGCGCTGCAGGCTGCGCTCAAGCAGCTTGCCGAGGACGTTGAGGCTGCGGTCCGCGACGGCGTGAACATCGTGGTGCTGAGCGATCGCGCCGGAGCGGGCGAGGTGCCCGTGCCGTCGCTGCTTGCCGTGGGCTGCGTGCACAATCACCTGATCCGCGCCGGCGTGCGCACCTTTGCCGACATCGTGGTGGAGTGCGGCGACGCCGTGTCCCCGCACGACTTTGCGGCGCTGGTGGGCTACTCCGCGAGCGGCATCTATCCGTACAACGCACATGCGTGCATCTGCGATCTGGCTGCGCGCGGCGACCTGGACGTGACAGCCGAGCAGGGAATCGCCAATTACAACAAGGCTGCGACCGCCGGCATCGTCTCCATCATGTCCAAGATGGGCATCTCCACGGTGCAGAGCTATCATTCCGCGCAGATTTTCGAGGCCGTGGGCTTTACCCCGGAGTTTGTTAACGCGTACTTTGCCGGCACGGTGAGCCGTGTGGGCGGTATGGGTGTCGAGGACGTCGAGCGCGAGCAAAACGAGCGATACGACGCCGCGCTCGCTATCCTTAAGAGCCCGGCTCCCGATCAGCTGCCCACACTGGGCCTGACCAAGTGGCGCCCGCTCGGCGGCGAGGATCACCTGATCGACCCCCAGACTGTCTACCTGCTCCAGACCGCCTGCCGTGAGGACAGCTACGACACCTTTAAGGAGTACAGCGCCCGCCTGCACCGCACCGGTCGTGCCGTGCGCCTGCGCGACCTGCTGGACTTTGATGCCAGCGGCCGTACCCCGGTGGCACTCGACGAGGTCGAGCCCGCGTTCAACATTGTCCGCCGCTTTAACACCGGCGCCATGTCGTATGGCTCCATCAGCAAAGAGGCACACGAGTGCATGGCCATCGCCATGAACCGCCTGCACGGCCGTTCCAACTCCGGCGAGGGCGGCGAGGATCCGCGTCGCGAGACCCCGCTGGCTAACGGCGACTCCAAGAACTCCGCGATCAAGCAGGTGGCAAGCGCGCGCTTTGGCGTGACGAGCCGCTACCTGTGTAGCGCCTTCGAGATTCAGATCAAGATGGCCCAGGGCGCAAAGCCCGGCGAGGGCGGCCACCTGCCCGGCAAGAAAGTCTACCCCTGGATCGCCGAGGTCCGTCAGTCCACGCCCGGCATCGGCCTGATCTCGCCTCCGCCGCACCACGACATCTACTCTATCGAGGACCTGGCCGAGCTCATCTTCGACCTTAAGAACGCCAACCCCGGCGCGCGCGTGTCGGTCAAGCTGGTCAGCGAGGCCGGCGTCGGTACCATCGCCACCGGTGTGGCCAAGGGTGCTGCCGACAAGATCTTGATCAGCGGCCACAATGGCGGCTCGGGTGCCGCTGCGCGCGACTCTATCTGGCATGCGGGTCTGCCGCTGGAGCTCGGCCTTGCCGAGGCCCAGCAGACGCTGCTGCAAAACGGCCTGCGCTCGCGCGTGGTGCTCGAGGCCGACGGCAAACTCATGGACGGCACCGATGTCGCCGTCGCCTGCTTGCTGGGTGCCGAGGAGTTTGGTTTTGCGACCATGCCGCTCATCTCGATGGGCTGCCTCATGCAGCGCGACTGCCAGCAGGATACCTGCCCGGCCGGCATCGCCACGCAAAACTGCCGCCTGCGTCGTGGCTTCCGCGGCAAGCCCGAGCACGTCGAGCACTTTATGCTCTTTGTTGCCGAGCAGCTGCGCGAGGTCATGGCGAGCCTGGGCTTCCGCACCGTCGACGAGATGGTCGGCCATCCCGAGTGCCTGCGCCAGATCGAGGTCCCGGGCAACCGCAAGGCCAACCTGCTCGATCTGTCGCCCGTGCTGGCGAGCGCGACCTGCGAGTTCGGTGCCCACATTCCGGGTGCCGACGGTCGTCACTTCCTGCCGCAGATGGCTGCCGACAGTGAGCTCGACAAGACGCTCGACTCCACGCTGTTTGTGCCCTACACGGCCGATGCTCGTGCGCACCTGCATCCGATTCGCTTCCGCGCCGATATCGCAAACGTCAACCGCTGCGTTGGCACCATTCTGGGCAACGCGGTGACCAAGGCGCATCCCGAGGGCCTGCCCGCCGGCTCCATCACCATCGATTGCGATGGATCGGCTGGTCAGAGCTTTGGCGCGTTCCTGCCGCGCGGCATTACGCTCAACGTGTGCGGTGACGCCAATGACTACTTTGGCAAGGGCCTTTCGGGCGGCGAGGTGTCGGTGCGCCCCAACCCGCATGCGACCTTCAAGTTCGACGAGAACATCATCGTGGGCAACGTTGCGTTCTTTGGCGCCACGAGCGGCCGCGGCTTCATTAACGGTCTGGCCGGCCAGCGCTTTGGCGTGCGCAACTCCGGTGCTACCGTGGTGGTCGAGGGCTGCGGAAACCACGGCTGCGAGTACATGACGGGCGGCCTGGCGCTCATCCTGGGCGAGGTCGGGCAGAACTTCGCCGCCGGCATGACTGGTGGCGTGGCCTATGTCTTTGACCAGTACGGCACGCTCGATGCCCGTGTGAACCACGAGAGCGTTGAGCTCAAGGCCCCGACGGCCGACGAACTGACGCAGATTCGTGCGCTCATCCAGGAGCACGTGGACGCGACGCAGAGCCCGCGCGGCATTAAGCTGCTCTACAGCTTTGAGACGATGAGCAAGCACTTTGTGAAGGTCATCCCGACCGAGTACGAGCGCGTGCTGGCGATTGTCGCCGCGGGCGAGGCTGCCGGGAAGACGCATGCTCAGGCCGAGGAGCTGGCGTTTGACATCGTGACCGGTCGCGCGAGTGCCGCGGATGTTGCTCGCTTCGATGCTGCGGGCGATGCTGCGGGCGCTGCGTCCGTGGCTGCCAGCTCTGTTGCTTCGACCAAGAAGGAGGCGTAAGTGCCATGGGTAAGCCCGGTGCTTTTCTTGATATCGATCGCGTGACCCATGAGCTTCGCCCCGTGGAGGAGCGCAGCCATGATTTCGATCCGCTGTACGTGGAGCTCGACGACGATGCGCGTCGCGCCCAAGCGAGCCGCTGCATGATGTGCGGTGTGGCGTTTTGCCAGATGGGCGCGAGCTTTGGCAAGGCACGCCCGAGCGGCTGCCCGCTGCATAACCTGATTCCCGAGTGGAACGAGCTGGTGTACCGCGGCCGCTGGGACGAGGCGGCCGAGCGCCTGTCGCTCACCTCGCCCATGCCCGAGTTTACGAGCCGCGTGTGTCCGGCGCTGTGCGAGGCCGCGTGCAACCTGGGTTCGGTCGACGGCCAGCCCACGACGATTCACGATAACGAGCGCGCGATTAGCGACCATGAGTGGGCCAACGGCGGTCCGCGCCGCTTTGAGCCGGCGGGGGAGGATGCGCCCACGGTCGCCGTGGTTGGTTCTGGACCGGCTGGTCTGGTGGCTGCATGGGAGCTTGCGCGTCGCGGCGCCCGTGTGACGGTGTTTGAGCGCGATGACCGCCCGGGCGGTCTGCTCATGTATGGCATTCCCAACATGAAGCTCGAGAAGTCCGTGGTCGAGCGTCGCGTGGCGCTCATGCGTGAGTTGGGCATTGTGTTTGAGCTGAGCGCCGATGTGACGGACCCTGCGGTGGCAGCCAAGCTCGATGGCTTTGACGCTGTCGTGGTGGCTGCTGGTGCCCGTGCCCCGCGCGGGCTTTCGGCTGCGAACATCGAAGTGCCCGGCGTGGTGTATGCCGTGGACTACCTGACGGCTTCGACCGTCTCGCTGCTCGATGGTGGCGAGCTCGCGGTGGACGCTCGCGGCCTGGACGTCGTGGTCATTGGCGGCGGCGATACCGGCAACGACTGCGTGGGTACCGCCGTGCGCCAGGGTGCGCGCAGTGTGCGCCAGTTTGAGTTTTTGCCGGCCGCGCCCGATAAGCGCGCGGCGAGCAACCCCTGGCCGCAGTGGCCCAACGTTAAGAAGACCGACTACGGCCAGCAGGAGGCTATCGCTGCGATGGGTGGCGAGATGCGTGCCTGGGGCGTGGATACGCTCGAGGTGCTGCTGGACAAGAAGGGTGCGGCTGCGGGCCTGCGCGTGGTCGATCTGGATTGGTCGGCGGGAAAGCCCGAGCACATCGCGGGCTCCGAGCACGAGGTGCCGGCGCAGCTGGTGCTCATCGCCTGCGGCTTTACGGGTCCGGAGCACAGCGTGTTCGAAGCTGTCGGCGTGCCTGTTGCCACGGCCGGGCGACCTCTGCCCGTAATGGCTGCCGAGGGTTCACATCGTGCAGCTCGCGTGGATGGCGTTGCTGCGGATGCCGTGCCGGTGTTTGTTGCCGGCGACGCCCGCAACGGCAGCTCGCTCGTGGTGAACGCCATGGCCGACGCCCTGGCCTGTGCTACCGAAGTCGCAGACGCGCTGGAGCTGTAAGGTAGTCGCCCACAATCGAATCAACAAGGGCTGTCCCCAACTGCCGGCACGAAAGGAACGTCCCCAAGTGCCAGCAGTTGGGGACGTTCCTTTTCTGTCGGCATTCGGGGACACTCCTTGCGGATTTGCGAGCGATTTGCTCGTTTGTCGACGTACGGGTGTTCATTTGTCGACTTTTTGGGCTGTGGTCACCTGTTGTTTCTGTGGTGGCTGCGGGCATCTGGCTCAAAAGGGCGGGTTGGCTGTCTATGTCTACCTGCGGTTTCTTTGCGGTGCGCTCATTCGGTCAAGCTTTTCGTCAAGTGTTTGGTCAGCATCTGGTTTGCAGCCGGAGGCCTATTTTGCCCGCGCTTGCCTCGGTTGCTCGCCCTCCCCGTAAGCTCAAATTGAGGTCCATCAGTTTGAGGAGGATGCCATGACTGACCAAGTTTTTGACCGAGCAGAGCTGGCCGAAGCCGTCGGCAACGATATTGCCGACATGGCTCACTTTTGGATGCTGCGGAAGTTCCAGTTTTTGGAGTCGGCGCGCGAGCAGTTCGAGATTATTGTCGATCCGTGGCTCAGCTATTGCGAGGAGCCTTCTCAAAACGAAATCATGGCCTACAACATGGCGTTTACCGATTGGCTGCTGTTTGAGCGCCCCTATCGCCATGGCAAGACGCTGCTCGAGCTATATGTGGATGAGCCGCCAGCATCGATTTTGCCAGCCTCGCTCAAGCGGCTCGAGCAGGTGCGCGACACGCAGCACTTCTCTCGCTTTGGCATTTTGGACAAGGATCCTGCGTCCGGCATGGTCGCGCTGAAGGACACACGCACCGATCATCGCTTTGATGTCTACGATCCCCATATCGTGCAAAAGGAGCATTGGAATGACGGCGCGATCGCGGTGCGCATCGCGTGCGTTGACGATGTCTGGCTTGCGGTGGGACAGCTCTACCTATATGACATCGCGCGCCTGAACGACACGGCGGTCGACGGGCCGGGTGCGGTGCATCCCGAGGATCTGCAGGACGGCTTTGACACCTCGTGCATCAGCTTCTTCTTGCGTCTGGTCCGCGACATCATGGGCGCCCAGGGGCGGTACGTGAAGTCGCTCAACATCTACGAGCAGGAGTGGGAGTAGGGATTGGGCAGTTGTCGCCTGCCTTGCCCTCTGTCTTTTATGTCTCGATCTGTAACGTTTAGGGGCAAAAAACCGGTCTACCTGTTACAGATCGAGACGAATGCTTGGGCGCTGCTGATTTGTCTAAATCTATAACGTTTAGGGGCCTGGAGAACGTCTAACTGTTACAGATCGAGACGTTTGGCACCTGGCTGGGGGAATGTCTCAATCTGTAACATCTACAGGCTGAAAGTCGACCTTACTGTTACAGATTGAGACAAAGGCTGGAAGCGGTGCCGAAAGATCTAAATCTGTAACAACTAGAGGCTCAAAGACTGTCTTCCTGTTACAGATCAAGACATTTTTCAGCGGAGGCAACGGTGACGATGGTCCATTTGTCTGACGTGGTGGTGATGGAAGTGTCTAATACCGTTTTCAAACACAAGCATACGACTCGCAACACGTTGGCACGGAACAGGATGCTCGCGCGGCTCACGGAGGCGACCGAGCAAGGTGCACTGCTCGCAACGCATGACAATGCCGAGCTCATGTGGCTGCGACGCCATGTCGGAACCGACGATATCGCGGAGCCCGAGTCGTATCTGTTCTGTTTTCAATATGATTGGGATACGTTGACACCGGCGGAGCGAACGCTGCGTACCATCAAAGGGCTTGCGGAATTTCATCCAGATTGGGCGTTTTGGGGTTATGACGCGGCACTTTTGTGGGGTTTGGAGGTGCCGAATGATCTGCTCGGGCCGCGTTTTCTTGTTAAGACGGGTTGTTCAGTGACGTTGAGCAGCGGGTGCAAGTTGTTGCGTCCACAGGTGGCGGACACGCTCGAGCGTGTTGATGGCGTGCGGGTGACGTCGTTTTGGCGCACGGTGGAGGATTGCTTACTGCGTGCGCCGTTCTCCTACGGGTTGGCGATTGCCGATTCTGCACTGCGGGCGAAAGGTGTATCACGTGGGGATTTGTGCGAGCGCCTCCGCGCCGATTGCGAGGGCAGGCGAGGGTATCGCAGGGCACAGGTGATCGCGTCGTATGCGGACGGGCTGTCCGAAAACGGCGGCGAGTCGCGGTTCCGAGCGTTCTTTATTGCGTACGGCTTTCCGGTTCCGGAGCTGCAGGTGGAGTTTCGCGACCCGCTCGATCCGAGCCAGGTGTTTCGGGTTGATTATTTCTGGAGGCTCGAGGACGGGACATATGTCATCGGCGAGCTCGACGGGAAGGGAAAGTATACCCTGCAGGATGGTGGGGATCGGGAGTCGGTCGACCCATTCGTGGCAGAACGTCAGCGAGAGTCTCATCTGACGATGCTCGGGCACAAGGTGCTTCGGTTTACGTTTGATGAACTCAAGAACCCGGGGAAACTGGCTGAAAAGATGAGACTGGCGGGAATTCAACAGCGGGCCGATCTGGCTGAGGAATGGAGACGCCAGTGGTATGGGTGCTAAGGGGTGCAACTGACGCGAATGTGGTTGTTCCTGCCGAGTTTGTCTCGATCTGTAACATCTAGTGGCCCAAAAACCGGGTTTACTGTTGCAGATCGAGACGTTCGGCACACACGGCTGGGGCTCGCCGCGCTGGCCTCTCTATCCTCGCATCCTCCCTTTTCTCCGTTAACCGATACATCGGCTGCATCTCCGTCGCCTTGGGCGATAATGGACAAATGTTCAAGTTAATCGTGAGGGAGGAGCTCGATATGGCGTCTGCCGATCGTTCCACGTTGTTTATCAATGCGACCGTCCTGGATGGTTCGGAACATATGGAGTCGCAACCCGATATGGCCGTGACTGTTGAGCGCGGCGTCATCACCTGGATGGGGCCGAGCGCAGTGGCGCAGGCGCCCGCGGGTGCCGAGGTTATCGACCTGGGCGGTGCGTATCTCATGCCCGGTCTCATCAATATGCACGTGCACTTGTGCGGCTCGGGCAAACCGGTCTCGGCCGGCGATGCGGGAGCGCTGATGAAGAAACTCGATAATCCCGTGGGCCGTGCCATCGTCCGCCGCATCCTCAAGGGCAGTGCCCAGCAGCAGCTGGCAAGCGGTGTGACCACGGTGCGCGGCGCGGGCGACCCGTTGTTTGCCGATCTCGCCGTGCGCGACGCTATCGACGCCGGCAGATATCAGGGTCCGCGCCTGGTAGCGCCGGGAACGGGCGTCACGGTGCCGGGCGGCCACGGTGCGGGCTTGTTCGCGCAGGTGGCCAACAGCCCCGTCGAGGCAGCCGAGCAGGTGCGGGACCTGTATGCGCGCGGTGCCGATGTCGTCAAGCTGTTCGTGACGGGCGGCGTGTTCGACGCTACCGAGGTGGGCGAGCCTGGCGTGCTGCGCATGCCGGTCGAGGTTGCCGCGGCGGCGTGCAAGGCGGCGCACGAGGTGGGCCTGCCGGTTATGGCTCATGTCGAGAGCACCGAGGGCGTGAAGGCCGCGCTTGAGGCCGGCGTCGATACGATCGAGCACGGTGCCCCGATGACGCCCGAGATCTTGGAACTATACCGCGGCGCCGCGGGCACTCAGCTTGAGGATCGTGCACCCAGCGTTACCTGCACTATCAGCCCGGCGCTGCCGTTTGTGCTGCTCGACCCGGAGAAGACCCATTCGACCGATACGCAAAAGAAGAACGGCGATATCGTGTGCTCGGGCATTATCGAGAGTGCTCGTGCGGCACTGGAAGCCGGTATCAAGGTAGGCCTGGGCACGGACTCGAGCTGCCCGTTCGTGACGCAGTACGACATGTGGCGCGAGGTGGCCTATTTTGCCAAGTATGTCGGCGTGAGCAATGCCTTTGCGTTGCATACGGCTACGCAAGTCAATGCCGAGCTGCTGGGGCTGGGCGGCGAGACCGGCACGATCGAGTGCGGCAAGGCCGCCGATATCCTGGTGACGCGCAAGAATCCGCTCGATGACCTGTGCGCTCTGCGTGAGCCGGTACACGTAATGTGCCGCGGCGATCTGGTGCGCAAGCTGAAGGTGAAGCGCATCCCCGAGGTGGATGCCGAGCTCGACGCGATTATGGCCATGCCTGCCGAAGCGCTGGCTGAGGAGCTTGCCCGCGACGGCGTGGCGTAGATGTGACAAAGGGACAACTCCATTACCGCATGCAAAAAGCCGAGGTCTCAACACGAGGCCTCGGCTTTTTTATCGAACAAATACTTAAGATTTGGGACAAACAAACCTGATTAATTTGTCCCGCGTGCGGGCGCTAGGAGCGCGTTTCCATCTTGGCGTGGCACTTGGGGCAGGTGACGCGGATTTTGCCCTTGCCCTTGGGGACGGAGAGCATCTGGCCGCAGTTGGGGCACTTGAGGTATGCCGTGGTCTTGCGACCCTTCCACATCTTCTTGGCCGTGCGCTTGGCGCGCTCAAAGTCTTCCTTGCTCGTTCCGGCTGCACGCGAGGCGCCTGTCGCTGAGGTGCCGCCGCCCAAACTGGCGACGAACTTGCCTAGGCCGGGGACGTTTGCGGTCACGGCGACAAAGGCCGCGTTCTCCTTGCGGCGCGCGTCGATGTTTTTGGACAGGCCGCGCAGCACGCCGAGCACGATCACAGCGATGGCGATCCAGCTGAGCCACTGGATGCGGGCTATCGATCCGATCATCGCGATGACGATGCCGGCAAAACCCATCACGATGGTGAGTTCATCGGCACCATTGCGACCCTTCATAAAGTCATTCATGCAAATTGCCTTTCGTTCGATATGCTGCACGCCTTTATACCCGATTTAGAGCAAGGGGGACAGGTTAATCTGCGCCAATGTGGTGCAAACATGCCTGTCCCCGGAACACCAAGACGGTGCAAAGAAGTTTGTTCCCAATGTCCCAATTACTTGGAGAGCTTGTCGACGACGCGTTCGATCTCGGCGAGCTTGGCGGCTTTGAGGTCTTCGTCGCCCGATTCGATTGCCGAGGTCACGCAGCCCTCAATATGCGCCTTGAGCACGTCGGCGTTAATGCGCGCGAGGAGCGCCTGTGTGGCCATGAGCTGCGTGGAGATGTCGACGCAATAGCGGTCCTCCTCGACCATCCGCAGGATGCCATCAATCTGGCCGCGCGCCGTCTTGAGCATGCGGGTCACCGATTTATGGTCTGCCATCATGGCGGGTCCTCGTTTCTGATCGATGGGGTAGGTATCTCCGACGGCGCTAGGCAGCGGTCACCGAAAGGGCATGGAACTTCTCGGCGGCGCCCTCGACGGCGGCAGCGAGCTGCTCGGCGGTCACGGTGTCGGCGCACTCCACCTGGACGGTCTGAGTCTCGTGGTCGGCGTCGGCGTCGGTCACGCCTGCCACGTTGAGCAGTGCCGTCTCGACAGTGGCGTCGCAGTGGCCGCACATGAGGCCGGAAGTCTTAATTTTGTAACGCATGGATATTCCTCTCTGTTGTGTCGGCTTTCCCAGGCACCCGACCTTGACCTTCAAGCCGTCGCTCGCGTACCAAAGTACGCGTCGCTCCTCTTTCAGGTCAATCTCGGGCACCCGGAAAACCCGTTCTAAATGGACGTAATAGTGATCCTATTTTGCCACTTTGGGCTTAAAGGATTTCAGGCGCAGCGCATTGCTTACGACACATACGCTCGACAGGCTCATGGCCGCGGCGCCAAACATCGGCGAGAGCTGCCACCCGGTGAGCGGGAAGAACACGCCCGCCGCCAGCGGAATGCCGATGCCGTTGTAGAACAGTGCCCAGAACAGGTCCTGTTTGATGTTGCGGATCGTGGCGCGCGAAAGCTCGATGGCGCGGGCGACGTCCATAAGGTCGCTGCGCATGAGCACCACGTCGGCGCCTTCCTTGGCGATGTCGGCACCGGTGCCGATGGCAAGGCCCACGTCGGCGCGCGCCAGGGCGGGGGAGTCGTTGATGCCGTCGCCCACCATGGCCACCATGCTGCTCGCGTCCTGCAGTTCGCGCACGTGGCGTTCCTTGTCGGCGGGGAGGACGTCGGCAATGACCTGTTCGCTGCTCAGCCCCACGCGGCGGGCGATGGCCTCGGCCGTCACGCGGTTGTCGCCGGTGAGCATGCGCACGTCGACGCCGAGCTTGCGGAGCGCGGCGATGGCCTCGGCACTCGTTTCTTTGACCTCGTCCGCCACGGCAATGGTACCGACAAGCTCGCCGTTTTTGGCAAAGAACAACGGCGTTTTGCCCTCGGCAGCGAACTGCTCGGCAAGGTCAGCGGGCACCTCCACGCCCAGCTCGTCCATCAGGCGCGCGTTGCCGGCGGCGATGGCGTTTTGCCCCTCGCGTGCCGTAACGCCGCGACCGGGCGCAGCGGTAAAGTCCTCAACCGCGCGAGCGACAATGCCGCGTGTCTCGCACTCGGCCATAATCGACTCTGCCAGCGGGTGCTCGCTCTGGCGTTCCAGCGCAGCGGCAAGCTTCAGTAGCGCCTTCTCGCTCATCGTGGGAGAGCCGTCGGCGCGCGTCGCCACCACAATGTCCGTCACGCAAGGTTTGCCGCGGGTGACGGTGCCTGTCTTGTCGAGCACGACGGTGCCCACGCTGCGCAGGTTCTCCAGTGCCTCGGCGCTCTTAAATAGAATGCCCATTTCAGCGCCCTTGCCGGTGCCCACCATAATGGCGACGGGCGTGGCCAGACCCAGTGCGCACGGACAGCTGATCACCAGCACGGCCACGGCGGAGGTGAGCGCTTCGTTCATACTGCCGGTCAGTGCCATCCACGCCGCAAAGGTCGCTGCCGAGATCACAAACACCACGGGCACGAACACGCCAGCGACCTTATCGGCCATGCGGGCGATGGGCGCCTTGGTGGCATTGGCGTCCTCGACGAGCTTGATGATCTTGGCGAGCGACGTGTCGGCGCCCACACGCGTGGCGCGGAAGGTAAACGAGCCCGTGCGGTTGACGGTGGCGGCGTTGACGGTGTCGCCGGCGGTCTTCTCCACGGGGATGGACTCGCCGGTGAGCGCGCTCTCGTCCACGGCCGAGCTGCCCTCGAGCACCACGCCGTCGATGGGGATGGACTCGCCGGGGCGCACGCGCAGGACCTGGCCGGGAAGGATGCTGTCGACGTCGACGGTGGTTTCGGTGCCGTCATCGGCAACGACAGTCGCGGTTTTGGGCGCCAAGTCGATGAGTGCCTCGATGGCGCCGCCGGTTTTGGATTTGCTGCGCGTCTCGAGGTATTTACCCACGGTGACGAGCGATAGGATTGTGCCCGCACTCTCAAAATACAGGTTGTCCATGCCCGTCATCATGGCCTCGTGGACCTGCCCCGCGGCTAGTTGGTCGGCCATGATGAACATGGCGTAGAGCGACCAGGCGATGGCCGCGGTGGCGCCAACGGCGATAAGGGCATCCATGGTTGGCGCGCCGTGCGCGAGCGATTTAAACCCGTTGATAAAGTACGCGTCGTTGACGTAGGCGATAGGGATGAGCAGGACGAGCTCGGTGAGGGCGAGCGTCATGCTGTGGGTGTGGTCGGTGAAGACGCCAGGCAGCGGCCAGCCGAGCATATGCCCCATGCCTATATAGAACAATGGGATGAGGAAGACGATCGAGGCGATGAGGCGGGTGCGCATGGCGGAGGCGGCGGCCTCCAGCTTTTTGGTGGGCGGCTCCATATGGGCGGCACCGGATCGGGCTTGCGCGCTGCCGTTTAAGCCGACGGCACCGGTGCCCGCATCGATGGGCGAGGCAGAGTACCCTGCGCGATCGACAGCGGTGCAGATATCGTCGGGGGAGACCTGTGCGGGGTCGTAGTCGACCAACATGGAGCCGGCGAGCAGATTGACCGCGACGCTCTGGACGCCGCCGAGCTTGCTTACGGCGCGGTCCACATGCGCCTGGCAGGCGGCGCAGGTCATGCCGCCCACATCGAACTTATCTTGAGCCATGGCTTCTCCTTTCTGTGACGTAGCGTCGGAAATGTTAACCAGCTGATACTATACACCCATACCCCCTGGGGGTGTCCAGTGGAGATTGAAATGTATGACATTCTGATTATTGGTCGAGGTGATAGCCAGGTCGGCGGACCGTAGCCGGTCTAATGTCTCAATCTGTAACAACTAGACCCGTTTTTGTCGAGTAACTGTTACAGATCGAGACATTGCATCGAGCCACAACTTAACGTCTCAATCTGTAACACCTAAGGACCGTTTTTCCTGATAGATGTTACAGATCGAGACAGATTGCCCGCGGCCAACTCAAATGTCTTGATCTGTAACATCAAGAGAGGTTTTTGACCCCTTACTGTTACAGATTGAGATGTTGTCTCGCGGGGCTGGGGTTTGTCTCGTTCTGTAACATCTAGACCTGTATCTGCCGAGCTAATGTTACAGATTGAGACAATTGCCGGGGAGGGGCCCCGCCGCGGCAAGGCGCCCGCTGCTTAGATGCAGAATCCGGGAATCACGCAGGTTCGCTTGTTTGGCTTTTCCGCAGGCGTTGCGTACGTAAAGACGTCGCCGTCGTGCCCCACGCGGTTCATATAGAGTGTGCCTTCGCTCTCCGATGTGTCGGGGCTCACCGTGCGCTCCCACCAACAGGTGTCCTTGCCCTTCCACTGGCGGACCATCGTCTCGTTCGTGGTATACGGACTTACCTTGAGCTCGCGGAAGAGTTGGTATTCCTTGCCCTCGCCGTTGTAGATATCTGCCAGGTAGTGAAAGTCCTCGGTAAATGACTCGGGTGGCTGATTGCCGCAGAGCTCGACCATTGCGGGCAGCCAAAGGGTCGCGGGCAGCTCGCTCAGGCACGAAGTGCTTTTGGTGGCGCCGACGTTGTTCGAGATCTTCTTAACCTCTTTAATAAGTGCGCGCAGCTCGCTTGGCAGCAGCTTGAGGCCGTCGCTGTCGAGCCATTCTCGCAGTTCGCAATCTGCCCAGCCGGCGTTCAATGCCTGCGTTGCGGCATCGCGCTCGGCAATACCTGCGTCAAAGATGAATGACAGACCGGCCTTGCCGTTGGTATCCGCCAGGTCGTCGTGAAGAATGCCCACGAGTTGCGCCCCGACCTCCAGCCCGTTGGTGAGCGTAACGCGCTTGGCACTCGGGTAGGGAATATGGCCGTCGTCGTCGAGCAGATGATAGCGCTTGGCAATCTTGCGAGCTTCGGCGTTGCTCTTCGCCGTCTTAATCTTGAGCGAAATCTCCTGCAGCTGATCCCAGGTGTAGTCGTCAAGTGAGCTGCGGATGCCGTCGAGGTAGTCGGGAATGCCAAAGCCATGAGTGGCGGCGCCGATGACGCCGAGCCCCGCGACGGCAGCGGCAACGCCGCCGATGATAAAGCGCCGGCGGGTCATGGTGTCGCGTTGAGCCTGCTCCAGGATTTCTTGTGCGCGTTCAGCGGCGACGTCGACTGTAAGATGGGTGCCGGCATCGATATCGACCGCGGTCTCGTTGCCCATGCCTTCGCTGTCTTTGGATTCGGCGGTGGGGAGGTAGGACGAGAGCACCTCGAGCATCTGCTGTTCGGTGGGACGATCGCACTGCTCGACCGAGATGCCTTTCATAATGATCTGGACGAGCGTCTCGTCGTCACTGCATCGCGGCTCGAGCGGTGTCGGCTTGGTCTTGGTCTTTATGAGGTAGAACGAGCCGGTTGCCGCGGCGCCCGTCGACTCCACATCGAACGGCTTGCGACCGCTGTAGAGCTGGTACAGAATGCTCGAAAGCGCATAGACGTCGACCGCGGGCGAGCGGCGAAGGGCCGCGATGCCTTCGATATCCTGCGTGAGCATCTCGGGCGCGGCGTATGCGGGCGTGGCAAAGCGCCAGATGTCGGCACGCCGGGTGATCGTGTCGTCGCCGAGGGCCATGGTCGCGGAGCCCATGTCGATGAGGCAGGGGTCAAAGGAGCAATCGGCAATCTGTTGCTCGAGCGTTCGGCTGGTGGTGCGGAACATGATATTGGCGGGCGACAGGTCGCGATGGACGACCGGGTTAACGAGCCCTTGGGTCATCAGGAGTGCGCGAAGCACGGCGTTTCCAACGGCAGCCACCATCTGGGTGGTTAGCCCGCCCGAGGCATCGTGCGGAAGCAAAGGCAGCGCCTGCTTGAGCGAGGCACCCTCGACCCACTCCATGAGGATGAGCGGGTCGTCCTCGCACGATCCATAGCCATAGACGCGCGGAAATCCGCGCAGGTGCGAGACGGTGCACAGATGACGGTACTCCTCGAACAGCGCGGCGGTGTTGGCCAGGTGCGCAGCTGCTTGCTCGGCGGAGCGATCGGGCGTCTGGTCGGAAAGGATGGCGTTGTCCTTGAGCAGCTTGACGGCAAAGACCTCGCCGCTCGTGTTGGTCGCGCGCAGTACCTGTCCGATATTGCCGTCGCTGCGATAGGGCGTTTGGAGGATAAGCGTCATGAAACGGCGCTTGGCATCGTCTTCCGCGCTCGGATTGACCGCCACGGCGGTGTCGAATGTGTCGAGACGGATGAGTTTGCTGCCACGAACGGGATCCATAGTGTTCACAACGTTCCTTTGTTTATAGGGGTTGGCCGTATGCTCATACTAAAAGTACGGACATCGATAGAACCTATGATAGACGGCTCTGATGAAAAGTGAATGTTCATTGTCGCAATTATTGCGTGCAGCACGACGCAAACGGCGGAAAGGCGGAGGACGATTGGTCGCCGTCCGCCTTTCCGCGCTAGTCCACAATGACAAGGAATGTCGTGTAGAGGCCCAGATGGAGCCTGTCGCTGTTTTCGATTTCCACCGGGGGATAGACTTTGCCGGGCTCTCGTTGGTCGCGGGGCGGCTCAATCACAATATCGCCGTCGCCCGCGCCCGATTCGAGCACTGTGCCGTTGGTCGACCCAAGGCCCTGAGCGTACCAGCGTCCGCCTTCGAGCCAAATGCGCAAGTGCTCGCGCGATGCATCGGCACCCACGTCGGTGATGCTGGGCGATGTCTTGGGCAGCGATCCGATTACGGTGCCGCGCGGGTCACGCGTGAGCGGATGGATCTGCATGTCAACGCTGTTGCCGGCGTGCGTCCTAAGCAAACCGAGGTTGGGGGCGACGGTGCGCGGCTGCTCCAGGCTGCTCATAAAGCCACGTCCGACGGTAGTTTCGGTGGTGCCAAAGTGCCCGCCTGTCTTGCTGTCGCAAAAGCGCTCGACGGTGGCCACGCCTTGGATGGGGTCAGCGAGCGCCCCCGTTGCCACAAAGAGCATAAGGTAAAGCGTGCTCTTCTCGCGCACGGTATTGCCGTCAAAGTTGTCGATGTGATTGAGGGCATTTGCATATAGGCGGCTGTCCAGCTTGTAGCTGGCGAGAGCTGACATCATTTCGTTGGCTGCCGGACCACGATAGTGCTCGGCGATTGCCTGATAGGCGGACTCGCCGCCGCCGAGCTTGCTGCAGATTGCCGCGGAAAGGTTGAGCGTGGTGACGGTAAAGTCGCTGTAGATGGCGGGTGCGCACTGGTCGGGCTCGCGATGGACGATGTAACGGGTGAGATACGAGCGGTTGGAAGAGCATTTCTCGAGCAAGGTGCTGCCGAGATAGGAGTTTCCATTGATAAGCATTCGGGCGATTTCGAGATGCTTAAGACCGCCGAACGAGCGAATATCGTTATAGAGGACCGAGCAAGGCGTCTCTGCTGCCACGGATACCTCCTTTGATTGCTTCCTAGCCAATATGGCGATAGGAATTAATGCCCCCCGGTGGGCCACGTATTAAATGGCTGCGCAATATATGGCGTAACCAAAGCAACATTATAGACCACATGTTCGAAATTGCAGGAAGACTGAGAGATTTGGTTTGGACTGGACGGAAATTCCCCTCTGTCTTGATCTGTAACAATTGGGACCGATTTTGCTGCGTAACTGTTACAGATTGAGACGTTTGTGGGCCGTGTCGACCGTTTGTCTCGATCTGTAACACGTAGAGGAAGATTTGCCCTGTAGATGTTACTGATTGAGACAATCGGCCCAGACTCGCCCGTCCGCCTCGTCATCTGTGGTTTACGTGGGGGCATGCGAAGCACGGGTATACTAACCGCGGCGAATCTGCTCCATCGCTTAGAGCTGCTGCGTCTGGACGGCGCGTGATAGGGCTGCCAAAGCGATCGCCAGCGTGCTGAGCAACGTCCTCTCTGTGCGCACCCGTTTTTGTATGTATTAGCGCACTACCAAGCACGCCCGCGCGGCCGCATGCCGTGCCCATTGCGCGTGCAGATAAGGAACAACAACATATGCGTAATTCTGTATCCGACGTCACGGACGCCGAGATTCTGGACGAGACCCGCGAGGCCATGACCCAGGCTGCCTTCGATGCCGCCGATGAGGCCGGCGCCGCCCAGGCCGTCGAGTCCGCTACCGAGAGTCTGCCCGCCTTTGACGAGCTGGGACTTTCGGACGAGATGCTCCGTGCTATTGAGAACCTGGGCTATACGGCGCCCACGCCTGTTCAGGCCGGTTCGATTCCCGTGGTGCTCGAGGGTCGCGACTTGCTTGCCGCCGCTCAGACCGGCACCGGCAAGACGGCCGCCTTTTTGCTGCCGACCATGAACAATCTGGAGCACATCGCTCCTCCCAAACCCGTGCGCGAGCGCGGCGGCCGCAACCGTCGCCGCGGTGCTAAAAAGCCCGAGGGCAACGGCCGTGGCCCCGTGATGCTCGTCATCACCCCCACGCGCGAGCTTGCCCAGCAGATCGACGAGGTCGCGAGCAAAATCGCCGACGTCACGGGCCACGTTGCCGTGACCGTCGTGGGCGGCGTGAGCTACAAGCCGCAGACCGCGGCACTCAAGTACGGCTGCGATATCCTAGTCGCCACGCCGGGCCGTCTGGTCGATCTGATCGAGCAGGGCGCCTGCCACCTGGACGAGGTCAAGGTGCTGGTGCTCGACGAGGCCGACCGCATGCTCGACATGGGCTTTTTGCCCGCCGTCCGCCGCATTGTGCGCGAGACGCCGGCCGAGCGCCAGACGCTGCTGTTCTCGGCGACCCTCGACGAGGAGGCCGTGGGCGAGATCACCGACCTGGTGAGCGATCCTGCCCGCGTGGAGATCGCGCCCGCCACGTCGACCGCCGACACCGTCGACCAGTTTGTGTTCCCGGTGTCCATCGAGGCCAAGAACAACCTGCTGCCCGAGTTCCTCAAGAAGGAGGGCCCGGAGCGCACCATCGTCTTTATGCGCACCAAGCACCGCGCCGACAGCTGCTGCCGTCGTCTGGAGCGTAAAGGCATCAAGGCTGCCGCGATTCACGGCAACCGTAGCCAGGCCCAGCGCGAGCGCGCGCTTTCTGCCTTCCGCGACGGTACCGTCGACGTGCTGGTGGCAACCGACGTGCTTGCCCGCGGCATCGACATCAGCGACGTGCGCTACGTCGTGAACTTTGACGTGCCGGCAGAGCCGACCGACTACATCCACCGCATTGGCCGCACGGGCCGCGCCGGCGAGCTGGGCTGGGCTATTACGTTTGTGACCGAGCAGGACGTCGATGAGTTCTACGAGATTGAGAAGCTCATGGACAAGACCGCCGACATCTACGAGGCCGGCGACCTGCATGTGGGTCCCAACCCGCCCGCGGTTGACCCCGAGCGCGACCCTGCCGCCTTTAAGGTGAAGAAGAAGACCAAGCGCGGCAAGTCCAAGAGCAAGAAGAAGCTTGAGCAGGCGCGTCGCGACGGCAAGCGCAACGGCGACGATTACGGCGATGTGGCCGGTCGTTCCAACCGTGGTCGCGACGAGCGTCGCGGCGACGGCGAGCGTCCGAGCCGTCCCAAGCGCGGCGGCAAGACCCGCGTGCGCGAGGGCGTTCAGGCTCGTGTGGACGAGGCTGTGGAGAGTGTGGCTCGCGAGGTGGCTTCCGAGGAGCGTGCTGGCGCTGCCGAGCAGGTCCCGCGAGGCAACCGTGCCGAGCGCCGTGCCAAGCAGTTCCAGGGCGAGGCGCATCGCCGTCGCCGCGAGGACGAGGACCGCGGCGGTCGTCGCCGTGTTGAGCGCGAGGACGAGGGCCGTGGCTCGCGCGGCGGCAAGCGTGGCTCGGGCGATCGTCGTCGTTCCGGTCGCAATGACGAGCGCGGCGGGCGCGATGAGCGCCGTGGCGGCGAAGGCCGTGGTTCGCGTGACGAGCGTGGTACCCGCGGCGGCGAGTCCCGTGGCGGCAAGCGCTTTGAAGAGCGCGGCGGTCGTGGCGGCGAGCGTCGCGATCCGCGTGCCAGCCGCGATCGTCGCGATGACTGGCGCAACTACGACGATACCCGCGAGGAGCGTCGCGGCGGCTACCGTGGTGGTCGCGGCGGCAACCAGGCCGGTTCCCGTGGCGGCCGCGCCGGCGGTCGCGATAACCGTGGCAGCTATGGCAACAGTCGTGGCGGCAAGCGCGGCGGCAGCTCCCGTCGTCCCGGCGACGGCGGCGGCAAGCGCAAATAACATACGCATCGCACGCTAGCGTGAGACAAGCTAAGGGCCCCGAGCAACTACGCTCGGGGCCCTTTTTGGTGCAAAGGGGTCAGAGCAAGGAGTGTCCCTGAGTGCCGGCAGAAAAGGAACGTCCCTAAGTGCCGCATAGCTACCGTTTATCGGAGAATAAATACCGTTCACCGGTCATAATGATTATTCTGGCTTTGGGCTTGTCTACAATAGCTCTCGTAAAAAGAAATGCGGAAGGTTACCGAGTCCCTCGGACGTGGGCCTAACCAAAGTCTTTGAACGGGTGTGTCTCTATGGATGCATTCGCTTGATTTTGGTTGGGCTATATTTATGAAGGGACATGCCGCCATGGGTTTCTTTTCTCGCCTGATGGGCGGTTCGGATGAGCAGAAGACTGCAGCTTCCGAGCTCGAAATCCTCGCTCCCGTTTCCGGCGAGCTTGTTCATCTAGAAAATACCAATGACCCTGCTTTTAGCAGCCGCGCGGTGGGCGATGGCGTTGCCGTGGTTCCCCAAGAGGGAACGGTGTGCGCTCCTGTTTCCGGCACCGTCGCGGCGTTGTTTCCGACTGAGCACGCGCTGGGCATCATGTCCGACGACAGCTCTGCTCAGGTGATGCTGCATATCGGAATCGACACTGTTAAACTTGAGGGCAAGGGCTTCCATGCGCTCGTTGCTCAGGGTGACCATGTCGACGTGGGCCAGCCCCTCGTCGAGGTCGATTTTGACGCGGTTCGCGCCGCTGGCTTCGACCCCACGGTCTTCGTTATCGTGTGCGAGCGCTCGGAGAACTCGACTCTTCGTGAGCATGCTTCCGGCCCTGTTGCTGTTAAAGAGCCTGTCGTCTGGCTTTCCGAGTAAAGTCTTGTGGTGGGTACCGTGGTTATCAAGCGAGTTTTCAACAATAACGTCGCAATGGTCACTTCGGACGATGGATCCGAACTCATCGTCATCGGCCGAGGCCTCTGCTTTGGCCGCCATGCCGGTGATATCATCGACGAGGCGTCGGTCGAAAAGACCTATGCGCTGCAGGAGGGTACCTCCCAGGATTCTCGTACGATTGACCGCTTGGCACATCTTTTGGAGTCCATCCCCACCGTTAACCTCGTGATTTCCGAGGACATTGTTCAGATGCTTCGTCGAGAGCTCAATGTTGATATCAATGACAAGATTCTCATTGCTCTCGCAGATCATCATTGCTCTCGCAGATCATATTAGCCTCGCCCTTGATCGCGAGCGCAAGGGCATTCCGTGTGAGAACCCGTTGCTGCTCGAGATCCAGCAGTTCTATCGCAAGGAGTATGCGCTTGCGGGCCGTGCCCTTCAGATTATCAAGGATTACCTGGGCATCGAGATGAGCGAGGAGGAGCAGGGCTTCATCACCTTGCATATCGTCAACGCTACCATGCCGCAGCGCTCTGACCGTCTGATTGTTTCGGTCCAGCTTGTTCGCGACGTGCTCGCGATTGTTTCCGAGCACTATGCCACGACCCTTGACGTCGCCTCGTTGCCGTACGAGCGTTTCGTTCGCCATCTGCAGTTTTTTGCGCAGCGAGCGCTCGATCCCGCGGCGGGGCAGGTCAATGGCGACACGCTGTTCCGTATCGATGAAACGGTGTATCCGAGGGCGTTCTCGTGCGCGGAGTCAATTGCCGACCGCTTAGCGTCTACCTATAACGTTGTCGTTACCAATGCCGAGAAGAGTTATCTCGCATATCACATTGTTAACCTGCTTGGAGAATCTGGTCTCTAGGCATAACGTGCCCGCACATCGATTGATATAAGACAAGGCTCATGGTCTTGTCCAGGGCACACCTGTCTTAATTTGCGGAAAAGAAAGGGGAGTATCGCTATGACCGCAAAAAAGAAAGTAAACCTCAAGGCGCCGTTGGAGGTGTTCGCGAAGTCGATCGTCCAGCCGATGATGTATCTCTCGGTTGCCGGCATCCTGCTCATCGTGGGCATCATTCTGACCAACAAGACCATCTGTGCCGTGGTCCCCGTGCTGGGCTCCGGCCCGTTCCAGCTTGCGGGCGCCGTTGTCTATCAGTCGCTGATGTTTATCATCAACAACCTCTCGATTCTGTTCTGCGTGGGCATCGCCGGCGCCATGGCAAAGAAGAACAAGGGCCATGCTTCGCTGATCGCCCTGATGTCGTTCTTCCTGTTCCTTCAGGCCAATAACATCGTGCTCAACGCCACCGGTTCTCTTGCCGAAGCGAGCGGCATGCTCGGCCTTACCGGAACCGGCCAGAGCACCGTTATGGGCATTCAGGTCCTCGATACCGGCGTGTTTGGCGGCATCATTCTTGGTTGCATCACCGGTGCCGTGTTCAACAAGTACTCGAACAAGCAGTTCCCCGTTGCCCTTTCGATGTTCTCGGGCGTTCGCTTTCCGTTCCTGATCATGATCATCATTTCCTGGATCATGGGCGCTGGCTTCTGCATCGTTTGGCCTCCGGTTCAGGGTGCCATCTCCTCCGTTGCCGGCATCATTAAGGAGTCGGGCAACATCGGTCTGTTTATCTACGGCATGCTCAACAAGTTGCTCGTTCCCACCGGTCTGCACCACCTCATCTACACCCCGTTCCAGTTCTCCGATGTGGGTGGCACCCTTACGCTGGGCGATCAGGTTATCGCCGGCGCCTATCCCATCCGTGTCGCCGAGATGGCAATGACGGGCCAGCCCTTCTCCGATAGCACGTATTTCAACAGCTACGCCTTCAACAACCTGTGGCCCTACATCGGCATCGGTCTCGCCTTTATCTTCACCGCCTACAAGCAGAACAAGGACAAGACCAAGGCTGTCATCATCCCGCTGATCATCACCGCCGTGCTTTCCTGCGTGACCGAGCCCATGGACTTCCTCTTTGTCTTTGCTGCCCCTGTGCTCTTTGTCGTCCACTCGATTCTTTCCGGCGTCTTCCTGGTTCTTCTTAAGGTTTTCTCCGTGCCCGCTTCGACTGCAGGCGGCATCATCAACATCGTTGTTTCCAACCTGGTCCTTGGTGTCGATAAGACCAACTGGCCGGTCATGCTGGTGCTTGGAGTTCTCAACGCCGCTCTGTACTTCTTCCTCTTCACCTTCCTTATTAAGAAGCTCAATCTCCACACGCCTGGTCGCGAGGAGGAGTCCGAGCTCGCCGAGTCCGTCGCCGAGGGCGAGGCCGCCGCGTCTGTCGCGGTGAAGCAGGGCGCTGTTGCCGCGGCTCCCGCAGAGGGCGTCGATGCGGGCATTGCCGATCTGGTCGCAGGTCTTGGCGGCAAGGACAACATCGAGGAGCTCGAGAACTGCTTTACGCGTCTCCGCGTGAACGTTAAGAACCCGGACCTCATCGATGAGAACCTCATCAACCACGTGCCCAACAGCGGCATCAACCGCAATGGCAACAATATCCAGATCATCTTTGGCATGAAGGTCGCCGAGATGCGTGACAAGGTCGAAAACGCAATTGAGAAGGAGCAGTAAACAATGATCATTACTCTGTGTGGTGGCGGATCCACCTTTACCCCCGGCATCGTCAAGTCCATCGCTCTGCGCAAGGACGAGCTCGACGTTGACGAGATTCGTCTGTACGACATCAACGAGGAGCGCCAGCGCAAGATCGGCGTGCTCGTGGACTGGATTTTGCACGAGGACCTCGGCCTGGACATCAAGCTTACGGTGACCACCGACAAAAAGACGGCTTTTACCGACGCGAGCTTCGTGTTTGCCCAGATGCGCGTGGGCGGCTATGCCATGCGCGAGCAGGACGAGAAGATTCCGCTGCGTCACGGCTGCGTGGGCCAGGAGACCTGCGGCTGCGGCGGCCTTGCCTACGGCATGCGTACCATCTTCCCCATGGTCGAGCTGATTGACGACGTTGAGAAGTACGCCAAGAAGGACTACTGGATTCTCAACTACTCCAACCCTGCCGCCATCGTCTCCGAGGGCTGCCGCGTCCTGCGCCCCAACGCTCGCATCATCAACATCTGCGACATGCCGATTGCGATTATCGACGTGGTTTGCGCCGCGCTCGATATCGACAAGAAGGACGTCGAGTACGACTACTTTGGCCTCAACCACTTTGGTTGGTTTACCTCGATCCGCCACAAGGGCGAGGAGGTGCTCCCGCAGCTGCGCGAGTACATCAAGGAGCACGAGATTCTGCTGCCCGATTCTTACCTCAAGGGCATGAGCTCGCTGATGTCCAAGAAGCCCGAGGAGGCCACCGACGAGCATCCCGAGCAGAACCGCCACACCAAGGGCAGCTGGTACTACGTCTGGAAGGGCGAGTACGAGATCATGGAGTGCTTCCCGGAGTACCTGCCCAACACGTATCTGAACTACTACCTGCAGCAGAAGGAGTTCGTCGAGCATTCCAACCCCGAGCGCACCCGTGCAAACGAGGTCGAGGAGACGCGCGAGAAGAACCTCTTTGATGGCATCGACCATTACGAGAAGACGGGCGAGATCGACGAGAGCACGTTCTATGCGGGCAGCCACGGCGACTGGATTGCCGATCTGGCCATCGCTCTGAAGAACGATACCAAGCAGCGCTTCCTGGTCATTTGCGAGAACAAGGGCGCTATCCCCAACATGCCCTACGACGCCATGGTCGAGCTGCCTGCCTACATTGGCAAGAACGGCCCCGAGGTCATCAGCCGCGACAACATCCCGCTGTTCCAGCAGGGTCTTATGATGCAGCAGCTGAACTCCGAGAAGCTCATCGTCGAGGCTACGATCGAGGGTTCGTACGAGAAGGCGCTCAAGGCCTTTACGCTCAACAAGACCGTGCCTTCGATGAAGGTCGCCAAGGAGGTTCTCGACGACATGATCGAGGCCAACAAGGGTTACTGGCCCGAGCTTCGCTAAAGACAGAAGGTCTCTGGCACAAAAGAGCCGCTGACCGTAAAACTTGATCAATGCCCTGTTCGCGTGTTAGCGCGGACGGGGCATTGCCGTTTTGCGCAAAGGGTTGATATGGGGGTGGGCAGCGCCGTCGCATCGAGATTGCCCGAGCCCTGCTGTGCCCAGGCGACGCGGTGATTCTGGACGAGCCCTTTACCGGTCTAGATACCGCTGCGCGCGACGCATGCGCCGAGGTCGTGCTCGACTTGCTCGACGGCCGCATGATGTTGTTTGCCACGCACGATGTCGTCGACGCTCAGGCCCTCAATATCTCGGATATCATCACGCTCTAAATACTTACTCAGCAACAAAATGATCCGTTTTTTTCTCCGTCCCCATGGGGTCGGATATGGTATTCTATCTGCGGGGTAATACTTTGGAATACCAAGTAATACCAACGCCGTAGAAACAAACTCTAGATGCGGGCCAATCGGGTTGCCTTCACAGCCCGTCGCCCAGCCGCGTGGCCCGCATCTATCCGCACCACCGTCGTTTCAAAAAGGAAGCGCCATGGCAGAACACATGACCCCGGTTGTCGCGAAGGTCTTGCCCGAGGAAAAGGCGGCCTTCGCGGCGGCAACGCAGCTCGTAGGTACCACGCCGTCCAACGCCATCCGCATGTTTATCGCCGCGTTTAATCGCTGCGGCACCTTTCCGTTCGACATTTCGCCCAACGGGGCCTTTGGCATTGCGCCCGATTCTCATCGACAATGACCGTCCCAAACTGCCGGCACTTGGGGACGTTCCTTTTCTGCCGGCAGTTAAGGAACGTCCCTAAGTGCCGGGTTTTGAGGAGGTTGGCATGCTCAATGCGATGATTTGGGCGCTTGCCTGTTTTGGCGTTGTCGCGGCAGATATTGCCCTGAGTGTGGTTTTGTTCTCCGCTCTGGGCGTCGCATCGGTGTTCATGGGCTTTTCGATTGACGACCTCGATATTCAATTGCTTCAGGCTGCCGCGCAGACGGCGTCGTTTTTGATGGCGCTGATGTGGTGGCGTTATCTGTGGCCGCGCTCGTTTATGGCGCGCTGGCAGGGCGAGCGCCCGCTTGGCGGGGGAGCAGGCAAAGCATGGAGGCGCATTGCCTGCGTTATCGTGATCGGCTTGGCACTGCAGGTGGTCGTTGGCTACGTGACCGACGCCGTGCTGTCGCTGTTACCGGAGGCCGCGGCCGACTACAGCGAACTTGTCGAGGAGACGGGCATGGGTGACACGAGCTATCTGGCCGTCCTGACCACGGTGCTCGGCGCTCCGTTTTGCGAGGAGCTGCTGGTGCGCGGTATCATTTTTGAGTTTTCGCTCCGAGCGTTTAATCCGCAGTGCCGCCCACTTTGGAAGCGCCGGCGTCGTGCGGGTGCGCAGGACGGCGCTATGGTGCCCTGGGCGGCCCCGAGCACGTGGGGTATCGCCGCGGCGGTCGTGCTGCAGGCGGCGATCTTCGGTTTTATGCACCTGAACTGGGTGCAGGGCTGCTATGCGGGCGCTGCCGGCCTCATTTTTGGCTGGGTGCTCGTGACGACCGGAAAGCTCCGCTACACGATCCTGCTGCATTTTGCCTTTAACGCCGGGTCGTATCTCATGACGTTGCTCTGGTTTGTGAACACGCCGTTCGACGTGATAATCACGGTCGCGATCGCCGGCGTGATCCTGGTGGAGGCAATGCACTCGCTGCGCCAAGCGTGCCAGCAGAGCACTGCGACCACATCTACCGCATTCCTGCCCTAGTTGCGACGCCCGCCTCCGTTGGCGCCCTGTCGTCCCTGGGCCGCACGGTTGCGGCCGGCGGTGTTCTGCGCACGCGACATGCCGCCGTGCCCCTTGCTGCCCTTGGGGCCCTTGCCGGCACCACCGTGGGCCCTGCCGCCCTTCTTGCCGGTGCCATGCCCGCCGCCAGCAGACGTCTCGCCCGGGCGCGGCGGCACGGGACGAATCAGACAATGCTTGGTGTAGCCGATCAGGTCACGACGCCCGGCTTTCTCCAGTGCCTCGCGCACGAGCTTGTAGTTCTCGGGTTTGCGATATTGGATGAGCGCGCGCTGCATAGCCTTCTCGTGCGGGTCACGCGCCACATAGATTGGCTCCATGGTGCGCGGGTCAACGCCGGTGTAGTACATGCAAGTGCTCATCGTGGACGGGGTGGGGTAGAAGTCCTGCACCTGCTCGGGCATGTAGCCCATGTCGCGCACGGCCTCGGCAAGCTCCACCGCTTCCTTCATGGTCGAGCCGGGGTGGCTCGAGATCAGGTACGGCACCACGTACTGCTTGAGTCCGTATTCGCGGTTCAAGCGCTCAAATTTGCGGCAGAACGCGTCGTAGACGGCTCGGCTCGGCTTGCCCATCACGGACAGCACCGCATCGCTCACGTGCTCGGGCGCTACGCGTAGCTGACCCGAGACGTGATGTTCCAGCAGCTCGCGCAAAAACTCGTCCGAGGCATCGGCCATGGTGTAATCGAAGCGAATGCCGCTGCGCACGAAGACCTTCTTGACGCCTGGCAGCTGGCGCAGGTCGCGCAGCAGCTGCGTGTAGCCGCTCTCATCGACCACCATGTTCTTGCATACGCTCGGCCACAGACAGCGCTTGTTCTTGCACACGCCGTGCTTGAGCTGTTTGTCGCAGGCAGGACGGCTAAAGTTGGCCGTCGGTCCGCCCGCGTCGTTGATGTAGCCCTTAAACTCGGGGTCGCGCGTGAGCAGCTCGGCCTCGCGCATGATCGAATCGTGGCTGCGCATCTGCAGCACGCGGCCCTGGTGGAAGGTGAGCGCGCAAAACGAGCACTCGCCAAAGCAGCCGCGGTTAGAGTTGATGGAAAACTTGATCTCGGCAAAGGCAGGCACGCCGCCTGCCGCGTCGTAGTCGGGATGCCAATCGCGTGCGTAGGGGAGCTCTGCCACCTCGTCCATCTCGTCAGTGGTGAGCGTCGCCGAAGGCGGGTTCTGCACCACATAGACGCTGTTGGGGTAGGGCTCTACCAGGCGATGTCCGGTGATGGGGTCCATATTCTGCTGCTGCACGTTAAAGCTGCGCGCGTAGTTGAGCTTGTCGGCGGTAAGGTCGTCCCAGCTGGGCAGCAGGTCGTAGTCGTAGACCTCGTCGAGCGAGCTGGTGCGGTAGACGGTGCCATTGATATAGGTAATCTGGTCGACGGGCAGTCCCGCGTCGAGCGCGTCGGCGATCTCGACGATCGCGTGCTCGCCCATGCCGTAGATGAGGATGTCGGCGCCCGAGTCGAGCAGTACCGAGCGCTTGAGCTTGTCCTGCCAGTAGTCGTAGTGGGCCAGGCGGCGCAGACTCGCCTCGATGCCGCCGATGATGATGGGGGCGTCCTTGAACGTCTGGCGGATGAGGTTGCCGTAGACCGTAACGGCACGGTTGGGGCGGTGACCCTCCTCGCCACCGGGGGTATAGGCGTCGGTGTGGCGGCGGTGCTTGGTCACCGAATAGTGGTTGACCATGGAGTCCATGTTGCCGGCACTGACGAGAAAGCCCAGGCGCGGCTCGCCGAGCACGGTGATGCTGGCGGGATCGGTCCAGTCGGGCTGGCAGATGATGCCCACCTTGTAGCCATGCGCGTCGAGTACGCGGCTGATGATGGCCATACCAAAGCTGGGGTGGTCCACGTAGGCGTCGCCGCAGATGTAGACAAAGTCGCACTGGTCCCAGCCGCGTGCATCCATGTCGGCGCGACTGACGGGTAGGAACTTATCGCGGCTCGGACGCCAGGGGCGTGAGGGCGCTGCCTGGGTGTGCGCGGCCCGGGTGGCGGGGGCGGCCGTGACCTGCGCCTTACCGCCGCGCTTTTGCTGCTGGCCCTGTTTGCCCTGCTGACTGCGCTGGTTATTCTGAGCGTGCTGAGGCTTTTTTGCCACGATCCCTCCCGGTGTTTGTATGCTGCACGTAATTGTAACCAGTCTTTTTGGAACGGGGCTAAAAAGACTGGTGGAGTACATGGGCTGGCGGATCGGCGCGTCGATGCGGGTGTCGGCGCCTCTCCCGCCGTTTGTTTCCAGACTGTGTATCCCCGTGTCGAAGGGGTCGTCTCGCGCGCACGCCATGTTGTCAATGGGTTACAGTATGAACGGCGGCAATGTCTCCGCCAACGCACGAGAGGGTCGTCAACAAGGAGGATGTACGACGATGCAGCGTGCCAAACAGATATCGGAGTCCATCGAGCTGGGCATCATCTTGGCGCTCGCCGGTGGCTTTATGGATGTGTATTCGTACATTGGGCGCGACCATGTTTTCGCCAACGCGCAGACAGGCAATATCCTGCTGGTGGGCGTGAGTATCTCGGAGGGCAATTGGGCACTTGCGGGGCGCTACTTCTTCCCTGTGGTTTCGTTTGCTGTGGGCATTATGCTTGCTGACCTGGTACACGAGCGTTTTGGCAGCGTGATTCACTGGCGCCAGGTGACGGTGTTCTTTGAAGCCGTCATCTTGCTGGGCGTGAGTTTTATTCCCGGTGGCGATTTCAACCTGCTCGCCAACTGCCTTACCTCGTTTGCCTGCGGCATGCAGGTCGAGAGCTTCCGCAAGATTCATGGACACGGCATCGCCACGACCATGTGTATCGGCAACCTCCGTAATGCCTTGCAAAACGTGGACGATTACATCATTACCCACAAGCGCGGCTTTTTGGAAAACGGCCTGCTGTACTTTGGTGTGATCTTTACCTTTGTGTTTGGCGCCGTGCTGGGCAATTGGTGCATTGAGCGCATGGGTCTGCATGCCATTGCGGTGGCGAGCGTGCTGCTGTTTATCGCGTTTGCCATCATGTTTATCGATCGCGAACGCGACTTGCGCTTTCGCTGGAAGGTTGCGGCCGAGGCTTGGAAAGAGGGCTGTCGAAAGTAACCGAATGCGGCAGAGGGGTTGTCCCTTTGCCGCAGTTTTTTCATTTCCTGTTGAAACGCTTTAACACTTTTGACGTTCTCACGCGTTTTTTGTTTCAAAAGCGTTAGGATGGAACTTACAGCGCGGGGCGTAATGGGTGCCCCGCACACGATGGGGAGGCTATCAATGGCTAATCGTTTCGTTCTCAACACCATTTCTTATCATGGTTCCGGCGCCATCAAGGAGATCCCCGGCGAGCTCCAGCGTCGCGGCTACAAGAAGATCTTCGTCTGCTCCGACCCCGATCTGGTCAAGTTTGGCGTTACCGCTAAGGTGACCGACGAGCTCGACGCTGCCGGCATCACTTGGAGC
Source organism: Collinsella sp. AF18-8LB (assembly GCF_003459795.1). Classification (NCBI taxonomy): domain Bacteria; kingdom Bacillati; phylum Actinomycetota; class Coriobacteriia; order Coriobacteriales; family Coriobacteriaceae; genus Collinsella; species Collinsella sp. AF18-8LB. The sequence continues at coordinate 509,372 of NZ_QRWU01000001.1, forward strand.
CTTTACTCCGAGATCAAGCCCAACCCCACTATCCAGAACGTCAAGGACGGCGTCGAGGCTTTCAAGGCCGCCGAGGCTGATGCCATCGTGACCATCGGTGGCGGCTCCTCCATGGATACCGCCAAGGCCATCGGCATCATCATCAACAACCCCGAGTTCGCTGATGTCCGCAGCCTCGAGGGCGTTGCTCCCACCAAGAACCATGCCGTGTTCACCATCGCCGTGCCGACGACCGCCGGTACCGCTGCTGAGGTGACCATCAACTACGTCATCACCGACCTCGAGAAGGTCCGCAAGTTCGTGTGCGTCGACACCAACGATGCCCCCGAGGTCGCCGTCGTCGACCCCGACATGATGGCTTCCATGCCCGCCGGCTTGACCGCCTCTACCGGCATGGATGCTCTGACCCACGCCATCGAGGGCTACACCACCAAGGGCGCTTGGGAGCTCTCCGACATGTTCCACTTTGAGGCTATTAAGCTGATTAGCGAGAACCTGCGCGACTCTGTCGCTGAGGCCAAGTCCGGTCAGCCCGGCTCCGGCCGCGAGGGCATGGCCCTTGGCCAGTATGTCGCCGGTATGGGCTTCTCCAATGTTGGCCTGGGCATCGACCACGCCATGGCTCACACCCTGTCCGCTCACTACGACACCCCGCACGGCGTCGCTTGCGCCATGCTGCTGCCGATCGCCATGGAGTTCAACAAGCCGGTTTGCGCCGAGCGCCTGGCAAAGGTTGCCGTCGCCATGGGCGTTGACACCACGGGCATGAGCACCGAAGAGGCCGCTGACGCTGCCATCGCCGCCGTCAAGCAGCTCTCTGCCGACGTGAACATCCCGCACGTCTGCGAGGCCATGAAGGCCGACGAGATCGAGGTCCTGGCCAAGGACGCTATGGCCGACGCCTGCTTCCCGGGCAACCCGCGCGAGGCAACGCTTGACGACGTCATCGAGCTCTTCAAGAAGATCTGCCCGGCTGAGTAAATCACTCCCGTCGGCGGCCCCGGGTTTCCCTCCGGGCGCGTCCTCGGACATGCAAAAGGTCCCGCTGCGCGCGTTGCGCGGCGGGGCCTTTTGCGTCCTGCGGAATGCGCCCGGAGGGAAACCCGGGGCCGCCTGCGTTCTTTTCTCAGATGCCGGGGTGCCGGAAAGGCGGGATGTGAGGGGCGCATTGTTGGATGGCGCCTTATGTCTGCTTATCGTGGCGGGCGCAGTTCTGGGGAGCTCGATGGGTCGTCTCGCTAGGTAAAAAGATGGTTCGCGGTGGTATCGTTGCTGTGGGTTTAATTCGATGTGAAAGGGTGACTTTGGTGTCCAAGATGGATTCTACGCTCTCCTATATTACTGACCAGTTGAAGGCGCTTACCTCGATTGCTTCGCCTACGGGCTATACCCGTGCGGCGACTGATTATCTAATGGAAACGTTGCGTGATGTGGGCTTTGACCCCGAGCGTTCTAATAAGGGTAACGTGCTGGTTGAACTTGGCGGCGAGGGCGAGCCGCTCGTACTGGCGAGCCATGTCGATACCCTGGGCGCCATGGTGCGCTCCATTAAGGACAATGGCCGCCTGCGTCCCACGACGCTTGGTGGGCACCAGTGGTCTACGGCCGATGGCGAGAACTGCACCGTCTACACGCGAGATGGCAATGTGTACACGGGTGTGGTTCTCAACACCGAGCCCTCGGCGCATGTGGCCGATGAGCCGGTCAAGACCATCGAGAAGAATATGGAAATCCTGCTCGATGAGAATGTCGACAGCAAGGACGACGTACTTGAGCTGGGCATTCAGACTGGTGACATCATCGCTATGGATCCGCGCACCACGGTGACGGAGAGCGGCTACATCAAGAGTCGTTTCCTTGACGACAAGCTGTCCGCGTCGATTCTGCTGGGTTTGGCCCGCGCCGTTGCTGGCGGCGAGGTGACGCTTTCGCGCAAGGTATCGCTGCTCTTTACCGTGTACGAGGAGGTTGGCCACGGCGGTGCCTTCGTGCCGGCCGACACGCGCGAGATGATCAGCGTGGACATGGGCTGCGTGGGCGACGACCTGGGCTGCACCGAGCGCATGGTGTCGATCTGCGCCAAGGATTCGGGCGGTCCGTACAACTACGATCTGGTGACCACGCTGTCCAACATCGCGCGTGAGCTGGAGCTCGATTACGCCATCGATGTGTACCCGCATTACGGCTCCGACGTCGAGGCCACGCTTTCGGCCGGCTACGACATCCGTCACGGCCTGATCGGCCCCGGCGTGTACGCGAGCCACAACTACGAGCGCAGCCACATCGACGGTGTGCGCAATACCTACGAGCTGGTTCGCGCCTACGTTCAGCGCTAGGGGAGCAGTTTGCGACTCGGCCGACCAATCGCTAAGGCCCGATTTCTCGGGCCTTTTTTCGCTTTTGGTCGTTTAGTATTATGATGCCTGTAATCTATTAACTAAACGTGTAAATTACTTAACGAGGTGATGCGGTGTATGGATACGTCTGAGTACTTGTCTATGGGTGATGCTGCCCGCCTGTTGGGCGTTACGAAAGCCCGCATATCTCAACTTGCCGCATCGGGAACGCTCGCGTGCGATATTGTGGGCGGACGGAAGATGGTTGAGTATGATTCTGCGCTCGCTTATCAAAAGGTCCGCAAACGTGGACGCCGTCCTGCGGCCGATGTGGGGCGCAAGTTTACGCTGATGTCGGCCGACCATGAGGTCGCGCATGTCTCATTTGATCCGACGCGCGAGCTTCCCTTCGAAATCGCCGAGGTCCTCGATGCGCAACGAATGCCGTTTGGCACATGCTCGAGCTCTTCTCCAACGGTGAATAAGCGGGAGCTCAACGCGTGGTGGGGGCATCGGTCGGTACCCGATGTTCGCCCCGGGCTTATCTCGCGCTACCGAGAGTTAGGGATCGTCAACGGCACTGAGGTGCCGGTTCAGTGCCTGGGCCTCTCGCTTTCGGATTGCTATTGGCTGCGGCCGACCGATTGCGACGGGCTCGAATGGCGAAACATCAATTACTTTGAGAACGAATTTGAGCGATCGGCGCCCGAGGGGCGTTCGGGTTGGCTGGAAGGCATCGGTCTTAAAAATCCCGACAACACATCCGAGGGCGAGCTTCCTAAATCGTGGATGATTCGCAACGGTGTTCGCGTCCTGGTCAAGGGGTGCGGCATGGACGATCAACGTCCCTTTAACGAGGCGGTTGCAACGGCTCTACATCGTCGCTTGCTGTCAGAGGGTGAGTTTGTTCCCTATGCGGTTGAGCGGATGTTCGATGGCCCTGTGTGTTTGTGCGACGACTTTCTTGACGGCCGCGAGGAATATGTTCCGGCTGTTTACGTTAAGAACGCTCTTGGCGGTCAGCGAGGAAACTCGACGTACGACCGGTACTGCCGCTTCCTTGGTAAGCATGGAGCAGACGAGGCTGCCGTGAGAAGGTCTATGTCGCAGATGATCATTTGCGATGCCCTTTTGGCCAACAGCGATCGCCATTGGCGAAACTTCGGCATCATCCGCAATGTCGACACCCTGGAGATAAAACCTGCACCGCTGTTCGATAGCGGCAACTGTCTGTGGTATAACGTGCCAACTGCCGTGCTTTCAGCTGGGGAGTTTGGGTTTTCCGCTAAGCCGTTTGGGCCCGACCCTTTCGTCCAGCTGGCGCTTGCGGACTCGCTCGATTGGTTCGATTCATCGCGGCTCAACGGATTTGTTGATGAGGCAATCGAGATTCTTTCGCAGAGCGAATGGGCGACGGCGGAGGATCGACTCGAGGCCATTTGCCGCGGCCTCGAGCGTCGCGTAATCGAGGTTGGTGCCGCTGTTGAGGTACTTCGACACGTGCGGCGATAAACCAGCGGCTACTTAAGTGCGCCGGTTACGATACCACCGCCCAGGACGATGTCGCCGCGATAGACTACAACGGCCTGGCCGGGGGCGATGGCTCGCTGTGGCTCGTCAAAAGTTAGCAGCATTTGCCCGCCTTCGTCGCGCGTAAGTGTCGCTGTCTGGTCTTTCTGACGGTAGCGGTACTTGGCACCTACACGAATGCCGCCGGCATTGAGCTCTGCCTCCATGCGGTCGGCAGGGGCGCTCCAGATCCACTCATCGGCAGTTAGCGCCGAGGCGGTTAGGTCCTCGGCTTCGCCCAGATGCACGGTGTTGCTGGCGGCGTCGACGCCCGTTACATACACCGGATGCGCCATCGCGACACCCAGGCCTTTGCGCTGGCCGATGGTGTAGCGCAGCGCGCCGTTATGGCGTCCGACCACGCTGCCGTCGCGCCACACAATGTCGCCCGGTGCAGCGGCATGTCCGCAGCGGCGCTCGATATAGCCCGCGTAGTCGCCGTCCGGGATAAAGCAGATGTCCTCGCTCTCGGCCTTCTTGGCGTTGATGAAGCCCTGCTCGGCGGCAATGCGGCGTACGTCGCGCTCCTTGTCCAGCCCTGCCAGCGGAAAGATGGTGCGTGCCAGGCGTTCTTGCGTGAGCGAATATAAAAAGTAGCTCTGATCCTTTTTGGGGTCCTCGCCGCGATGCAGCTCCCAGGTGCCGTCGGGCGCCTGGCTCGTTTTGGCATAGTGGCCTGTGGCGATGTGGTCGCAGCCCATGTCGAGTGCCGCATCGAGCAGCGCGCCAAACTTAATATGGCGGTTGCAGATGATGCATGGGTTGGGCGTCAGCCCCTCCTGATAGGCGGTCACGAAGCGCTCGATAACATTGCGGTCGAAGGTCTGCTGCAGGTTGAGCACATGGTGGGGTATCCCCAGGCGCTCGGCGACGGCCTTCGCGTCAGCGATGTCGCGGTCGACTTTGCTCATGCCTGTTGCGGGATCGGGTGCGGGGCAGGTGAGGCGCATGGTGGCACCGATGCATTCGTAGCCCTGGCTCTTGAGCAGATAGGCAGTCACGCTGGAATCGACGCCGCCGCTCATGGCGACGAGCACGCGCTTATTGTGCATGGGGAGGTTCTCCTTGGTGGCATGTGGCCAAAAAAGAAAAGCGGCGCGGGAGGCTGGTTCCGCGCCGCAGACATTGTAGCAAGTTCGGGTGTCCTGTGGGACACCCTGTTGGGATGAGCTCGGGCTGCCAGGGGGGGGAGACCGGCGGGTCCCGGGTTCATTCGGGCTTAAAAGGGCCTAGTCCTGGAAGAGCGCCGTGGACAGGTAGCGCTCGCCGGTATCGGCGAGTAGCGCCACGATGGTCTTGCCCTCGTTCTCGGGGCGCTTGGCCAGCTGCAGCGCAGCCCACACGGCGGCGCCGGACGAAATACCCACGAGCACGCCCTCCTTGTGGCCCACGGCGCGGCCGGTGGCAAAGGCGTCGTCGTTCTCGACGGGGATGATCTCGTCGTAGACCTGGGTGTCGAGGACGTCGGGCACAAAGCCGGCGCCGATGCCCTGGATCTTGTGCGGGCCCGCCTGGCCCTTGGAGAGCACCGGGGAAGTGACGGGCTCGACGGCGACGATCTTAATCTCGGGGTTCTGCTTCTTGAGGAACTCGCCTACGCCGGTCACGGTGCCGCCGGTGCCAACGCCGGCGACGAAGATGTCGATCTTGCCGTCGGTGTCGTCCCAGATCTCGGGGCCGGTCGTGGCCTTGTGGATGGCAGGGTTGGCGGGGTTCACAAACTGGCCGGCGATAATGCTGTTGGGGGTCTCCTTCTGCAGCTCCTCGGCTTTGGCGATGGCGCCCTTCATGCCCTTGGAGCCGTCGGTGAGCACAAGCTTTGCGCCATATGCCTGCATAAGCTTGCGGCGCTCGACGGACATGGTCTCGGGCATGGTGATAATCACCTTGTAGCCGCGAGCCGCCGCCACGGAGGCGATGCCGACGCCGGTGTTGCCGCTCGTGGGCTCGATGATGGTGTAGTCGCCGCCGCGCACGAGCTTGCCGGCCTTCTCGGCCTCGTCAATCATGTTTTTGGCGACACGGTCTTTGACGGAGCCGGCGGGGTTGAAGTACTCGAGCTTGACGAGCACGCGGGCCTTGAGGTCCTCGTCGGCCTCAAAGTGGGTAAGCTCCAAAAGCGGGGTGTGGCCGATAAGCTGATCGATGGACGTGTAAACCTTGCTCATGGTGAACCTCCAAAGTGTTCAAATGACTGGATACCGTGTGGTTTTACGGTGTATGTAACAGCAAAACCTACAAACCCAATAGGTTGTTCGTTTAGCTGTTGGGAAGCATAGTAGACAGCAAAGCCTAGTAATGCAATAGGAATTTATGAATTATTGCGAGTCGATTAACCATCTTGACGGGATGGGTATTTTCAAAGCCAATTTTTCGGCTAGAATTTCTACGGATTAAATGACCGAAAGGCAGCAATATATATGTTGGTTTCCACAAAGGGCAGGTATGCCCTGCGCGTTATGGTCGACCTGGCAGAGCACCAGGCGGCCGGCCGCATCCCGCTCAAAGAGATTGCGGCGCGACAGGGGATTTCGGAGAAATATCTGGAGAACATTCTTGCCACACTCGTACGCGCCAATATGCTCTCGGGCATGCGCGGCAAGGGCGGCGGCTACGTGCTCACGCGCCCTCCCGAGCAGTACACGGTGGGCGAGATTCTGCGCCTGACCGAGGGTAGTCTGGCGCCGGTCGCCTGCCTGGATGGTGACTGCAAAGGCTGCTCGCGATCTGATGAGTGCCCCACGCTCGACGTGTGGAAGAACCTGGACAAGCTCATCAACGACTACCTCGACGGTGTGACACTCGATCAACTTGTCGCTCCCAACGAAGGCTACGACTACGTCATCTAACCCACACCTTCCATTTGGGGACGGGGTAGAAATGGTAGATTTCTTTACCCTCTGAGGCTCGATAAAGAAGAAGGCCGTCCATCGTTTCGATGGGCGGCCTTCATTTTGGCGTGTTGTGGCGATCCGTATCGGTTCGCTCTAGTTCTTGGCGATGCTGTCGAGAATGCTGCGCATGATGGATACCAAGATGCTGCCCATAAACGCCGATCCAAAGCTGGCGATGGAGATGCCCGCGCCCAGCAGATTCACCGATAGGTAGCTGGCGAGCTCGAGCATAAGGCTGTTGACGACAAGCTGGAAAATGCCCAGCGTAATGATGGTGAGCGGCAGCGAGATGACCGTCAGGAATGGTTTGACGAGCGAATCGACGATATTGAGGAACAGTCCTACGAAGGCGAAACAGACCCAGGCCTCGGCAAAGCCGAAGGGTTGGATGCCGGGGACGAGGAACGTGGCGATCGCGATGGCGATCGAGGTGAAGAGCCAGTTAAGCATAAAGCGCATGGCGTGAATCCTTTCTTGCGCCGGGGTTGCTGGCGTCGCGTGAAACGGCTTGCGGCGGCGACCTGGATGGTTGCGCGGGTGCGCCGCGGTGTTTGGGCGCCCATTGTCTCAAATATTCGTGGAGCTTACGTGCGCATTCGGTTTCAAAACGGCATTCGACCTAAAAAACGTGCCGCTGGCAGAGAGTCTTGTCGCTTTAGTTTGGTGGTGTGCTAAACTGCTACGGGCAAAAGCCACAGGCGTTGCCCTATTGAATAGAACGGGCGAACGATGCCCGATGTTAGTATCAACCTCGATGCCTTTTGGCGGGTTTGGCGGTGATCGATGAATATCGAGAACATGTTTGACAAGCCTGATGTCAAGCAGCTAGTCCACGCATTTAGCCTTTTGGACGACGAGAAAGATATCCAAGCGTTTTTGACCGATATCTGCACGCCGCGTGAGATTTGTGATCTTTCTCAGCGTTTGCAGGTGGCGCGCTATCTGGACGAGGGCGAGCCCTATGTCGAGGTCCAAGCCCGCACCGGCGCTTCGTCCACTACGGTGAGCCGCGTTTCAAAGGCGCTGAACGGCGAGTACGGCGGCTACCGTAAGATCCTCATCAAGCTGGAGGATGGCGAGTAGGCTAGCGACAAAAACGAATTGCGCAGAACCGTCCCTTCGGGGGCGGTTTTTATATGCCCGCAATCGGCTGGTGCGTTGGGGTCAGGTTGCTTCGTACCAAAAGATGGAGCTGCGGTGGCAATGTGTCCGCTTGGGCGGGTAGGATGGATACATTGATTATTGCGAACGGTTTGAGTGGAGGACCATGCCTGTTCGAATCTATACCACCAACGCCGGCGCGGATTTGAGCGATGCCGAGGCGGCGCTGCTCGCCGACCTGGTTGCCCGCCACGGGCGTGCCGTTTTGCTGGTGCCTACGTTTGCCGAGCTCGATCTGTGCCGTCATGATGCGGCGGAAGCTGGGGTTTCACTGGGTATCGATTACAAGACCCCTTCGTCGTGGCTCCGTTCGCTGTGGGAGCTTATGGGCGATGACCGTAGCTTTGTGGATAACCTTCAGCGCCAGATGCTGTTCTCGGACATGATCGACCGCCGCGATGACGCTGCTCTGCAGCCGCTCTCGCGCAGCCAGGGCACGGTGCGCATGCTTGCGCGTATGGCCCGCGATGTGTTGCCGGGGGTGGCGGGGGCGGGCGACGAACGCTGCCGCGATGCCGCCGCTCAGCCCGAGCCCAAAAGCGACGCCGAGGCCCGCGTTTTCGAGCTTTTGCGTGCCTACGCGGGTGGTTTGGACCGTCGAAATATGGTCGAGCCCTGCGAGGCGGCTGACATTATGGCCGGTGCCCTGGCCGATAGCCTGCCGGCGTGCACCCGCGCCGTGTGCGTGCGCGGTATCACGTCATTTACGTATAGCTTGCTCGAGCTGCTGTCCGCCGTGTCAAACAACGGGGGAGAGGTTGTCGTGCTGCTTGCCCGCGAGCAAGCGGCGATGCGTGAGGAGCTGGCCACGGCATTTGATGCCCGCGGTATGCTGTTTGAGATCACGCCGCTGGGGGAGGGTGCCGGCGCGTCTGATGCCGCTTGCGGGACCGCCGCTCAGCCTGCCTTTATTGAGGTCGCCGGCCCCCATGCCCGTGCTCATGTCTATGCGGACGCAATTGATGATCTGGTAAAAGCGTGCCAGGGTTCCGAGGCCGACGGCGCCGCGACGAACGCCGACCCCGCACGCGTGCTCGTCGTTTCTGCCCGGGCACCCCAGCTGTTCGGTGAGCTCGCCTCTCGTCTGGCGGCTCGTCGTATCGCTGCTGAGACAACTGAGTTCACGGCGTTTTCCCAATCCATCGCGGGCAGGCAGTTCACGGCGCTCGCCAATCTGATCGAGCGCATGAAGGCCGCCGACGAGGGCACCGCCTCCAAGACGGAGTGGTGGCCCGCTCCAGAGCTTACCGACTGGATCTACAGCCCGCTTTCGGGTGCCGACGCCGCCAGCGCGCGCACGTTCGATAAGAATATGCGTCTCTCGCGCAGCAAGACTACCGCGGGCGTTAAGAGCCTGCTGCAGAGCGTGCAGGGCCAGGTGAGGGGCGCGCGTAAGGCGGCGAGCGACGAAAACTGGTTTAAGAATGTGCCGTGTGTGGTCTCGGACGTGTTCCAGGCGCTGTGGCGTGACAAGCCCGTGACGGCGCTCAAGGCCATGCTTGCCGTTGCCGAGGCGTTGCCCGATCGCTCGCTGGGCAGCTTGGATGGCCAAGCCCGTCGCCAGGCGGAGGTGGCCCTGCTGCGCCATGTCATCGACATCCTTATGAACGATGCTCGCGCGCTCGACGTGTCGCAGGCCGCGACCGTGCCCGTGCTCGATGGCGTTCGCACCAAGGTGGACAAGCGTAGCACCGCCTACGATTACGAGACCTACGAGGTTGACCGTGCGCCACGTGCCCAGGTTCGCTTTACTTCGCTTGCCGATGCGGCGGCTCTGCGCACCGGCAGCTACGATGCCGTGCTGTTTGCCGATGTCGATCTGGACAGCTATCCGCTCTCGCACGAGGAGGGCCCGCTTGCCACGCTGACGGCGAGCCTTGGTCGCGAGGGCGTGATGCTTGAGCCTGCGGCCCTACTGCGCGTGCGCTTTGGCCGCGCGATGCAGGCGGCACGCGGCCCGGTTGCGCTTGCGCGCGTGACACACGATTGCCAGGCACGCGAGTGCTACCCGGCAGCCGTATGGACCGAGCTGCGGGCGTATGCCGAGGCCGCTGGTGCCGCCAAGGTTGCGTGCGTGGGCGAGGGCGGTATCGTCGCCGATTTTGATCCGGCGGCCGGCGAGGGTATCGAGTGCAAGCGTGTTGCGTGCGAGGCTCCTCAGCATTTGAGTGATGCGGCTGTGCCGTACCTGGTCCTGTGCCGCCGCGATGGCGAGGGCGAGGACGCGCCGCTCGTGCCGCGCCTGACGTCCGCCTCGCAGATTGAGGCGTACTCGACGTGCCCGCTGTGTTGGTTCGTGTCGTATCGCGTGAAGCCCCAGTCCATCGACGCGGGCTTTGGCAACATGGAGAAGGGCAACTTTGTCCACGATGTTCTGGAGCGCCTGCACGCCCGTCTGCCCCAAGAGGGCATGGAGCGCGTGACGCCCATGAATCTGCCGCGTGCACAGGAGCTGCTACACGAGGTCTTTGACGAGACCTTGGCCGAGCATGCCTCCAAGCGTGGCAACGAGGGCCCGCTCGTGCCGCTCTCTCCGGTGGAGGAGCGCCAGGTGGCCGAGATTCTGCCGCAGCTGGAGGGAGTGCTTGCCTACGAGTCCGAGGCGCTCGCCCCCTTTGCCCCGCGTTACCTGGAGTTCGCCTTTAACGAGCTCAAAGTCGAGTATGCCGGCTGGCCGCTTGGCGGGCGCATCGACCGCGTGGACGTGGACGCCGAGAATCGTGCCGTGGTGATCGACTACAAGCATCGCACGGGCGTTGAGGAGTTTAAGCTCGCCGACCCTACGGTGCGCGACGAGGAATCGGGCGAGGCCGCCATCGACGACCCACGGTGGCTACCGCCCCATACCCAGACGCTTATCTATGCGCAGGCCATGCGCCGGGCGCTGGATTTGGACACCCGCGCGGCGCTCTACTTTTCGACCAAGGGCGGCAAGCCGGCGTTGCGCGGCGCCGCGAGCGCCGAGCTGCTCGAGGAAGAGCGCGGCGACGGTCGCATCCCAGGCCTCAAGAAAGGTTTCCCCGGCGAGGGTGGCAGCATGGACTTCGACGCCCTGCTCGATCGCGTGGAGGCCGGCATCGCCGAGCGCCTGCGGGAGCTCGAGGCAGGCAACGTTGCCGCCGTCGACCCGACGTCGGCTCAGGCCGCGCATGCGCGCTGCTCGTATAACCACGAAAGAACGTTTGTAAGGAGGGACGTGTAGACCATGGATCTTTCGACTTTGATGCCGCAACAGCTGCAGATTGTCAAAACGCTCGACCGTCCGCTGTTTGTCTCGGCGGGCGCCGGTTCGGGCAAGACCTTTACCCTCACGCGCCGCATCGTCTACGCGCTCTCGCCCGAATCCGGTCCGTTCGTTGAGCATCTGGACCAGGTGCTCGCCATTACCTTTACCAAAGATGCCGCGGCCGAGATCCGTGACCGCGTGCGCCGCGCGCTCATCGACGAGGGCATGGACGAGGAGGCCCTGACCGTCGACGATGCATGGATCTCGACCATTCACGGCATGTGCTCGCGTATCCTGCGCGCACACGCGTTGGAGCTGGGCATCGATCCCGAGTTCACGGTACTCACCGATACCGACGAGCTTATGGATCAGGCTGTTGAGCATGTGCTGGCCCGCGCGACGGCGCCCGATGCCGCCCCCGAGCTCGCGGCATCGCTCAAGGCCCTCTACGCCTGGTATCCCATGGCGGGCGAGGGCGGCCCTTTTGGCGCCGGCACCACCATCAAGGGCCTGGTGCGCGAGCTGCTGGAGCTCTCGAGCCAGCTGCCGGGCGGCATGGACGACGTGCGCGTGGCACACGGTCATGCCGACACTTCGGCCCTTGCCGATGCCTATCGTGCGGCGCTGGGCGCAAGCAAGGCCGCGACCGAGAAAGCGCAGGTGGCGCTCGATGCCATCGATGCGTTCGAGGCGAGCGGCAAGACCATGGCGGATGCGGCGCGACTCATGATGTCGTGCACCATGCCTCGGGCGAGCAAGGCATTCCCTAAGGAGCAGGTGGAGCTGCTCAAGGCGGAGGCTGCCGATGCGTTTATCAATATCGTGCTCGCCTGCGGTGGTCCGGCGCTCGATGCGCTGGTGGGGCTTGCTCGTGCTGTGGAGGCGGAGTACCGCGCGCTCAAGGCTGACCAGTCCGCGCTCGATAACAACGACCTGCTCCGCATGGCATACGAGGCGCTGCGCGATTATCCCGCCATTCGAGCCGCCTACGAGGGCCGCTTTAAGATGGTCATGATCGACGAGTTCCAAGATACCGACCAGATGCAGGTCGATCTGATTCGCTATTTGACGGGTGCGGGCGAGCGCGCGCTGTGCACGGTGGGCGATGCGCAGCAGTCGATCTATCGCTTCCGCGGCGCCGAGGTCGAGGTGTTTCGCCGCCAGGAGCGCAAGGTGGGCCTGTCTGCTGCGCCTGAGACCTCCGTCGCATCCGATGCCCCTGCCGGCGAGCTCGTCAAGCTCGTGCGCAACTTCCGCAGCCACGACGAGGTGCTGCGCTATGTGGCACGCGTCTTTGACGGTGATACCGGTGGTTTGATGCAGGGGTTCTTGGATCTTGAGCCGAGTGACGATCGCGAGGACAAGCTCAAGGCAAAGGCTTCGCGCCGCCAAGCGCTGTTCGTTGCCGGCGGCAGCACCCAGGAGCGAACGCAGGCGAAAGCTCGTGCGATTGCGGGGCGGTTCCAAGCGCTCGTTAAAGCGGGCCAGCCTCAGGGCAGTATGGTGCTGCTGCTGGGGCGCATGACCAATGCCGACGTTTATGCCCAGGCTTTCCGCGACCAGGGACTCGACTGCGTTATCGCGGGCGGCTCGGTCTTTGCCCAGGCAGCCGAGGCGCAGACGGTGCGTGCCCTGGTCTGCGCACTTGCCAACCCGGCCGATACCGCGCAGGGCCTCATGCCGTTGCTGGCCTCGCCGATGTTTGCGCTCGGCGCCCAGGAATTCCTGGCGCTGGCGACCAAGCTGGACGAGCAGACGGGGGAGACGTCGCGCCGCAACATCGATGCGGGCATCATGAGCGATTCCGATGTGCCCGGCTTGCAGGGCTTGCCACTCGTGACGCGCGCCCGCGAGGTGCTGCGCTATGCACTGCGCCGCGTGGGACGTGATTCGTTCGCGGCGATCGCGCGCGACGTGGTCAACGCTTCGGGCTGGTTCGTGCGTCTGGCGAAGCGCGGCCCCGAGGGCAAGGCCATTGCTGCCAACGTGCTCAAGGCGCTCGATGCCGTGGCCGAGGCGGAGGCCGAGTTCGGTAACTCGCCGCGCTCCATTGCGCTGGCCTTCGACCGCTTCTTGGCGGGCAAGGAAGCCCCAGGCGCCCTCAACGAGGAGGGCGACGGCGCGGTACGCATCATGACGGTGCACGCCTCCAAGGGTCTGGAATATCCGGTCGTGGCGGTTGCGGAGTGCTTTGGCGTGCGTAAGTCCTCGGGTGTGGCACAGATGGGTCGCGTCGATGGCGGTGCGCAGGTTGTGGCGCTACCGGCACGCTTCGACGGCGTTAAACTCGCGGACGGCACGTTCGTAAAGGGCGACGACGTCAAAAAACAGTTTGAGCATGCGTTTAAGGGTAAGGGCACGTCGCTATGGTTGCCGCCGGAGCTCATGGAGGACGTCTGTGCGACGGGTTCTCCCGCCGAGGCATTTGCTCGCCTGCGCAACGACGACCTGCAGCTTTCGCTCGAGGAGCGGGCCCGCTTGCTCTATGTCGCCATGACGCGTGCACGCGAGCTGGTCATTCTGGCAATGGATGCCGGCGTGAGCCGTGGCAAGGTGGCGGCGCCGACCTTCGATGTCGAGACCGATCTGACCTACGACGTACTGCGCCGTATTTTGCCGACCGACGCGCAGGCCTTGCCGCAGCTCGATGCCGACCGCCTGGTGTTCGACAACTCCCAGCCGGGCGACTACGAGCTCATTTCGCTTTCGGACTTTACCTTTGGCGAGCAGGCTTTTGAGGCTAACGCTTCGCTGGATGCCGAGGGCAGGCTTGTTCGTGGCGATGCGGAGCCGGAGGGTGCCGGTGCAGATGCCCGCGCCGCCGTTCCCGGTCCTGCCGACCCCGAGCCCGATTCGTTTGAGCTCGTGTATCCCCAGGCGGTGGGCGTGCGCATGGGCACCTGCCCGTTCCCGGCGCGTGACTCGTATAGCTACTCATCGATCGCCGCGGCCCTGCATGCCGAGGCGGAAGATCGTGCCGCCGAGACGCGTGTGCCCATGGACGAGGCCGGCGATGATGAAGACTCGGATGGCTCGGAGATGACCGATGCGGACGTGGTTGCTGCCGAGCCCCTCGGCAATCCCATGGCCTTGGGCTCGGCGTTCCATGCTGCCTGCCAGTGGCTCATCGAGATGGGCGCCAATGAACTGCCCGCCGCGCGCGCCGATGCGCTGGCGCGCCTGTGGTGCCTGACGCCGGAGCAGCGCGAGCGTTTTGACATTGCCCTGAATCGCTGGCTCAGGTCGGCGGTCCGTGCCGAGCTGCTTGCCTGGCCGTGCGTCCGTGCCGAGGTACCGTTCTTCTCGCTGGGCTGCGAGGACGAGGACATTGCCCGCTACGGCACGTATGCCGAGGGCGCCATCGATGCGTTGGCAACGAACCCGGCGGATTCGTCACGCGCGCTGGTCATCGACTACAAGACGGGCGGCACACCGGATGAGACGCCGGAACAGCTGCAGGAGAAGCACGCCCTGCAGGCGCGCGTCTACGCCGATGTGTTGCACAAGGCGGGCTTTGAGGCCGTGACCGTCAAGTTCGTCCGCGTGGAACAGCCGGATCCAACCATCTTCGTCGAACCCGCCGCACCTCAAGTAGTCACCTACAATCTTTAGCCCTCAACAGCGTGCGGTGGAATCCCTCCCGATTCCACCGCAGCTCAGGGGTAGCTAATTTGGGACGGGGCTATTTTAGCTACCCTTTGACTGACGGCGAATGAGTCAGGGTCGGAATACATCTCAACCGATGTATTGGGGTAGCTAAAATAGCCCCGTCCCAAATTAGCTACCCGTGTGGGTTTGGCTAGGTTCGGGTGCTGTCCGTGCCGTGCGGTAAAATCGTTCAGTCAGAACACGAACCCGCATCGGAGCTCATCACATGGCATTCGTCCATCTGCACAACCACACTGTTTTCTCCATGCTCGACGGCGCAACCCGTATCCAGGATATGGTCAACCGTGCCGTTGAGCTTGGCATGCCCGCCGTGGCCATTACCGACCACGGCTACATGTATGGCGTGCCCGACCTGGCGCTGGCCTGCGACGCCGTCAACCACAACACGCCCGAGTACAAAACCTGGAGCCACGACAAGGCCTTCTTGGAAAAGGACCGCCGCGACGAGCTGGAGGAGCCCGATCCCGAGGCAAACCCGCGCGAGCATGCCCAGTTCGTTAAGGACATGGCCATGTGGGACGAGAAGGGCAATATCGACGAGCTCAAGCCGCCGCTGGTCATCAAGCCCATCTTTGGCTGCGAGGTCTACTTTACGCCGGACGAGACGCTCGCCCGCGACCATAAGCCCGAGCTCTACCACATGATCCTTCTGGCCAAGGACCAGGAGGGCTACGTCAACTTGATGCAGACGGTCTCCGAGGCCGCCGTGCAGGGCTTTTACTACAAGCCGCGCGTGACGCTCGACAACCTGCGCCGCCACGCCAAGGGCATGATCTGCACCAGCGCCTGCATCGCGGGCATCATTCCCAAGTACATCGACCGCGGTGACATGGAGGGCGCCATCAAGTGGGCCGAGACCTTCCGTGATACCTTCGACCCCGGCGACTTCTATATCGAGATCCAGGAACACGGCATTACCACCGACAACGGCCTGACCGACGAGCAGATGGACCGCACGCTCATCGACATCGCCAAACAGGTGGGCGTCAAGGTCATCGCCACCAACGACTTCCATTACCTGCGCCGCGAGGATGCGCCCGTGCAGGACGTCATTATGTGCATCGGCATGAACGCCAAGGTCGACGACCCCAACCGTATGCGCATGACCGGCTCGGAGTTCTACATGAAGACCGAGGAGGAGATGCGGGCGATGTTCCCGTATTGCCCCGAGGCCTGCGACAACACGCTCGAGATTGCCGACAAGTGCTACGTGGAGCTGGACTGGGACTCCATCATCCTGCCGCGCTTCCCGCTGCTCGATCCCGGCGAGACGCACGAGAGCCAGTTCCGCCGCGAGTGCGAGAAGGGCCTGCGCCAGCACTACGGCGATGACTGGGCCACGCGCGAGATCGGCGGCGTCAACATCAAAGAGCGCTTTGAGTACGAATACAAGGTTATTTGCGACAAGGGCTTTGCCGCCTACTTCTTGATCGTTGCTGAGTACGTGCAATGGGCCAAGGACAACGGTATCGGCGTCGGTCCCGGCCGTGGCTCGGCCGCCGGCGCTATCGTCGCCTACGCCATGAACATCACCGCGTTCGACCCGCTCGAGAACGGTCTGATGTTCGAGAGGTTCCTCTCCCCGCAGCGTACCGAGATGCCCGATATCGATATGGACTTCGACGATGAGCGGCGCCTCGAGGTCGTGGAGCACGTTCGCCAGCTCTACGGCCCCGAGAAGGTCACCCACGTCATCACCTACTCGACCATTAAGGCCAAGCAGGCCATCAACGACGCCGCACGCGTTCTGGACTACCCGGTCTATATGGGCCAGCGCCTGTCCAAGATGGTCTCGAGCGACCCCAAGGTCAAGCTCAAGCAGGTGCTCGAAAAGCAACCCGGCAAAGAGGATCTGTTTAACCCCGATTTTGCCGAGGCATATAAAAAGGACGACGACGCCCGCCGCATCATCGACACGGCGCTCTCGATCGAGGGCCTCACCCGTGGCGAGGGCGTGCATGCGTGCGCCGTTCTGATCTGCCGCGACCCCGTCAACGAGCACGTGCCCACCAAGCTCGATACCAAGGGCGGCGTCGAGATTACCCAGTACGAGGGCCATACCGTCGCCGACATGGGCCTGCTCAAGATGGACTTCTTGGGCCTGCGTACGCTGACGGTTATCTCCAAGGCCAAGGCAAACATCAAAAAGAACTTCGGCATCGACATCAAAGAGGAAGAGATTCCCTTTGACGATCCCGAGATCTTTAAGCTCATGGGCTCCGGCCACACCGCCGGCGTCTTCCAGGTCGAGTCCGCCGGCATGACGGCCACGATCAAGAACATGAAGCCCACCGAGTACAAGCACGTCGTGGCATTGATCGCTCTGTACCGCCCGGGCCCGCTGGGCGCCGGCATGGTTTCGTCCTACATCAACCGTATGAACGGCAAGGAGCCGGCCGTCTCCTATGACGACCGTCTGGACGACATCCTGGGCGAAACCTACGGCACCATGGTCTACCAGGAGCAGGTTATGCTCATCTCCGTCGAGATGTGCGGCTTCTCCAAGGGCGAATCGGACTCGCGTATCCGTAAGCCCGTGGCCAAGAAAAAGATCAAGCTGCTCACGTCGACGGTGCTCCACTGGGAGGATGGCTCGGACGAGACCACCTACGACCACTGGATGAACGGCGCTATCAAGAACAACTACACGCGCGAGGTCGCCCAGAAGATTTGGGACGATGTTCTCGAGTTCGCGTCCTACGCCTTTAACAAGTCGCACTCCGCCGGCTACGCCATTCTGGTTATGCAGACGGCGTGGCTCAAGGCGCATTATCCGCACGAGTACATGGCGGCCGTTCTGACGTCCTATACGGGCAAGACCGACAAGATTGTTCACTACGTCTCGGCGTGCCGTCACGACGGCATCCCCGTGCTGTCGCCAGATGTCAACGAGTCCGGTACCGAGTTCACGGCTACCAAGGAGGGCGTGCGCTTTGGTCTGGCCGGCATCCGCGGCGTGGGCACCGGCGTGGCGCAGGCGATTATCGCCGAGCGCGAGGCGGGCGGCCCGTTTAAGACGCTGCACGACTTTGTCGAGCGCGTGGACTCCAGCCAGGCAAACCGTCGCGTGATCGAATCACTCATCAAGGCAGGCGCCTTCGACTCCACGGGGTATCCGCGTCGCCAGATGATGCACTTTGTGGACAAGAGCAACCCCGAGAACATCATCGATGCCGCTGTGAAGCGCCAGAAGGATCGCGCGAGCGGCCAGACGTCGTTTTTCGATATGTTTGGCGACGTTGAGGGCTCGGGCTTTGAGGTCAGCGTGCCCGATCCGGATGGCCAGGAGTGGGACCGCCACCTTAAGCTGAGCCAGGAGAAGGAAGTTCTGGGCATCTATGTCTCGGACCACCCGCTGCGTCCGTTTGAGTATGCACTTAGCAAAGCACGCGACTTCTCGTTCTCGCAGATCGACACCGGCTACGAGGTGCAAAACCCCACGGGCGGTACCATCAACCAGGAGATTCCCGAGGGCAAGGCGCTGTGGTGGGCCGGTATGGTCTCGAGCGTGTCCAAGCGCGTGACCAAAAACGGCGACCCCATGGGCATTGTGCAGCTCGAGGACATGGAAGGCGAGGCCACGGTCGTGGTGTTCCCCAAGACCTACAAGGAGGCCGAGGGGTATCTGTACGGCGAGGTCGATCCCGAGACCGGCGCGCAGCTGTCCGATGCGTTTGTGCGCATCAAGGGCAAGCTCGAGCGCTCGGATCGCGGCGACCAGATCATCGCGCAGGAGATCGTGCCGCTGGAGCTTAACGAGGAGAACAACAAGCCCAGGGTGTTTGAGGTCATGGTGCCCAACAGCCGCTTTAGCCAGGGCAATATGGCGCGCCTGGCCACGGTGCTCACCACCAACCCGGGCGGCGACCGCGTGGAGATCTTTATCGAACAGGTGGACGGGCGCGTGTTGCGTGCCGAGGTGCCGGCCAAGGTTAACGCACGCTCGATTCCGCTGCTGGCCGAGGCCAAGGCCATCGTTGGCAACCAAGGCCGCGTGACGGTTATCTAAGGGTGCCTTTGCCGGGGTAGCTAATTTGGGACGGGGCTATTTTAGCTACCCTTTGACTGACGGCGAATGAGTCGGGGTCGGAATGCGTCTCAACCGACATATGGGGGTAGCTAAAATAGCCCCGTCCCAAATTAGCTACCCTGTGTGGATTGGAGGAAGTGATGGCACAGGGGACGTTTGTGCAGGCGCTTCGCAAAGAGGCGGCGTTGAGCGGCACCTTTATGAAGGGGCGCTCGCTCATGCTCAACGGCGCCGTGCTGTCGATTGAGGACAGCGGCTCACGCTTCTCCAAAAACGTGACGGTCGGGGGCTCGGTGCGCGGCTCGCGCGGCGACCTGTACAAGACGCACGTGGCGCTCGACATGGACGAGCACGAGGTTGTCGACTACAACTGCGATTGCCCGGCCGCCTTTCGCTATTCCGGCATGTGCAAACACGCTATCGCCACGGCGTTGGCGTATCTGGATGCCAGTGGCGCCGAGCCCGTCGAGGGCTTGCGCACGCCGGTTCGCACGACTACGGTACCGCCCGCACAATCCAAGCAGTCCGCCCGCCCCGCGCCCACCGCATCCGCGGTCAACCCTAACTTTCCCTTCCCGGCGCCCGTTCCCACGAGCCCGAGCCTTATGGCGGCGCTCTCCGATCTGTCGGAAGCGCGCATGGACGAGCTCGTGGTCATGCGTCGCAAGCTCGCCGGCGCCATTGATCCCGATGCTCCCAAAGCGGTGCTGGAGCCCTCGTTGGTGCCGTACTACAATCCGCTGTTTGGCGAGCGCTTTAGCTGGGCGCTCGAGTTTCGCATCCGCTGCGGTTCGGTGTCCTATGTGGTTAAGGATATCGACGGCATGGCCGATGCCTATGTGCGCGGCGGCACATTTTCTTACGGCAAGAAGCTTACGTTTGCCCATGTGCCCGAGGCCTTCGATGACGTGTCGACAAAGTTGCTCGACCTTGTCACGATGACGGTTGCCTACCTGAGCGACATCACGAGTTCGCGCTCGGCATCGTATGACTTTGCCCGCAGCGGTTTTGTCGCCGAGCGTCAGTTGCCGCTATCCGAGTATTCCATCGTGTCCGTGCTGGACCTGCTGCGCGGTAGGACCATTTCCTTTGAGCCTGCCTGGTCGCGGGGGACGACGACGCATCGCTCCTACGAGGTGGCGGTCGAGCCATCGCCGCAGGGAGAGGACGAAGCCCCGACTTGCCGCCCACCGCTCCTCGCCGCAAAGATTGCTCCGGCGGCGGGAGGTAGCTATGACCTGCGCCTGCCGGCCGATATGTATTGCTTCGCCTCGGACAACGTTGCCTACCTGGTCGACACACGCCGCGCGCGCCGTACCGACGCGGCGTTTGCTCAACACGCGGCGTCGTTCCTGTCGCGCTTGTTGCCCTGCCGCACGCCGGCCCATATCGCCGCCGACCAGGTGGGCGAGTTCTGCCGCATGGCGCTGCCGATCTTGCGCGACTACACGGACCTGACCGCTCCCGCCGCCCTTGATGCCGTGGCACCCGAGGCGAGCTTCCATTTTAAGATTGGTGTCGACGATGGGCTCGTGACCTGCAAAATTACGGTTACCTACGGCGACTGGTCGGCAGATCTCTTTAGCCTGGGTGCTCCGGGCAGCCCCTTCGAAGATCAACGCCCCGGCGTTCCGCCCCGCGATGCGGTGGCGGAGTTTCGCGTTATGGACACGGCGGCCCTGTACTTCGATTTCTACGAGGGCGGCCTGGCGTTTGAGGAGCGCGATGACGAGAGCCTGTTCCACTTGCTGACCGAGGGCCTGTCTGCCCTGTCCGAGTTGGGCGAGGTTATGCTCAGCGACCGCCTGCGCCAGATCTCGGTCCGCCCTGCGCCCAAGCTCTCGGTGCACGCGACCGTCAAAAGCAACCTGCTCGACGTCGAACTGGGTGCGAGTGGGCTTTCGGCGGCCGACCTTGCCATCTATCTCGATTCGTATAAGCGCCACCAGACGTTCGCACGCCTTACGTCCGGTGACATCATTCGCCTGGACGAGGGCGCCCGAGCCGTGTTTGGCCTCGCCGAGGACCTGGGTGTCGATGCTGTCGACCTGCTCGATGGCGTGTCGCTTCCCGCGTCGAGTACCCTGTTCGTCGACAGCATGCTCGCACGCACGCCCGCGCTCGAGGCCGATCGCGACGCTGCGTTCCGCCGTACCGTCGAGCGTCTGGACACGCTCGGCAAGATGGACTTTACGGTGCCGGCATCGCTCAAGGCAACGATGCGCGGCTATCAGGTCGACGGCTATCAGTGGCTCGGCTCGCTTGAGCACCTGGGCCTTGGCGGCATCCTGGCCGACGATATGGGCCTTGGCAAAACGCTGCAGATGATCGCGCACATTCTGGCGCGCGTGGAGGCGGGGGACACCAAGCCCACGCTCGTGGTATGCCCGGCCTCACTCGTGTACAACTGGACTGCCGAGCTGGAGCGCTTTGCGCCCTCGCTCGATGTGTGCGCCATCGTGGGCGCCAAGGCGCAGCGTCGCGTGCAAATTGCCGGCGTGGCCGAGCATAACGTGGTCGTGACGTCGTATGACCTTATGCGCCGCGATATCGATGAGTACGCCGGGCAGGATTTTGCCCGCGTGGTGCTCGACGAGGCCCAGTACATTAAAAACCCGCTCACCCAGGTGGCGCGCGCCGCAAAGCGCCTGCCGGCCGGCGTGCGCTTTGCCCTGACGGGCACGCCTATCGAAAACCGCCTGTCCGAGCTCTGGAGCATCTTCGACTTTTTGATGCCGGGCCTGCTGGGCACGCGCGAGTCGTTTGCCAAGCGCTTCGAAAGCCCGGTCGAGCATGCCGAGGGCGACAGTGCCGCCCGCCTGCAAGCGCTCGTGTCGCCGTTTGTGCTGCGCCGTGTAAAGGAAGACGTGGTGGCCGACCTGCCCGAGAAGATCGAGGATACGGTCATGGCGCAGCTCACCGGCGAGCAGCGCAAGCTCTACCTGGCCAACCAGGACCGCATCGCCCAGCAGGTGCAGCATCGCGAAGCATCCGAGTTTAAGAAAGACAAGCTCAAGGTGCTCGCCGAGCTTACCATGCTGCGCCAGATCTGCTGCGACCCGCGTCTACACTACGAGGATTACAAGGCGGGGAGCGCCAAACTCGATACGTGCATGGAGCTCGTGTACGGCGCCCTCGACGGCGGGCATCGCATCCTGTTGTTCAGCCAGTTTACGGGCATGCTCGATATCATCGGTAAGCGCTTGGCCAAGGAGGACATCGCTTTCCTTAAGCTCACGGGCGCTTCGTCTAAGGAGAACCGCGCCAAGATGGTCGCACAGTTCCAAGCGGGCGAGGTTCCGGTCTTTTTGATTTCGCTCAAGGCGGGCGGCGTGGGCCTTAACCTGACGGCGGCCGACGTGGTCATTCACTACGACCCGTGGTGGAACGTGGCCGCACAGGATCAGGCGACCGACCGCGCGCATCGTATTGGCCAGCAACACACCGTGACCGTGTACAAGCTCATCGCCAAGGACACGATCGAGGAACGCATTATGCAGATGCAGGAGTCCAAGCGCGATCTGGTCAACAGCGTGCTCGGCGGCGACGGCATCTCGTCGGCGCTGTTTACCCGCGAAGATGTTCTGGCACTGCTGGGCGGCAACGGGCGCTAGCTGCGCGCGGGGTGGGACTGCTGGAGTGGGCAGGACGGTCGACGCATTTTGGCCCGACCGCTTGCCTGATCCGTTATGTGTTCATTTGCAATGTCATGGATGGTTTGTCTGCATTTGGGCATAAGAACCATCAGGAATATTGGCACATCAGCAAAGGAGAACATCATGGCGAAATTCTTTAAGGACCCCGACGGTAAGCTCATCGCCGCTCTCGGCAACGACGTTGCAACCCCTGCCGGCTGCACGGAGCTGACCGCGAACACCGAGGATGCAGCGCACGAGAAGCACGTGCCTGTTGTCGAGACCGAGCGTGACGGTCATGTGATTCGCGCACGCGTTGGCTCGACGGAGCACCCCATGCTGCCCGAGCACTACATCGAGTGGATTGCCCTTGAGGCCGAAGGCCGCCTGGAGGTCCATTACCTTGAGCCCGGCATGAAGCCCACGACGTTTTTCGCTGGCGGCTCCAAGACCGGTACCGTCTATGCCTACTGCAACCTGCATGGGCTGTGGTCCGCGACGTTCTAGGAGCGCGCCCCCGCTCGGGGTATCATAGCTAGCATATGCACATGCGAGCGCCGGCTGCATTATGCGGCCGGCGCTTTTACTACGATAACGACGATTTACGACGGAAAGGGCTGGGCCATGAAGCTCGCACTTGCACAGATCGATATGCGCCTGGGTGATATTGAGGGCATTTGCGGCCGCATCGAGGACCAGGCTCGCCTGGCCCACGAGCGCGGGGCGCGCGTGCTGTGCGTTCCGACTCCGCTCTTTATGGGCGCCATGCCCGGTGGCCTGGTGGGCGCTGCCGATTTTGAGCACGATATGCTGACGGGCCTGACGGGTGTTGCCGAGCGTATCCAAGAGCTCGATATGATCTGCATCGTGCCCGCGGCGGTTTCGTTTGAGGGTCAGCCGTTGCTCGACTACATGATGCTCAAGGACGGTCATGTGGTGCCGGCGCGTTCGAGCATTGCCCTGCAGCGTGGCGAGAACGGCGATGCCCGTTGGGCACCGCCGGTGTTTGACGTGGACGGCGTGCGTATCGCCGTGATCTTCGACTTGGACCGCGAGCTCGAGATGCTGCCGACTGGCGTCGACCTCATCGCCTATTTCCAGTTCAACGCGTTTGATATGACCGACCGCGAGACCGCTGCGATCGCCGCCGTGCGCAGTGGCGCCTACCGCAAGATCGCCTCCAAGCGCAGCGTGTGGTTTGCCTGCATGGCGCCGGTCGGTGCGTACGACGAGTCGGTGTATACCGGCGGGTCGTTTGTGCTCGACGACTGCGGCCGCGTGGTGGCCCAAGCGCCGTGTTTTGAGGAGAGCCTACTGGTTCAGGAGATCCAGCGCGGCGTGATGCTCGATGCCCTGGAAGATCACGAACTGCCCGAGTTCCGTTCCGAGGAGTGGCTGTGGCAGGCGCTGGTGCTCGCCGTGCGCGACAACGCCCGAGCCCACGGTGCGTCGCGTGCTGTGGTGGCACTCGAGGGTGACTTGCCGTCGTCCCTGCTGGCGGCGCTGGCCGTCGACGCTCTGGGCCCGCGTAATGTGATTGGCCTGGTGCTGGGGCGCAACCGTATTTTTACGCCGGCGCAGGAGGAGGTGGAGGCTGCCCGCTGTGCCGCCGTCCGCGCCATCGCCGAGCGTCTGCACATTCGCACTGTCGAGCGCGATGCGCCGGATGCGGCGCGTGTGCTCGATCGCGACGTGTCGGCGGGCGATGCCGAGCGTCTGCGTTCGCGCGCGCTGGGCCTGATGCTCGAGGATACGGCGCTCGAGCTGGGTGCTATGGCACTGAGTCCGCTTTCCAAGACTGAGTACGCGCTGGCGGCGCCCGCGCTTTCCGGCGGCTACCAGGGCGATTTTGCACCCTTTGGCGATGTGTACCTGTCGACGCTTGAGTTTGTGGCGCGTGTGCGCAACCGCACGTCTGCCGTGGTGCCCCAAGAGCTCGTGACGCTCAACGCGGTGGAAGATTGTATGGAGCGAGTGCTGGCGCAGGCGCTCTCGACGCTTGACGGTCCGGTCGATATGCTCGACCGCGCGGCACAGCTGCTCGGCGGGCTTGAGCCGGGTGAGGTCGATGGCGCGCTCGAGGCGCACGTGGACCTCAATCGATCTTTCGACGATATCCCGATGGCCGCTGGCAAGCCTGAGGCCTGCTCGCTGCTGCTGATGCTCGTTCGACAGGGTGAGGCTGCCCGCCGCATGTTGCCGACGGCACCGATCGTCTCATCCCGCTCGTTTGCCGAGCGCTCTTGGCCGTACATGCTCGCGTGGTCCGACCTGGGGCTTAACGGCAAGGAGCGTATGTCGGTCGATTCGCTGGCGCGCGCCGAGGTGCGCCGTTTTGCTGACGAGGATACGAGTGAGCGTATGCGCGGCGAGATGATGGGCATACTGGGCGAGCTACTGGGTATTTCGCCCGAGCAGATGGAGGAGCTGCGCTCTGAGGACGGTCAGCGTCGTTTGCATGAGGGAATGAAGAAGTTCGAGGGCGAGGTTCAGGACGCCATCGATAAGATGATGGGCGGTCAGGGCGGCTCGCAAGGTGGTCCCCAGGGTGGCCCGATGCCGCATCCGCCGGTTGATCCCCGACAGTTCCCATTCTTCTCGCAGAACTAAACTGGGGATGGGATTCGCTCCCAACCCCGATACTTCAACTAAGCATCTTGACCCCGTTGTGTTATTCTAGAACAGACGTTCGTGAATGATGCGCGAGGCCTTGCCTTGCGCCGTGCTTTTGGCGAGGGGAGGTCGGCTTGGTTATCTTGGGTATCGACCCTGGTTTGGCCCATACGGGTTGGGGGATTATCGAGGAGCGGCGTGGCGAGGTTCGCTGTCGTGCCTATGGCTGCATCGAGACCAGTGCCGGAAGTCCGCTCGCGGTGCGCCTGTCGCATATCGCCCGCGATCTTAAGGATGTCGTCGAGCGCTATCGCCCCGATACCGCGGCTGTCGAGAGCATCTACTTTGGCGCCAACGTCCGCTCGGCCATCCCCACGGCGCATGCCCGCGGTGCTGCGCTCGTGGCGCTTTCGGAGCGCGCGCTCGAGATTGGCGAGTACACGCCCATGCAGATCAAACAGGCTGTGGTGGGCACCGGTGCCGCGGACAAACGGCAGGTCGCCTATATGGTGCGTACGCTCACACAGCTCGATCACGACCCGCATCCCGACCATGCCGCCGATGCCCTGGCTTGCGCCATCTGCCACGTAAACCTCAGCCGCACCCGGGCGCTTACCGGCGGCGAGTTCTATCAACAGAGAGGAACCGGATACTGATGATTTCCCAGCTCCACGGAACGCTTGTCGAGGCCACGATGAGCTCTGCTGTCGTCGATGTGTCGGGCGTTGGCTTTGAGCTCGGCATCTCGGGCAGCACTGCGGCCACGTTGCCGACGCCCGGCGGCGAGGTCCGCCTCTACACGCGTATGCAGGTGCGCGAGGACGCCATGACACTTTTCGGTTTTTCCTCCAAGGACGAGCGCACGATGTTTGACAGGCTCGTGTCCGTCTCGGGCGTCGGTCCGCGCCTGGCGCTTGCCGTGCTTTCCACCTATACGGTGGGACAGCTGTATTCGCTGGTGATGGCCGAGGACGACAAGGGCATGGCCAAGGTGCCCGGCGTGGGCAAAAAGACCGCCCAGCGCCTCATCTTGGAGCTCAAGAGCACCTTTGCCAAGGACAAGGGCTTTGTGCCGGTCGACGTGATTCCCGGCCAGGTCGCAATGCCGGTGCCCGCCGCCGCTTCTTCGGCAATCGATGACGCTCGCGCGGCGCTTCTCTCCATGGGCTTTAGCCCGCAGGAGACCGAGGTCGCCTTGAGCGGGTATGATGGGCAGGATATGCGTGTCGAGGATCTGCTCGGCGCGGCGCTTAAGCGACTCGGAATGGATGCGTGATGTGGGAAGCCGATGACTCTCAGGACCTGTGGGCGACGCCCGGCAACTCGCCGGCGGCATCCATGGCGCACGGTGAGCGCATGGTGGGCTCGGAGCTGACGGCCGAGGACCTCGATGTCGATCGGACCCTGCGTCCCCAGCGCTTGGATGACTACTGCGGTCAGGAGCATATCAAGCAGAGCCTTCGCGTGCTGATTGAGGCCGCGCAGAGCCGCGGCGAGACGCTCGACCACGTGATCTTCTCGGGCCCTCCGGGTCTGGGCAAGACCACGCTGGCTACGGTTATCGCCAACGAGCTGGGCGCTCAGATTAAGACGACGAGCGGTCCGGCCATCGCGCGCACCGGCGACCTGGCGGCCATTCTGACTAACCTGCAACCGGGTGACGTGCTGTTTATCGACGAGATCCACCGCCTCAACCGTTCGGTCGAGGAAGTTCTGTATCCCGCGATGGAGGACTTTGCGCTCGATATCGTGATCGGCAAGGGTCCGGCTGCGCGCTCGATTCGCTTGGATATTCCCAAGTTTACGTTGGTGGCGGCCACGACCCGTTCGGGCATGTTGACCGGCCCGTTGCGCGACCGCTTTGGCATTTCATATCGCCTGGACTACTACACGGTCGAGGAGCTCGCCCAGATTGTGACGCGCTCGGCGACTATTCTAGGTGTGACGATCGACCATCCCAGCGCACTCGAGATCGGCTCGCGTTCGCGTGGTACGCCGCGTCTTGCCAACCGTCTGCTCAAGCGCGTGCGCGACTACGCGCAGGTGCGCGGCAACGGCCCCATCGAGCTCGATATCTGCCGTCAGGCGCTCGAGTTTTTCGAGATCGACGAGCTTGGCTTGGACTGGATGGATATTCGTATCTTGGAGACGCTTGCCAAGACGTTTTCCGGTCGTGCCGTGGGACTTACGACCCTTGCCAGCGCGGTGGGCGAGGACCCGGGAACGCTTGAGGATGTCTATGAGCCGTATCTGCTGCAGTGCGGGTTGATGATTCGCACGCCCCAGGGCCGCCAGGCAACGCTTCGTACCTTTGAGCATTTGGGAATTGAGCCGACCGTTTAGGATGGGTTTGTAGGCTATCGCTGGGCATTGGGTAAACATATCGCCGTTCGTCGGTTACGGGTGTTTTACTATTGCGCGCCCGTGCTATGCTGGATTGGTCTTTTTCTCATCCGGTAACGAAAGGACCGCCCATGCCTACTGACATCGAAATCGCACGTTCTGTTACGCCGCTGCCTATTACCGAGGTGGCCAAGAACGCCGGCGTCGACGTTAAGCATCTGATTCCGTACGGCTTTGACAAGGCAAAGGTCGACTATTCCCTGCTCAACGAGCCGACCGATCACCAGGCCAAGCTTGTCCTCGTGACCGCCATCAACCCCACGCCTGCGGGCGAGGGCAAGACCACTACGACCATCGGTCTGGCCGATGGCCTGCGCCGTCGCGGCGTCAAGAGCGCTGTGGCCCTGCGTGAGCCTTCGCTCGGCCCTGTCTTTGGCGTCAAGGGTGGCGCTGCCGGTGGCGGCTGGGCGCAGGTCATCCCCATGGAGGACATCAACCTGCACTTTACCGGCGACTTCCATGCTATTGGCGCCGCCAATAACCTGCTGGCCGCCATGCTCGACAACCATATTCAGCAAGGCAACCAGCTCGGTATCGATGTTAAACGTATCACTTGGAAGCGCGTCGTCGATATGAACGACCGTCAGCTGCGCCACGTCATCGACGGCATTGGCGGTAAGGCCCAGGGTGTGCCGCGCGAGGACGGCTTCGATATCACCGTCGCCTCAGAGGTCATGGCAATTCTGTGCCTGTCTACGAGCATCAGCGACCTCAAGGAGCGCCTGGGCGAGATCGTCGTCGGCTACAGCTTTGCCGGCGAGCCCGTCCGCGCACGCGACCTTAAGGCCCAGGGAGCTATGGCCGCACTGCTCAAGGATGCGCTCAAGCCCAATCTGGTGCAGACGCTCGAGGGTACGCCCGCGTTTGTCCACGGCGGTCCCTTCGCCAATATCGCCCACGGCTGCAACTCCATCATGGCCACGCGTATGGCTATGCGTTTTGGCGATGTCGCCATTACCGAGGCCGGCTTTGGTGCCGATCTGGGTGCCGAGAAATTCCTGGACATCAAGTGCCGCATGACGGGCGTTCGTCCCAACGCCGTCGTGGTTGTCGCGACCGCTCGCGCCCTTAAGTACAACGGCGGTGTTGCCAAGGCCGACCTCAACGAGGAGAACCTCGAGGCCCTCAAGGCCGGCATGCCCAACCTGCTGCGCCACGTCGACAACATCCAGAACGTCTACGGTCTGCCCTGTGTGGTCGCCATCAACCGCTTCCCGACGGACACCGAGGCCGAGCTTGCGCTCATCGAGTCCGAGTGCCAGAAGCTGGGTGTCAACGTGAAGCTGTCCGAAGTTTGGGCCAAGGGCGGCGAGGGCGCGCTCGATCTGGCCGATGAGGTCATGCGCCTGATTGAGCAGCCGAGCGAGCTCAAGTTTGCCTACGAGGACGGTGCCGATGTGGCCGACGCCCTGGAGGCTGTCGCCACTAAGGTCTACCGCGCCGATGGCGTCGACTTTACGCCGGCTGCCAAGCGCCAGCTCGCCGAGCTGCGCGAGAACGGCTTTGGCAACCTGCCGGTGTGCGTTGCCAAGACCCAGTACAGCTTTAGCGACAACGCCAAGGCGCTGGGCGCTCCTGAGGGCTTCCGCATCACGGTGCGCGAGCTCAAGGTTTCCGCCGGTGCCCACTTTGTGGTCGCGCTGACCGGCAGCGTTCTGACCATGCCGGGTCTGCCCAAGGTTCCCGCGGCCGAGAACATCGACGTCGACAACGACGGCAACATCACCGGCCTGTTCTAAGCCTGCTGCTCATAGCCGCTTGCCCGCCCCGCCGCGCCTACCAAGGCCCGGCGGGGCTTTTTAATCCCAAGGGGACAGAGAAAAACGGATCATTTTGCGGTTGTTGGGTCAATGAGGCTATCCGTATGGGGTCGTTCGTCCAAAACTATGCCGGTTTACTACGATGAATCGGAATACCTCGACCATATTTGGATTTTCCGATAATGACCGATTCGTCTACCTGCGGTTTTGTTTTTCTGTAAAGTAGCGTGCTCAGGTTCGGGCGATTTATCGTAGTAAACCGGCATAGTTTTGGACGTGGCGGCAATGTTGCGCAACAAGAATCACGATTTCTCCCGTACGGTGTAGTTGGAAGAACTGCGCGGGCGCATTGCGGCTGCGACGAGTGACGGGAGATGCGATGTATTGCACCAAGTGCGGGGCCCAGATACCCGATGGCTCCACGTTTTGCACGAGCTGCGGGGCTCGCGTGGGTTGCGCCGAGGACCAGGCGGAGCCCGTGGCGTTTCCGGTAGGGGATAGTGCGCTGGCGGGCGACCCTGCTGCGCCCGCGCCGTCATCAGCTCCTGCGGGGCGGCAGGCCGCGCAAGGTGCTCCGGCTCACATGGCGGCACAGCCTCAATATGAGCAGCCGTTCTCCGAGACCGCTGAGTCGATCGATCTGACGCCTCAGCCCAAGAAACCCAAGCACAGGGGCCGCATCGTCGCGGCCGTTATCGGTGGTGTGGCCGTTGTTGCCATTGTGGCGGCAATTGTAGTCGTGCCGCGTATCGGCGCATCTTCTGAGGTGACCTCGGGTGGCAAGGGCTATGTTGTCTGCGCATGCGAGACCAAGATTCTGCCCAAAAACAGCAAGGGAAAAAAGCTTAAGAGCTATACCGTTGAGCTTACGCCCGCGAATGGCAAGGGCAAGGGCTATACCATTAAGGTCGATGGCGAGGACGGCTTTGCCATGGAGGACTTTGGCGAGCTGCCCGATCAGAAGTACCAGATGACCATTACCTCGGGCAAGGGCAAAAAGAAGAGCACGACCACCATGAAGGTCGACTACGCCAAGGGTGGCTCGGACGCCCCCAAGAACGTCGAGCTCACGCAGTCCAAGAAGGAAGCCAAGGCTTCTGCCAAGGCAGCGGTCAAGACGGCAAACGAGCTGTTCACCGACAAGATCCTCGAGTACCAAAAGAAGTACGGCGAGGGCGAGGCTGTCGATATGGGCAATTCGCTTTATGGCACTCAGGGTGTGGGCTATGCCGAGCTCATTGACTTTGATGGAGATGGGCAGGACGAACTGCTGATTGAGTATTCCGATGAACCGGTTGATTATGGGGACAAGGCCGCCGCTGCACATCTCGAGGTTTGGGCATACAAGGATGGCGAGATCAAGAAGGTCTATTCGCCAGAGGTGAACGTGTTTACTCAACAGGTGGGTGTGTCTATCAGGCTTGCTGAATATGAGGGCAAAACTGGCTTTATTCAGTGGCTTGATCATGGAACGGCTATTAAGCAAAACGACGTTTCTGGCGAAAGCGGCCCTTCTGCTCATGAATACCAAGTTAAGCTCATTGGGTATGACGGTCAATCATTCGACGCCATGTCGGATCTTATTGCTCTGAGTGAATTTGACTTTTCCACCGTGGACGATTATGGCTTTTTGTATGCTAGCGAGGACTGGGTTAACAGCACCATTGGCACGGTCGCCACGACGCTGGAGCAGCTGAAGTCGAAGGACTCTGACGATACGCAGGCGAGCTATGAGGCCGTCTCTGCCACGCAGGATGTCAGCTTTACGGCGCCGGTGGGCGAGGGCGCGCCTGATCCCGACGTTACGTGCCAGATTTCGGCTACGTGGACCTATCCTCAGGTAAAAGGCCAGGGTGTAGGTGTCGCCAAGTTCAACAAGGATATGATTCAGCTCGTCGCGGATGCGCTTGACGCGAGCAAGCAGGCGACACCACATGATGAGAACTGCCGTGTGACAACGATGTATTACGCTGAAATCGTCTCGATTGACGGCGATATCGCCTGCGTGCGAACCTACACCGATAGCTATCAACCTCCGTATCGCTCGGAGCAGGTGACAAGGTCGGCATACTATAACCTTAAGACGGGCGAGAAGGTTTCGCTCGAGGACTCGCTTGCGCAGCACGGGCTCTCGTTTGACACCCTCAAGAGCGAGGCTAAACAGGCGATTAAGGCTGCAAAAACTAATATGTATTCTTCATACACCAATAGCTACGAAGATGATGACAACTTTACCGAGGACCATTTCTACTACGATGGCAAAGGCTATGTTGTGGTGCTCGATACCGGTGTATTTGACTGTAACGCATGGGGTACACACGATCTGGTGGCACATGCTTTTGACTCGAGCTATTCCAGTGGCCAGGACGTGACCCCCGAGTATCCTCGCTATACGTATATTCTTAATGAGTAAGGCGAGACTGCAGAAAGTTAACTGAACTGTCCCCGGTGACGCAAAACGCTGTGTCGTCGGGGACTTTTTGATGCAAATTGGCTCCGAAACAAGCTATCTGGGCCAGCTGCGCCACGAAAAGTGCCCATCTACTACGTTTACCAGGGTTGGACCAACCATGGAGCGTATTTTAACAATACAGCAAGACGTTTACCTGCGGTTTTGTTAACACAAATATGGCTATGGTTGGCACCCTTGGGTTAAACGTAGTAGATGGGCGCATTTTTTGGTGCACAGCCCAAGAAGAGATCATTAGCCGCGCTGGAGGCCGAAGAGTTTGGCGTTGCGCTCGGCGACCATCATGTTGATATCGGCGATTTCCATCTCGCCGTCAATGTAGGGCTGGTAGGTGCCATATGGATTGCCGGCTCCCAAGCTGCAGCTTCCGCAGTTGTCGCAACTGCCGTTGCCGCAGCCCACGAGTGCCAGCTAAATAAGCTCCTCGCTTTCGGCACGCGTCGTGTCCTTGATGAGCTTACTTTTTGCCATGACGTATCCTCGATTCGCTTGTAACCGTCAGCCGCGCTTGTCTTGTAGATACCGACGGGCTTTGCCCATCATAGGTTTTTGCGCGGGTAGAATGCATGGATAACTTGATGCTTACAGGCGACGGAAAGGAATCGCTGCATGGATCAGGACAAGACAACCGTGATGGGCGGCTACGGTTCCGCGCAGGCTGGCGATAGCGCCGATGCGACCCGCGTTGTTCCCAACCCCGGCTATACCGACCCCGCCGCGACGCAGCCTTCTGCCGAGCCCACCCGGGTTATGGACTATGGCGACACGGCGCAGGATTCTTACGCTGCATCTTCGCATGGCCCCTATGGCAACGCAGCTCCGGACCCGTTTGATTACGCGCCGCAGGATTCTTATGCCGCCTCGACGCCGAATCCCTATGATGACCTGCCGCAGAATCCCATTTCGCAGCCTCAGCAGACGACGTATATGCCTCGCACGGCGCAGCCTCGCTACGGGTCGCGGGAGCCGTATCGCGAGTACCCCAAGTCGATTCCGCAATATGGCGAGGACGAGGAGAAGAAGCCGTCGCGTTCGTCGAGCGTGATCAAGAAGATCCTCATTGTGCTGGCGATCTTCTTTGCCCTCTCGATTGTGTTCGCCATTGTGTCGGGCATGCTCAACAAGCGAGGTGCTACAACCAGCACGACGGCCGAGCAGACAGAGGTCGCCCAGGTGGGTGCAGTAGAGCTGGGCGATATCCCGGGACAGTACTGGTCCAACGCCAAAAAGATTCTCAAGTCGCGCGGCGCTGATCTTTCGAATGCCGTGGTTCTGACTGATGATGGCTCAACGCCCGTCGTCGATGCCAACTGGGTCGTTACTTCTGCCTACTATAACGACAACGGTAACCTTGAAATTCAACTCACGCATAAGAACAGCTCGGGCAACTCGTCCGACGGCCAAAGCGGCACCGACAGCTCGAGCTCCAACATGCTGGAGGACCTGAGCAACAAGGCGCAGGAATTGGGAGACAAGGCGCAAGAGCTGGGCGATACGACACAAAACCTGGGCGATACCGCGCAGAACTTGGGAGACATGGCGACAGATGCCTGGAACGCCCTACAAAACGGCATTTTGGGTGCACAGGGAAACTAGCGGCCGAGCGGAGCGGGGTTACAGCTGCTCTGCCGGACGCTCGGGCGAGCTAAAGCCCGAGTCAAATGTGACGACGCACGAGACATCGGGCCGGCGCTCGTGCACGATGCGCGTGACGAGCTCCAGCAGCTCCTCGTCGGATATGTCAAAGCCGTCGGGACGCACCAGGTCAAACGAAACGAACCCGTCGTGCTCGTGCAGGTCGTGGATGGAGAGCGCGGGATCGATCTGCATGACGCCGCGCTTGACCCAGCCGCGCAGGTCGTCGCCTGTGGTGGCGATGGGGTCGCAGTGCAGCGTGATGTCGATGCCCATCTGGCGCTTGATGTCGTGCTCGATGGTGTCCAGGATCTCGTGGTGCTCAAACGCGTCGCCCTCGCCGGGCATCTCCACGTGGGCGCTGGCAAACTGGCGGCCGGGACCGTAGTCGTGCACCATGAGGTCGTGCGTGCCCAGGACCTGCGGATACGACATGATCTTGTTGCGAATCGCTTGAACAAGCTTAGGGCTGGGTGCCTGTCCCAACAGTGGACTGATGGCGTCGCGCACGAGGCCCATGCCGCTGATGCAGATGAAGATGCCCACGCCCAGGCCTGCCCAGCCATCGAGGTCAAAGCCGGTCGTTTGCGAAATAAGTGCTGCCGTCAAGACCGCGCCCGAGGTGATGACATCGTTTTTGGAGTCCTGTGCTGTGGCGATGAGCGTCTCGGAATCGATTCGGTTGCCCAGTGCGCGGTTGAACGCGGCCATCCAGAGCTTAACGAGCATGGACAAGACGAGGGCGGCTAAGGAGAGCACCGAATATGCGGTGGGGGAAGGCTTGATGATCTTAGTGACCGACTCGAGGATCAGGTTGATGCCGACGGCGCAAACCAGGACGGCGACGAATAGGCCGGCTAGGTACTCATAGCGGCCGTGGCCATAGGGGTGACCTTCGTCTGCCGGGCGGCTGGCAAGGCGGAACCCAAGCAGGCTCACGATGTTGCTCGAGGCATCGGAGAGGTTGTTGAAAGCGTCGGCGATGAGGGAGACGGAACCGGCGAGCAGGCCCGCGATGCCCTTGGCCAGGCACAGGGTGATGTTGAGGCCAATGCAGATGAGGCTTGCGGCAAAGCCCGCGTTGGTGCGGGTGCCGGCATCGACCGGCTCGCCCTCGCTGCCGGGAACAAGTTTATGTACCAGTCGATGAACAAATAGCATGGCGATCGTCCTCACAATCATGTTTAAGGGGATAGTGTAGCTCGCGCGGGGGCGCCGTGCACCGATGATCAGAAAATGCAGCAATAGTCTGCCGGTGCTAACGAGCGAGTCTTCTCGTCTGCCTGGGTGGTCCATTTTGGGCCACATGGGTATGGGCATGTGACTGTTTACTCGACATACTTAATGTCGACAGCCCCTGTGCAAAGGAGGACGTTTCCATGGATGAGATGTTTGCTATTAAATGCCAAAACTGCGGCGGCCCCATGTACTCACACCAGGCTAAGCGCAGCTTTGAGTGCGCCTATTGCGGTGCGGTCATTCCGTGGCAGGCCGATGCGGGGGAGCCCAAAAGCGCCTTGGGCATTCGCCATGCGCCGCTGACGGTTGTCGATGGGCTGCTTAAGCTCACGCACGTCTCGCAGCTCGAGCGCCCGGAGGACCCGGACTGGTATTTCTTTAATTCGCACTGGCGCAATCAGTCGGTCCTGGAACATCTGCTGTGGGATGATCGCGGCACGGCGCAGGAGTTCCAAGATGCCACGCATGTGAGTATTCCTTGCCCCTTCTGCGGAGCGTCCTTTGAGGGTGAGTCAACCCAGCGCGTGTTTGAGTGCCCTTCGTGCGGCAATAAAATCGGTGTCGCTGACCTGCTCAAGCCGGGGACGTTTAGCAAGCGTCTGACCATGGGCGTTGGTGCGGAATATGTGCCCGAGCAGGGTATTCCCTGCGAGATAACGCCGCAGCAGGCGCGTGCCAATGCGCTTGAGCTGGTACGCCAATACCCAGATGCCTTTGCCGGCCACGATGTGGAAGATGCGATCCAAAACGATATGATGCTCTTCTACTTCCCCATGGCACTTGCGGATCTTCGCATGATGGCGTCCTTCCCGGGCAAGGGCCTGAACAAGGAAACCCTGGTGTACTACGAGGTGCTCGACTGGGCATATCCCAGGGCAAACTACCTGGACGTTCGCCTTATGGGCATTCTGGAGCCGTGGGACTTTGCCAAGGTTGGGCCGTTTGACCCGGCCATGCAAGAAGGCGACTTCCGGATTGTCTCCGTCGATGCGTCCACCAAGGACCAGGTGGTCATTGACAAGCTGGCGCTCGACATTGCCGGCAACGATGCCGAGGCGATGCTGGGGCTCAATAAAAAGAGCATCCGCGCCTGGGCGCGCAAGGCCCGCAAGCATAAGGACGGCCTGGTGATGGTGCCGGTCTACTTTGTCGATCGCCCGGCGTCGGATAGCCGCGACGGCGAGCAGGTGCGCATTGCCGTGAACGGCCAGACGGGTCGTACGGCGGCGGTGGTGTTTAGCGACAAGCGCGAGACGCATGTGGTGGCACCGCTCAATCCCAACGTGATACTGTCGAGCGAAAGCACCGTGCACGCCACACCCATCGAGGTCAAATATGTTAAATCGCCGTTCCTGTACCAGATCGTGCGCCGTGGAGACGGCGAGCAACCGCG
The DNA here is from genome assembly GCF_003459795.1 of Collinsella sp. AF18-8LB. Lineage (NCBI taxonomy): Bacteria > Bacillati > Actinomycetota > Coriobacteriia > Coriobacteriales > Coriobacteriaceae > Collinsella > Collinsella sp. AF18-8LB. The sequence continues at coordinate 545,405 of NZ_QRWU01000001.1, forward strand.
CCAGGTTGCAGCCGCCGTCGAGGGTTCCTACCGAGAGGAGAAGCCCAAACGCAAGGGCTTGTTCGCTGCGATCTTTGGTAAGTAGGGGAGTGGTGCCGGTTGGCTCGCGAGAGTGCAAAACATCCCGCCCGTGATGGCAGATGTAAATAAACGGTGGAACGGCTGTAAAAGAGTCTTGCCACTGGGTAAAATCAGGATGTGCCGCGGAACCCGCTCCTTAGCTAGTCACACTTCGGAGACGCGGGCAACGCAGGTACAAGTGTCTTAAGGGCCGGCTGCAACCGGCCCTTTCTTTATGACTCCCTTCGCTATCCGTTACTGCTTATATTCCTGCCAGATCGAGTAGAGGTTCCGTGCAATGCCGGTCACATACATCGAGAGGCGCAGGATTTCAAGAAACAAGTTCATAGGCTTCACCCCAATCGGAGATCGGAGCGTTGCCCGCAGGCGGATTCCGCGGCAATCATAATTCTACCTCACGGGCCGCGGTGGAGGATAGCCTGCCCCCTGGTTTGGAGCAGTGTCGACCTAACGGGCAATCAAGCCTCTAGCTCTCTTTGAATTGGGCAAGCATCTGCCCGAAGAAGCTTAGTTCGGATGGCTCATAAATGAGCGAGCCGCCATCTTCGGTCCGGTAGACCCCGCAGGGGAGGTAACGCCCGTCGGGGAGGACATAGAGGTTGGCTTCTTCCTTCAGTCCTGCTGGAAATAGCGGAATCCCGTTTTCGTCCACTTGGAACTCGTCTATATTTGCGATCTTCCTCTCCATGACGCCTCCTGCCTTATTTCTTGAATGGCGCCCTAAAACAGACAGCTCTCAATCAGCTCTTTTCCGCATAGGGCGTCGACCCACTCCTGTGGGATGGTTTTGAGACCGTAGGCCGTGCCGGCGAGGGCGCCGGCGACGGCTGCGGTGGTGTCGGTGTCGTCGCCCAGGTTGACGGCGGCAAGCACGCAATCTTCGTAACTGTTGGTGTTGACAAAGCACCAGGTAGCGGCTTTAAGCGTGTCGCGCACGAAGCCGCCGGACCTGATTTCGTGCTCGGGCACGCCTTTCAGATGGAGTGCCCACGAGGGGAGCACGTCGTTCATCACATCCCTCATCAGCTCGACATATATGATGCATGCGTCGGTTGACGTTCTGTGGGCGTGCGTAATCGCGGAGACCTTGCTGACCTCTTCGTCCGTCGCATCGGTGAACGCCAGGGGAGCGATGCGCATGAGCGATCCGTTGCCATTGTCGCGCTCGCCGGAGCCACCTTTGCCGGCGTGCAAGGCGCAGGCGGTCGTACCACCGTAATCGAAAACGCCGTCAATCGTATACTCGCCACGGGCAATCCAGCTTACGAACTTGTCGCGCATGTCTGCGGTGTCGATATGCCCGAGCTCCCTAATCGAGTCGCAGGTGGCAAGCGTCATAGATGTGTCGTCGCTCCAAGTGCCGGCGGGCTGCCCATGCGTGCCGTAGCCGATCATGTCCGTGCATTCGAACGTGCCGCGGGGCCTGAACTCGTAGGGAACGCCCAACGCGTCGCCGACGGCAAGCCCGTAAATACAGTCGCGTAGCGTTGTTTTCGGTCTGTCTGTCATGGGAAACACCTCTCGTACTTTGGATTGAGGATGCGCGGCTACCTGCGGCAATATGTTCAGTTCGATTCGCGACGCAGTGCGTCGCGAATCGAGAGAACTCAATAGTCAATATGCCAAAATGGTATGCCTAGACGTCTCTTTACACGGCAACAGGCATTTCTTTTGGGCGTCCTGCCTTTGGAGCGTCGGCGAGTCGTGCCTCGATGGAAGCTTTGGATACCATGCGCTTGGTGCCATCCTTCCATGAATCCAACAGTCCAGCATTTATCAGTTGCGATACTCTTGCCGAGCTAACGCCAAGTATGCGCGCGGCATCCGCTGCGGTGACGGCGGGGATATCGTTGAGTTCGCGACTGACGGCCACGGCGATAATCTTGCCACTGTGCTGCGGCTCGTGGCCAAAGTCCGGCGCAGGCAGGTCAACGCCGCCCATTAGGTGGTCATCGACCATGCATGCGAGAAAATCAGCGGCGCTTTCGACAGCGTCGTTTAGGTCGGATCCGAACGTTCCACCTCCGCCCAGCGAGCCACATGGCACAGCGTCGACAACGCCGTCCGAATCAAAGAACTCGAATTCCCATACGTAAACCATGTAAGACCTCCTTTAAAAAGCGATGCGAAATGTGATGAGGATGAGCTATCGAAGCCCTGCCTGCCTTAGGATTCTTTTGGCAATTTGCTCCTCGATCTCTCGATGGCGTTTCACGAGCACGAGCTTGTCGCCTTTGACGAACTTCTCGTGATTGGTGCCTCCTTTCGAGATGAAGCCGGCTTCTTCGAGGATACGGATCAATTCGCGTCTCTGCATCTCAGCCTCTTTCAATAACTATATATTAGCACTTACTAAGGGTTTTAGACTTAAATCTTAGCCATTGCTAATCCCTTGTTTTATTTCACCATCCTTGGATAACGGCTTATAGTCCTTGCGGTATTAGTTTATTTGCTCGTGCGGACACGATTTGGTGCTCCGTGCGCGACCGCGAAAAGGGTTTGCGGTGACTAAAATGTGACCATAGAGACAGTTTTAGCGAGCCCCACGGGAGTGACGCGCATGGACAACAATACGCTGCTATTCCAGGACAAAGGTTCGGGTAGGTTTAAAGACGTTAAGATCTACCCGAATCGCCTTGAGGTGCTTAAGAAGGGCGTTCTCGGCGGCAAGCACACCGAGATTGTCTATCTTAAGGACATCACGGGGGTCAACAGGGTCAAGGGCCGCGACGTTTTCCTGCGCAACAGGTTGTTGACTGCTTGTGTCTTTAGCCCGAGCAGCCGCTTCCAAGCTCAGGAGTTTGTGAATGCGTTGAACATGGTGATGTGACCGGGCGCTTTCGAACACAAAAAGCCGGGATGCAAGGAGTCGCACCTTGCATCCCGGCTGAGCTAAAACGGCGCTGCTGCATGCCGTTGGAGCTTTAGCGCTTGATCTCGATATCCTCGAGCTTGACGTCCATGGCCTCGGTCTTTGCCTTGGCGATGTCGTCGGCAAATTCCAGGGACTTCATCATGGCTTCGACGGCGTCCTTGTGCTCCTCGACGTTGTCGATGCTCACGTAGACGCTGCCGCCGCCTGCTTCGGTGAAGTACTCAGTCGTCACGCCGCCCGAGTGTGTATAGGAAGCGTTGCGCCAAGTCTTACCGTTGTACTTGACGGGGTCATTCTCGGTCCACTCAAAGTTGGTCTTCCACTTTGCCTCGTAGTCGAACAGCTCGTCGGCGTTCTTGTCAGAGTCGAAGACAGGGATGAAGCGGTCGCTGGCGTGCTCGCTCTCGGTGAACTTAAACTGGGCCCTGTCGGCGGTATCGCCTGCGACGTCGGTGATCTCGACGCCCTCGGGGACCTCGACCTTAAACCAGATGAAGTCGGTCCTCATGTCCACGGCCGGCTTTTCTGCGCCGCCGCCCCCACCGCTGCCGGCGGCGCCGCCGCTTCCACCACAGCCTGCCAGGGCAACTGCGGCAAAGAGACTGATGCAGAGGGTGAGAATCGCAAAGGCTTTCTTTTTCATGGTCGTGTCCTCCTCGGTCTGTAACCGTCCATGGATTACCTGTCTTTACTGTACGCGCGAGCGGCTCGTTCGGGTGGGCCACATGTCCCATTCTTGGGGCCGGATTTGCGCCGACAAGTGGCAATATGTCGCGATATAAGTAGGGGAGGACCGGCTGATCCGATCCTCCCCCGGCTGGGCGTCCGATCATGTAATGACTGCGCACGCGATGCTGCGTGCGAGCCCCTAATGCTTGATCTCGATGCTCGAAATCTCGACTTCGCGTGCCTCGGAAACCGCCTCCGCCATGTCATCGGGGAACTCGATGGAGTTGAGGAGTGCCTCGGCTTCTTTCTTGTGCAGTTCGAAGTTTGAGATAAGGACGTAGACGCTTCCCGGTTCAACGTCGGTAAAGAGGAGTGTTGAGATGCCACTGTTGTCCTCGTACGTTCCGACGAGCCATGTCCTGCCGTTATACTCGACGGATCCGCCATCCTTCCACTGGAACGTATCCCCCTTCTTTTCTGCCTGGTCGGCGTGGGACTCCTCAGCTGTCAGCGCTTTTTTCCAAACGGGGATAAAGCGATCGCCCGAGGCGTTCTCATCTTCGGGGAAGGTGAGCTGAATCCTATCTGCATTCTTGCCGGCGGAGTCGCTTACGCCGACGCCCTCGGGCATCTCGACCTTAAACCAGATAAAGTCGGTCTTCTTGGCAACGGGGGCTTTTTCCTTGCTCTCGCTCTTGGCGGCGCTGCCGCCCCCGCCCGATGCGCTCCCGCCGCAGCCGACAAGGGCAAATGCGGCAAAGAGGGCGATGCAAAGGGAAAGGATTGATAGGGTCTTTTTCTTCATGGTGGCGTCCTCCTTGTCTGTTAGGGGCATCGTGTGCAGCGGTTCGCCAATCGGCGGTTGCGCATGCACTGATGGCTTTATTTGCTGTGCGGTGATTCCTCCGTTCTTTGTCCGGCGCCGTGGCGAGCGTTGCCCCAGCATGGGGCTCCTTATCTATATGTATGCCCCAGTTGCCGCCGTCCGAGAGTCCCGAAACGTGGGCCATGTGTCTCATGTTTGCGTCGCTGCCGCCTATCGTGTGCCATAGAAATCCGCGATGGCCAGGTGCGCTGACGCTCATGTGCTTATGGGCTAGACTTAGCACCATTACGTGTTCGATGCGGTTGGTTGGCGGTTGCCGCCCGATCGATGTATATGACTTGAAGGTGCGTGCGTATGAGCCAAGAGATGATGGATAAAACCTGTCGAGAGTTTGCCGAGGCGCTTGCCGCACGCGAGCCGGTGCCCGGCGGCGGCAGTGCGAGCGCCTTTGTGGGCGCGCTGGGCGCCTCGCTTTGCGGAATGGTCGCTCGTTATGGAGCAACCAATCCCGCGCTTGCGGATCGCGCGGACGATCTGACGCGCACATTTGCCCAGGCAGACGAGTTGGCGCAGGAACTTGTGGGTCTGGTTGCCGAGGATGTTCGTGCATACGGCCAGGTGTCCGCGGCATACGGTATTCCTCGTGATGATCCGGCTCGACCCGCGGTGATTCAGGATGCGTTGCGCGTGGCGGCCATGCCACCGTATCGGATTATGGATGCCTGCGGACGCGCGCTGGCACTGCTCGAGGACATGGCCGACAAGGGCTCGCGTCAGCTGCTGTCAGACGTGGCGTGCGGTGCCGTGTTCTGCCGCGCCGCCATGCAGGGCGCGAGCCTGACGCTTTTTGCCAATACCACGTCTATGAAAGACCGGGCGCGCGCCGAGGAGCTCGAGGCGGCGTGTGATGAGCTGCTGGATACGTGGCTGCCGCGCGCCGATGCGCTGGCGCGCCGTGCCGCCGACGCCGCAAGGAAGAGGGGATAGCCATGGCCGTGCTGCTTAAAGGCGCTCCCGTTGCCCGCGCTTTGACTGAGGATCTCGCTGCTCGCTGCGCGGCTTTGCGCGAGCACGGCGTTGTTCCGACGCTTGCTATCGTTCGCGTGGGCGAGCGCGAGGACGATCTATCCTACGAGCGCGGCGCCCTCAAGCGCTGCGAGAAGGTTGGCATCGAGGCTCGCCGTGTTTTGCTTCCTGCCGATGTTTCGCAGGACGAGCTGATGGCTGCTATCGAGGGCATCAATGCCGACCCTGCTGTTCATGGCTGCCTGATGTTTCGTCCGTTGCCCGCTGGGCTTGACGAGGATGCAGTTGCCGCAGCACTCGATCCCGTCAAGGATGTTGACTCCATGACGCCGGCCTCGCTGCTTACCACGCTTTCGGGGCGAGGCGAGGGCTTTGCCCCCTGCACAGCCGAAGCCGTGCTTGCTTTGCTTGATCATTACGGCGTTGAGCTGGATGGGGCCAAGGTCGCGGTCGTTGGTCGGTCGCTGGTGATTGGCCGTCCCGTTGCCGCCTTGCTTACGGCTCGCAATGCCACCGTGACGACGTGCCATACGCATACGCGGGACCTTGCTGCCGAGTGCCGTGCTGCCGACATTGTTGTTGCCGCGGTTGGACGTGCGCGCACGATTGGCGCGGATGCGGTTCGCGAGGGCCAGACGATCATCGATGTTGGCATTAACTGGGATGAGGACGCTGGCAAGCTGGTGGGTGACGTCGATTTTGTTGCCGCGGAGCCGGTCGTTAACGCCATCACGCCCGTGCCGGGCGGCGTGGGCGCTGTGACGACGGCGATTCTCGCTAAACACGTGATTGAGGCGTCGGAGCGCGCATCGAAATAGGCGTTTTGGGCTGTTTGAGGGGTTAGCGATATACCACGTGGTCAAAAAACGTCAAATATGAGTACTGTTGCCAAGATAGTCACATATGTTTTTATGTCTTTTGGGCTCCCTAGCGATATTTATTCTCGCTAGGGAGCCCATTTTATTGAACCTATGGGGAATAACGTTGTCCTACTTTTGGACAAATGGGGATTTTCGGCACCTATTACAAGGAAATTTGCTGCTACTAAATTGGTGACAGTACTCATATTTGGCATTTTTTGACCACAGGGGTTGCCAGCGCCGTGGTTTCGCCCTTTCTGCGGCGAAGCGATACACTGTTATCGTTTGATTTCTTCGCTCAAGGAGGATGCGCATGCCGTGCACAACGATTTTGGTTGGTAAGAACGCGAGCTACGACGGGTCGACCCTTGTCGCCCGCAACGAGGACTCGTCCAACGGGGTGTTTGAGCCCAAGCGCATGTGCGTGGTGCATCCCGACGAGCAGCCGCGTGTCTACACGAGTGTCCTGAGCCACCTAGCCATTGAGCTGCCCGACAATCCCATGCGTTACACAAGCGTCCCTGACGTTATCCCGGGCCACGGCATCTGGGCCGAGGCCGGCTTCAACGAGCTCAACGTTGGCATGTCTGCAACCGAGACGCTTACCACCAACGAGCGCGTCCGTGGCGCCGATCCGCTTGTCGACTACGTGCCCGCCAAGGGCAACGAGGGTGAGGACGGCTATGTGCCGGCGCAGTCTGGTGGCCTGGGCGAGGAGGACATGGTGACCCTGGTCCTGCCGTACGCTAAGTCTGCCCGCGATGGCGTTCGTATCCTGGGCGACCTGCTCGAGCGCTACGGCACCTACGAGAACAACGGCATCGCCTTTAGCGACGTGGACGAGATCTGGTGGCTCGAGACCATCGGCGGTCACCACTGGATTGCCAAGCGTGTGCCTGATGACGCCTATGTGACCATGCCCAATCAGCTGGGTATCGACAGCTTTGACCTGGATGACGCCGAGGGCGCCCAGGTCAACCACATGTGCTCTGCCGACCTGCGCTCCTGGATGGCCGAGTGGCATCTGGACCTGACGCTGGGCGTTGAGGGCGACGGTCCGGCTGTGGTCTTTAACCCGCGCGAGGCCTTTGGCTCGCACAGCGACAGCGATCATGTCTACAACACGCCGCGCGCGTGGTACATGCAGCGCTGCCTCAACCCCAGCGATGTGTGGGACGGCCCCGACGCCGACTACACGCCCGAGAGCGACGATATCCCCTGGAGCCGCGTGCCCGAGCGCAAGGTGACCATCGAGGACATTAAGTATGTGCTTTCGAGCCACTACCAGGGCACGGAGTACGACTGCTACGGCAGCAAGGGCACGCCTGCCACGCGTGGCGCTTATCGCCCCATCGGCATCAACCGCAACAGCCAGCTCGCCGTGTTGCAGCTGCGCCCCTATGCGCAGCCGGCCTATCGCGCCGTGCAGTGGATGGCCTTTGGTTCCAACTCGTTTAACGCGCTGGTTCCGCTGTACGCCAACGTCGAGACCATGCCCGAGTACTATGCCGATACACAGGCTCGCGTGACGTCCGAAAACTTCTACTGGGCCAACCGCCTGATCGGCGCGCTGGCTGACGTTCGCTTCCATGAGTGCGGCCGCGCCGTGGAGGACTATCAGGAGAAGGTCGGTGGCATGGGCCACAAGCAGATCCATGACGTCGATGCTGCCGCAGCCGTTCTGCCCGAGGCCGAAGTGCCTGCCGAGCTCGCCCGCGCCAACGAGGAGTTTGCCGAGCGCGTGCGGGTGGAGACCGATGCTCTGCTGGGCAAGGTGCTCTACACCACGAGCTGCGCCATGAAGAACTCTTTCGCGATGAACGACAACGTGAGGTAGGGATTTCCCGTCGATCGTATAGCACTAAAACGCTTTGTCGCTTTCGCTCAATCTTGGGTACAAGAACGCCAATGCAGTTGTTTGTGATTGGAGCCAACCATGGTTATGAAACTCGATCAGCTTGTTAACGGTGCCATCAACGTGGGCTTCGGCGCCGCCGCCGTTGCCGTCGAGGGCAGCAAGAAGGTTCTCGACGACCTTAATACCAAGGGTGAGCAGGTGCGCAAGGACGCAGGCGCCCCCGATATCGCCCGCAGCGTGTCCGACATGTTCGAGCAGGCTGGTGGCACTATCTCCGACCTGACCGAGCGTCTGGGCATGCAGGGCGAGACCGCGGCCCAGCGCGTGCTCGACGAACTCATTCTGGCTCGCGTCCGCGTTATGACCGCTCCCGAGCGCACGGCCTTCCTGGCCCATGTGCGCGACATCGTCGATTCGGTCGAGGACAACGTGACCTCGGTGCCCGTCGAGTCCGTTGAGCCCGACGATGCGAAGGATACCGAAGAGGCCGAGTAGCAGCGCAGATGGCAGATTCCACCACCGATTACAACAATCTAGATCCCTTGGGTGACGAGGCGGCGGTTGTCGATGAGGTCGATGCCGCCGTCTCGGGCGCTCGCAAGAAGCCGCGCGCTGTCGATATGGTCCCCGAGGAGCCCGAGGCGATGGCGCCGGATGAGGAATACCAGCTCACGCCGGCGGGTCGCCGCGAGCGCATCGGGCAGATTGTTCGCCTGGTCAAAAAGTACCGCGTGTGGGATAACCTCACGCCGGTTCGTTTGCGCCGCCTGCTCGAGGAACTCGGCCCCATGTTCGTTAAGATGGGGCAGATTCTGGCCAACCGGTCCGAGATTCTGCCGCAACGCTTTTGCGACGAGCTGCGTCGTCTGCGCTCTGACGTGGAGCCGGTGCCGTACGAGGTCGTACTCAGTTGTCTGGAAGAAGAATACGGCCTGCGCCTGGGGGAGATGTTCGATGCGATCGACCCAAATCCGCTTGGTAGTGCATCGCTTGCGCAGGTGCATCGCGCCCGCCTGGTGACGGGCGAGGACGTGGCCGTTAAGGTGCAGCGCCCAGGTGCGCAGCAGGTTATGGCACAGGACATCGATATCATCCGCTCGGTGGTGCGTATCGTTTCCAAGTTCGTCAACACCGATCAGTTTGTGGACCTGCACGGCGTGGTCGAGGAGCTGTGGACCTCGTTTCGCGAAGAGACCAACTTTTTGGCCGAGGCAAAAAACCTCAACGACTTCTACGAGTTCCACAAGAGCGTTCATGGCGTGACGTGCCCTAAATCCTATCTGGACCTGTGCACCGAGCACGTGGTGGTTATGGACTACGTCGACGGCATTTCGATCGCCGATCCTGAACGCTTGGTGGCCGAGGGCTATGACTTGGAAAAGATCGGTGCCGCGATTGTCGAGGACTACTCGACGCAGGTGCTCGATGACGGCTTTTTCCATGCCGACCCGCATGCGGGAAACATCATCCTCAAGGACGGCATCGTTTACTTTATCGACTTGGGCATGGTCGGACGCATGTCGAGCCACGATCGTGGCATCGTTAAGGACATGATTTTCGCCGTGGCCGAGGGCGACGTGCCCAAGCTCAAGGATTCGCTCATGCGCTTCGCCGTGACGCGTGGCGACTCGGCCGAGCTCGATCATTCAGCGTTTTTGTCCGATCTTGACTTTATCGTGGCTGACTTTGCGGGCCTTGACCTGAAGGATCTGGATATCGGCGAGTTTTTGACCTCGCTGTTAAACCTCGCGCGTAAGAATGACGTTGAGCTGCCGAGCGTGGTGACGATGTTCGCGCGCGGCATGGTGACGCTCGAGGGTTTGCTGACCGAGTACATGCCCAACGTCAACATGATCCAGATCATCCAGACGCATATTAAAAACGAGAAAAGCACCTATGCGCGCGTGCGCGATATGGGGAGCGATCTTGCCGCGAGCAGCTATCGCGCGGTGAAGGGCTCGCTCGAGGCGGCCGAGTATCTGGGCCTGGCCTCGCGCATGCTCACGCGCGGCCAGCTTAAGGTGAACACGCAGATCATGAGCAGCGATAAGGCGCTGCGACAGCTGGGTGGAATTATCGACCGCATGTCGATGGCAATTGTGATTGCCGGCCTGTTTATCGGTTCGTCGGTGGTGTACTACGCGCGCATCGAGCCGGTTGTGTTTGGTATCCCGGTCATTGGCTTTTTGGGTTACGTGAGCGCGCTGGTGCTGGCGCTTATGCTGGGCCGCAATATCTGGCTCAACAGTCACGGCGGCAAGCACTAGAGGCTGCGACTGTCACCGCATTTTCCTATCGCAAACAATAGCTTTTACCTTGGGCTTCGCCTGCGTGCGAGGCCCTTTTGCGTGATAGCATATTGACAGTAATAATAGATGGCCTAGATGGTGGTGCGGAGACGCACGAACGCGCGGTTTTCCTGCGCGTTTGGGAGAATCGGGGTGCAAGTCCCCGGCTGTACCAGTAACCGTAATTCCTCTTGGCTCGGGATGTTCGCGTCGCAGATCGGACGGCGCGCCTGAGCCGTTAAGGTTAAGTCGGATCGCCTCCCATCTTGCATGCGGCTGCGGCGTATGCCGCCGGTGTGCATAGGGCTCTGGAAGGAAAGGGGACCCCGATGGGGGAACTCGAGCGCAACATGCGCGATGACGTGGGGCAGCCTCAAGGCAACGCTTCAAGTACAGACAATGGGGGACAAATGGATATGTTTGAGGACGAGCGCGAGCGCGCCTCGTTGCATCGCCGTGGCGCGCTTGCACGCGGTGTAGCCAAGCGCGGCCTGGTGGCATTCCTGGCCTTCGCGATGGTCTTTGGCACCACGCCGGCTCAGCTGTGGGCCGAGGGCGCCGAGGGCATTGCCGAGGCTGTGGCTCAGGCTACGACGCCGGGCGAGGACGCAGCGCTTGCGGGCGGTGCCGCTGAGCAGAGCGGCGCCGAGGTTTCGGATTCCGGGAGCGCGCCTGCAGCTAGTGCCGCTACAACAGGGGCAGCAACTGGCGACGAAGGCTCGGCGACGGGGGAGAGCCCTGCCTCGAGCGAGCAGTCTTCGACGGCATCCGCTGGCCAAGCAGGATCTGCCGCCGCGGCTGCCGTTCAAACAGAGAACCCGACAGAAACCGGCGATGTCGCCAAGAAGCAAGTCGAGGTCTCGTTCTCGATTATCGGCACCGATGCCGACGGCAAGGCTCAGACCTGGGTGGCACCTACGCAGCTTAAGCTCGACGAGGGCTCGACGGCTGCGGACGCCTTCGTTAAGCTGCAGCAGAAGGTGGGCTTCAAGGCGAAATACGATCCGAACACGGCATACGGTTTCTACCTCGAAAGCATCACGTCCCCGAGCGATGGCCGCACGCTTGCCTTCGATCCGGCGACTTATGCCTACTGGCAGCTGTTTGTCGACGGCGCGTCTTCCTCGGTTGGCGCGAGCGGCGTCAAGCTCACCCAGGGGCAGAAGATTGAGTTTGCCTATACGGCTGGTAGCTCGTCCCCTGTCGTTAAGGACCAGGTTGCCGCAAATGTGACCGTCATTGGTCGCGATGCCCAGGGCAAGACTCAGACTTGGGTCGATAATGCGCAGTATGTGGTGACGTCCGGCTCGAGCGCACTTGACCTTACGAAGGTCGCGCTTGAGGCGAATGATATTGACGCCGTTGCTGCGGGCTCCTTCATTCTGAGCCTTAAGTACAACGGTGTTGAGCTGGGTACGCCGCTCGATTATTCGACCTATTGGCAGCTGTTTATCAACGGCAAGTCGAGCGACTACACGGCAGACAATGTCACCATCCATGCCGGCGATACCGTCACGTGGTTCTACGGTGGCTGGGGCGACCAGTTGCCCTCCGATTCCGTCCATGCTTCCGTTCAGGTCCTCGGTAAGGACAAGGACGGCAAGCAGCAGGTTTGGGCTTCGACGGGTCAGATGAGTCTCAAGGCGGGCTCTACTGCCAAGGATCTGCTGGAGCAGACCGGCCTTAGGCTCGATTCTAGCGAATCGTCTTGGGGCTGGTTCCTCAACGGCATTTATTCGCCGTTCGACGTCGACGGTAAGCCCTATGTCGGGGATGCTGCAACCAATAGCTATTGGCACTTCTACGTAAATGGCGAGTTCAAGAACGTTGGCGCTGGTGCCTACGAGCTCCAAGAGGGTGACGCCGTCACCTTTATGTATGGTGCTGACGCCGATGCCCTTCCCGGTCAGGTTCTTGGGTCTGTCGATGTTATCGGCCCCGATGTCAACGGCAACAATACTCGCTGGGGCTCGGCAAGCAATGTTTCTTTGCCCGAAGGCTCTACTGCCCAGAACCTTATTGAGACGGTTCTGAAGGCCAAGGGCGTTACGTACAACGGCTCCCAGAGTGGTGAGTACTGGTTCCTCAATTCCATCAACTCGCCGTTCGATCACAAGCCGTATGCCTGGGATGCTGCGACCAAAAAATACTGGCACCTGTATATCAATGGAGAGTCCTCCTTACTCTGCGCCAACCAGATTACGCTCAAGAGCGGCGATAAGGTTACGCTTGCCTATACCACCGACGATTCGCCCATGCCCGATCCCGACAAGATTGTCGTGGATCCGAATGCGACGACTCCTGATTGGGATGCCGAGTGGGCCGGCTACGGCAACAGCGGCAACGGTTCGACCGTAACGGATGCCAAGACGCCTGCGCAGGCCGCCGGTCTTAAGTGGGCCTTCGATTGGAAGGCCGAGTCTGGCCAGCAGTATGCCAACTGCAGCGAGCCCGTTATTGCCAATGGTTTTGTGTACATCGCGACCGAGAACGAGCTCATTAAGATCGATTCGTCCACGGGCAAAAAGGTTGCCTCTGCGCCGCTTGCCTCCAAGGTGAGCTATACCTCTCGTCCGATCTATACCAATGGCCTTATCATCGTTCCGCTCAACGGCGGTGCGGTCCAGGCGATTACTGCAGACAAGCTGATCTGCAAGTGGCTGACGCCTGGTTTGACGGACCTGACGCAGAGCTCCTGCACCGTCGTTTCGGACGGCGAGTACGTCTATGTAGGCTCGGTCGATATTTCGTATGACGAGAATTACAACGCGACCTACGGCAATGGCTCCTTTGCGCGCATTAAGATTGCCACGGGCGAAGTTTCTTGGCAGAACATCGACCCTGCCGAGGGCTATTACTGGACTGGTGCGGCTTTGACGGATAAGTATGCCATCGTTCCTACGAGCGCGGGTACGCTTAAGTGCATTGATAAGACGACGGGCGATGTCGTTTCGACCATGAAGCTCGGCGCTGTCGCAAATGCCGATTGCATTGCCGATCCGTCCAATGGTTCGACCTTCTATCAGATGACGCACGACGGAAAGCTCCATGTGATTTCGCTTTCGGCGGAGGGCGTACTGAGCGAGCAGAAGACGGTCGACCTGGGCCTTACGAATAATCTGAGCGCCCCTGCGGTGTCTGGTGACAATCTGATTGTCGGCGGACAGACGGCTACTGGCTCTGCTCTGGTTCTCTATAACCTGAAGGCGGATAAGACCACGATGGTCGCTGCTGCCGACGGCAAGGCGCTGCCGGCTGGCCTCAACGGTATTGCTGCTACTCCGCTGGTGAGCGTTCGGGGCGGCAAGACCTATGTGTACTTCACTGTTAACAGCGCGGATAGCAAGGATTACGTCAACTACTCTGCTGGTGGTGGCGTGTATCGCTATACGCTCGGCGATGCAGAGGCGACGCAGATTTATGATGCGGCTGGCCATTACCAGCACTGCGACTCTCCGGTCATTGCCGATGCATCTGGCAACCTGTACTACATCAATGATTCGGGCACGTTGTTTAAACTTGGAGCTGTCGAGTCTTGGACGGTTGCCTTTAATTCCAACGGCGGGTCTGTTTGCGATACTAAGTTTGTTGCTACGGCCGATGGCAAGCTGGTCAAGCCGGCCGATCCGACGCGCGACGGCTACACTTTCGGCGGTTGGTATGCCGATGAGGCTTGCATGCAGGCGTATGACTTTAGCACGCCGGTGACGGCCGACCTGACGCTGTATGCCAAGTGGACAAAGAATGCCACCAACCCTGGCGGTAATGGCGGCGCTGGTTCCAATGGCGGCAGCGGTTCTGGTACCGGTACTGGTTCCGGCGCTGGCGCTGGCGCGGGTTCTGGCTCCGGCTCGAAGGGCGGCGCTATCGCCCCGGGTCATAAGCCGACGACCAAGACGACGGTGTCGACCAAGACCGAGACCAAGGACAGCAAGTCCGACAAGAAGGACTCCGATAAGTCCGATAAGAAGGACGAGAAGAAGTCTGACAAGAAGAACAACAAGTCCGACAAGAAGTCCGATTCCAAGTCCGATACGGGTGCTGCTTCCACGACCACTGCTAAGAAGTCCTCTGGTGCTTCCGAGCGGGAGGCTGGCACCAACCCGCTTGCCATTGTTGGCGTTGCCGCCGGCGTCATCGGTCTCGCCATCGTCGGCGTGTTCGTGTTCACCAAACGTCGGTAGGTGAGGGCTGTGTCCAATAAATCCAAGGACGCTGACCCCAAGCAACCAGATTCCTCGTTCATTCAGTTCGACGATGCAAAGCAAAAGGGCGCCGCTTCGGCGGCGTCCGCCCCTCGCCGCAAGGCGCTCCTCGGCGTTCTGACTGCCGCGTGCGCCATTCTGATCGTCGTCTCGCTGGGTTTCGTCCATCCTTCCACAAGCGGTGCCTGGTCTATCGACTGGATCATTCAGACCGTGACGGGGGAGAGCGTCGTCACCAAGGACACCAAGGCGTCTGGCTCGACTACGACTTCGGGCGAGGCCAGTTCCAAGGATTCCAAGTCATCGAATGACGCAAAAGATGAGTTCAAGGGTTCGAACGACGGCAAGGACGATTCCGAGTCTTCGGACAAGGAATCGGACAAAAACTCGGATAGCAAGAAGTCCGAGGACCAGGACGGCAAGAAGTCTGGCGATAAATCCGCTGCCCAGAATACGGGAGCCGGCGATACTTCCAAGGTGTCTGGTGGTGCTTCTTCGGGCGGTGGCCAGTCGTCTAATGGAGCCTCATCCTCTAATGGTGGAAACGCCTCCTCGGGCGGCCAGAGCGGCTCGCAGGAGTCCAACTACGTTACGGTGACGGTTTCGGTCACATCGAGCTCTGTGGGCAATCCTGTGTCCTCTGGTGGCACCTTTACCTTTAACGAAGGCGCTACCGTCTACGATGCCCTGTGCGCGCTGGGCCTTTCTGTCAACGCACATGGCTCGTCGTACGGTACGTATGTCTCCGCGATTGGTGGTTTGGCCGAGAAACAGTACGGCGGCACGAGCGGCTGGATGTACTCCGTCAACGGCACAACGCCCATGACGGCCTGCAGTAACTACGTTCTCTCCAATGGTGACAACGTCGTTTGGTATTACGTAACGGGCTAGAGGCCTCGACATAGCGCGCCAGACGGGCGGTTCGGACCAACATCCGGACCGCCCGATTTTCATGCGAATGGGACTGGGTCGCCGGGTCTCTCGGCAAACAAAAAACCGGTTGGAACGGGAATTCCAACCGGTTATACATTCAAGCAAATAGCGAATCGACTACGACCGTGCGCCCTCGAGGAAAAAGCGGCGGCTGAAGTAGTTGTACCAGGTGACGAGGAACGTGGCGATGGCCTTCATGGCCTGGTAGCCGATGCTCAAAAACGTGACGCCCACAAACATGTACAGGTCGTTGAGGCCCAGGCCGATCACCGACAGGATGGTGAAGATCGTGAACTCGCGCTTGCGGCTCATGCCTTCGCGGTGGTCGAACACGTACTTCATGCTGAGCCAGTAGTTGACCACGACGGATGTGATAAACGAAACCGTGGTGCTCATCAAAAAGTCAAGGTGAAACAGCTCGACGAGCGCAATGAGCATGCCCCAGTCGATGCCAAAGGAGATAAGACCCACGACAGCGAACTTGAGGAATTGCTTGGTATGAGGTTGTGCCAGTGCCTTGCGCACGTAATCACATCCAATGCGTTGATGAATCGAGCAGAGGATACTTTAGAGCTTTTGCAAGGGAAACGTAAGGTCTTTGCCAAGAACTATACGAACTCGCCAAATTTTCAAGAGCTAATCCGCAAACGTTGAAAATTTGCCCGTAAACGAACGATGCCCACGGGCGATACTGTACTGAGCACGCATTGTCCGTGGGCATCGTAAGGCTGTAAGGTTGCGAGTTACTTGGTCTCGTCACCCTCCAGGAAGATCTTTCGGGTCACAAAGTTGTAGACCATGACAAGCGCGGTGGCGCAGATCTTGGCGATATTGGCCTCGAGCCCCAGACCGGCGTTGAGTGTCAGCACGATACCGTCGTTGAGTGCCAGGCCGATCACGGACAGCACGACAAAGATGATGAACTCGCGGCGGCGGCTCATGCCTTCCTTGTGCGCAAACACGTACTTCATGCTCGCAACGTAGTTAAAGATGAGCGAGACGATAAAGCCGCTGGTGTTGGCGATCAGGATGTTAAGGCCCAGACCGTAGTGGAGCAGATTCATGATGCCAAAGTCGATGACGGTGGCAATGACGCCGACGACGCCAAACTTCATGATCTGCGCAAGGAGCTTTTGCATGGTACCTGCCTTAGGGTGGCGCCGCTGCGCCGCGGGGATGACAAACTCAGCAAGTTTAGCCAATCCCCGCAAGCGGGGCTAGGCGCGCTTCTCGATAGCACCGTTTCTATATGCATCGAGCAGTTGGCGTAGGTCCTGGATCTGGCTGCGGATCTTGGCGCCGGTATCGGTGTCGCTCACCATGCGGCGACGGTCGGCCTCGTCAAAGCGGTTGGTCTCGCTTTCGATATCGATGTTGCGGGTGAGCGCCTCGGCAACGGTGGTAAAGGCCTGGTGCGACTTGAGGCGGCATCCTCGCGAGCTCGAGATGAGCGTGTAGCCGGCGATGCCCGTTTTGGGATGGTAGGCGCGACAGAAACCGCCGTCGATGACCAGCAGCTTGCCGTTGGCGCGGATGGGCTGCTCGCCCTTGGTGGTCTTGACCGGGGTGTGCCCGTTGATGATGTGACCGGTCGGCGAACATGCCATGGGCGCGACACCAAACTCGCGCATGATGTCGTCGCAGACCGAGGGCGACTTGGTAAGCGTAAAGTACGGGTCCATCGGCTCGACCCAGGTGCTCTTATCGGCGATATAGGCGCGCTCAAAGGTACGCACCAGGCGTCCGCTGGCGGGCGAATTAAAGCCAATCCACAGGTACCACATCCAGTCGAGAGCATCGCGGTCGCCCACGCGCCAGGCGCGGCGTGCAATGTAATCGCAAAAGTCGAAGTAATCGCGGCCGGCGTGCCAGGCACCCAGGCAGTTCATGCTGCTGAAGGTGCCGTCTTCGTTGAGCGGCACGCAGCCGTGGAACAGCAGGTTGCCGTTGGCGACCTTGTACATCGAGCCGTGGGAATAGAGGAAATCGATATGGCGATGCAGGTGATCGGCGGTGACAAACTCGGACACGAGCTTGTCGATGATGTGCTGCTCTTGGGGCGTGAGCGAATAGGGGTCCGCCGGGTCGACGGTGGGGAAGTCATTGGTCGTGAGCTGCCGCACGCTGCCGTCGGCGAGCGTGACCGTGCCGGTGTCGTGATCGATCTTGTCGAGCAGCAGGCGGTCGACCATATCGAACTCGGGGTGGCGCTGGATAAGCTGGCCCTCGAGCTTAAAGAGCAGCACGTTGATGGCCTTGATCAGCGGGGTGATGGACTCACCGGCGGTGTAGGTGGCATCGGCAAAGGCGACAAGCTCGCGCAGCGAGACACCGTAGTCGTTCTCCAGGATCTCGTAGTTGTCGTAGCGTAGGTTGTTTCGCAGCACCGTGGCGATACAGGCGGGCTCGCCGGCAGCGGCGCCCATCCACAGCAAGTCGTGGTTGCCCCACTGGATGTCGATTGAATGGTAGGTGAGCAGGCGGTCCATAATCTTGGCAGCGCCGCCGCCACGGTCGAAGATATCGCCCACCAGGTGCAGGTGGTCGACAGCCAGGCGCTTGATGAGCGAGGCAAGCGACTCGATAAAGTCGTCGGCGCTGGCGGTCTCCAGGATGGACTCCACGATGCGCTCGTGATAGCGCACGCGATAGTTGTTCTCGTCCGGGTGCGTGTGCAACAACTCGTCGATGATATAGGCGTAATCGCGTGGGATGGCCTTACGCACCTTGGAGCGCGTATAGCGGCTCGAAAGCGAGCGGGCAACTATGATAAGCTGGTCGAGCATTGTCTTGTACCAGGTGGGGGAATCCTCGTGCTGGCTGCGGACCAGGTCGATCTTCTCGCGCGGGTAGTAGATGAGCGTGCACAGCTCGCCCTTCTCGTCAAAGGAGAGCGTGTCGCCAAAAATCTCGTCGACATGCTCGCGCACGACGCCCGAGCAGTTGTTGAGGATGTGCATAAAGGCTTCGTACTCGCCATGCACGTCGCTCATAAAATGCTCGGTGCCCTTGGGTAGGTTGAGGATGGCCGAGAGGTTGATAATTTCGGTAAATGCGGATTGTTCGGTGGGGAACTGTTTCGACAGCAGGCGCAGATACTTGAAGTCTTGCGGGTTGCGATCGAATGCGACCATGAAACACCTTCCGATAGGGCTGGTAAAACTGATAAACAGCGTCAAGCGTTTATCAGTATGCGCCGCTTTTGTTTCGATTGGGGATGGGCGGCCGAATTGTTTGCCGAACGGTTTGGTAAATCGATTTAGTTGAGGTAGATATGGCGGTTGGGTGGAGACGTAGGGTCGTTTTTACAGACGCATGCCGCTGGGGTCGATAGAGATGATGACGGTAAAGATGTTCACTACCTCTGGCTCTATTTGGTAAATAGTGGACATTTGTACCGTATGTAGGCTCACTGTGCGATAATTTGCGCAGCAATGAGTAAGGAGCCTCATATGAGTGATTTTGTCCTGACCTGTGAATCTGCCGCTGACCGAACTCGGGAGTTCTTTGCGTCGCGCAATATCCCTGTCGTGTGTTTTCATTACGAGATCGACGATGTTGTCTATACGGACGATCTGTATCAGTCGATTACGCCGGACGAGTTTTTTGCCCAGATTGCCGCGGGTGCCATGCCCAAGACGTCTCAGGTGAGCGTGGGTGAGTATGAGGAGTTTTGGGAGCCGATTGTTGCCGAGGGTAAAGACGTGCTGCACCTGACGTTGTCGTCGGGTATTTCGGGCACGTATGGATCGGCCTGCGTTGCGGCGCAGATGCTCGCGGATCGCTATCCCCAGGGCGGCAAGGTGCGCGTCATCGATTCGCTGGCGGCGTCTTCGGGCTTTGGCCTGTTGCTGGAATATGCCGCCGACGTGCGCGATAGCGGGGCTTCACTCGATGAGACGGCTGCCTGGATCGAGGAGCACAAGCTCAACCTGCAGCACTGGTTCTTCTCGACCGATCTGTCGAGCTACCTGCGCGGCGGTCGCATTTCGGCTGCGAGCGCGATCATCGGCACGGCGCTTAAGATTTGCCCACTTATGACGGTCGATTGCGAAGGTAGGCTGTCGCCACATGAAAAGATACGCACTAAGAAGCGCGCGATTTCCGAGATGGCTAAGACCATGTTGGCACACGTGCAGGACGGTGCGGATTATTCGGGTAAGTGCATCATGTCGCACTCGGCGTGCCGAGAGGATGCCGAGGCAGTTGCGGCGCTGATTGAGGAACAGGTTCCGCAGCTCAAAGGCAAGATTGAGATCAACAATATCGGTGCTCTGATTGGTTCGCACACCGGACCTGGTACGGTGGCGCTCTTCTTTATGGGCGACAAGCGCGTGGATTAATTTGCCCCATCACGTCGCCGCATGATTGCTCAAACGAAAACGGCCCGCCTCACGTTTGTGGGGCGGGCCAAGTTGTTTTGCTAGCGTTTCTTTCCGCGGAAGAAAAAGCCGTGTAGTGACGGCTTGAGGCCGCGGTTGGCGCGACGTTCCTCAACGCGCTCGTGGATCGAGGCGACGCGCTCGATGATCTCGTCGGGAATTGGCACGTCGGGATTCATATTCTCGACCTGACTGACCTCGGCGGCGGCGACCTGATCAATAATGGGTACATTTTCGCGCGAAATAACGGGCGTGGCGTCTTCCTTCATCTTGCGATAACGCTGCATCATGTCGGTCTGTAGCTGTTGTGCCGAAGGCGGCGTCCAGATGATGGCGTTGGCGCCGGCGGCGATGGTCTCGCGAATGCTTTCGGGCGTCTTGCCGCCCGGCGCGATGAGCGGCAGGTTGGGATAGTGCTCGCGCAGCTCGCGCAGGACCTGCGGCGTGTTCTTACCGGCTGCGATGTTGAGGATCTTGGCGCCGGCGCGCACTTTGGCGTGAGCATCGTCGTCGCAACGAACGACCGTGGCGATGACGGGGATGTCGGCGATGTTGGTGATGTGCTCAACCATCTCGGCGGTGGCGGGGGAGTTGACCACGCAGCCCGCCGCGCCCTGCATCTCGGAGACGGCTGCCATCTGCACGGAGCGCTTGCCGGTGGTGGTGCCACCGCCCACGCCTACAAAGACCGGGCACTCGGCGACGGTCAGCAGCGCCTGCGTAATGGCGGGCTGCGGCGTGAAAGGGTAGACCGCAAAGACGGCATCGGCATTGGAGTTGCGGATAACCGCGACATCGGTGGTGTAAATGAGCGACTTGATGCGGCGGCCAAAGAGCGTAAAGCCGCTGGCCTCCTCGATCTCATCGGGCATGCGGAGGGCCGCCTTGCGCAGACGCCCGTCGATGGGCAGCGGCTCCATGGGCAAAAGGCCATTGGGAGTTACGGCTACCTGGGGCTCGGTAAATTCGTCCGCAAGCTCGACCTCGGAAAAATCGACCGAGGCGACGATGTCCTCGTGAACCTCGGCGGGAACATCGATGGGGGCTTGGTCGTTTGTCGCGGTGGGCGTGTCGAAGGAGCTGGTGCCGACGAAGGCGTCGACGCGCTCGTTTAGATCGTTGAGGGTATCCATGGAGGCTCGATTCTATGTGATGACGGCCGGCAGGGTGCCGGCAGCGCTGTGCTTGCTAAATCGTTTGACGAGTTGATTTTTCCCCGCCGCGTCATCCGTTAGACCGAAGGGCCGGCGAACGTGAAGGAGCTGTGGTGGCGGGAATCGAGGTGCTATCTTGAAAGTCCCGTATGCAAAAGAAAGGTGACGCGGTATGGAATTCTCGGCAATGTTGGGCTCGATTGGCCTGTGTGTGGGCGCAATCGTTGCCGCCGCGGTCATCTACTTTGTGGTCACGGCCATTAAGGGTAAAAGGGCCGAACGCAAGGAGCGCGCGATGCTTAAACAGCATCGCGACCAGCAGGGCAAACGCGCACGGAGATAGCTTGTTGAGTTTTGGATCCGTGCGCTAGCTGCGTTTTCGGATCAGGGCAATGTAGAAGCCCTCAAAGTCGCGGCTAGGCGGAATGGTGAGCGTGCCGGGCATACCGTTGGCGACGGACGAGACATGGCCGGCGGCGATGGCCTCGGTGAGGGCGTTGGACTCGATACGTGGCTCCTTACCAGCTTCCTGGGCGCGGCGTGCCTCACTTTCGCTTGGCGTGCCGTCGAGGGGGATGAGCTCGCAGTCCATATGCTTGTCGAGGGCCTCTTGCAGGGCATCCTCGTTTTCCTGCGGCAAGATCGAACAGGTTGAATAGACCAGCGTGCCACCCGGTTTGAGGGCCCCCAAGGCGCGGTCCAGAAGCGCGCGCTGCGAGCGGGCGCATTTGTTGAGCAACTGCTCGGTGAGGCCGCGTAGGCTCTTTTCGTTGTCGCTGATAACGGTGCCCGTGCCGGTGCAGGGGGCGTCGAGCAGGATACGGTCAAAGCGGAAGAACTCGTCAAGCTCGCGCGCGTCAATGCGCATGACAGGCACGTTTTTGGCGCCTTGGCGGCCCAAGTTGGCCTCAAGCTTTTCGGCGCGGGGAATGCTCATCTCGCAGGCCGTGAGGTGTGCCTGTCCCTGGGTGAGGGCGGCGATCTGCGTCGTCTTGCCGCCAGGGGCTGCGCACATGTCCAGGATGTCCTCGCCTGCCTGGGCGCCCAGGACCAACGGCGGCATCATGGACGACAGGCTCTGCAGATAGATTTTGCCGTCGCGGTAGATGTCGAGGTCCCACAGATCGGATACCTGAGCCTCGGGCAGGATAAAGGCGTCTGGGTACCAGGCGACGGGGTTGTGGGCGATGCCGGCTGCGTCGAGCGCCGCAGCGATGTCCTCGGCTGTTGCCTTGAGCGTGTTGGCGCGCAGCGTGACCGGGCGTGCGGCTGCGGCGCCAAAGCCTTCGATCATGAGGTCGGCATCGGCGGGCGCATAGGCGCCGGCGACCGTGTCGACCATAAAGCGCGGCAGGTCGACGGCGGAGGGTTGGGTGGCAAGCTGGTCGGAAAGCTCGGTGGCAGCAAACTGCCTAAGCTTGAGCTCAGGCTTAACCTGCTTTTTCTGCTTACGACGACGCGGCTTAGACATCCGTCTTTCCTTCCTGTTCCACTCAAGTAGTCAATTTGGGACGGGGCTTTTTTAGCTATCCCGTCTGTTTTGGCAAGCGCTGCAGCCAAGGATGGGACGGGTAGCTAAAAAAGCCCCGTCCCAGATTGACTACTGCGCCTTGCCGGTTGTCTAGTACTGGCTCTCGTGCTTGCTGAAGAAGTCGAAGCGCGGGGGCAGCGGCTTCACGCGGTGCTCGCCGGGCTTCTCGCCCAGGCTCTCCACAAACTCGTCCGTGGAGGCAAAGATGTTATCCCAGCTAAAGAAGGCGACCGGGTCGACGTCGAAGTACTCGCAGATGAGCTCGCAGCCGGCCGGCACAATGCCGTGCATGAGGACGGTCGCCACGCGCAGCTCGGTAAAGGCGTCGGTGAGGGCCTGCGTCATGGCGGCGTTGGCCTCGGCGCCCTCGAGCTTGTTGGCGGCCTTGGAGGCGTCGCTCCAGCGCTTGTTGGCGGCACGCAGGTAGTCGTCGCACACGGCGAGCGCGCGGTGTGTCTCGAACTTGTACATGGCCTGCTCAAAGGCAAGGGCGGCCTGCTCGGCAGCCTCGACCACGGCGGCAGAGGCCGCGCCGGCAGGAATGCAGCCGTTGCGATAGGGGCTCTCGTCGCCTTCCTTGACGGCAACGCCGTAGAAGCAGCTGCGGGCCAGGCGGTTGAACACGCCGGTCAGCAGCGCGCTCTCCTTAAGGGCCGGGTCGATAACGCGCTTGTCGTCGCAGGCGCGCACCTCGTTGCCGTCCTTGTCCTTGCCGGTCACGCGCGTGTCGTATGCCTTGGGGCTAAAGCTCACCGGCTTCTCGGACAGGCCGAGCGACAGCCAATGCGCGCGCATCTGCTCGCAGGTGTAGTGGTTGAGCAGATCGTCTGCCGGCGGGGGAGGCGTCTGCGAGGACGAGCTGGCCTTTTTGCCCATGTAGAGCAGGTGGTAGCAGGCACTGACGGTGCTCTGCGTGAGGTCCCAACCCAGGGCCTCCCACATGGCGGTCTGCGCGATGCAGTAGAAGTAGATGTTGTCCTGACCGATGAACTGGTAGATCTGAGCGTCGTCAGAGCACCACCAGTCGCGCCAGTCGAGCGAGCTGTGCTGGTAGGTGGGCACGGGGACCTGCGTGGAATCGGCGGCTGGCTCGCCCATGAGGGCGGCATCCTGGGCGGCAACGCCCTCGGTCACGCCGGCGGCTTTGGCATCGCGCGCGAGCACGGTACGCGTATAGCTGATGGGCGCCCACAGGCTCTCGGGCCAGCACCAGCAGGTGACGTCGGAGACGCCATCGACCTCGGGCACCGGAACGCCCCAGTCGATGTTGCCGGTGATGCGGAAGGGCACGAGCGCCTTGCCGCTGCGGAAGCGCACGCCACCGTTGGCGAGCACTGCGTGGGCATCGTCGCGCTCCTTCCAGCTGGGGAAGGTGACGGTAAAGCTGCTCTTGTTGCCCTCGGGCTCCAGCACGGTGTGCTCGGGAAGCTGATCCTCGACGGCATCGAAGGCCTCGCGGAACTTATTCTGAATGTAGAGCTGAGCCGGCAGCAGCCACTCTTCCATGGTTTTGGAGACCACGGAGCGAACCTGCGGGTTCTGGGCGAGCTTGGCGGTATAGGTCTTCATAAAGTCGAGGTAGGCCGGCAGGTCAAAGTAGAGGTTGTCGACCGGGCGCAGCTCGGGCACCTCGCCGGTGAGCTGGCTCTTGGGCGCGATGAGTTCCTCGGGCTCAAACTGGTGGCCCAGGTCGCACTCGTCGGCATAGGCCTTCTCGGACTTGCAGCCCTGAATGGGGCAGCGGCCGATCACCTGGCGGCCGTTGAGGAACGTGCCGGCCTTGGCGTCGTAGAACTGCAGCGTGGAGCGCTTGGAGATGGTGCCCTGCTCGTGCAGGCGCTCGATAATCTCGGCGGTAACCTCGTTGTGAATCTGCGCGGCAGGCTCAAGACCCGAGCCGCCGTAGATATCGCAGCTGATGTTGTAGTTGTTGAGGGTCGCGGCCTGGCGGGAGTGATTGGACTCGACGTACTCGGCGATGGACTTGTCGTAGCCTTCGTTCTCCTTGAGCTTGCGGTAGCTCTCCATGATGGGCGAGCCGTAGCAGTCGGTGCCCGAGGTGAAGATGACGTTCTCGCTGCCCAGGCGGTCGCGCAGGAAGCGGGCGAAGAAGTCGGCCGGGACAAAGACGCCGCCGACGTGGCCAAAGTGCAGGCCCTTGTTGCCGTAGGGCTCGCCAGCGGTAACGATGGCGCGGCGCGGCCAGCTGGGACGGTCGTTCATGGAGTATTTAGATGCCATGGGACTCCTTCGCATAGGTGAAAGCGCGGCCGGCGCAAGGCCTGGCGGCGCGGTGGTCAATTCGTGCATATCGTTCGACATTATCGCACATGCGGGTAGGTGCGTGGCAGGGGCGCTATCCTAAGATGCTATGAATGAGATTTCCAACATACATGCGTTTGAGGACGAGGATTTTCTGCACGCCTGCTTCGTGTGGGGGATGGCCGTGCTTGGCGTATTTGCCGTGTGCTTGGTGCCGGTGTTTATGCTGCTGGGCGGGCCTGCGGACTTGGATGCGGCTGAAGCGGGCGGCTGGACGGGAGTCGTGGGCTGGATAGTCGGCTTAGCTGCGGTTTCGGCGGCGGCATTTGCCGTGCACGAGCTGTTACACGCCGCGTTTTTTAAGCTGTTGGCGCCTGCGGGCGCGCATGTGACCTTTGGGGCGAATCGCGAGACGGCGATGATCTACGCCTGTGCCGAGGGCGTTGTGTATTCGCGCCGGCGCTACATTGCCATTTGCCTGGCGCCCACGGTGATCCTGACGGCGGCGTTTGCCTTGGGGTTAGCATTTTCGGGCTATCCGCTGCTGTGCTACCTGGCGGCTGGCCTGCATTTGTCGGGCTGTGTGGGCGACTGGTATTACGTGTGGACCATTTTGCGCGACCGCCGCATTGCCGCCTGCGAGGACACGTCCTTTGGCGTACGCTTTTTCGCAAAGTAGTCTTTTTGGGACGGGGCTATTTTGACTACTTTCCTGTTGATGCAGATATTTGGAACTGCTTTACATCAAAAGTAGTCAAAATTGCCCCGTCCCAAAAAGACTACCCTGGGCAAAGATTGGGAGGAGATGTCCATGAAGCCGTTGTTGCTGCATGCTTGCTGCGCGCCGTGCTCGCTTGAGCCGGTTCGCCTGCTGCGCGAGGAGGGGTTTGAGCCCACGATCTGCTGGACTAACCCCAATATTCAGCCGCACGATGAATGGCGGCGGCGTCTGGACGAGCTGCGCCGGTGGTGTGCCGACGGCGACATCGAGCTTATCGAGGCCGGAGAGGACCGTGAGCGCTGGGAGGCCGGCGTGGCCCCGCTGGGCGCCGATCGGCCCCGTCGCTGTCGCACGTGCTATGCCCTACGCCTGGCCGAGGCATGCCGTGTGGCTCAGGAGCGCGGGTTTGAATATGTAGGCACGACGCTCGCTGTCTCGCCCTATCAGCTGTTCGAAACGTGCAATGATGTGCTCGAGCGCCTGGCTGCCGCCCGCGGGCTCACGCCGGTGATTCGCGATTTTCGCCCGTATTATCCCGAGGCCACGCGTCGTTCGCGCGAGCTGGGCATGTATCGGCAGAACTACTGTGGCTGCCGCTTTTCGGCCGTCGAGGCGGCCATGGACCGCGCCCGCATCCGTGACGAGCGCAAAGCTTCCAAATAGTAGTTCTTTTGAGCTGGCAGCCTGCTAGGATGTAGAGCGGACTTTAGCTATATAAGGAGAATCCGACGTGTCTATGCGTACTGATGATTTTGACTATAACCTGCCCGAAGAGCTCATCGCCCAGGCTCCTGCCGAGCCGCGTGACTCCTGCCGCCTGCTGGTGGTGAATCGCAAGGGATCTGAGGCGGGAACGCCGCTGGAGCACGGCGGTACCGTTGAGCACCGTATCTTCCGTGACATCATCGACTATATCGAGCCGGGCGACGTACTCGTCATCAATCAGACGCGCGTGATGCCGGCCCGTCTGATCGGTCGCAAGGCGGGCTCGGGCGGCGTGGTGGAGACGCTGCTGCTTAAGCGCCGCGAGGACGTGGATCCACTGGGTCACGTGTGGGAGTGCCTGGTTAAGCCTGGCAAGCGTCTGAAGCCCGGCGCTCAGATTGAGTATCGTGCCGGTGGCGCCCATGCGCCCGAGGGGGCTCCCGTGGTGCTGACGGCCGAGGTCGTCGACTTTGTTACCGATAGCCGCGGCGGACGCCTGGTGCGATTTGAGCCGGCCGGTTGCAATGCCGCCGGCGACCCGCGCACGCTCGACGAGGCCATCCATGCTGCCGGCCACGTGCCGCTGCCGCCCTACATTACCGATTACGAGGGCGATCCCGAGAAGTACCAGACCGTCTATGCCATGAAGGAGGAGCACTCGGCTGCCGCCCCCACGGCGGGCCTGCACTTTACCCCCGAGCTCATGGCTGCTATCGAGGCCAAGGGTGCGAAGTTCGCCGCTGTCGAGCTCGAGGTGGGCATCGATACCTTCCGTCTGGTGGAGGAGGACGACCCCACGCAGCACGTCATGCACACCGAGCGCTACCACGTGTCGCAGGAGGTTGTCGACGCCGTGCACAAGGCCAAGGCCGAGGGTCATCGTGTGATTGCCGTCGGCACCACCGCAGTGCGTTCGCTCGAAAGCGCCTTTGATGCGGATGCCCCGGTGTTCGATCCGGCTGTGACGGCGCGCTATTTTGAAGGCCGCGAGGACGGCGCCGACACGCTCGGCCGCGGTGACATCGTGGTGCGCGAGAATGCGACGACACAGCTCTACCTCATGCCCGGCTCGACCTATCACGTGGTCGACGCGCTGATCACGAACTTTCACGTGCCGCGCTCTACGCTCATGATGCTCGTGAGCGCGCTTGCCTCCCGCGACCAGATCATGGATGCCTACGCCGCCGCCATTGAGGAGCGTTACCGCTTCTTCAGCTTTGGCGACGCGATGCTCATTTGTTAGTTACGCGGTTCTACGAACCGCGTAACCACCTGACGCTGCCAAAGTATCGGCCTTGCCTTGGCTGTCAATGTGGCACTCATTGGGGACGTACTTAAATGAGTACCTGCGGAATGAGAGTGGATAATCTCCCGTTTTTGGCCCGTCTGCGGGCTCAAAGTGGGAGATTATCCACTCTCATCATTGATTAGTCGTTGGGGACGTTCTTGTTTGACTGGTCGTTTAAGAACGTCCCCAAAGACTACTTGCTCGCGAACAGCCAGACTAGGATGATCACGAGAACTACGGCAACGATGCAGACGATGGCGCCGGTGAATTTGATGCGGGAGTCGCGGGTACGCTCGCGCACCGCGTCCTCGGCGGCCTCGAGCTGGGCGACTTCTCGCTCGGTCTCGGCGTGCTCGGCTTTGTCTCGGGCCAAGGATCCTGCAAGCGACTCAGTGATCTCTGGGTGGTCGTGCACCTCGGTCGCCTGTTCGATGATCGACTGCGCATGTGCGGCATCTGCTTGGGCATTGGCGATGGTCTGCTCCTGGTCACGGCGTGCCTTGTCCTCGGCAGTGATCTTCTCGCGCAGCTCGCGCTGACGAGTCGCGGCGGCCGTTTTCGCCGTCTGCAGCTCGTCGCGCGCGGCATCAGCTTCGGTCGTCACGGCTTGGTGCGCGCGCTTTGCGTCGGCGATAGGGGCTTGAGCCTGCTCGACGGCCTGCTCGGCTGCGGCAAGCGAGTGCTCAAGGTCGGCGGTGATGCGCGGGACATCTTCTTCGGCTTTACGCAGGGCATCTGCCGTGTCGGAGATCTGCATCGAGAGCTCGCTGGTGCGTACCGTATAGTTGGCGGGATTTGCCGAGGGATTGCGTTGCAGCTCGGCATACTCATGACGCAGCGTCTCGAGCTGGGCGCGCGTGGCGTCGACGGTTTGTTGTGCGGCCGCAATGCCGGCGTCTCGCTCGGTCTTCACCTTGTCGCGGATGCGCTTGGAATCCTCAAGACGTCGAACGAGGCGGTTGCCGGTCTCGCGCGAGCTCGCCTCGCGGGCCTCCACGGCGTCGAGCGCGGCCTTCAAGCGGAGTTCAGTCGCGTCATCCTCTGTCTTCATTTGTTCGAGCTGGCCCTTGAGCTCTGTCGCCTTGGCGGCGTGGGCATCACGGTCAATCTCAGCGGCCGCTGCAGTCTTTTGGGCCGTGGCAATCGCCTGGCGCTGGTCGGCGACGATCTGGTCGTAGCGGCCTGCGATATCCTGGCGCGTCTCGAGTTCCTCGGCCTGATCGGCAATGCGCTGCTCAAGTTCGGCCAAGTGGGCGCGGGCGTCGGAAAGTGCCTTTTTCGCGGCGTTCATCTCACGCATGGCCGAGGCGCCCTGGGCGATAAAGGTGCCCACGGCGTTCGCAGTGTTCGAGACAGCGGTCCCCAGATCGCGGCTCGCGGCGGGGGAATGCGGGGCGGTCGGGCGAGCGGTGTCGGCAGCATCCGCATCGGCAGCCTGCGGCGCGGCGATATTGCCGGTACCGCCCTCGACCACAGAAAAGCCTGCTGCGTGCGGATCGACCGCGTCGGCGCCAATCGTGGGGTGCTCGAGCTGCAGAAACGAGGGCATGGTGCTGCCCTGGTCGGCGACCGGAGTCTCGCCGGGCACGAAGGTCGAGGCCGCCTCGGCGGCCTCCTCTTCCTCGGCGTCCACGTCGGCATCGGCGACGGCGTCTTTCATCGCTTTGACAGCATCCATCATGGAGTCCATGACGGCATCGAGTTCTTCTTCCGAAGACACCTCGATGGGGCCCGCCGCCTGTGGTGCGGGTTCCGTGTCAGGTTCGGCATGGCTCAGCTTCGGCTGCTCGCTTTCGTCATGCTCGACAGTACCGTCTGTGTCTGTTGCCTTATCCGCACCGGCGTGCGCATCTGCACCGGCGTGCGCATCGGTGGAGGCGTCGACGCAGGTAGGAGTATCGCAGTCGTCGACGGCGTCTGCTGAATCATCAATATGCTGTTGAGTCTGGGGGTCCAGCTCGTCTGTCATAGGCATGTGCTCCTCATCGTTGTTTGTCACCCTATGATAAAGTTTCGCGCCGACATCCCACGCGCCGCAGCAAAGTTTCAAAACGTGTTCGATGGCTCGATCTGATAACAATAACTCGGCCGCTTTATCCAGTTTTTACTTGACAATCCCTTCGCCGAACGACGTGGTGCCGTTCGCCTACCGCGGTCTTTTATTTTCGCTTGAACACGCTAAAGTTACATTCCAGCTTTTGGCGCGTGAATTTGGATGCGCGCAGTCGGCGGGCGTGTCCGCCGCGATTTGAAAGGACTTTATATGGGACTTTTCACTGGTAAGACCGTAATCGTCACCGGCGGCGGCAAGGCCACGCTTAAGGACGGCTCCGCTGGCTCCATCGGCTACGGCATCGATATCGCATTTGCCAAGGAGGGCGCAAACCTCGTCATTACCGGCCGCAACGTTGCCAAGCTCGAGGCCGCCAAGGAGTCCCTCGAGGCGGAGTACGGCGTCAAGGTGCTGCCTGTTCAGGCCGATGTCTCGGCTGGTCAGGACAACGAGGCCGTCGTGCAGAACGTTATCGACAAGGCGATTGAGGAGTTCGGTCGCATCGACGCCGTCGTCAACAACGCTCAGGCCAGCGCTTCGGGTGTGACCATCGCCGACCACACTATGGACCAGTTCAACCTGGCCATTTACTCTGGCCTGTATGCCACCTACCTGTACATGCAGAAGGCCTATCCGCACCTGAAGGAGACCAAGGGCTCCGTGGTCAACTTTGCCTCGGGCGCCGGCCTGTTTGGCAACTATGGCCAGTGCAGCTATGCTGCCGCCAAGGAGGGCATCCGCGGCCTGACCCGCGTCGCCGCCAACGAGTGGGGTCCCGACGGCATCAACGTCAACATCGTGTGTCCGCTTGCTTGGACTGCTGCGCTCGAGAACTTCCAGGATGCCTATCCCGAGGCGTTCAAGGCCAACGTCCACATGCCGCCGGCGGGCCACTACGGCGACGTCGAGAAGGAGATCGGCCGCGTGGTCGTTCAGCTCTGCGGCCCCGACTTTAAGTACATGAACGGCGAGACCGTCACCCTCGAGGGCGGCATGGGCCAGCGGCCGTAGGGTTACGCGGTTTTACCAAACTGCGTAACAGCTCGACGCTGCGCGGGCCGCATTTGGACAATCTGACGTTCAACTTCAAGGGCGCGACCAGAAGGTCAGCGCCCTTTCGTTTCACGTCACCTTGCCTCAAATGCGGCCCGCTCGCTGACTTATGCTCAACCTGCGGCGCCATTTTGCTTGAAGGCACCTTGCTCACTTTGGCGGGTTTTCGCTGGATGTAGTCGTTGGGGACGTTCTTAAATGACTAGTCGAAAGGGACGCTCTTGCCGGCACTTGGGGACAGTCCCTGAGTGCCGGCAGATTGGGGCGCTCCTTTGTCAGGCTGCCCTGAAGACTGTCCCCAACAGCTAGTCGTTTAAGAACGTCCCCAACGACTAGTCGTTTAATGCATCAGTTTCTGTCGAGTCGGTGCTTCTTGCGGGTTGCCCGTATAATGGTTTGCGTATGAGCCGCAACCAAGGAGTTCCAGTTTATGGATCAAAACCTGTTTAAATTCGACCTGATCGCAGAGGATCCGACGACGCACGCGCGTGCCGGTGTGCTGCACACCCCGCACGGTGACATCGAGACACCGATCTTTATGCCCGTGGGCACCAAGGCAAACGTCAAGGGCATCCCCACCGAGACCGTCAAGCAGCTCGGTGCGCAGATCGTGCTCGCCAACACCTACCACCTGTCTATGCGTCCCGGCGAGGACACCATCGCCGAGCTGGGCGGACTGCACAAGTTTATGAACTGGCATGGTCCCATCCTCACCGATTCGGGCGGCTTCCAGGTGTTCAGCCACAACGACGCCGTCAAGCTCACCGACGAGGGCGTGCGCTTTATCGTCAACGATTACGACGGCCGCCACGTGTTCTGGACGCCCGAGGACAACATGGAAATCGCCATGAAGCTTGGCTCCGACATCTGCATGCAGCTCGACCAGTGCCCGGGTTATCCCGCCACGCGCGCCTACGTTGAGCGCGCCGTTGAGCTGTCGAGCATGTGGGCCGAGCGCTGCTATAAGGCTCACACCCGCGATGACCAGGCGCTCTTTGGCATCGTTCAGGGCGGTATGCACCTGGACCTGCGCCTTCGCTCGCTGCGCCATCTGGAGGAGTGCGGCGATTTTCCGGGTTATGGCATCGGCGGCTACTCGGTGGGCGAGGACCACGAGACCATGTTCGAGACGCTGGCGCCGCTGGCTTCCGAGTACATGCCTAAGCACAAGCCGCGCTACCTGATGGGCGTCGGCAACCCCACCACCCTCGTGCGCGGCGTGGGCGTGGGCATCGACATGTTCGACTGCGTGCTGCCGACGCGTACCGGCCGCATGGGCACGGCGTTTTCGAGCGAGGGTCGCCTCAACTTCCGCAATGCCCGCTTTGCGCACGACGACGGCCCCATCGATCCCACCTGCACCTGCCCGGTATGCACGGGCGGCTACAGCCGTGCGCTCATCCGCCACATGGTCACGCAAAAGGAGATGCTCGGCGGCATTTTGCTCTCGATGCACAACATCTACTACTTGCTCAACCTTATGCAGCAGGCTCGTCAGGCCATTATCGAGGGCAGTTACGGTGCGTTTGTGAGCGACTGGATGAACAGCCCTGCGGCGGTGGATTACTAAGAGCTCCGGGCTCGCTTACGAGCTGTTCGCGGCCGGCGGCGGGCATTGCATTCGCTGGCATCGGCTGCGCGACCGCTGACCGATGGCTTGCAAGCACTTGATGCATCGTGGGTACCATACCGAATGGTTGATGTTCGGGCGGGTGTTTGGCGCATGGCGTCGACCCCGCCCGTTTTCTTTTTCTCGATAGGAGTACCCATGATTAAAAATGAGAACGTCGAGGGCGAGCCTGCCTACGACGAGACGTACCGCCGCGGTCCCGTGGTCATGCGCGGCCCCATGATTCCTAAGGACAACACCTACGCCAACCTGCTGGCACCCGAGGAGTCGACCGACTGGCTGCATGCCGATCCGTGGCGTGTACTGCGCATTCAGGCCGAGTTTGTCGACGGCTTTGGCGCGCTTGCCGAGCTCGGACCTGCGGTGACCATCTTCGGTAGCGCCCGCACGCCCAAGACCGATCCGCTCTACAAAGCGGCACGTACCGTCGGGCGCAAGATCGCGCAACGTGGCGTGGCGGTCATCACAGGTGGCGGCCCCGGCATCATGGAGGCAGCCAATAGGGGAGCGGCGAGCGCCAACGGCAAATCGGTCGGCTTGGGGATCGAGCTCCCGCACGAGCACGGGCTCAACAAATACGTGAACTTGGGCATGGACTTCCGTTACTTCTTTGTGCGCAAGACCATGTTCGTCAAATACAGCTCGGGCGCCATCGTGTTCCCCGGCGGTTTTGGTACGCTCGACGAGATGTTCGAGGTCCTTACGCTGGTGCAGATGCACAAGGTCAAGCGCATGCCGCTCGTGCTGGTGGGCAGCGAGTACTGGCAGGGCCTGTTCGACTGGCTCAACGGCCCGGTGATGGACGCCGGTATGATCAGTCCGCTCGATCCGGATCTAGTACACATTACCGACGACCTCAACGAAGCCGTCGACATTGCGCTCAGCGGGTTGATGTAGAGCAATCGTGCCCACCGCGACATGAATATGCATGGCAATCTGATGCTTTCTAACGTCAGGTTGCCATTTATATTGGGTATACTGATGCAAAAGACGAGGGCGAGGAGGTCGCGTATGTCTACTGCAACGGTTAAGCCTACGACGGTTCGGATCGAAGAGGGGCTCAAGGAGCAGGCGACCGAGTTCTTGGATTCGGTCGGCCTCAGCCTCAATTCCTATCTCAATCTTGCCGTTCGGCAGCTTGTAAATCAGCGAAAGATTCCTTTTGAGATTGTAGGAAGGGCGGAGGTGCCCAACGAGGCGACGAGGCGTGCCATGGTGATTGCCGAGGCTCATGAATTGGGGATTCTGCCAGACGACAGCCCGTCATTCAATAACGCTGATGAGCTTATATCATTCCTCGATGAGGGCTAGCGATGTTTGAGATTGAAATCGAGGCTCAGTTTAAGGCGGATTACAAACGGACGATGCGCATCCATCCGCAGCTAAAAACCGAGTTTAAGGCGGCAGTTGCAGAGCTTGCGGCTCACGGCTCGCTTCCCGCGGAATATGGTGCCCACGAGCTTTCAAACCCGGGCGGCAACTACAACGGTCACATCGATTTCCATCTATCCGATGGCTTGGTCGACGTGGTCGTTCTCTATTTGCCGCATAAGACTAATCCTGTGATCCGGTTGGTCAGAATGGGCTCGCATGACGAACTGTTTCAGGGTTCGCACGGTTGATTGCTCGCTTATGATTCGCGAGGGAATAGTAATTGATTCACGAGCGATTGAGCAAGGCAGCTCCTATTCCACCGCAACAGCTGGGGACGTCCCGTTCGTGGCTGCGACCTCCGGTTCTCCTCTTCGCTGGATTTCGCTTAAAAGCTCGGCTGCAACTTCGCTGCTTTTGAAACGGATGCTGCAGTCTTCTTTCTTAGGAAAAGCCAGTAATGGAATAGCTCCGTACCAGACGGTTTCCTCGTCAATTACTGACGCGCACAGGCGCCCTTCGGCTTTGATGGAATAGTCGACGTTCATCTCGGCAAAAATCGCTTTTACGTCATCGCGCGGAGTCGAGGCAATTGAAATCTCAAGGGCAATCCCACGGACAATAGCGCTCGTGAGCGCGGCGGCGAGCTTCGCGAGGCATGCGGCGGATGCGTAGGGCGCGGCAATAAAAATGCTTTTCGTTGCGCTTGCGATGTCGTCCGCTAAAGCCTCCACGGCTGTTGCCGACCTAACGAGGATGTTTCGATCGGCCTGTTTGTTGTCATTTGCTGCAAAGACTTCATACCCCAGCTTGGCATAGGTCTTGAGTCTCTTCTGGTACATACGCGCGAGCATGGGTATCGACAAATCAACATAGTCGAATATCTCAACCCGCTGCTTGCCCTCGTGACTTCTATGTAGTCTGCCTGCCTGCTGCGTTATGCTGCCGTCCCAAGATATCGGTGTGGCAATGAGCAGAGTGTCAAGGTAAGACAGGTCGAAGCCCTCGCCCAGAAGGCCTTCGGTTGCGATGATAATTCGATGCTCATGCTCGAAGCCGGGAAGGCTGTTCAGTATTGCCTTTCTTTCTTTGGCGTCGATTTCTCCGGTTAAGAGTATGGGTTCGTGTCCGCGGCTTTGAAGCAGCCTACATAGCTCTTCGGCATGTTTTTTCCTTTTGGATAGCACAAGCGAATGTCGACCGTTTGACGCGGTATCGAGGGCATCGTCGACAATTGCTTCGTTTCTCGCTGTGTGCGCACACAGGAGATCGAGAACTTGATTAAAGGACGCCTCTGGTTTGTAGGCGGGTAGTCGAACTCCGGTAAAACGCGGCCTAACAACGCGCTGAATTCCCTGTTGGATTGCTTGCGTTTTTGGATCAATGACATGGCGAAGCGGGCCGCAGAGCATTGAGAGTGCTCGCGTGAGACCGTCCGAGCGTTCGGGCGTCGCAGAAAGGCCGTATACATATTTGGCTGGAGCGGACTTGAGGACAAGCTCAAGCTGTGGTGCGGCTGCATGGTGACATTCATCACAGATGACGAGGCCGTAATCACGAACGAACTCCTTGGCTATTGGTTCTCCGGTCTGGGGGTCCTTGCTGGACAGAGACTGGAATGAAGCAATGTCGATGAGATGGCTTATGGCGGTTTTACCTCCTCCGATTTGGCCAATGAGCGGCGGCTGCCTTTTACTGATTCGTCCTTTTGGGGTGCGGACTGGCTTTCTGTTATCAGTAATGTCGATAAACCGTTCGAGCTGGGATTTCCATTGGGCAATGAGCGCGGTCTTGGGAACGATGACGAGCGTTGGAAGACCGATGGTAGCAATAAGATAGGCTCCGATGACGGTTTTGCCGAAACCCGTCGGTGCAGACATGATTCCGTCTTCATAGTCGAGTATCTGTTCGGCGGCAATTTGCTGTTCAGGGCGAAGAGTCCCTTTAAATGCCATCACAATTGGATTGCCAGACTTGCGCTTGTCAGAATAGTGGGCAGCAACGCCGGCTTCTTGAAACAGCCACTCAAGCTGAGCCTTGCAGCCTCTGGGAATCGCGACGCAGCTGTCTCTAAGTTCGCTGAGGTCTATGTACCGCGGTTTGCCGAATACCGATTGATGCATAGATTGCGCGCGGAAGAATTCTGGGTTGGCAAATGTTGCAAGCCTGCGAACTTCCATTTGAGCTGCGGGACTCAGAGATTTTTCGGGGATATAGAGCATATCGGCCTGCGTGACGGACAGCGATGACGGGAAGTCCTGCGGCGTGAGCGGAAGCCGCTTTCGCGGCCTCTGAGAATGTGGCGCGGCGGTGTTTCCCACCACTGCAGCAGATATTCCATGCGGTTTATTGTCGATGCTCTCAATCAGATTTTGCACTGTTGCATGTGGAATCAGCTGAATTTGCGAAAGGTAAAGCCATTGATCGGGAAAGGGCTCAAATTGCTCGTCAACAAATACGCTGTTCCCTTTTCGCTGCGCTTTTCCTTGAAAAGGCAGTGCTATGAGATTTCCAAAGCCGCCCTCAGGAATGGTGGACTGCGCGGGCAGTATCCGGTCAAAAGCTTCAAAGGTGATTGTCTTGTTGAGCGCCGCTGCTTCGGTGATAAGGCTGCTTCCAAATTCTCGTGCGATCTTTGCGCTGGTGAGCTCTAGGAAGAAAAACCAGACATGTGTGCCGTTACCTGATCTCGATCGCTCGACCGCAGCATCGATTCCATGGTTTTTTTGCGACACGCCGAATGGCGTTTGTCGCTTCTTTCCAATCGGCTCCGTCAAAGTCGATGACCAGGACTTTTGTGTTGCTGTCATTATCGAGAACATATTGACCTATGACGTCTCGGAGTCTGTCGTCACTGCCCTTGAAATGGGAGATGATCGCGGTATCGCTCAACTCGGGGAAGACGCGGTTGCCACATTCAGCGCATTTGGTTTTCTGACGATTTGCTTTGGGACAAATGCCTGACTTCCACTCGTTTGCGCAAGCGGGCGTATAGCCGATTCCCCCGTCTTTTCTGCGGTACCCATGGGCGTAAACATCTTTGCGGCCAGTAAAGAGATTGCGAAAGAGCTCGAGTTTGTCGCGCGCTGGACTCGCACTGGTGACGATACCCTCGACCTGCGTCCGTCTATCGAAAGATGTGCCAGCTTTCTCCCATTCTTCGAGCGTTGCGTAACGGATGTCTGGGCCATTGCTGCAGATGACGATTTGGCCGTACGGCTCAGATACATGAACGAGTGCTTCCTTGAATTGGAATACCGTGTCCCCGATGAGGGCGTATTGATGCGTGACGGTGCTCATGTAAATGCCGTTCTTGTTGGGGTTCATTAAAATGAGAGTACGTTATTTTGGTTTTTTGGGCATCCGATTCTGATTTTGATTCGGTGATAGTGGAGTGCGGCTCCGTGAGTGGTGTTTGGCTGGTGCTAAAATATGTGGCAGCTGTTATTGAGTGGGTTTTAGCGGCTGCGGGGCGAGCTGGAGATCCTGGGAACTGCCTTCGAATAGGACCGGTGGGCAAAAAATGGCAAATATGAGTACTGTTGTTGCGACAGTATCATATCATCTGTAAAGTATTTAAGACCAATCGAGTGAAATCGAATATAACCAACCCTCTAAACATGACGATTTGGGGCATTATGGCGCTCGAAATTGGCGGTGAGATGCAAATTCAGCCAGATTTCGGTGCTACTAAATTTGTAGCAGTACTCATATTTGCCATTTTTTGACCAAGGGGTATCGCAAGGGGGTTGGATAAAGCATCGATCGCCTGCAATGGCTCAATTGGGCAGTTGTGCGGCAATTGAGTTGCGGCGTAATGGGAAGCTATTCGCAGCCTTTCGACTAAAACGGTCCCTTTACCGCCGCCATTCCTAAAGAGATGCCGGCGCGCCTTAAGTTGGGGCGTGCCGGCGTGATGGCTTTGCTGTGGCTGGGTGTACCTCGGCTGTTCGACTGTCCCAGCTTGTCCTGTCTAGCTAGGCAGACCTTTCTTAGCGTTTAACGTTTGCCCAGATAAAACCTGCCAAAATAAACCTGTCCCTAATTGGCAGGTTGGTAGCGGGGGCAGTAGCTGATGGCGATGGCATCGACGCCTACGTGGGTGGCGATGGTGCAGCCGATGGGACCGGTGCCCGCATCGACGCAGTCCTGGCCCGCGAGCGCCTGGTTGACGAGCTCTTGCTCTTCGACGGCGCCGGTTGTGAGCACGCGTACGCTCGCGCCCGGATGCTCGGCCAAAAAGTCGAGGCAATCGGCCATGGTGTTGGCAACGATGCGCTTGGCGCCGCGGCCCTTTTTGATGACTTTGATCTCGCCCGATTTCCACTCCGGCGAAACGGCCAGGCGAATGTTGAGCATCTGCGCGAGGTGGCCGGCGAGCTTGGGCGCGCGGCCGTTCTTAACAAGGTTCTCGAGCGTGCGGGGAATCAGTAACAGGTGGGCGTCAGGCAGCGTCGCGCGAATCTGCGCCTCGGTCTCGTCCAGGCTGCGGCCGTCATCGCGCATGGCGAGCGCGTATTCCACCAGCAAGCCCTCAGCGCCCGAGCCGGTGCGCGAGTCGACGCAGCGCACGTCGAGCTTATGGGCGTCAGCTACCAGACATGCGTTGGCATGGCAGGCGGACCACTCGCTGCATAGCGAGATAAAGATGGCGCTGCCATGGCCGTCGGCGAGCACGCGATCAAAGAGCGCCTTGAACTCGCCGGCGCTCGGCTGCGACGTGTGCGGCAACTGCTCGGAGTCGGCCATGCGGGCGATGTACTCCTCGGCGGTAATCTGCATCTGGTCGAGCAGATCCTCGCCTTCGATAACCACATGCAGTGGAATCACGTAAATGCCGAGTTCTTGGGCGCGGGCGGGGGAGATGTCCGACGTGGAGTCGGTTATGATGGCAAAAGACATAATTGCACCTTTCGTCGGGGCGCTTGTGCGCCGCCTTCTGAGAGCAAAGTGCGACAAGTATAGTGGAGTTGTTCCGCATTGCTAGGTTCAATTGTTGAATAGTCAACAGTTTTTAATGTTGGTGTGGAAATCATCAACTGGGGAAGAGGGATGCCGATGGGGGCACTGGAGATATGCAGGCGGCCGGTCGTGCTGTTTGATTTCGATGGTACGGTGGCCGATACGGGCCGGGCGGTGATGACCTCGACGCGCAAGGCGCTGACTGCGCGCGGGTTTTCGGAGGCGCAGATGGGTGACCTGCGCCGTATGATCGGGCCGCCCCTGTGGAAGAGCTTCCACGACTTTTACGGCTTTACGCGTGAGGAGTCGCTCGTGGTGGCCGACGAGTACCGTGCCTTTTTTGACGAGCTGGGTCCGGAGGAGTATCCCGTGTTCGATGGGATCCCCGCGCTGCTCGATGGTCTTGCCGCTCAGGGACATCGCTTGGCCGTGGCGACCTCTCGTATGGAGGCGAAGTGCATCGACATGGTGCATGAGCTGGGGCTTTGCCAGTTCGAAGCCGTGGTCGGCATGAATCCGCCGCAGGGGCGCGAGACCAAGGCGGATTCGGTCCGCGATGCGCTGGCGGCCCTGGGCGCGACCGCGGACGATGCCGTGATGGTTGGCGACCGCTTTAACGACGTCGAGGGCGCGCACGCAATGGGCGTGCCGTGCATCGGCATCTATTCGGGCGCGGCGGCGCCGGGCGAGCACGAGGCGGCGGGTGCCGACGCAGTGGTGCACTCGGTGGCCGAGCTTGCTAAACTTTTCGCTATCTAGGG
This sequence comes from Collinsella sp. AF18-8LB, assembly GCF_003459795.1. Lineage (NCBI taxonomy): Bacteria > Bacillati > Actinomycetota > Coriobacteriia > Coriobacteriales > Coriobacteriaceae > Collinsella > Collinsella sp. AF18-8LB. The sequence continues at coordinate 584,899 of NZ_QRWU01000001.1, forward strand.
ACTTAATGTGAGGGGCGGGCGTGCTCGCCGCTCATTGGTAAGGAGGTCGTCCATGAATCAGGTGGAGCAGAGTGTTGCCGAGTACGTCGACGAGGTCTGGGAGGACGTCGTCGCCGATATCGAGCAGCTGGTGAGCTACCCGTCTGTTGCCGTTGCTGCCGATGCGGAGCCCGGTGCGCCGTTTGGCCGCCCGGTCCGTGACGCGCTCGATTGCGCGCTCGGCATCGCACAGAACCTCGGCTACCAGACGAGCGACGACGAGGGCTATGTGGGCATTGCCGATATCCCCGGTCGCGGCGACAAGCAGCTCGCGACCATCTGCCACGTGGACGTGGTGCCCGCCGGCCCGGGCTGGAACACCGACCCGTTTGCGATGGAGCGTCGCGAGGGCTGGCTGCTCGGCCGCGGCGTGATCGACGACAAGGGTCCGGCGGTACTGTCGCTCTACGCCGGCGCCTATCTGCTCAAGCACGGCATTACCCCGCGCTATACCTTCCGCGCCCTGCTGGGCTGCGATGAGGAAGTGGGCATGTCCGACGTTCACCATTATCTGGAGAACCACGCGAACCCCGACTTTTTGTTTACGCCCGATGCCGAGTTCCCGGTCTGCAATGCCGAGAAGGGCCAGTTTGGGGCGACGTTCGTGAGCTCCAAGATTGACGGCGGGCGCATTGTGTCCTGGGGCGGTGCCGAGGCGAGCAACGCTATTCCGTCGCAGTCTATCTGCGAGCTTGCGATTGCCGCCGATGAGCTGCCGGCGCCCGTTGAGAACGCCGACCGCCTGGAGATCACGGCGCTCGAGAACGGCCATGCCCGGATTTTTGCGCACGGTATCGGTGGCCATGCTTCGATGCCCGAGGGGACGATCAACGCCGTTGGCCTGATCGTGACGTACCTGCGCGAGGTCGAGGACGCGTTTGCCGCACGCGACGAGCACTTGCTGACGCCTGCCGAGCATGAGTTTGTCAAGTTTCTGGCCTTTGTACATGCGGATGCCTATGGCCGCGGCCTGGGTATCGACGCAACGAGCCCCGCGTTTGGCCCGCTCACGTGCAACCCCGGTGTCATCCGCGTGGCGGATGGCCACATTGAGCAGGTCATCGACGTGCGCTTCCCCGATAGCACGAGCGCCGATACCATCCGTGGGCAGCTCGAGCCGCTCGTGGGCCGCTTTGGCGTGACGTATCGCGTCGGCCGCGCCAAGGTACCGTTCTCGGTCTCTGCCGATGATCCGGCCGTGAAGGCGCTTATCGATACCTATAACGAGTTCACCGGCAAGCATGCCGAACCCTTTGCCATGGGCGGTGGCACGTACGCACGCAACTTTGCCCGCGCCGTGTCGTTTGGCCCCGAGGAGACCGGCCTGGAGCTGCCCGCATGGGGTGGCCAGATGCACGGCCCCAACGAGTGCGCCAACGAAGAACAGCTCAAGCAGGCGCTCAAGATCTACATCGTGGCGATCCTGCGTCTCAACGAACTCGAACTTTAAGGTTACGCGGTTTTACCAAACTGCGTAACGGCTCGACGCTGCAAACGCCCCTAAGCGGCAATCTGACGTTCAATCGTCGGTCGCGTACCAAAGTACGCTTCCCTCCTCTTTCACGTCACCTTGCTCGCTTAGGGGCGTTTTCGCTGACTTATGCTCAACCTGCGGGGTTTCCAAGGTAGTCGTTGGGTGTTCTTAAATGACTAGTCAAACAAGAACGTCCAACGACTAGTCGTTTAAGAACGTCCCCAATGACTACCTTGTAAAAGGTGGACCATGCTTGTCGGCGGGTTTGTTATTTGTTTGTAAAGCTGAACCGCGCTTGCGGTAAGGGTCTATCAAATGCCCGTAAGAAACCGCAGATAAGGCTGTTGTCGCCCGATCGAGGCCGTATCTTTCCAAACAGCAAAGCGGGCAGGGTGTCCGCGAGTCGCATGTATGAAAGGAAGATCATGCTCGATCAGGCTTATTCTCGTCGTCAGTTCCTCGGCCTCGCTGGTGGTCTCGCCAGCATCGTCGGTCTCGGTCTCGTTGGTTGCGGCGGCGCAGGCGCTTCTAACACCGCCGACAAGGGCAGTGCCGCTGCCGAGTCCGTCTCCGGCGAGGTGACCTACGACGGCGCCTCCTCGTTCCAAGCTCTCGTCGAGGCCGCTGCCGAGAAGTTCATGGATGCCAACCCGGACGTCTCCATCTCCGGCTCGGGCAACGGTTCGGGCAAAGGTCTGACCGCTGTTGCCGCCGGCACCGTCACCATCGGTAACTCCGACGTCTTCGCCGAGACCAAGCTCGAGGCCGACCAGGTCAAGAACCTCGTCGATCACGAGGTCGCCGTCGTGGGCATGGGCCCCGTCGTCTCCAAGAACGTGACGGTCGACGATCTGTCCCTCGAGCAGCTCAAGGGCATCTTCTCTGGCCAGATCACCAACTGGAAGGAGGTCGGCGGCGACGACGCCACCATCGTCGTCCTCAACCGCAAGGCCGGCTCCGGTACCCGCGCCACCTTCGAGGCCGCCGTCTTTGGCGACGAGGCCGTCGACTTTAAGGGCGACGCCGAGCTCGACAAGTCCGGCGACGTCCAGACCCAGATGGCCAGTACCGACAACGCCATCTCCTACCTGGACTTCTCGCACTTCGACGACTCCAAGTTCAACGCCGTCAAGGTCGAGGGCGTCGAGCCCAAGAGCAAGAACGTCACCGACGACTCCTTCAAGATCTGGGCTACCGAGCACATGTACTGCGCCAAGGACGCAGACGAGGCCACCAAGGCCTTCCTGGACTTTATGCTTTCCGACGACGTCCAGGGCAAGCTTGTCGAGGAGCAGGGCTTTATCCCCGTCTCTGCCATGAAGGTCGTCAAGGACGCCAGCGGTAAGGTCTCCGCTAAATAGGTAATCGCCCCCGGAAAGGTTTGCAATGGCAAAACAGCTGCCAAAGCGCGACCTTGAGAACGTGGGCCTGGGCGTCACGGGCGCGTGCGTAGCGCTCGTGACGCTTGTTGTTGCCGCGCTTATCTTCATGGTCGCCCAAAAGGGCCTCTCGGCTTTTGTTAAGGATGGCGTTTCGGTCGTCGAGTTCTTCACTGGTACCAAGTGGGACCTGGCTAACACAGCCGAAAACGGTCTGCCTTACACCGGCGCCCTGCCCCTGATCGTCACCTCGTTTGCGGTCATGGTACTCTCCACGCTCATCGCACTGCCCATCGCTATCGGCTCTGCCATCTTTGCGGTCGAGATCCAGTCTAAGTTTGGTTCCAAGGTCTTTCAGCCGCTTATTGAGCTTTTGACCGGTATTCCCTCGGTTGTCTTTGGCCTGATCGGCTTTCACGTGGTCGTCGGCCTTATGAAGAGCGTTTTCCACGTAAGCACGGGCTTGGGCATCTTGCCCGGCGCCATCGTGCTGGCCGTCATGATCCTGCCGACGATGACCACGCTTTCGGTCGATGGCCTGCGCGCTGTGCCCGATAGCTACCGTCAGGGCTCGCTCGCGCTGGGCTACACCCGCTGGCAGACCATCTGGCACGTGGTGCTCAAGTCCGCCATGCCGTCGCTCATGACTGCGGTCATCCTTGGCATGACGCGTGCCTTTGGCGAGACGCTCGCCGTGCGCATGGTCATCGGCGGCATCGAGGCCATGCCGACGTCGCTGCTGTCGCCGGCGTCCACCATCACCACCACGCTCACCACGTCCATGGCGGTCTACGCCGAGGGCTCGGCCCAGGACGACGTCCTGTGGGCACTCGGTCTGCTGCTGATGGGCATGAGCCTCATCTTCATCCTGATCATCCATCTCATTGGCCGCAAGGGGGCGAAGGCTCGTGGCTAGCACGCGCATCCACATCGACGAGGCGAGGCTCGGGCGTGTCCAAAAACAGGATCGCATCGCCACGGGCGTGCTGACGGCGATCGTCGCCATCGTCATGCTCATCGTCATCTCCATGGTGGCCTATATCCTGTTCGAGGGCATCTCGACGCTGTTCCAGCCGGGCTTTCTCACAGAGCCGTCGCGCGCCAACGGAACGCAGGGCGGCGTGCTCTACCAGCTGTTCGACTCGTTCTACCTGCTGCTGATCACCTTAGGTATCTCGGTGCCCATCAGCCTGGGCGGCGCGGTCTTTTTGGTTGAGTACGCGCCCGATGGACCCATCCGCGACATCGCCTCCACCGCCATCGAGACGCTGTCTTCGCTGCCTTCCATCGTCGTCGGCATGTTCGGCTTTTTGGTGTTCTCGGTGCAGCTGGGCTGGAAGTACTCCATCATCTCCGGCGCCGTCGCGCTCACCATGTTCAACATCCCCATTCTGGTGCGCGTGATCCAGCAGGCGCTCGAGGACGTGCCGCAGGCCCAGCGCGATGCGTGTCTGGCGATGGGCCTTACTCGCTGGGAGGCCACGCTGCACATCCTGATTCCCGAGGCCATGCCCGCCATCGTGACCGGCATCGTGCTTTCGGCAGGCCGCGTCTTTGGCGAGGCCGCGGCGTTGCTCTTTACCTCGGGCATGAGCTCGCCGGTTCGTCTGAACTTTTTGAGCTTAAACCTGTCGAGCCCCACCTGCGCCTGGAACGTGTTCCGCCCCGGTGAGTCGCTCGCCGTGCACATCTACAAGATCTATGGCGAGGGCAGTCCCGAGGCCCAGCAGATCGTTTGGGGCACCGCCGCACTGCTGATGATCTGCGTGCTGCTGTTTAACGTGATCGCCCGTATCGTGGGCAAGCAACTGGCAAGGAGGATGACGGCCGAATGAGCGAGATGAGCACAACGCCCGCAACCGAAGCAGCATCGTCCGAGACCCGGGACTTCCTGTCGAGTGTGGGGGAGAGCGAGAAGCGCGTGCGCGTGAGCGGCAAGGCCGTGAGCGACGAGGTCGTGCTCTCTACCAAGGACGTCAACGTGTACTATGGCGACCACCATGCGCTGCACGATACGTCGCTCGACTTTCACAAGGGCGAGATTACGGCGCTTATTGGGCCTTCGGGCTGCGGTAAGTCGACCTTTTTGCGCAGCCTCAACCTCATGAATCGCGAGATTCGCGGCTGCCGCGTGGAGGGCGAGATCAACTACCGCGGGCGCAATGTGAATACCAAGACCGAGAACACGTACGAGCTGCGCCGTTCCATTGGCATGGTGTTCCAACAGCCCAACCCGTTCCGCAAGTCCATCCGCGACAACATCACATTTGCGCCCAAGCGCCACGGCATCACCGACCGCGACGAGCTCGACCGCATGGTCGAGGAAAGCCTGCGCGGCGCGGCGCTGTGGGACGAGGTCAAGGACAAGCTCGACAAGAGCGCCTATGCGCTTTCGGGCGGCCAGCAGCAGCGTCTGTGCATCGCGCGCACGCTGGCGCTCAACCCCGACGTGATCCTGTTTGACGAGCCCTGCTCGGCGCTCGACCCCATCTCGACGCTGGCGATCGAGGACCTGATGTCATCGATCGTGGCCGATCGCGCCATCGTCATCGTGACGCACAACATGGAGCAGGCGTCGCGTGTGTCCAACCGCACGGCGTTCTTCTACATGGGCGATATGGTCGAGTACGACGAGACTGACGAGATTTTTCAACGGCCCAAAGATAAGCGGCTGAATGATTACCTCACCGGCATGTTCTCCTAGTCCGGGACATGCTTGAGGCCCGCGGCGGCCACGGTTGCCGCGGGGCTGATTGGAGAGGCGGGTCATTTCTTTTGCGAGATGGCCCGCCTTTTTGCTCTGCGACCGAATCGACCACCACAAAGGGGACAGGCACCTTCGTGGTGGTTTTTCGAATAACGAGGCGCCTGCCCAAAACCACCACGAAGGTGCCTGTCCCCTTTGTGGTGGTTTTCGCTATCATGGACAACGTTGAATTTCTACGAAGGAGCAGGGCATATGGCGATTCTTTTGGGATGCGATTCCGTCAGCCTAGAGTTTCCCACCAAGCATATTTTCGATAGCGTGACGCTCGGCGTGGGCGAGGGCGACCGCATTGGTATCGTCGGCAAAAACGGCGACGGCAAGTCGACGCTGCTGAGCGTGCTCGCCGGCACGCTGGAGCCCGACGACGGCCGCGTGACGCATCGCCGCGGCACCACGATCGGCCTGCTCGGCCAAAAGGACGACCTGGTCGATACTGATACCGTGCATCATGCCGTTGTGGGCGACGCCCCCGAGTACGAGTGGGCGTCGAGCCCCCGCACGCGCCAGATCCTCGCCGGCCTCATCAGCGATGTGCCCTGGGAGGGCACGGTGGGCGAGCTCTCGGGCGGTCAGCGCCGTCGCGTGGACCTCGCGCGCTTGCTGATCGGCGATTACGACGTGCTCATGCTCGACGAGCCCACCAACCACCTGGATATGCGCACCATCAACTGGCTCGCGCGTCACTTAAAGGCCCGCTGGCAGCGCGGCCAGGGTGCCATGCTCGTGGTCACGCACGACCGCTGGTTCTTGGACGAGGTCTGCACCAGCATGTGGGAGGTCCACGACGGCCAGGTCGATCCCTTCGAGGGCGGCTATTCGGCATACATCCTGCAGCGCGTGGAGCGCGACCGCATGGCCGCCGTTACCGAGGAGCGCCGTCGCAACATGGCGCGCAAGGAGCTCGCGTGGCTGAGCCGCGGTGCCCAGGCTCGTTCCACCAAGCCCAAGTTTCGCGTGGATGCCGCTCGCGAGCTGATCGCCGACGTGCCGCCCGTGCGTGACGAGCTGGAGCTCAAGCGCCTCGCCGTGAGCCGCCTAGGCAAGCAGGTTATCGATGTGGTCGACGTGGACGCCGGCTATGCGGATGTCGATGGCGCGCCCAAGCAGGTACTCTCCGACGTGACCTGGTTCATTGGTGCGGGCGACCGCTATGGTCTTTTGGGCGAGAATGGCGCTGGCAAGTCGACGCTGCTTGATGTGATCCAGGGCAAAATTGCGCCCACGCGCGGCCGCGTGAAGATTGGCCAGACAGTGCGCTTTGGCGTGCTGTCGCAGCAGCTCGAGGAGCTCGAGCCCTTCATGGGCGACACGATTCGCGAGGTGCTCAGCAACTATAAGAAGTACTACGTCATCGACGGCAAGGAGACTTCGCCCGAGAAGCTCTGCGAGCGTCTGGGCTTTACGACGCAGCAGCTCTGGAGCCGCATCGGCGATCTTTCGGGCGGCCAGCGCCGTCGCCTGTCGCTGCTGCTGACAATCCTGGACGAACCCAACGTGCTCATCCTGGACGAGCCCGGCAACGACCTGGATACCGACATGCTCGCGATTGTCGAGGACCTGCTCGACGGCTGGCCCGGCACGTTGATCCTGGTGACGCACGACCGCTTTTTGATGGAGCGCGTGACCGACCAACAGTGGGCGCTGCTCGACGGCCACCTGACGCATATGCCCGGTGGCGTGGACCAGTACCTGCGCCTGTGCAACGCTACCGCCGAGGGCGAGCCCGTGGGCGCGCCGAGCGCCAAGACCGGCACGTTTGACACCGGTGCCGCGGCAGCTGCGGCCGAAAAGCCTAAGGCAAGCGGTCAGCCCAATGGCCTTTCCAACGCCGAACGTCAGAAGCTCCGCCGCGAGGTGAGCTCGCTCGAGCGCAAGATGGAGACGCAGCGCGCTCGCGTTGAGGAGGCCGAGGCCGCGATGGCCCAGGTCGATCCCACCAACTACACGGCGCTCGGCGAGCAGCAGGCAAAGATCGACGAGGCTCACGCCGCCATGGACGAGCTGGAGATGGCGTGGCTCGAGGCGAGCGAAAAGCTCGAGGGCGAGGAGTAAGCGAGAATGATCAAAGCCGCGTTTTTCGATATCGACGGTACGCTGCTGAGCTTTAAGACCCACCGGATTCCGGCGTCGGCGCAGCAGGTGCTCGACAGCTTTCGCGAGCAGGGGATTGCGTGCGTGATCGCCACGGGCCGTCCGACCTACCAGATGCCGGACTGGCTGTTCGACCTGGGCTGGGATGCGTACATTACGCTTTCGGGCCAGCACTGCTTTGATGCCGAGGGAGTTTACCGCAGCTGCCCGATCGATCCGGACGACGTCGCGGTGATTGTGGACCAGGTGGCGCAGGGGCGCTACGACTCGCTGTGCATGCAGGGCGAGAACTCGTTTGTGAACCGCCTGTCCGAGCGCGTGGTGACGGCTGGCAGCAACGCGGGAATCGTCTACCACGAGGAGCCGTTTGAGCACGCCTTTGACGCACCGGTCTACCAGTTCTGCGCCTTTGTGGACCCGGCCGACGAACATATCGTGACCGACGCCGTGTCGCATTCGCTCACCACGCGCTGGTGCGACCTGTTCTGCGACATTATTCCCGCTAACGGCGGCAAGGACCTGGGCGTGGCGGCGACGCTCGAGCGGCTTGGTATCGACGCGAGCGAGGCGATTGCCTTTGGCGACGGCGAGAACGACCTGTCGATGTTCTCGGCCGTGGGCACAAGTGTGGCCATGGGCAACGCGCAGGACACGGTGAAAGCTGCAGCGACCTATGTGACGACCGCCGTGGACGACGACGGCATCTGCAACGCCGCGAAGCACTTTGGACTGTTATAACTGCGGCTCGGCACTTAGGGATGCTCCTTTTCTGCCGGCAGCTGGGGGACACTCCTTGCGGGGCGTCCCCATTTTGTTTTCGTCCCGCACGTTTTGTGAAACACGGCTAACTTTTAGACAAAGTAGTAAGACATGGGCAACTTTTGCGGTAAAGTTAGCCGTGGAAAGTATCCAAAGGCTAACTAGCAATCATCGCGAAAGGCGGCCCATGGCCCTACGTGAATCCGGAGAAGACTATCTCGAATCGATCTACGTTCTGTCGGAACGTCAGGGCATCGTGCGCTCGATCGACGTCGCGGAGTACCTCGGCGTAACCAAGGCGAGCGTTTCCAAGGCCATGGCGACGCTGGAAAGCAACGGCTATGTCGAAATGGGCAAGCGCGACGTTCATCTGACGGAGTGTGGTCTGGAGGTCGCTCGCCAAATGTGGGAGCGTCACTGCTTTTTCGTGGGGCTGCTGGAGGATGCGGGTGTTTCGGCTGAGGTCGCGTCGCAAGAGGGCTGCCACATGGAGCACTGCCTGAGCGAGGAGAGCTTTGAGAAGCTGAGGGCGATGCTGGGACGGGAAGATGTGGCGGGCCCAACAACGGAAGCCTAACTGACTCACAGTGGCGCCGAGTTCGCGCAAAGCGCGAACCAGCGACCGGGACCAGTAGTCCCGCCAACCAAGTCCAACTCAGACAAGGAATCCCGCAAGCAAGCGATGCCCAAGAACCTTCAGCTGTGTCAATGCAGGCCGGGACCGGGTTTGGTTTTGAAAACACTCCGCAGCGCGAGGCCCGTCTTTCCGTTGCTCCGCAGGAGCAGGAAAGACGGGCCTCATGCGCGAGGACGTTTTCAAAACCAAGCCCGGTCCCGGCCGGACAGCCCACGAACGCTACAGGTTCTTGACACCCATCGCGCGCATGGCGTTCAGGATGGCGATGATCGCCACGCCTACGTCGCCGAACACGGCAAGCCACATGTCGGCAATGCCCAGCGCTGCCAGCACCAGGATCAGCAGCTTAACGCCCAGCGCAAAGATGATGTTCTGCCAGACAATCGCCATGGTCTTGCGCGCCACGCGGATCGCGCGGGAAATGTTGGACGGCTTGTCATCCATGAGCACAACATCGGCGGCCTCAATCGCGGCGTCGGAACCCATAGCGCCCATGGCAATGCCCACATCGGCGCGCGTAAGCACGGGTGCGTCGTTGATACCGTCGCCGACAAAGGCGAGCTTGCCCTTGCCGCTTTCGGCCGCGAGCAACGCCTCAACACGCTCGACCTTATCGCCCGGCAGCAGCTGCGCGTGGAACTCGTCGAGACTGAGTTGCTTGGCCACAGAAGCCGCAACCTCCTCGCGGTCGCCCGTGAGCATGACGGTGCGCTTGACGCCGGCGGCGTGCAGGTCGCTGATCGTCTGCTCGGCATCGGCCTTGACGGTGTCTGCAATCACGATGTGGCCGGCGTACACGCCGTCAACGAGCACATGCAGAATCGTGCCGACGACCTCGCAATCGGGCGCTTCGACTCCGGCCGCGGCGAGCATCTTTGCGTTGCCAACGACGACGTGCTTGCCGTCGATGGTTGCCGTCACGCCATGGCCCGCGTCGTTGGTGGAGTCGCTTACGCGCTTGGGGTCGACCTCGCCCTGGTAGGCGACACGTACGGACTGCGCGATGGGGTGATCGGAGAACGACTCAGCAAGGGCTGCGACTTCGAGCAACGACTGCTCGGTATAGCCGGCCTCGGGGTGTACCGCGACCACCGAGAACGTGCCGTTGGTGAGGGTGCCCGTCTTGTCAAAGACGACGGTGTCCACGTCGGCGAGCGTCTCGAGGTAATTAGAACCCTTGATGAGAACGCCCAGCTTGGACGCGCCGCCGATGCCGCCAAAGAAGCTCAGCGGCGCGCTGATCACGAGCGCGCACGGGCAGCTGACGACCAGGAAGGTCAGGCCGCGCAGGATCCAGTCGGACCAGGCGCCGGTGACCAAGCCGCCGCCGAGCGCGAGTACCGCGGCAGCGCCGGTGACGGCGGGCGTGTAGATGCGGGCAAAGCGCGTGATGAAGTTCTCGGTGCGCGCCTTCTTTTCGCTGGCGTTTTCTACGAGCTCCAGGACGCGCGCGACGGTGGACTCGCCAAAGGGCTTGGTGGTGCGCACGTGGATGAGCCCCGTCATGTTGATGCAGCCGCTGATGATATCGTCTCCGGTTTTGGCCGGGCGGGGGACCGACTCACCGGTAAGGGCGGCGGTGTCGAGCTGGGTTTCGCCTTCGACGATGACGCCGTCGATGGGCACGCGCTCGCCGGGCTTGACCACGATGACGGTGCCGACGGCGATGTCATCGGGGAAGACCTGTTCGAGTGTGCCGTCGGGTTGTTCGACGTTGGCGTAGTCGGGTGCGATGTCCATCATGGCGCTGATCGATTTACGGCTCTTACCCACGGCGTATGCCTGGAACAGCTCGCCGACCTGGTAGAACAGCATGACGGCGGCGCCTTCGGCCATGTGCGGATCGGTGTCGGGGAAGAGCACCATGGCAAACGCGCCGATGGTCGCGACGGCCATGAGGAAGCTCTCGTCGAAGGCCTTGCCGCGGCGGATGTTATTGAATGCCTTTTGCAGTACGTCGTAGCCGGCAATCAAAAACGGCACGAGGAACAGCACAAAGCTGGCGTAGATGTCGCCCGGGGTGCCGAATGCGGCAGTGAGGGTGCCGAGCTCATCGAGGGCGTACACCACGGCAAAAATGCCCAGCGCTACCAGGATGCGGTTGCGCTTATGCTCGAGTGACTCTTTTTTCTTGCGCTTCTTCTTTTTCTTCTTGGGGTCGGCGGTGGCCATGACTCGTATCCTCCCATTTGAATGTATGAACACTCGCTCATACAATTTCGCGAGCAAAGGCCGCGGCAAGCGCGGCCTTGCGTGTTGGCGTAAACCTGGGCTAGAGAATGATCTCGCAGTCCGGCTCGGCGTCGGCGGTGAACTCCACAACGCGGTCGAGGACCTCGTCGAACTCGGCTTCATCGGCCTCGAGCGTTAGCTTCTGGGTCATAAAGTTGACCGAAACGGACTTGACGCCCTCGAGCTTGGCCAGCTCGTCCTGAAGCTTACGCGCGCAGTTGGCGCAGTCGATCTCATCGAGCTTAAACTGCTTTTTCATGGTGGGTTCCTTTCCCTGTATTTGCGGCTTGGGTGCAGGCCGCGCTGGTACCGTGGTTAGTCGCTATTCGCAGATGTGGCTCATGCCCTGGTTGAGCATGGTGTAGACGTGGTCGTCGGCGAGCGAGTATAGGATATTGCGCCCGTCGCGCCGGAATTTAACCAGGTGCGACTGCTTGAGTGTACGCAGCTGATGCGACACCGCGGACTGCGAGGTTTCGGTCGCTTCGGCGATGTCTGCCACGCAGAGCTCGCGGCCCATGAGGGCATAGAGGATCTTGATGCGCGTGGTGTCGCTGAAGACCTTGAACAGGTCGGCGAGGTCGTAGAGAAGCTCCTCGTCGGGAAGGTCCTCGGGCGAGCAGGTGGTGGGGATCGCGGGTTCGGTGGCCTCGATGTCAGGTTTCGTTTCATCAACGCGGATGCTCATTGCAATATCCCTTCATATGAACATGCGCTCATATAACTTGCTTCCGATTATATGAGTGTATGTTCATATGTCAATACAATTTGCGATAATTTCGATGACTGCTTTCCGCCTCTGCGATTTTCTGTGGGTTGGGAGACATCGACGCAATGCTCGCCAACATATTTCGAGATGTTCGGCTAGCATGCTAAGAAAGCCACCTTGAGAAGCATTAGAACTGTTCATATTTGTACTTTATCGTGTTAAATACCGCGAGAATCAGTTCTTCCTCTACGGGAGTTCCTGCAGAATCAGTTTTATCTAAAGTTATATTGAGCATTGCTGCGGCAAATCCGGCACATCGGCGGCCGAATTAGTCGAAAAATGTAGGTGGACATCCGCAGAGATCGACTTTAGAAGAGTGAATTCTCAATCAGATTAATAATCGTGTCGTCTTCCGTGCGGTTTTCATCGATTTTTGCGGACATGTCGCATTCCCAAGGCCCATTGATTTCTTCAGCAAGGGCCCCGACGTGTTGCATGTCGTCGGGTTCGGGCACATCGTTGATGCTCGGGTCATCAGCTTGCGGATATTGGCTTGCAATTTCGCGCTTGGCGGACTCTTCTTCTTTGAGAGCCTCCAGGACGCGGCGACCGTATTCGAAGTAGCGCCGCAAGACAAATTGACGAAGAGTTTCTTGTAGGATGGCGAAGTTATCCGGGAGTCGACCAGGCCAGATCTTCTCGCGAATGCGAATCGCTTCCATGACCCGTCTAAAAGCGGACTACTTGAAAAACGAATGACGACTAACTGTGATAACGGCATATCCCATGTTTCGCAGCGTGTTGCGGCGTTCCTCGTCAATTGATTGCTGCTCGGGCTCGTCGTGGTAAAAGCCGTTGTATTCGATATCGGTCATCGAATTCTCGAGTAGCGCGTCGAGGTAGAAAACCGTCCGTCGCGTTAGGGCGGCGTATCTTTTGGGGACTGGAATCGGATAATCCGTTTTGATAGCGCGTATGGCTAAGCCACCCATTGACTTGGGCATCGTCAGCATCATGACAAACGCCGTTTCGAGTGGGGAGCGACAGCCTTCGCGTACATAAGAAAGTGCCTTAAGGGCTTTATTAGATCCACGATACCCCGACGCCTTTGAAAAGAAGGCTCTGAGCTCTTCAACGCTGGTTAGGGCCGGGCGCTCGCGATATTGAGTTTCGTTGGACGTTTCAAGCGCGTAGGAGCCGCAGATTTCAAAGTAATACTCAACGAGCTCCGAAAGGTTGAGGTCGGCTGTTGCTTCTAACGCGCACAGCTTGATATCGACGATGAAGACGTTCGGCTCGAGTTCTAGGTAGCTTTCTGCATCAAACGTATAGCGCGTGCAGTGGCAGATGCGGCCCTTGCGGTGCCTTTTGGAATTATTGGAAAACGTCAGCACATGGATGCTTTCAGAATCGACATTCTTTCTGTTGAGCCATGCTCGTGCCGCTTCCAGGTCGGATGTGGTCGGCGCAGACGCCCTGATCTTTTCCATAGGTATGGGATCGGTCGCGTAGCTTGCGAGCGAGTTGGCTGTTTGGTATACAGCGCGTGCCGTGGTATGTGACAGAACGATTCCCATACGCGCATGATGGCATAGCGGACGCCACATACGCCCGAAACTTCGGGCAATGGTATTGGGGTGCGGCTTATCTTCTGCGAACGGTGGGTTTTTGAGCTGTCGTATTGAGGGGGGCAGCTTCGGCCGGGGAGGTTTCTGCCAGCTGCGCCTTTTTTGGTGAACTTTAGTTGCGGGTTCGTAGCTTCTAAGCGTTTTTGCCGACCGCCCAGATGCCTCACCAACATAATTTGAGTTATTCGGCCTTTTCCTATACGAATGGTGCGATTACAATGTCCTATTTGAATTGATTCAGGTAGATTAATGGGGCTTGGTTGCGAAATTAAGGCGACTACAGCGCTCGATTGCGGTTCAAGGGGCCTTGACTAGTGGTTCAGCTGGCCGAACAACTCGAAAAATGTAGGTGGGCCAACCTGTCGACTGTGTGAAGCACGCGTATTTGCTTGTTTTGATGAAAACTAGGGTGCAGCCATAAGGCTGCGCCCTAGTTTATTGCGTGCCGGTGCGCCCAGACGGATTGCGCTGTGCCTGGCAGGCGCTCCCGCAGATGGATCGGTTATTTCGCGAATAGGTTCTTGAGGTTGAACTCGGCTTGGACGGTGCGGAGCATGAGGTCGGTGTCGTCCAGACCCAGATGCTGCTCGTTGGCATCGGCGGCGAGGGTTCCGCGGCGGCGCGCCCAGTTCTCGAGCGCGGCGGGGGCGGACTCGCGGGGGAGCGAGCGGACGTCGGCATCCAGGCTGCGGCAGATCTGGCGCGAATCGATGACGATAATCTTGCCGGCACGGCGCGCCTCGGCGTAACCGTCCAGGTGAATTTTGAACCAGCTGTCCTCGAACGCGGCGTTATGCGCCATGTACGGGTACTTCTTCATAAGCTTGAGCAGCTGCTTCTGCAGTTCCTTGTTCTCGCGGAACGGCTTTTTGCCGTCGATGTCGTCCCAGGTGATGTGGTGGATATTCGACAGCGGCACATCTTCGCCGCGGTAGATGTCGGGCAGGCCACAGTAGTGCGCCTCGGCGTCATGCGGGACGGCGTCGCTAGTGAGTTCCATGATCTCCCAGCCGACGTTGATGATATAACCGCGTTCGGGTGCACGGCCGGTGGTCTCGATGTCGATACCGAGCACGGTGCCCTGGATGGGCTTACGGGCGTAGGCCACGCCGAGCGCGTCGCGGTCGCCGCGGATCTCGCGCATAACGGACGCGGCGGTGCGCTTTTGCATCTTGCCGATGGCGGCGCAGGTGTCGGCATCGGACAGGCCGCGCGAAAGCGTCGCGGGCGTCACGTTGCGCAGGCGCGCCTCGCCGATCTGATCGCACAGGTCGCGGTTGCGGTCGGCCAGGTCGCGCACGGTGGCAAAGTCGAAACCGGGGTCGCCCTCGGCGGTAAAGTACTCGGTTTCGAGCGCCTTAAGGGCCTCCTCGCCCTTCTGGCGCTCGGACTCCATGGCGCCGTGATCGCCATAGATAAACATGGGAATAAACGGCTGGCGCTCGTATTCGAGTGCTTGCGAAACGTTCATAGGCTGCTCCTTGGACGGGCCGCGTCGCGCGGCTCGGGGTTACTGAGTTGTGGCGAGATGATAGTTTACCATGGGCAACTATTGGCACCGCGCCCGGGACTACTACAATACCCTAGTTGACCGCTAGGACTTTTACAATGCTGCCGAAAGACACGAAAGGTTCCATCCGTCATGGATTTACTGATAGATATTCTGCTCGATGCCGGCAAAGACACGCTCTCGCTGGTGCCGTTTTTGTTGGTGACGTACCTTGCGCTCGAGACGCTCGAGCATGTTGCGGGCGACCGCGTTAACGGCGCCATCAAGCGCGCTGGCGCTGCGGGCCCCGTGGTTGGCTCGTTGTTGGGCATGGTGCCGCAGTGCGGCTTTTCGGCCATGGCGGCCACGCTGTACGCCGGTCGCGTCGTGACGCTGGGCACGCTGGTTGCGGTGTTCCTCTCGACCTCAGACGAGATGCTGCCGCTGTTGCTAGCCGAGCAAGTTCCCGTGCAGACCATGGCGATGCTTTTGGCTTCGAAGGCGCTGATCGCGCTGGTCACGGGCTTTATCGTGGATGCCGCCATTCGCGGCCTGCGTCGTAACGCTCGCGCGCATGCGGCGATTCGCCGTACCGTGCTGGGAACCGCGGCCAACCCGGCCCACGTGAACTGCGCGCACGATGACCACACTGGCGGTGACATCATCGACGAGGTGGCAGAGGCGGGCGTGAGCGCCGACCACATCCACGAGTTGTGCGAGCGCGACCATTGCGGCTGTGATGAAGACGAGGACGAGCACGAACACGGACATGGCCACGATCACGGTCATGAGGGCGAGCATGAACATCATGATGGCCACGGTCGCTCCCACTCACACGAAGGTGCGCCCGCCGTGTCGATTATCCGCAGCGCCATCTCGCATACCGTGCATGTATCGGTATTCATTTTCCTGGTGACGCTGATTCTGGTCGCCGTGCTCGAGACCTTCGGCGAGTCCGCAATCGAGCAGTTCCTGCGCGGCAACGAGACGCTCGCCGTCCTGGGTTCGGCGCTTGTCGGCCTGATCCCCAACTGTTCTGCGAGTGTGGTCATCACGCAACTGTACCTGGAAGGCGCGCTGCAGCTGGCCCCGATGCTCGCCGGCACGCTCATCTCTGCCGGCGTGGGCTACCTGGTGCTGTTCCGCACCAATCGCAGCGCCCGCGAAAACGTCCTGTTCCTGATCATGATGTACGTTATCGGTGCCGGCTGGGGACTCGTTCTCTCCGCCTTTGGTCTCTAAGCCCAAAATTCTACCTTGGTCAGCGTAGCAGCTCGGTGAGGTTGCGCTTAAAGCGGGCGCGATCTTCGCTGGTGAAGGCTGCCGGCCCGCGGGTGCGACCGCCAGCGCGGCGCACCTTCTTTTCTTCGTGACGAATAAACAGCTGCATATCGATGGTCGCTTTGTCGTAGACGCGCCCGCGCACGCCGATGGCGGCGGCATCGCGTCCGAGCACCATGCTCGCCAGACCTATGTCCTGCGTCACGACCACGTCGCCAGTCTGCAGGCGCTCAATAATGGCAAAGTCGGCGCTATCGGCTCCCACACTCACATCGAGCGTCGTGACCCAAAAGCCCCGACGCGCATGCTCGGCGTCGCGCGGATCGTCGCGGCGAATGTGGCGTTCCAGGTTTTGCGTGCTGTTGCCGGCGATAACGACGGCAACGCCCGCCCTCCGCGCGCAGTCGATCGACTCGCGCGTGACCGGGCAGGCGTCGGCATCAATAAAAAGCGTCTTTGGCATCTAGCGCACCAGTTTGCCAAATTGAATAGCGCGAACAATCAGTGTCACGCCAAACACCAGCAGCGCGGCGCCGCTAAAGATGACGAGCATCTTGGCCGACCACAGCGGATAGATAAACACGAACATGCCCGCAATGATGGAGAGTGCGCCGCTCAGGATGGCGAGGGCGCGGTTGGCGGAAAGTTCGGATTCCAGAATCGACATGACGCCCTCGACGATCCAGCCAAAGCCGGCCACGACCACCACAAGCGTGCTGAGCGTCGCGGTCGAAAGCGCCTGGTTGCGCAGGATCACCACGCCGCCCAAGATGATGAGCAGGTTGGCGAGGATGCTCGTGACGCGCCAGCCGGCGGGCAGCAGCGGCTCAAAAATGGCGGTGAACAGCCTGACGCCAGCCGTGATTACAAAGTAGAAGCCCAGTACGGTCGTCAAAAAGACGAGGGTCTTAGCGGGTGCAAACAGCAGCGCGATGCCGGCGATGAGCGCGATGACACCCGTGGCGGCGTAGATCCAGCGCACGGCTTTAATCGCCTTGCCTGCCATGCTCTTCTCGTCAAATCCAAACAGACTCGATTGTTGGTCGTCATTCTTAAAGATGCCCATGAGGCCTCCTTTCCGTGCGGCGTAAGCCGCGATCGTTACAACCAGTATCGCCTAAAGGCGCTGGCGTATGGGCCGGGGAGGGCGAAACGCAACCCAAAGGCCCCGATTTGTTTCCGTTGTTCCCCACGTTGCGATTTTCTATTCAACAGGTGTAGAACATTGCAGCTCTGTTCGTTATTGCCTGCGTTTTAGGTTAGATTTTCCTAAGAACAATTGGCTTTTTGGGGGTCCCTATGAACGAAGCAGTTCCCGTGGTGCCGTTGAGCGCCGAGTCGATGGCAAAGCAGGGTTGCGAAAAGCTTGGCCTGGATGCGTTTGATGCGCTGATCCGTCGCGCCCGCACATGCCGCCGTTTTGACGAGTCCATGCGCGTGCCGCGCGAGTTTTTGCTCGAGCTGGCAGAGCTGGCGCACCTGGCTCCCTGTGGCGCCAATGCTCAGCGCTTGCGTTTTCATGTGGTGAGCGGTGCCGAGGACTGCGCTCGCGTGTTTGACGAGCTCGCATGGGCCGGGGCGCTCAAGGACTGGCCGGGTCCTGCCGAGGGCGAGCGCCCGACCGGCTACATTGCAGTTCTTGCCGAGCGCACCGTTCCCGGCAAACCCGCCGCGCCTATCACCGAGGTCGACACGGGCATCGCGGCTCAGACGATGATGCTCACCGCGCGCAGCGCAACGCCTGAGGTGGCGGCTTGCATGTTCAAGGCCTTTACGCCCCGCGCGATCGATGCGATGGGGCTCGACGGCGACAAGTATGAGCTCAAGCTGATCATGGCTTTTGGCGTGCCGGCCGAGACCCAGGTTATCGACGCGATCGATTCCAACCCCGACGGTTCTATTAATTACTGGCGCGACGAGGCGCAGGTGCATCACGTGCCCAAGCGTCCGCTTGCCGACGTACTGGTGTAGCTGCGCGTCGTTGCGGTGCAATCCGGCGGCAAAACCACCACAAAGGGGACAGGCACCTTTGTGGTGGTGCGAGGGGAGGGCATGTGGCCGATCTGTTTTTGGTGCGGCATGGGCAGACTGAGTTCAATGTGAAGAACATTTTGCAGGGCTGGCACGATTCGCCGCTTACGGCGCGCGGGCGTGAGCAGGCGCTGGCGACGCGCGCGGCGTTCGAGGACCGCGGCGTGACCTTTGACCATGTGTATTCTTCTCCGTTGGGCCGGGCGCGGCGTACGGCTGGGCTAATTGCTGGTGAGGGTCGCTCCATTGAGCTGGTCGACGACCTGCGCGAGTGGCATTTGGGCTCGCTGGAAGGTACATCAAATCGCAAGATGCCGCCGCAGCCCTGGGGCGATTATCCGGTGGCCTTTGGCGGCGAGTCGGAAGCGCAATTCCGGGCGCGTATGGTCGCGGCGCTGTCCCGCATTATGGCCCGACCGCAGCACAACTGCGTGCTGGCTGTCTCCCATGGGTCTGCCTGCCAGGAGTTTCTTGAGTACGTGGCCGGCGGGGGAGAGCAGCCCGACAACGGTGCCGTGCTCCATTTTGGCTATTGCGACGGGGCGTTTTCGCTCCTTGATTGGTAACGAACGGAAGGACTCCCTATGAATAAAGACTTGTATCTGGTCCGTCATGGACAGACAATATTTAACCTTAAGCGTATCATTCAGGGGTGGAGCGATTCGCCGCTTACGCAGTTGGGCTGCGACCAGGCGGCGCGCGCCGGCATGTTCTTGCGAGCGCGCGGCATTGAGCCCGATCATGCCTACACCTCGACGCTGCATCGCACGGAGCAGACCATCGCCAGCCTGTGGCCGGGCCTTGCCTACGAGCGCCTGGATGGCCTGCGCGAGTGGTTCTTTGGCGACTTTGAGGCCGAACGCGTGATGCTCATGCCCGAGCGTCCGTGGCGTGACTTCTATCGCCAGTTTGGCGGCGAGGGGCAGATGCGGGTGCGTGAGCGCATGGTGGCGACGTTGACCGATCTGATGCGACGCCCGGACCATTCGTGCGTGCTCGCGGTGAGCCACGCCTCGGCCATCAAGGAGTTTTTGGATCATGTGAGGGGAGCGGCGGCCGACGAGCGCGAGCGCGTGCCGGGCAACTGTTCGGTGCTGCACTTTGCGTTTGACGATGCGACCGAAACGTTTGAGCTGGTTGAAGTCTTTACGCAGGAAGATTATGCGCGTGAGCTGGGTCTTGAGCCGTTGACGGCGGCAGCGGGTCCACAGCGCGGGTAACGCAGGCGCGGCGATACGGGTCGCCGACATACTTGCTCGATGCAAAAGGGGCGGAGATGCATGCGCTGGCATTGCATCTCCGCCCTTCGTTTGTTGGACTGCCGAGTCTTTGCGCTAAGCGTTTAAGTCCTGCTAGTATCGTGCAATCTGGTGAGTGAGCAGACCCGTTGGAACCTGCGGCGCGCCGCCTGCGACCTGCGCGGCAGGGAACAGCGCGGAAATGACAAAGTTGAACGGCTCCTTGCCCGTGTAGGTGCCGGCCGCGCGGGCCTCGTCTGCCAAGAGCTGTGCCGCCCCTGCCAGCGCGGCGACATAGGCCGGATCGTCTGCGGGGGCAGGCTCCGGTGCCTGGTCGAGCATAGCGTGGATGGCGGCAACGGCGTCATTGCGTTTGACCTCCCACACGCGATGCGTAATGCCGGCGGGGTCGGTGACGGCATAGAGCGACGCGCCCTCTTTGGCGGCACCGAGGATGATATCCATGACGGGCGAGGCTTCGTAGGTGAGCGTAACAGGGCGAGGCTGCACCTTAAGCTCGGTGATTGCACGGGCGGCCGCTGCTACATCTGCGGAGGCCGCGTCGCCGTCACAGGCCGCGTCGTCGCCCGCAAGCACCCTGACCGGGCAGATCGCCACAACGCCCGTTACGTGCCCCGGCTCTCCGGAGCATTCGTACACGTAATATGCCGAGCCCGGATCTTTGAGCATGAGCCCGTCGGCGATGGCGGCGCGCAGGGCGTCGTTGCCGCTCAGGATGCCGTCCATCTGCGGCAGTGCTTCGAGCACGCGGTCCTGAGCTGGACGGATGCAGGGAAACGGAAGTGCTTTCATGGGCGGTCCTAACGCGCGAGTCGGTTTGTTCGCGGCTTATTATGCCCCAACTTGGTTGCTCGCGTCCCAGAGCGTGTTATCGACAAGCGCGATCAGCACGTTCTAGCAGCGAACGATATCGGCGTGGGGCACATATTCGTTGGGCTTGTGCGCGAGTGCCAATGAGCCGGGGCCGTAGCTCATGCAATTGCGGTTGCCCGTCTTGCCGGCAATGACGGCGGTGTCGGTGTAGCCGGTAAAGAAGCCGACGGTCGTGTCCGCGTTCGTCGTATCGTCTGTTGCGCGCTTGAGTGCAGCTAGAAGGGGAGAGCTCGGGTCGCGCTCGATGGCGGGGCGATCGCCCGTCACAACATAGCTGCCGTGACAGCCGGGAACCGCAGCTTCGGCAGCGGTGATGGCCTGCTCCACCATGCGTGTCGCGGCGGCCGTATCGGTCGGCGGCGTCAGGCGCATGTCGACCCAGACCTTGGCGTGGTCGGGCACGACGTAGGGGCGATAGCCGACCTCGATTTGTCCAAACGTAATGGTCGAAGGCCCCAGCTCATCATGCACGGGCAGCGCCGCGAACGCATGGCGAAGCGAACACACGACCTCGGCCATGGCGGCGACGGCGTCTGCACCCTTCCAAGGCTGACTCGCATGCGCCGTGCCGCCGGCCATCTCAATTTCGAACCACGTGCGCCCCTTGTGCGCCACCTGAATCTGCCCGTCGGTGGACTCGGTGTCCAGCACCCATTCGCGCGAGCCGATCCAGCCGGAATCGATGGCGGCCTCGGAGCCGCGCATAAAGTCCTCCTCGTCGACCGAGCAGATGAGTGAGAAGCCACGGCGGGGCAGCTCGCCGCTTGTCGCTATGCGCTCGAGTACGTGGACAATCGCGGCAATGGCGCAGGCCAAGCCACCCTTCATGTCGCAGGTACCTCGGCCATAGAGCTTATCGTCCCGCACGATCGCTTCGAGCGGCGGAATGTCCGCGTCCCAGCCATAGCCCAGCGTAAGGGTATCCATATGGCAGATATAGACCAGCCGCGGCTCGTCGCTCAAACCGGGCGCGGTGACCATGAGGTTGCGGCGTCCGGGGAGCACTTCGAGCTCCTCAATCTGCACGGCCTCGAGCGTAGAACTATCAAGTTGTGCCAGCTGCTGCTCAATGAGCCTCTTAATGAAGCGCTCAATCTCGTCCTCATATGCGCCCGGGTCTGAGCTGTCAACCTTCACAAGGTCCTGCGCAAGCCGCCAGGCAAAGTCCTCATCAACCATATGCAACCTCACAATTAGTCTGCTTTCCAAACTGATTGTAAGCCTCCTGAGAGATCCGCGGCGCGCGTGGCGGTATTTACCGTTCGCAGGCGGAGCCATCGCGTTTGCCGTCCGAGCGGGCTCACAAACGACGTAGTGGGTACGTACCCTTCATGGACGACATGCTGTGCGACATATCTGCCTTTCGGTATCACCGGATACCTCCACAGGTCTTGGCAATAATGCCAGACCTGCCCGATTCTGCGGACGATCCGCGCAGGGAGCACCTATGCGAGCATCCGCTCGTCACGCATTTCATGGGCACCCCGTTACATGTGTTGGCACAGGGCAGCTGCGGACGTAAGGGCGATCGCATCGTCAGGCATGTTTGGAACGGGGAGAGGCCGTTTGGCTCCGTGCGGCAGACAGAGTTTGGTCTCGATATCGCGTCCCCGCTCTTTACCTTGCTGACACTGGCCTCCTCGGTCTCAAACGAGCGACTGATCATGTGCATGTATGAGATGTGCGGCACCTTTGCCGTGTGCAAGATTGCGTCTCAGGTAAAGTCGGCGCTTGAACAGGCATACGGGGACCGGTGGGGCGATGCCCGGCTGGGCTGGGAAAACGTAAAGGATGCCTCGGGGAATCCAACGGACTTGTGGAAACGACCTCCCTTGATTGAGCTCTCTGAACTTGCAGAGTACGTCGATAAGGTCCGGGGGCTTCGCGGTGCTAAATCGTTCACACGTGCCGCAAAATGCGTTACGGGGGTGGCGGCATCGCCGCTCGAGGTCCAGGCTTCGATGCTGTTTGGTCTTTCGAGGTTGCGCGGCGGTGAAGGGCTGCGCCTTACCAATAACGTTGAGATTCGTATGACGCGCAGTGCCCGTCTGATTTCGGGGCTTGATAGGCGCTATGCCGATATCCTGCTGGCAAATAAGGACGGCAGCCGAGAGTGCCTGGTTGAATGTCAAGGTAAAGCCATTCATGGATCCGTAGAATCCAAGATCTCGGACTCCGATCGAACGACGGCCTTGCAAGCGATGGGATATCCCGTCGTTCTGATGACCTATGGCCAGCTGGTTGACTCCGATGCCTTCCGCGTAGTGATGGAACTCATCATGTCCTATCTCGATGTGCCGCTGAAAGACAAGACGTCGCGGCAGCAGGAGCTCGAACGGCGGCTTCGTGAGGAAATTTTTATCGATTGGGCGGGAATATAGTCGCGCAGGCAGAAAACGCTCGCGCGAGCTAGAGTTTTGGTCGCAAAAAGGCTTCAATTTTGCCTTGGAAGGGCTTTAAAAATGCTATCCATAAACAGTTGTTTCGGAAAATCGACAGTCAATTTGAATGTGGTATATAGAGATTGATTTTTACCTACTAAAGTCCCTGATAAAGCTGTTTATCAAAGCGGGTGTGCTTGGTGATTGGGGTCTTACTGTCGATTATCCGAAAAAACTTGTTCTGGGTATCATTTTAAAGTCGTCCGGAGCAACGAAATCGGCCCCGTTTCGCGAAAACGGGGGCCGAATGGGGCTTCATGGCCTGCCTGGCAGGCTTGGCGCCGGCGCTATTTGATCACGCGCACGCGATACATCGACGGAATCTGCTTGAGCGCCTCGATGGTGCTGCTGTCCAGGTGCTCGTCGGTGTCGAACATGGTGTAGGCGTTCTCGCCGGCGGACTCGTTGGTCATGCGCTGCACGTTGGCGTTGTCCTTGGCGAGGATTGCCGTGATCTGGCCGATCATGTTGGGCACGTTGGCGTGCAGGCAGGCGATGCGGCTTGCGGCGCGCGCCTTGCCCATACTGCAGGCGGGGTAGTTGACGCTGTGCGCGATATTGCCGTTTTCCAGGTAATCCTTGAGCTCGCTGATGGCCATGTCGGCGCAGTTGGCCTCGGCCTCGCCGGTGCCGGCGCCCGAGTGCGTGGTAATAAACGTATTGGGCATCTTGACCGTCTTAGGCGTGGCAAAGTCGCAGCTAAACCAGCTCAGCTTGCCCGCGCGCAGGGCGGCGTCGACGGCGTCCTCGTCAATGATGGTCTCGCGCGCGTAGTTAATGAGGACGGCGCCCGGTGCCAGCAGGTCGATCTGCTCGGTGCTGATCATGCCGATGGTGTCGGCCTTGCTGGGCACGTGTACGGTGAGGTAGTCGCAGCCGCGGCAGAGGTCCTCGAGCGTGCCCACGCGCTGCACCTCGCGGCTCAGCACCCACGCGTGCTCGACGGAAATGAACGGATCGTAGCCGTAAACGTCCATGCCCAGATCGACGCAGGCGTTGGCGACCTTGGAGCCTACGTTGCCCAGGCCGATGACGCCGATGCGCTTGCCCTTGAGCTCGCGGCCCACAAAGGCCTTCTTGGCCTTTTCGGCATCGACCTGAATCTCGGGGTCGTCGGCGTTGTCACGTACCCAGTTCATCGATTGCACCACGCCGCGGCTCGAAAGCACCAGCATGCCCAGGACGAGCTCCTTGACGGCGTTGCTGTTGGCGCCGGGGGAGTTAAAGACGACGACGCCCTTCTTGGCGTACTCCTCGACGGGGATGTTGTTGACGCCGGCGCCGCAGCGGGCGATGGCGCGGATGCCCTCGGGCAGCTCGTAGCCGTGCAGGTCGGTCGAGCGCATCAGGATGGCGTCGGCCTCCTCGGCGCTGCTTACAAACTCGTAGCCCTCGCCAAACTCGACTTTGCCGTCTTTGGTGATGTCGTCGATGGTCTTAATCTTGCGCATGGAAAACTCCTTAGCAGGTTTTGATCTAAACAGGGTGGTCTGAGGTGCCTGGTCGGCCCGCGTATTGCGGGCTAGTTAGATCGCGGACTCAAACTATGCTGCGCTTCGAAGTCCTTCATGTACGTGGCCAGTGCCTGCACGTCTTCCATGGTTACGGCGTTGTAGACGCTGGCGCGCATGCCGCCTACCATGCGATGGCCCTTGACGTTTTGAATCTGGTACTCGGCCGCTCCCGCGACAAAGGCAGCGTCGAGGTCGGCGTCGCCGGTGCGGAAGGTGACGTTGGCGATGGAGCGGCTGTCGGCTTGCGTGGTGCCGTGGAATAGCTCGCTGTGCTCGAGCAGGTCGTAGAGCAGGTTGGCCTTGCCCCAGTTGCGCTCGGCCATGGCGGCAAGTCCGCCGGTTTGCTCTACCCAATGGAACACCTTGCCGCATACGTAGATGCCAAAGGTGTTAGGCGTGTTGAGCATGGAGCCCTTGGCAGCCTGGGTCTTGAGGTTCAGGTACTGCGGCGTCTGCGCAAAGGCAGGGCCTTTGGCGATGAGGTCGTCGCGCACGATAACCACGGTCACGCCCGCGGCGCCGGCGTTTTTCTGCGCGCCGGCGTAAATGAGCCCGTAGCGCTCAACGTCGAGCGGCTGCGACAGAAAGCAGCTCGAGACATCGGCGACCAGCGGCACATCGCCGCAAGCGGGCAGCTCGTGGTACATGGTGCCAAAGATGGTGTTGTTCTGGCAGATGTAGACGTAGTCGATCCCGTTGCCCGCGGCCTCGGCGGCAATGCGCGCGTTTATGTCGGCCATGGTGGGAATGCGGTCGAAATTGGTGTCCTCGGAGCTCGCGAGCAGCACGGCCTCGCCGTACTTGGCGGCCTCCTTGTACGCCTTGTTGGCGAAGTTGCCGGTCACGACGTAGCCGGCGCGGCCGCGGCGCATGAGGTTCATGGGGATGCCCGCAAACTGCAGTGTGGCGCCGCCCTGCAAAAACAGGACGCGGTAGTTGTCGGGGATGCTCAGCAGGCGACGCAGGGTTGCCTCGGCGTCGTCGATGATCTGCTGGTACATGCTAGATCGATGGCTCATCTCGAGCACGGACATGCCGCAACCGCGGTAGTCCATCATCTCGTCGGCGATCTCGGCGAGCACGCTTGTAGGAAGCGCGGCCGGGCCAGCTGAGAAGTTGTGCACACGTGCCATCTTCTAGTTCTCCCTCGTAGTCGTTTGAACGTTCGGGATACTTTAGCACAGTGGAGCGCCAGGCGCGACCGCATCACGGTAAAACTCGAGTGCGCCGCTATGATTTACAGGATGGTTACATGGGGGAGGGGTGCTTTACTTCTCAGGCAAATCCAAATCTGCGAGCGAAGACATGGGGTTCTCTAGGCGCTTGATCTTTTCGTCGCAAATTAGCTACCTCCTGGCCCCTATGACGCCAGCGTGGCGATGACGGCTTCGTCTCCGAGTTGGATTTGGGTGTCGCCGTCGGGGATGATCGTTTGGTCTCCGCGCTTGAGCATCACCACGATAAACGGGTGCTTGCCCTGCGGCACGTCGCGCAGGCGCTGAACGGCTAGGCGTCCATGGGTCGTCACGGTGACCTCGCGCAGCGTAACCTCGGCACGCTCTTCAAACGTTGGGGCGGCCATAACCAGAAGGTCGCCTTCCTCAATGACCGTATCGCCGTTGGGGAGCACCGGGTGCGTGCCGTCGCGTAGCGCCAGGACCACAAGCATGTCCGTCGCACTGCCAATGTCGGCAAGCGAGCGACCGGCAAACGGATGCCCCGCTCCCACCTTGAGCTTGACGAACGACATGCCGTCCTCGTCGCGGTAATCATTAAAGGTGCGGCGCACGCCGCGGGCCGCATCGATCATGTCGAGCTTTTTTGCCACTGCCGGCAGCAACGAGCCCTGCACCACAATGCTCGACACGGCAATCACAAAGACCAGGTCAAACAGGTCGTGTCCACCGGGAACGCCGGCCATCACGGCAAAGAGGCTAAACACGACCGAGGCTGCGCCGCGCAGGCCCGCCCAACTGATGAGTGCAACCTGGCGGGGGGGGGGTTCGTCTTAAAGGGCGCCAGCAGCGCACCGACAGCGATGGGGCGGCTCACGAAGAGCATAAACGCCATGAGTGATAGGCCCGGCAGCAGCATTTGCGGCAGGCGGGCGGGCGTCACGAGCAGGCCGAGCAAGAAGAAGATCGTCATCTCGGCCATCTCGGTGAGGGTATCAAAGAAGTGCGCCATCTCGACCTTGCCGGTGATGTCGCTGGCCCCCAGCACAATGCCGGCAAGGTACACGGCCAAAAAGCCGTTGCCACCCAGGTAGCTCGGCAGTGCGTAGGCCACGATGGCCACGGCAAACAAAAAGATGGTCTGCGCGCCCTCGGCTGTTGCATGCGCGCGCTCAATCAGGCGGCTGGATGCCCAGCCGATGGCAAGGCCCAGCCCCACGCCCAGGATAATCTGCTTGGCCAGCAGCATGGGGATGTCGATATTGCCGCCGGCCGCGAGGGTCGCGAGCACCGCGGTGAGCATGTAGGCGACGGGGTCGTTTGAACCCGATTCGACCTCGAGCAGCGAGTTGGTGCCGTCACGCAACGACAGGTTGCGCTCGCGCAGCACGCTAAAGACGCTCGCTGCATCGGTGGACGCCACAACCGAGCCCAGCAACAGGCCGCCGATCCAATCGAAGCCCAGAACCAGGTGCGCAAACGCGCCGGTGATGCCGGCGGTGATGACCACGCCGAGTGTGCTCAGCAGCACCGCGGGCGCGGCGACGGGCTTGGCGCGGTCGATATTGGTGTTAAAGCCGCCGTAGAACATGATGAACAGCAACGCCGTGCTGCAGACGGTTTCGGTAAGCGCGTAGTCGTTAAAGTCGATGTGCGCCGGGCCGTTGACGCCCAGCAGCATGCCGAGTGCGATAAAGATGAGCAGGGTGGGGAAGGGGAGCTTTTTGCCGACAGGTTTGATGGTCAGGCACAAAATGATGACGAGGCCGATAAAGAGAAGGATCTGGTTCATGGACGGTGTCCGCTCCTGGGTGGTTGGCGTGGCACGGTCAATTGTCTGCGGTATTTGTACCCAAAGATGGTGGGTTTATGGGGTTGGATTGCGGGCGTGCGCGATATCGTCATAGACGGCTGCCGTCTTTGCCTCTGCTCGGAAACCCTTTCCAGCTTTATTGCAACGGAGTACAATGGGTAACGTTTAAGTTCAACTTGAAGTTTTAGTTGCGGCGCCGGGCTTTGGCCGCAATGCAAGGAGAGGCGTACCATGGCGATTTATGTGACATCTGATGCTCACGGGCACGTGCGTGCGCTTGACGAGGCCCTGTCCAAGATTTCGTTGACGTCCGACGACACGCTGTACGTGTTGGGCGACATGATCGATCGCGGGCCCGATCCGGTCGGCGTTATTAAGCTCGTGCGCTCGCTGCCCAACGCCCGCGTGCTCAAGGGTAATCACGAGCAGATCATGCTCGATGCCATCATTGGCCAGGATCCGCTCGATGCCGAGACCTGGGATATCAACGGTGGCTGGACTACCCGTCAGCAACTCAACGACATGGAATTTGAGGCGTACGAGGAGCTGATCCGCTGGGCTGCCGCCCTGCCGCTCTATGCAGTGGCCCAGACTGCCGAGCGCCCGTATTTGCTGGTGCATGCCGGCATCCAGACCGAGGCTGCTCGCGCGTTTTTGCTTGAGCACGGTGTCGATTGCGGCAACGGCAGGGGAGCGGTCGATGCCGATGCCGAGTTGCTGCAGCAGATGCTTGCGGTGCAGTCGTCCGATGACCTGCTGTGGATTCGCCATGGCTATTGGGATGCGCCGACGGGGCTGCTTTCTGTCGAGGGCAAGGGCCCGGTCGTGGTGAGCGGCCACACGCCCACGGTGTCGCTCGGGCGTTATTGCGAGGTCGGCGGCCTGGCGGGGCTCGATGAGGAGTCGGGCCGCGGGCAGATCGTGCGCCTGGGCGGCGAGGATACCGCCGGCGTGCCCGATCGCATCGACATCGACTGCGCCGCCGCCACTGGGTCGGAGTTTGGCCGCGTAGGTATCCTGCGGCTCGATGATGGGGCTGAGTTCTACGCGAATATCAATCCTGGAGAATGATGGCGCAAGGGGTAGCTAATTTGGAAATGATTTTTCTGGGACGGGGATTAAATAATCATTTGGCTGCCCGCTGGCTAAGTGAGTAGGCTTTTTTGGAAATGCCGAGCACCCAACATATTTGCCTCAATAAAACCGCAGATCACAGACTTGTATTATGTCGGTGTGGTCGGGGATTCGGTAAAAGTCTACTCACTTAGTTTTGCGTGATGCATATTGTCCGCAACCGGACCCCAGCCGGGGTGATTCCATCGCAAATTCCGGTTCCGGGGGCAGCTAATTAGGCTCCGTACGGGTTGCGGTCGCGTTCGATGCGTTGGCGGATGTGGGCGTACTCGATAATCAGTAGTACCAGGAGTAGGGTCATGATGGCTAGGTAGCTCACCACAGCGCCCATCAGACCCAGCAGCTTAATCAGGATCACCGGCAGCACCACGCTTACGGCGAAGCAGATCAGGTAGATCTTGGTGACATCGCCGGCGTGGCGCAGCACCGTGATGATGGCGTAGATAAAGTCGATTGCCGCGGTGACGCCGCCGGCGACGACCATCAGCAGTGCCAGCGTGCGGTAGCGCTCAAAGTTAAGGCCGTACATAAAGCTCATGATGGGGATGCCGGGGCCTGCCATAAATGCGGCGCACGCTCCGGTGATGACTACGATCAGCGTCATAACGGCAACAATAATCAGGTCAAAGCGGCGACGCTTGCGCGGATTCGCCCAAATGCTCGATAGACGCAGGAGCTGCGGTTTATAGATAAATCCAATGCTCAACAAAATGGCCTGCGCCGGAAAAAACAGCGCATTAAAGTACAGCTGATACTTGTAGGCCAGCGTGCCTTCCATCACAAACTTGGGCATGCTTTCGATAAGGTTGAACAGGAACAGCGCGCCAAAAAGCGGGGCGCACTGGACAAACAGGTGACCGACCTCGCGCAGACTCATGCGGCGTGATTTTTCGGTCTCGAGCAGGGCGAGCGGCGCGGTGACCAGTACGAGCGAGGCAATCGCGGCGATGCCCATGGCCATGGCGGCGATGGGCATGCTGCGCGTGAGGAACAGTGCCACGCTAAAGACCGCGATGACGCCGGCGGAACGCAGCGTTTGACTCATGCCAGCCAAGTAGAGCTTGTCGGCCTGCTGCAGGCGGCCTTCGTACGCGTCCGCCACGCCGTCGATTACCTTATAGAGGTAGACGCCCAGGCCGATCGTCGCCATATGCGCGTCATAGCCGCGGACGCTGCTATAGAGCAGGCCGCAGCCCAAGGCTAGGGCCCCGCAGATCCAACGATTGAGCTGGTAGGAGGCGAAGGACGTCTTTTCGTCGATGTCCGAGACCTGGAAGTTGCGCACGCCGTAGTTGCACGCGATCATGATGAGCGTGCCGGTGACAAAGGCGATGGAGAACTTGCCTGCTTCTTCGGCGCCCACGAGCTGCGTAGACACGATGGTGAGCAGGGGAAACGTCATGCCCCACACGGCGGTGCCGATGGTGTTCCAAAGGTAGTCGCGATGGGTGGCGTGATCTTCGTACTCGGCTTCTTGTGCGGAGAAGCCGCCGCCGTAGACGGCTCCGAGCAGGCGGTTCCACCAGGCATTGACCATGCGGTGGATGGGGCCGGGCTGGCGATCGCGCTCGCGGCGACGGCGTGTGGCCTGGCCGTTGTCGGGACCGCCGGCGTTCCGCTGGCTTAGCTCTTGGATGCGTGCGAGCTCCTCGGCGGTGTGAGACGCGGGGAATAGACCGTTCTCGATGCGTCCGCCCTGCCCGTGCGCCCCGCCCGATACGGTGGGGTCGGTGACGCCGTTACGGCGGGCGATGGCGCGGCGAATGCTGTCGAGGGGCGTGATGCTCAAGGCGAGTCCTTTCTATTACTGCGCTCTAGTATAGACGCGACGGCGTCCGCTCGTGTTTTTGAACCGGTTGTTCAATAATTTCGGCGGGCGGCTGTAATTTGTCGGCAAACGTGCGGTATCCTGATGAAGTTTTGTGACACCCCTATGCCGCCCGCGCGGTAGCAAGGAGCTATGAACCATGGACGTCGCCGCATTCCTGCTGGCTCTTGTGCCGATTATTTGGCTTGTCGTGATGCTGCTGTGCTTTAAATGGCCCGCCTGGAAAGCCGCTATCGGATCGTTTGTCCTTTCGTGCGTGCTTGCCCTTGCGTGGTGGCATTTGCCGGCGGCGCAGATAGCCACGGCCTCGCTCGAGGGCTTTTTGATGGCCCTGTGGCCCATCGTGCTCGTGATTATCGCCGCCGTCTTTACGTATAACCTGTGCGTGCGCACGGGTGCCATGGACGTGATCGGCAGCATGATCACCTCCATCAGCAGCGACCGTCGTCTGCTGGCGTTGCTCGTGGCGTGGTGCTTCGGCGGCTTTATGGAGGGCATGGCCGGCTTTGGTACCGCCGTTGCCATTCCCGCCGGCATGCTCGCGGGCCTTGGTTTTGAGGCCGTGCCCGCCGTGCTGATCTGTCTACTGGCCAACGGCGTGCCCACGCCCTACGGCTCCATCGGCATCCCCACGGTGTCCGTTGCCGACCTGGTGGGCCTGGACCCGCTGCATTTGGCGACCGTTCAGCTGGTGCAGCTCGCACCGTTCTTTGTGGTGATGCCGCTGCTCATTGTATTGGTCGCGGGCCGTGTCGCCGATGATCAAGGCAACGTTGCGAGCGTAAGCGAGCGTCTGCACGGCGTTGCCGGCGTGGCGCTGCTTTCCGGTGTGTCCTTTGTCGGCGCGGCCCTGGTCGTTGCCATGTTCGTGGGTCCCGAGCTTGCCGTGGTCGTGGGCTCCATCGTATCGCTTGCGCTGACCGCCGCGCTTGCCATGCATGCCGAGAAGTCGGGGCATCTGGATGCACGCTTTCACATGAATATCGAGGCCGGCGAACAGCTCACCGCTAAGTCGGCGCTTTCTGCCTGGTCATGCTTCATCCTGATTTTTGTGCTGCTGTTGGGTACCTCCAACCTGGTGCCCGTCGTGCACGCCGCGCTCGCGCCGTTTGCGAGTTACGTGCAGGTGTATTGCGGTGAGAACCCCGGCACGCTTACGTTTTCGTGGATCAACACGCCGGGTGTTTGGATCTTCCTGGCGGCATTTGTCGGCGGCGCCATTCAGGGCGCGTCGCCGCGCTTGATGGGCGAGGTGCTGGCCGCGACCGTCAAGCAGATGATGCCGACGGTCATTACCATGCTTACGGTGCTGGGTTGCGCCAAGGTGATGGGCTATGCGGGCATGATCTCTTCGATCAGCGCGTTTTGCATTGCGGTCGCCGGCGGCCTGTACCCGATTCTGGCTCCGTGGATCGGCGCCGTCGGTGCGTTCGTGACCGGTTCGGGCACGTCCTCAGGCATGCTGTTTGGCCCCATCCAGAGCCAGGCCGCTACGGCGCTGGGTGTGAGCGACTACTGGATGGTCGCGCTGAATGCGCTTGGCGTTGCCGCCGGTAAGATGATTTCGCCGCAGACGCTCGCGATCGGTCTTGCCGCCGTGCATGTACGCGGTAAGGACGCTGAACTCCTGGGCGCGGTGCTGCCCTACGCTGCCGGCATGCTGGTCCTGATGAGCGCCATAGCCATGCTCGGCCAAGGCCTGCCGCTATAGTTGGCACTTAGGGACGTTCCTTATGTGCCGGCACTTTGGGAACGTCCCTAAGTGCCGGCATCTGGGGACACTCCTTGGTTGTTGCCTGTTCAAGAATGTCCCGAATGGCTAGTCGTTTAAGAACGTCCCCAATGACTAGGCCGCTTGCGTGCGATTTTTGACCGTTGGGCGGGTGCTTCGCGGTTGCCGCAAAAACGTTTTTGCATATCGGGTACAACGGGCTTTATGTGAGTAAAGTGCGCGCCGCGTCCACGTGCCGCGTTTTTAAAGGAGGCCCCATGCCTGGTGTTACCCCTGCAGAAGTTCTGTCCAACTTTGGCATTACGCTGGTCGAAGATCCCGCCGAGAACGAGCCCCGTCTGCTGGTCGATCTACCCGCCGCGGAGCTCGTCGAGCACGCCATCCGCCGCGAAGAGGGCCGTATGGCGTCCAATGGCGCACTCGTGATAGAGACGGGGGAGCGTACTGGCCGCTCGCCCAACGACCGCTTTATCGTCGACACGCCCGATGTGCACGACAAGATTGCCTGGGGTGCCGTCAACCGCCCGCTGTCTGTCGAGAGCTACGAGGCCATCAAGGCCGGCGTCGTCGACTATCTCAACGAGCGCGACGTGTTCGTCACTCGCGGTATGGCCGGTGCCGACCGCAACTACACGCGTCGCCTGCTCGTCGCCTGCGAGCGTGCCAGCCAGGCGCTCTTCATTAAGCAAATGCTCGCCCGTCCGCTCGCTCGCGAAATTGCGCGCACCGGTGAGCCGGACTTTTGCGTGCTTGCCGCCCCTGGCTACCAGTGCGACCCTGCCCTCAAGGGCCTCAACTCCAGCGCCGCCGTGGTCATCAACTTCCAGGAACGCGTGATTCTGGTCGCCGGCACCGGCTATTCCGGCGAGATCAAAAAGTCCATCTTCAGCGTCATGAATTACCTGCTGCCTGTCGAGGACGATGTGCTGCCCATGCACTGCTCGGCCAGCATGGATCCCGTCACGCACGAGACCGCGGTGTTCTTTGGCCTGTCGGGCACCGGCAAGACCACGCTTTCGGCCAACCCCACGCGACTGCTGATCGGTGACGACGAGCACGGCTGGTCCGACATGGGCATCTTCAACATCGAGGGCGGCTGCTACGCCAAGTGCGAGGGCCTGGACGCGTTCCACGAGCCCGAGATCTTCAACGCCGTTCGCTTTGGCGCCATCTGCGAAAACGTGGTGCTCGACGAGAACCGCAAGCCCAACTATGATGACGTCTCGATCACGCACAATACGCGCGTGGCCTATCCCGTTGAGCATATCCCCAACGCGTGGACCAAGGGCATGGGCACCACCCCGAGCGTCGTGCTGTTTTTGACCTGCGATGCCTTTGGCGTGCTGCCGCCCATCTCGCGCCTGACGGCCGATGCCGCCATGTATCACTTTGTGACAGGCTTTACGGCCAAGATCCCCGGCACCGAGGTCGGCGTCACCGAGCCCACGCCCACGTTCTCCTCGCTGTTTGGCGAGCCGTTTATGCCGCTCGACCCTATGGTCTACGCCAAGATGCTCGGCGAGCGCATTGCCGACGGCCGCACGCGCGTGTACCTGGTCAATACCGGCTGGATCGGTGGCGGCTACGGCGTTGGCCATCGTATCGAGCTTGCCTACACGCGCGCCCTGGTGGCCCGCGCCCTCGACGGTACCATCGAGGACAGCGAGTTCGTGCACGACGATATCTTTAACGTCGACATTCCCACCACGTGCCACGGTGTGCCCGACGGCATCCTGGTGCCGCGCCAGTACTGGCAGAGCACCGCGCGCTACGACGAAGCCGCGCACAACCTGGCGGTGATGTTCGAGGAGAACTTCGAGAAGAAGTACTCACACCTGCCCGAGTCCGTCAAGGCCGCCGGCCCGCACGCCCAGGTGCCCGCCGAGGCCCGTCATCGCGGCCGCGGCCTGCTGGGATTTCGTCTCTAGCATCGCCGCGAGTTCAAAACCACCACAAAGGGGACAGGCACCTTTGTGGTGGTTTTGCTCGGGCGGAAGACTCGGGTTACAATACGCCTGACATATCGCCCCCTTCTCCGGATGGGGGCAGCGTAAGCGCTCTTGTGGCGGCACCGTAGGACTTTGAAGGTGGCCGTCGTAAGGGCGCTTTTTGTTTAGGCGCCCGGGCTCGGGCGCACGCTATGAAGGGAGAGCACATGAAGAGTTTCGTTGCCGAGGATTCGTTTTGGGAACTGTTTCCGCAGGCGGCTATCGGCGTTGTGGTCGTAAAGGGCATGAAGCCCGCGGCGCAGATTTCCCAGGAGGACGTGGATGCGATTGCCGCGCTGCTTGACCGCGCCAATATCGATGCGGAGCGTCACCTGACGAGCGATACCATCAGCGAGAATGCGCCGGTCAAGGCATGGCGCGAGGCGTATCGTCTGTTCAAGACTAAGAAGGGCGCGCGTTGTTCGATTGAGAACCTGCTTAAGCGCGTGCTCAAAGGCAAACCGGTCGGTCATATTACGCCGGCGGTGGATATCTACAACACGGTGTCGCTGACCTATGCGCTGCCTGTTGGCGGTGAGGATGTGCACGCGATTGAGGGCAATCTGCGCTTGGCGGTGACCGATGGCGGCGATGCGTTCCTGCCGCTTGGCGAGGAGACAGATGATCCGACGCTTTCCGGCGAGCTCGCCTATATTGACGATGCGGGCGCCGTGTGCCGCTGCTGGAACTGGCGCGACGGCGTTCGCACGGCGCTGTCCGACGATTCGGCCGATGCATTCCTGGCGATTGAGTGCGTGGAGCCCGAGCGGATGGGGGATTGCCAGGCTGCCGTTGATCGCCTCGCTGAGTTGCTTGAGCGCTATCTGGGAGCGACGGTTGTCGTCAAGACGCTTGTGACTCGCGACAATCCTTGCGTGGAACTGTAGCGACGCCTGCGGATCAAACTCGACGGTCACAACCACCACAAAGGTGCCTGTCCCCTTTGTGGTGGTTTTTATGTTGATGGGTTAACAAATGGGGCGCGTGGGGCTGCCGGTCGCTGAGTACGGCTAAGATGTTTACTCGTTAGCATTATGCAAGCGAAAGGCGGTTGTCTCCCATGCAGCAGAGCGACGAGACACGTTTCGAGGACTTTGTCGGACTGATCAGCGGTCTCTACAAGGAGATCCAGCGCATTAAGGCATCTGAGGGCGCAAGGCTGGGCCTCAAGGGCTCCGATGTTATGTGCCTGTACTATCTGGAGCGCAGCAAGGACGGCTTGACTGGGGCCGACCTCGCCCGCATGGCAGGCGTGACCCGTGCCGCTGTCTCGCGCACGCTGGCGCATCTGGAGGAGGGCGGCTACGTCGAGGTCGAAGATTCGGGCGATGCTGCCGTTAAATACCGTGCCCCGGTTCGCCTGACCACGTTGGGCGGCGAGAGCATGAACGAGGCCGATCGCATTATTCGCGAAGTGCTCGACACCACCGGCAAGACCATGGGCGTGGAGCAGCGCGAGCAGATGTACGCGTCGTTGCGCACGATTCTCAACACCCTGCGCGAGCTGTAGAGCCGCTGGGGCATTTGCTTCCGATAAACAACTGCAGAGTCCCGTTTGAGCGCGTTCGCCGTGCCGGGGCATTGCTGTCAAAATTCCCTGCGCGAGG
The DNA here is from genome assembly GCF_003459795.1 of Collinsella sp. AF18-8LB. Taxonomy (NCBI): domain Bacteria; kingdom Bacillati; phylum Actinomycetota; class Coriobacteriia; order Coriobacteriales; family Coriobacteriaceae; genus Collinsella; species Collinsella sp. AF18-8LB. Next base: position 620,779 of record NZ_QRWU01000001.1, read on the forward strand.
CCCACGCAAGAAAGGATCAACTATGTCTGTCCGCATTATTACCGATTCCGCAAGCGATATGTCGCCGGCCGAGCATCCGGCGCTGGCCGTTTTGCCGCTGTCCGTCACCTTTGGCACCGATGTGTACATGGATGGCGTCGACATCGACCACCAGCGTTTTTACGAGATGCTCGTGGAGCGCGATGAGCTGCCCATGACCGGCCAGGTCAACCCGTATGCCTTTTCGCAGGCGATTGCCGAAGCACGTGAGGCCGGCGACGAGGCTGTGATTATTACCGTGGGCGCTAAGCTTTCGGGCACCAATCAGAGCGCCCGTACCGCACTTGCCGAGGCTCCGGGCGGCGACGTGTTTATCGTGGACAGCAATAACGTGACCTTGGGCGAGCGCGTGCTGGTTGAGTATGCCCTGCGCCTGGTGGACGAGGGCCGCAGTGCATTTCAGATCGCGGCGGCTGTCGAGGCCGTGCGCGACCGAGTTGTGGTTATTGGCCTGCTCGAGACGCTGGAGTATCTGGTGCGCGGCGGTCGACTGTCTGCTGCGGCGGGCGCCGTGGGTACGCTGCTCAACGTAAAGCCCGTGGTGGCTGTAGAGGACGGTCTGATCGTACAGCTGGGCAAGGCGCGCGGCTCCAAGAACGGTCGTAACCTGCTGAACCAGAAGGTCGATAAGGCGGGCGGCGTCGACTTTGCCATGCCCCTGGCGCTTGGCTATACGGGACTTTCGGATGCGGTGCTCAAGAAGTATATTGAGGACAGCGTGGCGCTGTGGGCTGGCCACATCGAGGGCGAGCTGCCCGTCCATACCATCGGCGCCACCATCGGCACCCACGTAGGTCCCGGCGCCGTAGCCATAGCCTTCTTCCAGCCTACCAACTAACCGACCTGCCATAAACCACCACAAAGGGGACAGGCACCTTTGTGGTGGTTTATGCTTTTCCGGATGGAAAGGAGTGAGCAATGGCGTCTGAGGGCTTTTTTGAACGGGTGTACGAGGTGGTCGAGCAGATCCCCGAAGGGATGGTCGCCACGTACGGCCAAGTGGCGCTGCTCGCCGGTCGCCCACGGAGTGCGCGGTACGTTGGGTATGCCCTACATAGCAATCCGCGCCCCGGCGAGATTCCCTGTCACCGTGTGGTGTTTGCCGACGGGCACATTTGCGAGGGTTTTGCTTTTGGCGGTCCCGATGCTCAACGTGAGCTTTTGCTAGGGGAGGGTGTGGCGTTTAAGGACGACATGCACGTCGATCTGGGCGCCTGTCGCTGGCCTGCCGGACTCTAACGGTTCTGCCGTGGCTAAAACCACCACAAAGGTGCCTGTCCCCTTTGTGGTGGTTTTAGTTTACCGGAGCTAACTTATGGAGAAGGTGTGGCGGAGCATATTGACGCTACAAAGTAAACCACGGTGAACTATATTGTATTCAGCAACGGAGCAGGCAATAGGCGATGAAAAAGCCTGCCCTGTTGAGTTTGATTCGCATTCCTCCCCTCTGTGCGATTCAACGGTGTACTTCGGGAACGGGCCCGCTGACAACTGACTGCCAGCGGGCCCGTTCCTGTTAGGGGAGGATTTAGCCTCACCGTCTCTGCGTGTTCAAATCCCGGCGACAGCGCCGCAGAACATATCCCTAGTACACCATACCCATGGCGTCCTGAACCTCGGCCAGGGTCTGCTCGGCAATCTCGTTGGCACGACGGTTGCCCTCGTGCAGCACGTCCTTCACATAGTCCAGGTCGTTCTCATAGCGCTGGCGACGCTCGCGGATCGGCGCGAAGTACTCGTTGACCGCCTCGGTCACGTATTTCTTAAGCTGACCGGAGCCGCCCATGCCAATCTCTTCGGCAATCTCAACCTCTGAACGACCGGTGCAGATGGCGGCTGTCGAAAGCAGACCGGACACGCCGGGGCGGTTCTCGGGGTCAAACGTGATCATGCGCTCGGAGTCGGTCTGGCTCTTCTTAATGCGCTTGGCCGTCTCCTCGGCGGTCATCGAAATATTGATGGCGTTGCCGTAGCTCTTGCTCATCTTTCGACCGTCCAAGCCGGGCAGCAGTGGGGTCTCGGACAGCAACGCGTCAACCTCGGGGAACACCTTGCCGTAGCGGTTGTTAAAGCGGCGGGCGATGGTGCGGGTAAGCTCGATGTGCGGCAGCTGGTCGCGGCCGACGGGCACGACGTTGCCCTTGCAGAACAGGATGTCGCAGGCCTGATGCACCGGGTAGGTGAGCAGAAGGCCGGTGAGCTCGTGGCCCGAGGCATCCATCTCGGCCTTTACCGTGGGGTTGCGCGCCAGCTCGGCCTCGGACACCAGCGACAGGAACGGCAGCATGAGCTGGTTGGCGGCGGGCACGGCGGAGTGCGCGTAGATCATGGTCTTGTCGGGGTCGATGCCGCAGGCAAGGTAGTCCATGACCATGTTGTACACGTTGTCCTGGATGTGCTCGGTGGTGTCGCGGTCGGTGATGACCTGGTAGTCGGCGATGAGCACGTTGGTCTTGGCGCCCATGTTCTGCAGCTCAACACGGCCCTTGAGGGTACCGAAGTAGTGGCCCAGGTGCAGACGGCCGGTGGGGCGGTCGCCGGTGAGCATGGTGAACTTCTCGGGCGTCTTGGCCAGGCCCTCGCGAATGGCGTTGCTCTTTTGCAGCGCGACTTCGTAGCTGTTCTCGTTTGGCATGATTGCTCCTAACGTTCGTTCGCAGGTCTTGATGATAGCGTGTTTATTGAGGGGTGGGCGTGAGTGGGTGAGGGACTGTCGGGAGCCGGCTTTCATGTCCGTCACGCCGTCCGCGCGAACGGCTGCCAACGCCTTAGCCCATCCTCGCCAGCAAACCCTAGCGCCTGTGGTGCCGCTCTTCCTTACGCTCTTCCGCCGCCTGCTCCTCCTGCTTAAAGGCGGGGTCGTCGGGGGTTACCAGCTCGTCCTCGTGCGTGCGCTTGTTGTAATGGTGGCGCAGCACGGGCTCAAACAGGTGCAGGTGCTTGGCGAAGGCTGCCGAGCCAATGGCGAGCACGGTAAAGATGAGCACGCGCATGGGGACCTCGACCTGATTAATGGCGGCGGCGCCGGCCGAAAGCATGATGCACCAGGCATAGATGAGCAGTACGGCCTGCTTTTGGTTGTAGCCCTCCTGAATCAGGCGATGGTGGATGTGGCCCTTGTCGGCCTGCCCGATGCTAATGTGGGCGCGCTTGCGGCGCACGATGGCGCTAAACGTGTCGATGATGGGCACGCCGGCAACGATGAGCGGGATGATAAGCGAGGTGAGCGCGGCGGTGCGGCTCACGTTGAGCAGCGAGATGGAGCCCAGCGCAAAGCCCAGAAGCAGCGACCCCGAGTCGCCCAAGAAGATGCTTGCGGGGTTGAAGTTGTAGCGCAAAAAGGCCAGGCAGGCGCCAAAGAGCGCAATGGAGAGCGCGGCGGCGTCGATGCGCCCCGAGAGAACGGCCATCGAAAACATGGTGAACGACGCGATGCCGCAGATGCCTGTGGCCAAGCCGTCGAGGCCGTCGATGAGGTTAATGATGTTGGTGAATGCCACCAGATAGATCACGGTGATGGGGTAGGCGAGCCATCCGAGCATGATTTCGCCGGGGGCAAACGGGTTGACGATGACGACGATCCGCAAGCCGCCGATACAGGCGATGAGCGCGGCGAGTACCTGACCGGCCAGTTTTTGTTTGGGCTTGAGCTGATAGACGTCGTCGATAGCGCCGGTCGCAAAGATGACGGTAAAGGAGAGCGCCAGCATGGGATAGCTAATGTGAAGGCGTGGGTGCGGCACCAGGACGGGCGGCCAGCCTAGGTGCCAGGTGCCTAGGATTTGCACAATGCAGGCAACGACCAGGCCCAAAAACACCGCCGTTCCGCCCAAACGCGGGATGGGCTTGGTGTTGATGCGGCGCTTAGAAGGATAGTCGACGGCGTCGAGCTTAATTGCCAAGCGCTTGACCAGGGGCACCGTGAGGAAGGTCGTGATAAAGGCCGCCGCTGCCACGCATAGATACGGTATGTAGCTCGGGGATGAAGCCATGAATCTAAAAACCGCCAAGCGTCGAAGGAAAAGGTCAAAGGTTGCTACGCAAAAAGGCATAGCTGACCCATGATACTCGACCGAGGGGGTGCGGAGGTTTGCACCGTGCGATTATCACGTGCTTACCAGATATTGGGATGTTGGTGGGGATTCTGCTGGATGCCGCTGAGCGTCCATGTGGGGCCTGCAGCGGCGGTATTCAGAAAAATCGGCAAAAGAAAACCACCCCCCACGTTACGAAAATGAACCCACCTAAAACAGGTGGGTGCCCTCATCGACTGTTCCAGCGTCCTTAACAACGAAGGATACCTGTACTAGGTACGACTGTGTGGGCTCCCTAAATAAACGCGACGGTTCACCCAGTTGCTCCGCGGGGGGCGGAATATCTACATCATAAAGCGGCACTTTGTCGATTCCAGTCTTGACATTACAAAAATCGTGTCGGACGATTACGGCGCTTTTAGGCTCGAGCCGTCTGTGCGGCCTAGCCCTTTACGTTTGAGCTGCTGAATCGTTGTTTTGGAGCATGTTTTTATGCCGACGTCGTTGACCGAACTTTTTTCGCCCGCCTGCCATTTGTGTCCGCGCCGTTGCGGTGCGGCGCGCGATGAGGGCGCGCGCGGCGTATGCGGTGCTAACGACACGCTTAAGGTGGCCCGCGCCGCACTTCATATGTGGGAGGAGCCGCCCATTTCGGGCGAGGCCGGCTCGGGCACGATTTTCTTTAGTGGCTGCTCGCTCAAATGCGTCTACTGCCAGAACCACGAGATCTCGACCGGCAATTTTGGCCTTGAGATTTCGCCTGAGCGCCTGGTCGAGATTATGCTGGAACTGCAGGACCAGGGTGCCAACAACATCAATTTGGTGACGGCGACGCACTATGCGCACCTGTTGCCTGCCGCGATTGCCGCGGCACGGACGCGCGGGCTGGTCATCCCAATCGTCTACAACACGAGCGGTTACGAGCGCGCGAGTGCCGTGGCGGCGCTGGGCGACCTGGTCGATGTGTGGCTCACCGACTTTAAATATGCCGATGCCGGGCTTGCGCAGTCGCTTTCTCATATCAAGGACTATCCGCGCGTGGCCGTGTCGGGCCTGGCACAGATGGCGCGCGAGGTCGAGCGCCGCGGGGGAGAGCTGGTGGACGAGGACGGGCTCATGAAGCGCGGCATCATCGTGCGCCACCTGGTGCTGCCGGGGCATGCGGATGACTCGTGCCGCGTGCTAGACCTGGTGTGGCAGACGGTGGGCGATGTGCCGATCTCGGTCATGAACCAGTACACGCCCAATGCCCTCATGCGTGAACAAGGCGGCGATCTGGCGCGCGCCGTAACGCGCGAGGAGTATGAGCAAGTGCTCGACCATGCCGACGACCTGGGCTTTACGACGATGTTTTGGCAAGAGGGCGGAGCGGTAGACGAGAGCTTCACCCCAGCGTTTGACACCACCGGTGTTCTTACCAGCGCAAAGTAGCGCGTTTGCCGATGATTTTTCTGGGACGGGGATTAAAAAATCATCGGTTGGTTCGCTCGCTCGAAAAGTAGTCAAAAAAGCCCCGTCCCAAAAAGACTGGTTATTGGGCGTTGACAGTTGGCGAGCCGTAGGTAAAATATCGACTTGTCCTGGGGACGTAGCTCAGTTGGGAGAGCGCTGCCGTCGCATGGCAGAGGCCGAGGGTTCGACTCCCTTCGTCTCCACCCTTGGATTTGATAAGCCGTCGACATTGTGTCGGCGGCTTTTTTTGAAAGAAAGGGCTGCACCATGGCCGAGCTTGAGTCCCAACCACTGTCTTCCGAGGAGCGCGCCGAGTTGGAAGAGCTCCGCGCCGAGAAGGCTCGTCGCGAGGCCCAGGAAGAGGCACGCCGCGAGCGTGAGGAGCTGGCCGCCCTGCGTGCCGAGCGTGCGAAGGCCGAGGAGGTCGCCGCGAGCGCCGCATCCGCGCCGGCGCCCGCGCCCGCACTCAAGCCCGCTGCTGCGAAGCCTGCACCTGCCGCGCCCAAACCTCAGCCTAATAAGGTCGTTCGTTCCAAGTCCGTCGAGCCCAAGCCGAGCCGTGACGAGATGACCTTTGCCCAGCGCATGGTTACCTCCAAGGAGCCTACGGGCGAGAACGAGATCCCTGGCATGGCGCCGGCTCAAAAAATCATCATTGTCCTTGCCCTCATCGCGTTTGTCATCTTTATGGGCTACACGATCCTGACCAGCATGGGCCTGCTCTAACCGATTTACATCGGGTGCCATGCCCGAACACTCTGCCCTCGTCGAACCCTCAACCTCTGCACAACGCATCCGAAAGGTCGCCCCATGGCTTTGACCGATATCTCTCATCCCGCCGACATCGCAATGCTTACCGATCTGTACGAGCTCACTATGGCCCAGGGCCTGTGGGAGAGCGGCAAGGCCAATGAACAGGGTTGTTTTACCGCGTTTTACCGCGACCATCCCTTTGGCAGCTCCTATGCCGTCATGTGTGGCACCGCCGAACTGCCCGAGCTGGTCGAGAATCTGCGCTTTACGCCCGAGGACATCGACTACCTCGCCTCGCTCCAGGCCCCTGCCGGCGGCGCGATGTTCAAGCCTGGATTCCTCGACTACCTGCGCGATTTTCGTGCGCATGTAAACATCGACGCCGTGCCCGAGGGCGAGCTCGTCTTTCCGCGCGAGCCCATGGTGCGCGTCGCTGGCCCCGCGCTGGAGTGCCAGCTGCTCGAGACGGCGCTGCTCAACATCGTCGGATTTCAGACGCTTGTCGCCACCAAGACGGCGCGCGTGGTGCTCGCCGCCGACGGTCGCCCCGTGGCGGAGTTTGGCCTGCGCCGCGCCCAGGGTCCCGATGGCGGCCTTGCCGTCGCGCGTGCGAGCTACGTTGCCGGCTGCTCCTCTACGTCCAATGTGCTCGCCGGCCGCCGCTACGGTATTCCCGTCTTTGGCACGCATGCGCACAGCTGGGTGATGAGCTTCGATTCCGAGCTCGAGGCCTTCCGTGCCTTTGCCAAGTCGAGCCCCAAGAACTGTACGCTGCTTATCGACACCTATGACGTGCGCGAGGGCTGCGAGCATGCCATTACGGTTGCCAAGGAGATGGAGGCGGTGGGCGAGCGCCTGTCGGCTATTCGCATTGATTCGGGTGACCTTGCCAAGCTCTCCAAGTATGTTCGCGGCCGTTTTGATGCCGAGGGCCTGCCCTATGTGGGGATCTCGGTTTCTAACGATCTGGATGAGTACACGATTCAGTCGCTGCTCGACCAGGGCGCGCCCATCGACAGCTTTGGCGTGGGTACCAAGCTTGCGACCTGCTATGACCAGCCGGCGCTGGGTGGCGTGTACAAGCTTTCCGCCCGCCGTGCGAGCGAGGCAGATCCGTGGACGCCGGTGGTCAAGCTCTCCGAGCAGCCCTACAAGCGCACGATCCCGGGTGTGCAACGCGTGCGCCGTTATTACGACGGCTTTGGTGGCCCGGTCTGCGACATGATTTATGACGAGGACCATCTGGCAGGGGAGGGCGCCGCGCGCGGCAATACCCTCGTGGCCGTGAACGATGCCGCCCTGGTGACTGACGTGTCCGAACTTGAGTATCGCGAACTGCTGGTGCCGATCGTGCGCGATGGCAGTGCGGTGGCTCCGCGTGAGAGCATCCAGGACGCGCGCGAGCGCTGTGCTTGGGCGCTCGATCATCTGGATCCGGTCTACAAGCGCTTCCTGTATCCGCAGACCTACGTGGTGGGTATGGAACAGGGCCTGGCCCAGGTGCGCGACGAGCTCGTGCGCAAGAACATGGCCGCGGCTTCTGCCTTTCCCTGGGCAAAATGATTCGAAGGGGACGGAGGAAAACGGACTATTTTCCCGCTTGCTGGTTCGTCCGTTCGCTGAACATTCGATTGGTTTAACGTATGACGACTTCTTATAAAACGATGGTGGTAAAGATCGGTTCGTCCACGGTGGTGGGGGCCGACGGAAAGGTCAACCGTGCCTTTATCGGTGGACTTGCCGATCAGGCCGCAGCGCTGCGCAAGCTCGGCTGGCGTCTGGTCGTGGTGAGCTCGGGCGCTATCGCCTGTGGCTATCCCGTGTTGGGCTTCGACCGCAAGCCGGTCGGCGACCTGCCGAGCCTGCAGGCCTGCGCCTCGGCTGGTCAGTGCATCATCTCGTCGGCCTACGACGAGGAGTTCCATGCGCGCGACCTGCTCACCTCGCTCGTGCTGCTCACGCGCCACGACACGGCGCGCCGCACGTCCTACCTGCACGCGCGCGACGCCCTGCTGCGCCTGGTGGAGCTGGGCGTGGTGCCGGTTGTCAACGAGAACGATACCGTCACCGTCGACGAGATCAAGTTTGGCGACAACGACACGCTGGCGGCGCTTGTGAGCTGCCTGGTTTCTGCCGATCTGTGCGTGACGCTCTCGGACATCGATGGTCTTTATACTGCCAATCCGCATGAGGACCCCACGGCCGAGTTTGTCCCGGTCGTGCATAAGATCGATGCCAAGATTATTGCCTCGGCGGGCGATTCTTCGACCTCGGTGGGTACGGGCGGCATGATTACTAAGATTCGCGCGAGCCGCATTCTCATGACGGCGGGCATTCAGAGCGTGATTTGCTCGGGCGAGGAGCCCGATGCGCTCGTGCGTCTGGCCCGCGGCGAGAGCGTGGGCACGCTGTTCGATCCGCCGGCGGAGCGTCTGGACATCGCACCCCGCAAGCTGTGGATCGCACTGGGTGACAAGGCACATGGCTCGGTGACGGTCGATGATGGTGCTGCGAAGGCGCTGGTCAGCCGTGGCTCTTCCCTGCTTGCGGTGGGTATTCGCGAGGTCGATGGCGCGTTTGCCGAGGGCGATGTGCTCGACGTGTGCGACCCGAGCGGCATGGTCGTCGCCCGCGGTATCGCCGAGGCCGATTCGGACGTGCTGGAGCTTGCGGCCGGCCGCCGCCAGGATCAGATTGTCAGCAACCGCCTGCTGGCGGATCTGGCCGAGAAGCCCGCGATACACAGGGATAACTTGATCGTATTTGCATAAAGAAAGACAGTGCTGTGGATCGTTTCCCGCAGGGCTGTCTTTTTCGTGCCGGCACTTGGGGACGTTCCTTTTGTTAGAAGATCCGGCGCAGGTCTCCGCGGTTGAGGGCTTCGTCGAAGAGGTGCTTGAATACCACGCTGCCGTGCAGGCCGTCGTGCTCGAACTCGTTGGTCACCCAGGCGTGCGAGTTGCCCACGCGGCTGAGCGTGTCGAGCTGCATGCCCGAGTCCACGTACATGTCATCGAAGTATACTGCGGCCTGGAGCGGTACCTCGTTACAGGCCAGGCGATGCGGGTCGTAGATCTTGTCCCAGCTGGTGTCCTCCATCAGCAGGTCCATCGCCGGCTTGAAGGGCTTAAGTTCGGGCATCTGCTCAAACATCCACGGGAACATGGCCTCGCCGGTAAACATGAGCGGGCGTGCGAGGGTGTCGAACTCGGCACGATGGGCTTTCTCTTCTGCTGCGGCCCAGCGAATGGGCATGGTGTCGCCGTCGGCGTAGATGAACTCCTGCAGTGTCCAGTACAGCGGGTTCGTGCGCGTATTGGTGCGCTCGAAAGCGCGCATCAAAAAGCTGTCGGATACCGAGGCGCCGCAGCTCAGCGTGCCGTCACCATCAACAAACGCGTGGTCGATAATCCAGTGCATGCGCTCAAAGCTCGGCTTCATGCCAAAGTCGCTGCCCATGAGCTGCAGACGCTCGACCGTCATCGGCGAACCGTCGGGCAGTGCGGGCTTTTGCACCTCGATCGCATCGGCCAGCGCCGCCACGCGCTCGACATCGGCGGGGTAGCGGTCGTAATACTGCTGGGTCTTGGCCGCCATGCGCGGGAAAGTGCGCGCGTAGACCTCGCTGGCGCTCGCCGGCACGTGCGGAATGCCGCCGCAGGTAAAGCTTGCCGTCACGCCCTCCGGGAAGAGGGACAAATAACTCAGCGTCAAAAATCCGCCGTAGCTCTGGCCGATCGTGACCCAGGGCTTGCCGCCAAAGCCCACCAGACGCAGGTACTCAAAATCGCGCACGATGGAGCTGGCGAGGTGACGCTTGAGAAAGTCTGCCTGCGAGCGGGCCGCATCGGCGCCGGTTGCCTCCGCGCGCTCGCCCAGGGCTGCGATCGTGCGTCCGTCAACACAGCTGCTGCGTCCGGTGCCGCGCTGGTCGGGCAGCACGACACGGAAATGCTTGACGGCCTCCTCGATCCAGCCGTCGCTTGTGGGCGACAGCGGACGCGGGCTCTCGCCGCCGGGGCCGCCCTGCAAAAACAGGAGCAGCGGCAGATCGTCGTTGATGCGGTCGGGCGCGCAAACCACGCGGTAGAAGAGCTTGATGCTCTCGGGCGCGCCGGCGATTGGTGCCGGCATAGCGCCGCGGCGCATGGTGCTGCCGACGGCCAGGAGCATCGGCTCCAGGCCGCGCCAGTCAAGGGGGACGTCGATGCTGTGGTCCTCGACATAAAGGCCGGGGACGTGGTACGAAGTGATGAGCGCCATGTAATGCTTCCATTCGTTGCGGTGTTTCGGGTTGACCAATTCTACCGCCGCGGGCGAGGCCATGCGCAAATCGGCTACCATGGTTGCAAACTTCTAGGAGAAAGGGCCGCCCATGTCGGTCGATATAGCCACGTATGTCCACGATCTTGCCGTCGAGGCCAAGGCCGCTTCTGCCGCGCTTGCCACGGCGAGCGATGCCCAGCGCCAGGAGGCCGTGCGCGCCATGGCCGCGGCGCTGCGCGACGGTGTCGATTGCATCATTGCCGCCAACGAGCTCGATATGTCTGTCGCGCGCGATGCGGGCACCTCGGCCGGACTGCTCGACCGCCTGCTGTTGACGCGCGAGCGCGTTGACGGCATGGCCGCCGGCCTGGAGAAGCTCGCTGAGCTGCCCGATCCCGTGGGCCGCGTGCTCGACCATCGCGTGCTTGCAAGTGGTGTGGACCTTACGCGTGTGACTGTGCCGCTGGGTCTGGTTGCCATGGTCTACGAGGCACGTCCCAACGTGACGGCCGACGCCGCGGGCATCTGCATCCGCACCGGCAACGCCTGCATCCTGCGCGGCGGTTCGCTGGCGTATCACTCGTGCGCCATGATTGCCGAGCTGCTGGCCGATGCGCTTGAGGCCCAGGGTTTCCCGCGCGAGGCAGTGTCGATGATCGAGTCTACCGACCGCGAGGCCACCGGCGAGCTCATGAAGCTCCGCGGCATCGTCGATGTGCTCATTCCGCGTGGCGGTGCGGGCCTGATTCAGCGTTGTGTACGCGAGTCGCTCGTACCGGTGATCGAGACGGGCACGGGTAACTGTCACATCTACGTGCATGAATCCGCCGACTTTGATAAGGCGCTCAACATTATCGTCAACGCTAAGACGCAGCGCGTGGGCGTGTGCAATGCCGCCGAGTCGCTGCTGGTCGACCGCGCCGTGGCAGACACGTTTTTGCCCGCGGCTGTGGCTGTGCTGCACGACCACGGCGTGCTCATTCACGGCGACGAGGCCACGTGCGCCGCATGCGCCGACGCCGGTCTTGCCGAGGGCGACGACTACGTGGCCGCGACCGAGGAGGATTGGGGCCACGAGTATCTGGCGCTCGAGATGAGCGTGAAGGTCGTGGCGGACGAGGATGAGGCCATCGCGCACATCAACCGCTACGGCACCATGCATTCCGAGGCCATCATCGCCGAGGACGCGGACGCTTGCGAGCGCTTTTTGGATGAGATCGATGCCTCGGCCGTGTATGCCAATGCCAGTACGCGCTTCACCGACGGCGGCGAGTTTGGACTGGGCGCCGAGATCGGCATCTCGACCCAAAAGCTCCACGCCCGCGGCCCCTTTGCCGCCGAGGCCCTCACCACCTACAAATACAAGCTCCGCGGCACCGGCCAGGTCCGCCCCTAAACCTCTCGTAAGCAAAAACCACCACGAAGGGGACAGGCACCTTTGTGGTGGTTTTTGCTTCCTCGCGCATTCGTTCGTTGCTCAAGTGTATCTAAGCATATTTTCGTTAAGCAATAGATGGCATTTCGGCAGGTGGGCGGCATAATCGGTGAATAGATTCTCGCCGCTTTGCGTGCGTCGCGGGGTTATTTTTGACATGAGAGCAAGGAGATGCCCATGTCAAGAAAACCTCGGCAGAAATCGCAGATTGGCCTATATCACATTACGATGAGGGGCAACAGCAAGCAGCTTCTATTTGAGGATGATGCAGACAGGGGGCGGCTGTTGTCGCTTGTCCGGTCGTCGTTATCGAGGTTCAACGTCAAACTTATTGCTTGGTGCCTGATGGGCAATCACGTGCATCTTGTCGCGAGCGATCCCGATGATAACGTAAGTGAGTCCATGCACCTTGTCATGTCTTGCTACGCAACATGGTATAACCGCCGGCATGGGCATGTCGGCCACGTTTTTCAGGATAGATTTTCGAGCACTCCCATTTCGAGCGAGGAACATCTTCTCGATGCTATTCGATACGTGCATTTCAATCCGCAAAAAGCCGGTATTTGTCCGTATGGCGAGTATCGATGGAGCAGCCATCTGGATTATGCTGAACGCGACCCAGCTATTGCGACGGTCGATTTGGCGTTTGTTCGCCTTGCGTTTCCGCGCGCTTGCGACTATCGGGCCTTTATGGACGCATCCGATGTCGTGGTTGTTCGTCCGTCAGCGGGTGGGCGCATCGATGAAGATGAAGCTTTAGATGTGGGGATATCGCTGGTTCGCTCGTTTGGGCTGAGTGAGCTTTCCGATGTTAAAGCCCTCGATAAGGCCAAACGAAATGAGATTTTGGCTGCGATGCGGAGCGCCGGCCTTTCGATCCGTCAGATTCAGCGCCTGACGGGTGTAGGGGAGTGGTCGATTCGCAAGGCAGGTTAGCTCGTTCTGATGCAAACAAAAACCACCACAAAGGTGCCTGTCCCCTTTGTGGTGGTTTTAGTGTTAGGCCTGGAAGGTGTCGCGATCGGGAGCGAAGGACTGCATGGCCGCGATGGTGCGGTCAAAGAGCTCGGGGAGTTCCCAGCCCAGCATCTCGGCGCCCTGCGAAATCACGTCGCGCGAGCAGCCGGCGGCAAAGCGCTTGTCCTTGAACTTCTTCTTGAGCGACTTGGTCGTAAAGTCCATGACGCTCTTGCTCGGTCGCATGATGACGGCAGCTCCGATCAGGCCGGTGAGCTCATCGCAGGCAAACAGGATCTTTTCCATCTGCAGCTCGGGTTTGGGCAGCGAGGTATTGAAGTCCGACGTGTGCGTCTGGATGGCGCGAATGAGCTCGGGAGACGCACCTTCATCCTTAAGAATCTTGGCAGCATAGATGGTGTGGTTCATGGGGTCGTCCTCATGCTCCTCCCAATCCAGGTCGTGGAGCAGGCCGACGATGCCCCAGAACTCCTCGTTCTCGGGGTCGAACTCGCGCGCAAAGTAGCGCATGGTGCCCTCGACGGTTTCGCCATGGGTGATGTGGAACGGATCTTTGTTGTGCTCGTTGAGCAGTTCGAATGCACGGTCGCGGGTGATTCCGGCGGTAAGCGGCTCTGCCATAAGAGACTCCTTGTGCTCGTGGGTATCGATAAGAATGAATACTACTAGAACAAGAAAACCACCACAAAGGTGCCTGTTCCCTTTGTGGTGGTTTTTGGCGCGGATGGGTTAGTTGAGGGCGGCTTGGGCTAGGCGGGCTTCGGCGGCCTCCTCGGTGACACCAAGGGCCACGGCGAACTCCTCGATGGAGCGGCGTTTGGCCTCCTTGAGTACGCGCATGTAGTAGGAGCTGGGTTTTTTATCAGCTTCCTCGGCCTGGCGAATGCGGTGCATCATGGTCTTTGCCACGCGGACCGTCTCGGGCGCGCCCAGCTTGAGCTGCTGCTTAAAGTGCGTCTCCTCAAGCGAGCTGTTGCGCTCGGTAAAGGTGTCGCACTCCAGCTCGTCATAGTGGCTCAGCAGGTGCTCGGCATCCTGCTGAGAGATGGCGGCATGCAGACGGTCGGCTTGCGCCACGGGGTACATGAGGATCGTCTGCGCATGTCCCTGCTTGGTCTCGAGCAGCAACATGGGCTGCGGCGTGTCGTCCCTAAAACCGACGACGGTGCAGACTCCCTGGCCCGGATGAATGACGTGTTGACCGATTGAGAACATGCTACCTCCAGCTTATACGAATTTGCGTATGTCTAGAATACCACGCTGACGTGCGCAAACCATCGCTTTATGCAGGAAAAGCACACAATTCCGATAGGTAAGAGTATTCGATATTCCGAGCAGCTCATGCACGTGTTTATGCATTTTCGGCAGGTGCACAATCAGCAGGCAAACCGCCATCTTTGAGTGGCTCTGTGCGAGCTGTAGTCATTTTTGTGCATATGCAATATCGATTAACTTTACCCTGCGACAGTAGTTACCGCTTGTGATAGAGTGCTACAAACTCTGGCTTTTGCCCTACGAGTGACCAAGAGCTCGGGGGCTTTAACACAAGGAGGATCTATGCCCGAGAAGATTGAAGAGCTGGTACGCGCTGCGCTTGCTGCGGCCCAGGAGGCCGGCGACCTTTCCGCATTTGAACTTGACGATTGCGCTATCGAGCGACCGGCCGACACTTCTCATGGCGAGTGGACCTCCACCATGGCCCTGAAGTCCGCCAAGCTGGCTCACTGCGCCCCGCGCAAGATCGCCGAGGCCATCGTTGCCCATATGCCCGAGGACCCCGCGATTGAGAAGGTCGAGATCGCAGGCCCCGGCTTCATTAACTTCTACCTCTCCGTTGCCGTCAAGAACGCCATTTTTGGCGAGGCCCGCGAGAAAGGCATGGACTTCGCTAAGTCTAACGTCGGTGGTGGCCTGAAGACCCAGGTCGAGTTCGTCTCCGCCAACCCTGTCGGCCCCATGCACATCGGCCACGGCCGCTGGGCCGCTCTGGGCGACTCCCTTTGCCGCGTTATGGACCACGCCGGTTACGACATCCAGCGAGAGTTCTACATCAACGACCACGGTTCTCAGATGAACACCTTCGGCAACTCCATCAGCACGCGCTATATGCAGCTTGCCGATATCATTGCCAAGCAGGGCGTTGATATCGACGAGGCTCACAAGCTGCTGATCGCCGACCGTGACGCCTTCGTTGCCGACGAGAACGACGAGCATCCCGAGACCCATCCGTACCAGGACAACTTTGCCGAGACCCTGGGCAAGGACTCCTACGGCGGCGACTACATCATCGATGAGGCTGCCGAGTTCTGGCGTACCGACGGCGACAAGTGGGTCGACGCCGATCCGCAGGAGCGCATGGAGAGCTTCCGTGAGCGCGGCTATGTGAAGATGGTCGACAACATGCGCGACCTCTGCCACGCCGTCAACTGCGACTTCGATCGTTGGTACTCCGAGCGCTCGCTGTATGTGAAGGACACCGAGGGCGAGACCGCCGGCACCTCTGCCGTCGACCGCGCTTTTGAGAAGCTCGACAAGATGGGCTACCTCTACACCAAGGACGGCGCCCTGTGGTTCCGTTCCACCGATCTAGGCGACGACAAAGACCGCGTCCTGATCAAGTCCGACGGCGAGTACACCTACTTCGCCTCCGACGTCGCCTATCACTGGGATAAGTTCCAGCGCGTCGATCACGTCATCGACATCTGGGGCGCCGACCACCACGGTTACATCGAGCGCGTCCGCTGCGTCTGCGACGCTCTCGGTTACCCCGGTAAGTTCGAGGTTCTGCTGGGCCAACTCGTCAACCTGCTGCGCAACGGCAAGCCCGTCCGTATGTCCAAGCGTAAGGGTACCATGGTGACCCTGCAGGAGCTCGTCCATGAGGTCGGTTCCGATGCCGCTCGCTACACGCTCATCTCCAAGAGCTCCAATCAGATGGTCGACTTCGACATCGAGGCCGTTAAGAAGCGCGATAACTCCAACCCGGTCTATTACGTGCAGTATGCTCACGCCCGCGTGTGCTCCATCCTGCGCCGTGCCGCTGACGTTACGCCCGAGCAGGCTGACGAGATGGGCATGAAGGCCGTCGCCGCCAAGGCCATCGGTGAGAACGTCGATTACTCGCTGCTGACCGATCCGACCGAGCTCGCCCTTTCGCGTAAGCTCAACGAGCTCACCGACCTGATTGCCAGCTGCGCTCGTGATCGCGCCCCGTTCCGTCTGACGCATTTTGCCGAGGAGCTCGCCGGCGACTTCCATAGCTTCTACGCTGCCTGCCAGGTGCTGCCGAGCGAGGGCCGTCCCGTCGACCCCGAGCTTTCGCGTGCCCGTCTGGCCGCTTGCGACGCCGTTCGCGTGACGCTCGCCCTGGTGCTCACCCTCGTTGGCGTCTCCGCGCCCGAGCAGATGTAATCTGCGGTTCATTTGACCGTGTAGGTTCGGCTTTGCTGAGCCCTATAAGCCCGATCTCCATGCGGAGGTCGGGCTTTTTGCGTTTGGCGGGGCTTTTTGGCGTGTTGGAAAATGCTACAAAAAAGCAACTATACCGCTTTACGGGGCTGAATCGCTGCCTGGCGACCATAGCGACAGCAGTGAAAATAAAACCGCAGGTAGACGGCTTGCCGAATATTAAAAATGCAGGGTATGGTTGGCTTGCGCCGTTCTTGCACCGTAATCCGCCATAGTTTTGAAAATGACCCCTTGGGGACGGAGGAAAACGGATCATTTATGTCCCGGGGGAGAGCGGTACGAAACCGTCCGCCACGAATCGGACTTATCTACTACGTTTAGTCGCATACCCCGAACCATGTCGAAAGGCGCGATATTTAAAACCGCAGGTAGCGGGATTGCGATTTTAGGAAGACCGAGGGAATGGTCAGAGGTCGCGGGCCAAACGTAGTAGATAGGCGTGATTCGTAGCGAGTCGATCCTGGGACTGACGATTCTGCTCCCGTGTCTCGTGGTCACCACGATCTTTGGGGGCTCGGCTGGCCTCTCCATATAAGTTGCAGTGGAATAGTTCCTGTTTGGGGCGGCTGCCGGATTATTCAGGAGCTCTTTCACCGCAACTTAAGAGAGCTGGATTTCGCCGCCCGCGGCTTTGTAAAGAGTGCCCCTTTTGACTAGTCGTTTAAGAACGTCCTCAATGACTAAGTTGCAGGTGGCGGCGGTTGTGTTACACTAACGCTGCGTAGTTGACGCAATCATCTCGATACAGATCAATGATGTCCGTCGTTTTGAACGGAACTAGACTGTTTAGCCGCCCTGAAGGTTTATGCAGGGAGCATGTGATCACAGGGCTTGAAAAGAAAGTTGAGCAAACACTGTGTCTGATCAACAGCAAGAAAACGAAATAACGACGACGCAGGCCGCTCCCGCTGCACCGGTTGCGTCGGGCCAGGTCGCGGCGCCCGCGCAAGCCTCGGCTCCTGAGACGCCTAAGGCTGCTTCTACGCCTACGCCTGCAGCGGCTGAGAAGGCCATACCTGCAACTGGTGAGGAGGCTGCTCCGGCAAAGACCAAGCGCACGCGCCGCACGGCCAAGCCTGCCGCTGACGGCGAGGAGGTCACCAAGCCCAAGCGCCGTACCACGCGCACGACGCGCGTCAAGCGCACCGTTGCAACAGACTCCTCGGCGCCGATTTCCGATGAGGTCGCGCAAGCACGTGCGTTGGCGCAGATTAGCGAGGCTCAGGTGGTGCGTGCCCGCCGTCGTGCTGCCGAGCGCGAGGCCGCGGCTCTGACCGAGCTTGCAGCTCCGTCTGTGCCCGAGACGCCTGCCGCCACCGAGACCCCTGCCTCCGACCAGCCGACCGAGAAGCCGGCACCGCGCACACGCCGTCGCACGGCTGCTAAGGTCGAGCAGGTTGCCGAACAGGTAACCCCCGAGCTCACTGAGGCTTCGGTCCGTTCCGCGGCAGGGGAGGGCACATCGCCTGCTGAGCCTGCTGCGCCTGTCGAGGCCGGCGAAGTTCCCGTTGTCGATCCGGCTTTGCGCCCGCACCGTCGCGGTCGCAAGCCCAAGGCCTTCGTCGAGGCCGAGAAGGCCGCAGCCGCAGCCGCCGCCGCTCGGGATGCTGCGGCGACCGCCGAGTCTGCAACCGCTGCCGACGCGCCCGTCCAGGATGCTACGACTTCCGAGGCCGCTCCCGCCGATGCCGAGCCCGCCGACGTCCGTCCCGGTCGCAGCCGTCGCACCGCTGCTAAGCGCACGTCCAAGGCTAAAGCCGCTAAGAAGGGCGCGTCCGAGGATTCCGCCGAGACGACCGCCGATGCATCGACTGATGTCGCCGAGCCTCAGGACGTCGAACAGCCTGCGTCCGAGAAACCCAAGCGCGGCCGTAAGAAGTCCGCTAGGGCCAAGGCCGCCGAGCAGCAGGCTGATGTCGAAGCGCAGGTCGATACCGGCGCCGAGGCCAATGACGCCGCCGCGGCCAATGCTGACACCGCCGCAACCGATGGCGCCGCGCCCGCCGAGGGCGAAGACGGCGCTCGCCCCAACCGTCGCCAGCACAAGCGCAACGACGAGCGCAACGAGCGCAAGGATGACCGCAACAACGACCGCCGCAACCGCCAGCGAGATCGCAAGCAGCGCAACAAGGAGCGTAATGCCGCTCCCACCGAGCCCACGCTTTCGCGCGAGGAACTCGCGGCCATGAAGGTCGCCGAGCTGCGCGAAAAGGCCAAGGAGTTCGAGATCGAGACGACCGGCAAGAAGAAGGCCGAGCTCGTCGAGGAAATCTACACCACCGCTGCGAAGGCCGAAGGCTTCCGCGACATCAAGGGCATTCTGCAGATTCGCCCGGACAGCTCCGGCATCATCCACGCCCATGGCTACATGAAGTCCAACGACGACGCCTTCGTGCCTGCCTACCTCATCCGCTCCGCGCGTCTGCGCACGGGCGATGTCATCGAGGGCTCGCTGCGTCCTTCGCGCGGCGGCGACAAGCGCGCCGGCCTCGCCAAGATCACGACCGTCAACGGTCTGGACCCCGAGCAGATTCGCAACCGTCCCAAGTTCGGCGACCTCACCCCGGTCTATCCCAACGAGCCGCTGCGCATGGAGCACGGCAAGGACTCCATTACCGGTCGCGCCATCGACATCGTGTCGCCGATCGGCAAGGGTCAGCGTGGCCTGATCGTGTCTCCGCCCAAGGCCGGCAAGACCACGATCCTCAAGAAGATCTGCCAGTCTATCTCGATTAACAACCCCGAGGTGCACCTCATCTGCCTGCTCGTCGACGAGCGCCCCGAAGAGGTCACCGATATGCAGCGTTCTATCAAGGGCGAGGTTGTGGCGTCGACCTTCGATATGCCCGCCGACAACCACACCCGCGTGGCCGAGCTCGTCATCGAGCGTGCCAAGCGCATTGTTGAGCTGGGCGGCGATGTCGTGGTGGTGCTCGACTCCATCACGCGTCTTGCCCGCGCCTACAACTTGGCGGCGCCCGCCTCAGGCCGCATCCTTTCGGGCGGCGTCGATTCGGCGGCACTGTATCCGCCCAAGCGCTTCCTGGGTGCAGCCCGTAATATCGAGAACGGTGGCTCGCTCACCATCCTGGCCTCTGCCCTCATCGACACCGGTTCCAAGATGGACGAGGTCATCTTTGAGGAGTTCAAGGGCACCGGCAACATGGAGCTTAAGCTCGACCGCGACCTGGCCGACCGCCGCATCTTCCCGGCTATCGACCCCGTTGCCTCCGGTACGCGTAACGAGGACCTGTTGGTCGACGAGCAGATGCGTCCGTTTGTCTTTGGTCTGCGTCGCATTCTTGCCGGCATGAACAACACCGAACGCGCAGCCGCGTCGTTCATCAAGGGTCTTAAGGGCACCAACACCAACCAGGAGTTCCTGGTGCGTTCGGCCAAAAAGCACAGTGACTACGAGCAGACGTTCTAGGTTGTCATCCACGCGCAGCGATAGTCATCAATGCGGTAAGGGGTCGGGGCTTTGAGCCTCGGCCCTTTTCCATATCGCCGCTCCGCGCTTATTTTTGACCATAAGACAGGCAAGCAGCAGGTTTCCCGTTTCAATCCGACATTCTCGCTTGCAATCGACAGGGTGGTTTCGCATAATAGCTTTTAAGCTTCGCGACGGAAAACGCAGATGAAACGAACCATATACCGTTGCTTTGGGGCATAGCCCCGCTTCATCTTCTCTCGCGCAGCCAACTGAATGATGCGATTTGGGTGCTGGAAGATGGGGAGAGCTCATGGCTTCTTCTGATGCAACACAACGAGCAGTCCTTGCCGGACTTTCGTGCGGGATCGGCCTTGCCGCTCCCGTGGTTATGTATGCCGCGACGCTGCCGTTTTCGTCGGTGAACGAGACGGTCGTGGCGGGTGCGGTTCCCTTTGCCGTGGGCGCGGTGGCGGGCGTGGGTATCTATGCCGCCTCGCTGGGTATCTCCGAGTACCGTGCGCAGCGTGAAGAGCGTCTGTTCCAGCCCGATGCCATGGGCGGTGCCGCCAATCTCAATCAGCATCAAAGCGAGTTCAAGACCGCCTCGATTCCAGCTCAGCAGCAGGATGCGACTCCTTATGCTGCCGCTTCTGCTTCTCAGGCTCAGTCGGAGCAGTCTACCTCGGCATTCCTTTCCGGCCTGACCGGTGCGTTCCAGCGCCGTCATGCCGATGATGGTGTCCCTACCATCGCTCGAGCCGCAGATGCTATGGACGAGGCGGAGGCTTGGTCCATGATCGACAGTATACTCGACGACGATTCGCCGGTGAGCTGCGACCCTGCACGCTCGCGCGACGTCTATCAAGTCGCCATCGACGAGCTCACCAATGGCGGGCAGACTGGCTCCTTCAATCGCGATGACATCGCCGCCGCGGCACGTGCCGTGTCTGGCTCCCAGGCCGCCCCTGCGGGCAGCACGGCGGCTTTCGTGGCACTCGTTGCCAACGCCGCAGCCAATAACGCCTGCAGCGCCACCTCGGCGGACGTGAACGCTTCTGCCGATAATTCGTACGTTGATGAAGCCATGACCGCGGATGAGGAGGCCGTTGCCGCCCGCCGTGCCGCCGAAAGCTCGCTTTGGGGCGCTCCTGCCCAGCAGCAGGCGGCTGAGGCTGCGCCGTACAACGCAAACCTCGCCAGCATGCCTATCATCTCCGGTGCTGCGGGCATCGATCTCGATGACCTCGATGAGCCTGCAGTCATCACCGCATCGATTGATGCCCAAGATCGCATCGACACCGGCGACCTTCCGGACGCCTCGCTCGAGGTTGATGTCCCCATGGCCGACTACTCGGGCCACGAGGACATGTGGGCCGCCGCCACCGCGATTCTGGATGAGATTGACGAGCCTGCTCCTGTTGCGGCCCCAGCTCCCGTCGCTGCCCCTCAGCTTGCTGCCCCCGCCTATGTCGGCCGTCACAGCGCTGTGTTCCCCGAGGATACCGCCCGTATCTCGCGCGAGAGCATCGAGCGGGCCGAGGCTATTGCCGCCGGCATTATGGAAAATCGTCGTCACGAGCGCGTCAATCAGATCCTAGAAGAAGAGATCGAGCGCCTGCAGTCCTCTACTGCCAAGCGTACGGGCCGTGCCTATCTGAGCGTTATCGAGGGCGGTACCGCCAGCTTCGCGCCGCTCCGCGCGGAGGCATAACTTCTGCATGGTTAAGATCAATCGAAAATGGGCGGTCGTGACCTGCCTGATGGCACTCTTGATCTGGGGCAATTCGCTGGTTCCCGGCTCGGGGTCGGGCTCGCTGAGCCTGACGGTCATGGAAGCTATCCGCGGTTTCCTGCACGGCGTGGGACTTCCATATGCATGGGTGACCAACTTTGTTGTTCGCAAGTGCGCGCATTTTACCGAGTATATGGTGCTCGGCATCCTGGCAACGCATGCGTTTGATTTTGAGGGCCGGCGCACCTTTGACGTGCTGCTGCCCACGGCGGTGTTCCTGCTGCTGATTCCCTCGATCGACGAGACGATTCAACTCTTTGTGCCGGGACGCGCCGGCATGATCACCGATGTGATGATCGACTGCTGTGGAGCGGCAACGGGCGTTGTGCTCCGATATCTCTTACGGTCGCTGATGTGCGCCAAAAAGGCCGCCTAGGACGTATTGTTTGGTCCTAGGCGGCCTTTTTTATTTGAGGGTTTATATGAGGCGTGGTGGCGTCGTTCCGTAGGTCGGATTTGCCGGGCGTGCCACGTCCCGTGGGTGCGTCTGCTACTGAAGCGCCTGTGCGCCCAGGGCCAGGCAGCCCATAATGCCCTGCTTGCCCTCGAGGCTGTTGTTGACGATGTAGTTATCGATGTCGGCCATCTCGGGTGTGACGATGTAGCCGTTGAGCATCTCGGCGCACTTCTTGCGCGCGAGCGGCACGATGGAGGTGTGGTCGGCCACGCCGCCACCGATGACGATCTTCTGCGGCGCATAGCACAGCGTGTAGGTCATGAGTGCCTGCGCCAGATAGCCGGCGAGCAGGTCCATGGCCTCTGGGTCATCGGCCATCTCTCCGGCGCTCTTGCCATTCCAGCGCTTTTTAACACCGGGGCCGGCGATGAGGCCCTCGAGGCAGCTGTCGTGGAAGGGGCAGGCGCTGTGCTCGCCAATGGTGTCGCGCGGGTCGCGCGTGACCAGGATGTGACCGGCCTCGGGGTGCATCATGCCGTGCACAAGCTGGCCGCCCGAGAGCACACCGGCGCCCACGCCGGTGCCGATGGTCAGGTAGACCACATCGGTGAGGCCCTGAGCGCAACCAAAAGTGACCTCGCCCAGGCAGGCGACGTTGACGTCGGTATCGTAGCCGCAGGGGATATTGAGCTCGTTTTGGATGCTGCCCAGCAGGTCAAAGTAGCGCCATGCCGTCTTTGGGGTCTCTAGGATCTTGCCGTACTGCGGCGAAGCGGGGTTGACCGCGGTGGGGCCAAACGCGCCGATGCCCAACGCGGCGATGCCCTTGTTCGCAAACCACGCGTTGACGGCCTCGACGGTCTCCTGTGGAGTCGTGGTCGCGATCCGCTCGCGCTCTAGGACCGTACCGTCCGCATAGCCCGTGGCGCAGACCATCTTGGTGCCACCGGCCTCGAGCGCTCCGATAAGCTGCTGCTCTGCCATAGTATTCCTCTCTCTGGGACGAGTTGCTCCTTCTCTAAAGTATAGCGCTCTAAACCATTTAAGAAAGCGCTATAAAAAGAAGCCTCGCAACGCGGCAGGCGGTGCGGCGCTTCTTTGGTTACTGTAGCCGCCCGTCCGTCCTTACCCGCGCGGCTTGATTTTATCACGTAGCGACTTGAGGTTCTCCAGCGCCGCGTTAAGCGTCTCGTCTCGCTTGGCAAAGTGGAAACGAATCAGATGGTTGACGGGCTCGCGGAAGAAGCTCGAGCCGGGCACGGCGCCCACGCCCACCTTAGACGCGAGATCCTCGCAGAATTCGAGGTCGCTGTCATAGCCAAACTCAGAGATGTCCATCATGACGTAGTAAGCGCCCTGCGGCACGTTGTGCTCAAGACCGATGCTATCGAGCCCCTGGCAGAACAGGTCGCGCTTGGCGGTGTAGAGGTCGAGGACCTCCTGGTAATAGCTGTCATCGAAGTTGAGGGCGGTGACGACAGCTTCCTGCAGGGGAGCGGCGGCACCCACGGTGAGGAAGTCGTGGACCTTCTTGATGCGCTCGGTGATCTGGGCCGGGGCAATGGTGTAGCCAAGACGCCAGCCGGTGATGGAGTACGTCTTAGACAGTGAGCTGCAGCTGATGGTGCGCTCAAACATGCCGGGCAGCGTGGCCATGTACACGTGCTCGTGGGGCGCGTAGACGATGTGCTCGTAGACTTCGTCGGTGATGCAGTAGGCGTCGTACTTTTTGCAGAGTTCGGCGATAAAGGTGAGCTCCTCGCGGGTAAAGACCTTGCCGCAGGGGTTGGACGGGTTGCACAGGACGATTGCTTTGGGATCGTTGTCGCGGAAGGCCGCCTCGAGGACCTCACGGTCGAAGTCAAAGGTGGGCGGGTTGAGCGGCACATAGATGGGCTCAGCCCCCGAGAGAATGGTGTCAGCGCCGTAGTTCTCGTAGAACGGCGAGAAGATTACGACCTTGTCGCCGGGGTTCGTGACCGTCATCATGGCGGCCATCATGGCCTCGGTGGAGCCGCAGGTGACTACGATATTCTCGTTGGGGTTCACCGGCATGCCCATAAAATGCTCCTGCTTGGCGGCAAGCGCCTCACGCATGGCCTGAGAGCCCCAGGTGATGGAGTACTGGTGGTAAAGCGGCTTGGGGTCGGTGGCGATGGTGCTGAGGCTATCGAGCAGCTGCGCCGGGGGATCGAAGTCAGGGAAGCCCTGCGACAGGTTGACGGCGCCGTACTTATTGGAGATGCGCGTCATGCGACGGATGACGGAATCGGTAAATAATGCCGTGCGGTTGGAGAGTTCTTTCATGCTTGTCCTTTCGAACTTCAGGGTGGGGCAAGTTTACTCCTATGAAACCGGTGGGATTTGCTTGAAATGGTCTCGAACTACTCTTTTCAAAATTCTTGAAAATTGGGGCTTGCATCGCGTGGCGTTCCTTGCAATAATAGTCGAGCGCGAAGCGCACAGGACACGGTGGGTGTAGCTCAGTTGGCTAGAGCGACGGGTTGTGGTCCCGTAGGTCGAGGGTTCGAGTCCCTTTACCCACCCCAGTTCTTGCTTCGTGTTGATATCGGGTCGTTAGCTCAGTTGGTAGAGCAGGGGACTCTTAATCCCAAGGTCCAGGGTTCGACCCCCTGACGGCCCACCACACGATATCTCCTCTAAAGTCCGCCACAACGGACTTTATCTTTGGGTCGTTAGCTCAGTTGGTAGAGCAGGGGACTCTTAATCCCAAGGTCCAGGGTTCGACCCCCTGACGGCCCACCCAAAGCAAGTTAAGACGGTCAACGAAAGTTGGCCGTCTTTTCTATTAACCTCGCACGGGGTCGAACCCGAAAGGACACAGCCCCTTTCACAGATCGAGTCTACCCTGGGGATCGGTAAAACCGGCGCGTCTGCACGGCGAAGTACGCCTGTGCGAGCGCGACTTCCGGCTTGTTTGGGTCCCCGTTTTGGGCGATTAAATAGCATGCGTAGCGCGTTAACTTATAGTCTTTGACTGCTTTTTGTCCTATTCCTGTAGGTACTTTTTTGCTGGTTTCAACAAAATAGGAAGCAACAAGCATCTCATTGACTTCACACGATACCATTGCCCTCTTTACTGCAGTCTCAAAATTGCGCCATTGGGCGTATCCGAGGGGCTCCATTAATTCGCGTGCGAGCCAATACTCAACGTCGTCTTCCACATTGGCGTAGCTATCAAGTTCGACACGCCACTTCTCGATATCTCTACTGTCCATATCTCCTCCTCGCTGGTCTATTGTCTATGCGGGCTTTGTCCGCTCTGTATTCAGAATAAGGATACGCTGCCGTGCGGACACGAATGGGCCCCGTGACACTTTGAGCTCACGGGGCCTATAGATATCGATTAACTGTGCTCTGTTTTAGATGGGTGTTCGACTTAGTCCGCTCGATAATGGGAACCGAGACTTTCGGTTCGGTTGCGCATGGCTTTGACAATTTCTTTTGCTAGCTGAATCTGCGATTCCAGGCGGGCAAGGGCTGCGACTTGGCTGTCATGAGCGTTTCGCATGCTCAGAGTCGTTGCTTCCGTCTCCAGGCTCTCAATCTCCTGCAGTGCTGTGGAGAGGCCCCTTTCGGTCCTGTTGATCATGCAGTAGGTGCTCATTGTGTGTTTGAGGCTGCGGGTCAGGTGCTCGGCGTCTGTTGTGGCAATGCCGTACTGGGGGAGGGCGATATCCGCCTTAGGGGCCTCCTCAAGTGCATTCTGTGCTGCTTGGGCTGCCGATGCGCCCGCGATCCGCCCAAACACGATGCCGTTGGCGCTTGACAGGCCACCAATGCGATCGGCGCCGTGCATGCCGCCTGTTGCCTCGCCACAGGCGTAGAGGCCCTCAACGCCCGTGTACGCGGTTTTGTCGATCCCGATGCCGCCGTTGGCGGCGTGGGCATACATCGCCACGCGCATCTCGTCGCTCGGCGCGATACCGTGCTCGTCTTGTAGCCAGGTGGCAAAGGTCTGCACAAACTCGGGAACGTCCTCGCGGGGGAAGTCGTAGTGGAGCGCCAAGCCCTCTGCACCTGCCTGATCTATGACGAGGTCGATGGCGCGGGAGGCTAAGCGTGACGTGAAGGGACCATATCCAGAGCGCTGCTCAAGCAGATCGTCCAGCTTGCCGTCGGCAATATCGATCGGCTGGTCTACATGTACGTAACGCCAGGTCTTCTCGTTAAAGACAAGGTTGCGCTTAGGTTCAATGAAGCCGGGCATCATCTGCATGAACTCTATATTAGTAAGCGATGCGCCGTGCGCCAGTGCGATGGCCTGTGAGGAGCTGAGCACATCAGCCGACGTAAGGCTGCGCTCGAACAGGCCGCCCGTGCCGCCCGCAGCGACGATAATGGCCTTAGCTGCAATGGGTACGAGATGCTCGCTTGCGCGGTCGTAGAGCACGGCGCCGGTAATCTTCCCGGTTGTGTCCTCAACAAGGTCTATAAGCTCGTGGCGGGGGAGCAGGCGAATGCCGAGCGATTCGATCCGGGCCGTACACGCGTCCTCAAGGGGCTTGCGGGTGAGGCCGCGCCACATGCGCGTCTTGTGGTCAAAGCAGGGGATAAACTGCTTTTGCTGAGCGCTCTCAGCGCTTTGCGGACGCTGGAGCTCAACGCCTAGGTCTTGCTCGAGCCATTCAATTGCCTGGGGAATGCCGTGGACGAACGTCTGGACGAGCGTAGGGTCGGCGACGCCGCCACCAACGGTCTGGATAGTGTTGATGAGGTCCTGTTCGTCGTCTTTGTCGACGGGGCCAATAAGACCAAGGCCCCAGGTGCCCGGGAAGAAGCTCGATCCGCTCATGGTCTTGCCGGCGCTTGCGACGGCAACGGTCGCGCCCGCGCTCGCCGCTTCGATAGCGGCACAAAGGCCCGCAATGCCAGATCCAATTACCAGTACATCAGTCGATTCCATCGGATTCCTTTCTCGTCCGGCGCATTGTCGCATGGGTGATCGGCAATGGGGCCGCAAAGACTCGGCAAATCGGTAAAGGGCAAATATGGCAGGTGGGCGTCATGGGCGCGTGATGGTTCCGTCTCGCTGCAACTCATATTCCCCTGCAGCTGATATATCGGTAGTAGATGGTCTTGCGACGGGGTAGCTAAAATAGCCCCGTCCCAAATTAGCTACCCCTCTGGAAGAAAAAAGAGCCGCTACCCGGGTGGGTAGCGGCTCTAAAGCTCAACTATATGAGCATCGCGCGGGCGCGATTAGGCCTTGAGGGCCTCCTCGACGGCGACAGCGCAGGCGACGGTGGCACCGACCATGGGGTTGTTGCCCATGCCGATGAGACCCATCATGTCAACGTGCGCAGGCACGGAGGAAGAACCGGCGAACTGGGCGTCGGAGTGCATACGGCCCATGGTGTCGGTCATGCCGTAAGAGGCAGGGCCGGCGCCCATATTGTCCGGGTGCAGGGTACGGCCAGTGCCGCCACCAGAAGCGACGGAGAAGTACTTCTTGCCAGCCTCGATGCGCTCCTTCTTGTAGGTGCCAGCGACGGGGTGCTGGAAGCGCGTGGGGTTGGTGGAGTTACCGGTGATCGAGATATCGACGTTCTCGTGCCACATGATGGCAACGCCCTCACGGACGTCGTCGGAGCCGTAGCAGTTAACGGCAGCGCGGGGACCATCGGAGTAGGGGATGGTCTCGACGACCTTGAGCTCGCCCGTGTAGTAGTCGAACTGGGTCTTCACATAGGTGAAGCCGTTGATGCGGGCGATGATCTGGGCGGCGTCCTTGCCCAGACCGTTCAGGATAACGCGCAGCGGCTTCTTACGAGCCTTGTTGGCGTTCAGAGCCAGGCCGATGGCGCCCTCAGCGGCAGCGAAGGACTCGTGGCCAGCCAGGAAGGCGAAGCACTCGGTGTCGTCGGAGAGCAGCATAGCGCCCAGGTTGCCGTGGCCCAGACCGACCTTGCGGTCCTCGGCGACGGAGCCGGGAACGGTGAAGGCCTGGATGCCCTCGCCGATGATGGCGGCAACCTCAGAAGCGGACTTGGCGCCACGCTTGACAGCGAGAGCGCAACCGAGGGTGTAAGCCCACTCGGCGTTCTGGAAGGCGATGGACTGGGTGTTGTTGACGATCTCACGCGGGTTGAAGCCCTTGTCGGTGCAGATCTGCAGAGCTTCCTCGAGGGAGGCGATGCCGTTGTCGGCGAGGCACTTGTTGATCTTGTCAGCGCGGCGCTCGTAACCTTCGAACGTAACAGTCATAGTTATTTCCCTCCCTTTCTACTCGTGAACCGGGAACACGCTGGCGACGGAGTGAGTCTCCTCGTCGGTGCGCGGGTCGATGTACTTGGCAGCGTTCTCCCACTGACCATAGTGGCCCATAGCGCCAGCGATGGCCTCCTCGGGGGTCTTGCCGGCCTTGACGGCGTCGGTGAACTTGCCGAGGTTCAGGAACTCGAATGCGATGATCTCGTTCTTGTCGTTGAGAGCCATGCGGGTGACGTAGCCCTGAGCGAGCTCGAGGTAACGAGCGCCCTTGGCCTTGGTGCCGAACATGGTGCCGACCTGAGAGCGAAGGCCCTTGCCGAGGTCGTCGAGGGAGGCGCCCACGGGCAGGCCGCCCTCGGAGAACGCGGTCTGGCTGCGGCCGTAAACGATCTGCAGGAAGATCTCGCGCATAGCAACGTTGATGGCGTCGCAGACGAGGTCGGTGTTGAGGGCCTCGAGGATGGTCTTACCGGGAAGGATCTCGGAAGCCATGGCGGCAGAGTGGGTCATGCCCGAGCAGCCGATGGTCTCAACGAGGGCCTCCTCGATGATGCCGTCCTTGACGTTTAGCGTGAGCTTGCAGGCGCCCTGCTGAGGTGCGCACCAACCCACACCGTGCGTAAGACCGGAGATGTCGGAAATCTCCTTAGCCTGGACCCACTTGCCCTCCTCGGGGATGGGTGCGGGGCCGTGGTATGCACCCTTGGCAACGGGGCACATGTTCTCCACTTCCTGTGAGTACTGCATGCCTCTCCTCTCTATCGTGTTGGCGTCCCGTCTGGGGGTCGTGGCTGGCGATTGCCGGGCGACCCTTCGAAAGGGACATGACATGCAGCCCCTATAATACCGCGAAATGCACGGAATATTCGGCGAACGGCTCAGTTTTCGTAGCGAGAAGTCCGGAAGTTTTAATTGAAACGGTTTAACTCTATATTCTGTGGTCGTGAACTTTTGTAGAGGGGGTTCGTCTTGGGCAAGCTTTTGGTCAGCTCTTGTAAGCGTTGCAGGGGTTGACCTGTTGCAACGGTGCCGTTCGCCGCCTGTTTACTGCCTTTGGCCGCGCGAGTGAATTGTTTTGCGTGAATGTTTTGATGGCACGCTTCAATCGTGCTGTATTGGATGGCAATCAGATCCCGGCGAAGGGAGCGCCATGCAGCGCGTTTGGAGAACGGTTACCGGCTTTTACCATGTCTGTGCCCGCGGTACGGGCAAGCAGCTCATCTTTGAGGGCGACGAAGACCGGTGGGAGTTTTTGGAACTGATGCGCGACTGCTGCCGCGAGGCGGGCGTGACGGTTATCGCCTGGTGCCTTATGGGCAATCACGTGCATCTTGTGCTTGCAGATTACGAGGACGCGATGAGCGCGGCGATGCACCGGCTGCTTTTGACGTACGCGCGGCGGTTCAATAAACGCACGGGGCGAACGGGCCATCTGTTCCAGAACCGTTTTGACCGGCGCTCGCTCGATACCGACCGTCATCTAATGGCCGCGATTCGCTATGTTCATGCTAATCCGCAGGAGGCGGGTATCGCCCTGATCGAGCGCTATCCGTGGAGCAGCTTTGCCGAGTATCTGCGAGCGTATGACAACGATATGACGAGAGGATTTTCCGACCCTTCTTGTGTGCTCGAGCTCTTTGAGTCTGCCAAGGGGTTTCTTGATTATTCTCTGTCGACGCCCGATGGTTCCGATCCGGTGATTCACGATATGGATGAGACGGAGTGGGAGCGGCGTGCGTTTGCCGACAAGATGGCGAAGCGCCTGGGCGTGCCGCTCAACGAACTCAAGACCGTAGCACCGTCACGTCGAGACGGAATCATTTTCGTCCTGCACGATGGCGGCTACACGGTGCGCGAGATTGAACGCTATACGGGAATCAGCAAGAGTACCGTCTCTCGTATCGTGCGCGCTTATGCGCGGGTGAAGGCTCAAGCTGAGGGCTCGGAATAGATAATGGCCGAACCGCTCTTGTCAAGCGATTCGGCCAACATAATTCTTAAGATTTGGGACAAATACTACTGATTATTTTGTCCCGTGAGCATGCCGTCGAGGGTGCGCCAGGCGAGCTCGGCACATTTGACGCGGGCAGGCATGTGCGAGATGTCCTGGAGCTGGGCGGCCTCGTCCAGGTCTTCCAGGTCCTCCTCGGAGAGCTGCTCGCCGCGAATCATGGCGAGGAAGAGCTCTGCCAGGCGGCGAGCTTCCTCAACGGTCTCGCCGGTGATGAGGTCGGCCATGATGTCGGCGCTGGCCTGACTGATGGCGCAGCCGTGACCGGTAAACGAGGCCTCCTCGATCACGTCGTTCTCGACGCGCAGCTGCAAGGTGAGCTCGTCTCCGCAGCTGGGGTTGATGCCGTCGTGCTCGTGCGTGGGGGCATCCATCTCGTACTTATAGTCGGGGTGCGAGTTGTGCTCCATAAATGTGGTGGAGGTGTACAGATTACCCATTGAACGTGCTCCAAACGTGATGCAGACCGGCGATGAACTTGTCGATGTCGGCCTTGTCGTTGTAGAAGGCCACGCTGGCGCGGCAGCAGGCGAGGTTCTCGACGCCCAGCCAGGTGAGCAGCGGCTGCGCGCAGTGGTGACCGGCGCGGATGCAGACGCCGTCCATGTCCATGATGCTCGCGACGTCGTGCGGGTGGATGCCGCGGACGTTAAAGCTCACGACGCCGTGATGGTTGTCCCAATAGATGGATCCGATGATCTGGACAAAGTCGAGCTGCATGAGCTCGCCCATCAGGTAGTGCACGAGTGCCTGCTCGCGTGCCCGGATGTTTTCGTAGCCTACCGTGTTGACCAGGTAATCAAGCGCCGCGCCTGTGGCGAAGATGCCGGCGGCGTCCTGCGTACCTGCCTCGAACTTCTCGGGGACGGGCGCCCAGACGGCGTCCTGCTCGGTGACCGAATCGATCATCTCGCCGCCGGTGAGCATGGGCGGCATGGCGTTGAGCAGGTCCATCTTGCCCCACAGCACGCCGATGCCCATGGGGCCCATGGCCTTGTGCGCGCTAAAGGCAAAGAAATCGGCGCCCAGGTCGGCCACATCGACCGGCATGTGCGGCAGCGACTGCGCGCCGTCGACAACCAGATAGCCGCCGTATTTGTGCACGAGCTTGCCGAGGTTCTTGACCGGGTTCTCGACGCCCAGCACGTTAGAGACCTGACCCACGGCCAGGATCTTGGTCTTGGGACCCACCTTGGCAAGAACCTCCTCGGTGGTGAGCTGGCCGGTCTTGGTGGGGTAGAGGTAGACGAGCTTGGAGCCGGTCTCGCGGCAGACCTGCTGCCACGGAATCAGGTTGGAGTGGTGCTCCATGATGGTGATGACGACCTCGTCGCCCGGTTCGAGGACCGTGGGCGCAAAGCTCTTGGCGACCAGGTTGAGCGACTCGCTCGTGTTGCGGGTGAAGACGACCTCGTTGGCCTGGGCGGCGCCGATGAGGTCGGCGATCTGCTGGCGGACCTTCGCGATGGCGTCGGTGGCATCGACGGACAGCGAGTACAGTCCGCGCAGGGGGTTGGCGTTCATGCGCTGATAGAAGTCGCGCTCGGCGTCGAGCACGCAGGCAGGGCGCTGCGCGGTGGCGGCGCTATCGAGGAAGGCGATCTCGGGGTGCTGCTGGAACAGCGGGAACTGGCCCTTGTAGGGGTTGGTCTCGATGTCCACAGTGGGCCAGTCGCGCGAAGCCTCGTCGCTGGCGTCGAGCTCCATGGGCTCGGGGGCAGTACAGGTATCGCATTTAACGTGCTCGGTGTCGATCATGCGAGCTCCTCCTCAAAGTTGTCGATCAGGTTGTTGCCCAAGCGGACGACGGCGGCGCGGGCGCGCTCGTCGGTGGCGGAAAGCGCGGCGTCCTCCAGCTTGGCGCGGATGAACAGGTCCTCGGCGGCGTTTTGGTCGAGGCCGCGACAGACGAGGTAGAACAACTGCTCGTCGCGGACATGGCCGATGGTGGCGCCGTGGTTGCCGGCGACGTCGTCCTCGTCGCAGAGGATGACGGGAACGGTCTTGTTGTCGACGCCCTTGTTGGCCAAAAGCACCGTTTCGCGCTCGGCGCCGGTTGCACCCTTGCAGCCGTGGACGAGGTCGATGGTGCCGCGGTAGACCTTCTTGGACGTGCCGGTCAGCACGCCGTTGGCGTCGATCTGGCACTCGGTCTTGCGACCGCGGTGGCGCAGCTCGTAGTTAAAGTCGCGCACCTGATCGCGGGCGCCCAGGTAATCGGTATCGATGGTGACCTTGGCGGTATCGCCCAGCAGGTCGCCGGCAAGGCCGGTGGCGCTGGCGCCAGCACCCAAGACGGTGTGTTGCACGTTGACGCGAGCGCCCTCGTCCAGGAACAGGCCGGTGTCGTCGAGCGCGATCCAGCTATCGTCGAGCGTCTGCGTGCAGGCCACGTTGACGGTGGCGTACTCGTGGGCGCACACGCGTAGCACGGAACCCACGACGCCCTCGCCGGCAACGGGGGAGTCCAGGGCGATCTGCAGGTCGAGCGTCGACTGGGGACGGGCGACGACGTCGATGGCGGCGATGGCCGCGGCGGTATCGACACCGCTCACACGCACGGTAACCGTCGCGTGCTTATATGCGGGCGCATCGATGACGATGCGCTTGGTAGCGTGCTCGGCCAAGTAGGCGTAGGCAGCCTCGCCCATGCCGGTTTCGAAGGCCTCAGCGGGGGAGAGATCCTCCTCCAGCTTAATGGCACCGGCCTGGTAGACGGAGGTGGCGGGCACATCGAGCTCGGTTTCGGGCGTAATGCGGGCGCGGTCGGCGGCATCACCGGGGGCGGAGGCGCGGCGCTCGGGGAAGCGCACGGCCATGGCGTCCATGGCGGCTTCGAACGCGTCTGCCACGCCAGTAAACTGCTCGTCCAAGCCCTCGACCTCAACGGCCTCGGTGGGAGCGGCGGCAAGCTCGTCAGAGAGCTCGAGCTTGGTCTGGTTCATTTTCAACCAGCCCCAGGTTGCTGCGGGCATCGCGTTTACCTGCTCGAGCGTGGTAGCAGCGGTGTTGGTGGTCTGTTTCATTATCCGATCGCTCCTTCCATCTCGAGCTTGATCAGGTTGTTCATCTCGACGGCGTACTCAAGCGGCAGCTCCTTGGAGACCGGGTTGGCAAAGCCGTTGACGATCATGGTGCGGGCCTCTTCCTCCGAGATACCGCGGCTCATCAGGTAGAACACCTTGTCGTCGCCGATGCGGCCGATGGTGGCCTCGTGGCCGATGTCGACGTTCTTGGCGCGGATGTCCATGGCCGGAATAGTGTCGGAGCGGCTCTGGTCGTCGAGCATCAGCGACTGGCAGCTCACGGTTGCCTTGGAACCCTCGGCCTTGGGTGTCGCCACAATAGAGCTGCGGAACGTCTGGATGCCGCCACTCTTGGAGATGCCCTTGGTCTCGACGGTCGCCGAGGTCTCGGGGGCGTTGAGCACGACCTTGCAGCCGGTGTCGAGGTTCTGCCCGGCGCCGGCAAAGGTGATGCCGGTAAAGCTCGAGCGGGCGCGGCGGCCGTTGAGCACGCTCATGGGGTAGAGGTAGCCCACGTGGCTGCCGAAAGAGCCGCTGATCCACTCGATGTCGCCGTCCTCGTCCACGCGCGCACGCTTGGTGTTGAGGTTGTACATATTCTTGGACCAGTTCTCGATGGTCGAGTAGCGCAGGTGCGCACGCTTGCCCACAAAGAGCTCGACGGCGCCGGCGTGGAGGTTGGCCACGTTGTACTTGGGCGCGGAGCAACCCTCAATGAAGTGCAGGTCGGCGTCGTCCTCGACGATGATGAGCGTGTGCTCAAACTGGCCGGCGCCCTTGGCGTTGAGGCGGAAGTAGCTCTGCAGCGGAAAGTCGAGCTTGGTGCCCTTGGGCACGTAGACAAACGAGCCGCCCGACCACACGGCGCCGTGCAGGGCCGCAAACTTGTGGTCGGTGGGCGGGATGAGCGTCATGAACTTCTCGTGGATGAGCGGCTCCCACTGCGGATCGTGCAGGGCCTCCTCGATGCCGGAGTAGACGATGCCCATCTTGGACGCCGTGTCCTGCATGTTGTGGTAGACCAGCTCGGAGTCGTACTGCGCGCCGACGCCCGCCAGATAGCTGCGCTCGGCCTCGGGGATGCCCAGGCGCTCAAAGGTGTTCTTGATGTCGTCGGGCACCGACTCCCAGTCGTGCTTTTGATCGGTGTTGGGCTTGACGTAGGTGACGATGTTGTCCATGTCCAGGCCCTCGATGGAGGGGCCCCATGTCGGGTTGGGGAAGCGGTTGAAGATCTCGAGGGACTTTAAGCGCAGGTCGAGCATCCACTGCGGCTCGTCCTTCTTGGCGCTGATCTCGCGCACGATGTCGGGCGTGATGCCGGCGTCGAGGCGCTCGAATCCCTCCTCGCCATAGGTGAAGTCGTAGAGGCTGCGGTCAATGTCCGCGACCTCGGTGCGGTTCTTGGTCATTGCGTCGCCCCTTTACGCCTGCTGCTCGGCAGCGGCGGCCTCGGCCTGGGCGCGCTGCTCGGCGGCCTCGCGCTCGAAGGTTTCAAAGCCGTTCTTGTCGATCCAGGGGATGAGCGAGGCGTCGTCCTCGCGCACGATGTGGCCCTTGACCATAACGTGGACGCGGTCGACATCCAGGTGCTCCAGGATGCGCGTGTTGTGCGTAATGATGAGCATGGAGCCGTCACAGCTCTTGCGGTAGGCGTCCATGCCGTGGCTGACGGTGGAAAGCGCGTCGACGTCCAAGCCCGAGTCGGTCTCGTCCAGGATGGCGAGCTTGGGCTGCAGCAGCAGAAGCTGGAGCATCTCGACCTTCTTCTTCTCGCCGCCCGAGAAGCCCACGCCCAGCTCGCGGTTGAGATAGGCGGTATCCATGTTGAGCTCGGCCGCGAGCTCCTTCACGCGGCGGCGGAACTCCTTACCCTTCATCTCCAGGCCGGGGCGGCCGGCGATGCTGGCGCGCAAAAAGCTCGACAGTGGCACGCCCGGAATCTCGACCGGGGCCTGGAAGCTCAGGAACAGGCCGGCGCGCGAACGCTTGTCGGTGGTGAGCTCGGTGATGTCCTGGCCGTCAAAGACGATGCGGCCGTCGTTGACCGTGTAGACGGGGTCGCCCATGACCAGGTGGCCGAGGGTGGACTTGCCGGCGCCGTTGGGTCCCATCAGCACGTGGGTCTCGCCGGCGGCGACGTTGAGGTTGACGTTGTGGAGGATGGTCTTCTCGTCCACGGAGGCGGTCAGACCTTCGATGGAAAGCAGCGGATTTGCGCTCATGCTGTCCCTCTCTGTATATGGTGTACTCATAGGTGTACTAAACCCTAGGAATCTTCTCGGAATAAAGTTACTATGGGTTCGGCTTTAGTCAAGGGAAAACCCGACTAATCCACTCGACTTTTCAAATTCTGGGACAAAATAACCTGTTGTGTTTGTCCCACTTAATTAAGATTTGGGACAAACAAACCTGGTTATGTTGTCCCAGATGCGATGGGAGGGTAGGTATGCTCATTTCTTCCAAGGGCCGCTATGCCCTCCGGCTGATGATCTATATCGCGGCGCTCGGTGACGCCGAGGGCAAGATTGCTCTGCGCGAGGTCGCCGACCGCGAGCGCATTTCGCAGAAGTATCTGGAACAGCTGGTTCGTCCGCTTTTGAAGGCTGGTCTGCTTAAGAGTGTGCGCGGCAAAGGCGGTGGCTACATGATGGCTAAGGACCCGGCCGAGGTGCGTGCTGGCGACATCCTGCGCGCTGTCGAGGGCAGCACGGCGCCCGTGGCGTGCGACGGTATCGACAACAGCTGCACCCGCAGCGATTTGTGCTCGACCGTCAAGTTCTGGCGCGGTCTGGACGACGTGATCGAAAAGTACGTCGACGGCGTAACGTTGGCCGACTTGGCTGCCGTTCCAGAAATTAACTTCGACATTAAGCTGTAGGTTGTACGCAATTCCTTAAGATTTTGCGGAGGGTTGTTGCCGTTTACCGAGGGGTTGTTGTGCAACAACGGGTGAGCTGCAATACTTAACTCTATCTTTGCAAACCGCACTTTAACTACACCAATGCAGGGAGGATCTTATGCAGCCTAAGCATTCTGCTATTGTCGCGGGCCTGACGCTGGCGCTTTCGTTTGGCGCCGTTTCCGCGCCGGCACCCGCCGCTGCCGAGGAGCCCACGCCGGGCGTTGCCTCGGATGCCACCGATATCGATAAGGGCCTTTACACCCAGCAGTCCTTCTCGGGCGTGCTGAGGTCGGTTCAGGGCGTTTCGTTTGTCAACGTGACCGCCGAGATGAAGTACTTTACCAAGTACGAGAGCCACGGCAACTATAACCAGGGCTTTTCGTATGGTGACGGCTACAACGCGCTGGGCTATTACCAGTTCGACCGTCGTTGGTCGCTCATTCCGTTTATGAAGCAGGTCTACAACTACAGCCCCGAAAAATACAGCATGCTCAAGGATGCGATTGATCGCGGCAGCGAGATTTCCAACGCGAGCAATGCCATGTACGAGAACGGCCAGCTCACCGAGCTGGGCCATATCGCGCAAGATGCCTTCCAAGGTGCGTACAACACCGATCCTGTTGAGTTCTCAGCACTTCAAGATGCCTATGCGTACAACTCGTACTATGCGGTGACCGAGGCGTGGCTCAAGAGCGGCTTGGGCATTGATGTTTCGGGCCGCGCCGATTGCGTTAAGGGCATGGTGTGGAGTATCACCAACATGTGCGGCACCGGTGGTTGCAGGGACTTCTTCCGCTGGGCAAACCTTTCTAACAGTATGACCGATCGCGAGTTTGTGACGGCGCTTTCCAA
Organism: Collinsella sp. AF18-8LB; assembly: GCF_003459795.1. Lineage (NCBI taxonomy): Bacteria > Bacillati > Actinomycetota > Coriobacteriia > Coriobacteriales > Coriobacteriaceae > Collinsella > Collinsella sp. AF18-8LB. The sequence continues at coordinate 657,854 of NZ_QRWU01000001.1, forward strand.
CAGCGTGGTCAACAATGTCGCCACCAAGTATTCGAGCCAGCCCCAGTATCATGAGGGCTGGAAGAATCGTTATAAGAATGAGCTGAAGGACTGCTTGGTTTATATCGCTGAGGACGAGGCTGCCGCTGCGACGCCCGTGCAGCCCGAGCCTACGCCGGCGCCCTCGCCGACACCTGATTCGAATGACGACTCGAGTGACGATGCCAACGATGACAGGATGGACGCGCCCTCGACCGATACTGACGGTGATGGTTCTGCTGGTGGTACTACCGACGACGGCTCTACCTCGAACGGCTCCGATTCGAACGGCTCTGCTGCGGGCGATTCGTCTTCAAGCTCTGCCGGCAATACGGACAGCGACGCTTCTGGTTCGACCGACGCTGACACCTCTGACTCATCCACCGGCTCGAGTGATTCGTCCGCTGACACCGGCTCTAACAACGGCTCTGGCTCTGCCGCAACCCCTGATTCCGATGCTTCCAAGGACGACTCGAATAAGGCGCCGGACACTCCCGTTGCTTCGCCGGACAAGAAGCCTTCTTTCTCCGTGCAGCTTGGTTCTACGCTGGGCTCTTCGCTGATGGCTGGTGTCAATAACGGCTCGACCCAGAACAAGGACAACTCTGATCAGGTTTCCACGGAAAAGACCGAGGCCGCAAAGGGCGACTCCAAGGACGAGGCTTCCGAGAAGACCGAATCTGATAAGGGTTCTAGCTCTGATGAGAAGGGCGACAAGTCCGGTCAGAAGAAGGACGAGAGCAAGACCGAGGGCGAAAAGAAACAGCCCGAAGACGACGACAAGAGCGGTGCTGACAACCAAGTCCAAGAGCAAAATGACTCCAAGACGGTGACCACTACAACCACCACGACCACCACAACCAAGTCCTCGGGCGGAAACATGCCCAAGACAGGCGATCTGATTGTGATGGCGAGCCTTGCCAGTGCGAGCTTGGCCACGCTGGGCGCTACGTCTATCGTAAGTGGTAAGCATAAGCTCGATCAGCAGAAGAGGGCTTCTGGGCAGAACGACTCCGAGGAGTAGTCCCTTTCGGTTGCCCGACAACTAAAGATTCGCAATGGGGGCCGGTGCAGTTGCATCGGGCCCCATTTTGTTGCACAACGATTTGTTATGCCCCCTCAAGGCCTTTGTTCCTACCGTTGCCCGATGCCTTTGCACGGATCCAGCGTTGCACTTGAACTGCTCGCTACAATGGGCTTCGTGCTGCGTTTTAGGGAGAAGTTACGGTGTCTGAACAGGAGTATTGCAACAGTGACGATACTTTTGGCGTACGGCTTGTCAACCATGTCGATGATGCGGTTTTGCCGGTCGGTGTGCATGATTTTGCCGATGCCATTGGTCGTTGCATGCTGGTTGACAAGACCATGTTTATTGCCGATGTGTTGGACTGCGACGCGTCCGTTGTGGTGTGCTGTCGACCCGAGGGTTTTGGCAAGAGCATGAACTTGTCGATGCTCAGGGCTTTTCTGGAGCGTCCAGCGGTCGGTCGCTCTGGTCAGCGTTTGTTTGCCGATGCTCAGATTTGGGATGCGAACGGCGGGCGCTATCGGGATGAGTATGCTTGCTATCCGGTGATATCGCTGGACTTTTCTGGCGCTGGGAGGCGTGGCCCCGCTGTTGCCGGCGTCGTGCGCGATGCCCTTTCGGGCGAGTGCGCTCGCTTGTTGGCGCTCTTGGAGGCTCCGGATTTAGCTCGAGATAAGGTGCGTCACATCGAACGTGTCGCGCGTGGCGTGGCGAGCGCGGACGAGGTTGGCTCGGTGCTCGGTGTGCTCATAGAGCTGCTGGAGATTGCCTGCGATGAGCAGGTTGTATTGCTCGTTGATGGGTACGATGCGGCGTGGTCTCGCCGTGCGAGCGCGAGGGACGCTTCCGACGCCGATCCGGCAGAACTACTTGACCGTGCGCTGTTTGACGCCATTGCCACTGCGCGCGATTCGTTGCGGCTGACGTGTCTGATGGGGGAGTGTCCCGGTCCTGCCGAAGCGGCGCTTTCTTCGCGCGGCTGCTCGTATTGTCTGACGACGCCGCTGTCGGCGTGGTGTGACCGTTGGTTCGGTTTTTCGGATGCCGAGGTCGAGGCTCTTTTGAATCATGCTGGGCGCGAGGAATACCTGAATGATGCGCGTGAATGGCTCGAGGGGTATCGGTTTGGCAGGGCCTATTGCTCGAGTCCAGAGCGTGTGATCGGTTTTCTGGGCCGAGGCTGCACGGCGCCTGTGCGTGCCGATCTGTATGGATATGCCGATTGCCTGAGTAGGGTAGTTGCCGGGTGGAATCTCGACCGCCTTTCGGTCTTGTTTGATTTGCTCGAGGCCCATGGGTGCGCTGAGGCCCCGCTTTGTTTGGGCACTGCAGAGCCAGATGTCTCGCCTGACGATGGCATGTGGACAGCGCTGTATCTGTCCGGTTTTCTCACGACGGATATGACTGAGGAGCCAGAGCATGGCGATCGCTTCCGTGCTTTGCGATTGCCCAATAACGAGCTTCGCCAGGCCTTGCGTCTAGTGATTATTGAGTGGTTTGAGTGCGCTGCAGAAGACATTCGAGACGTCGATGCGTTTCGCGACGGGCTGTGCCATGGGAACGAGGATACCGTGAGGCGGGCGCTAAGCCGCATCTTGGGAGATGCGGGAATCGGTGCGACCGACCCAGATACACCGCTGCCATATCACCTACTCTTGCAAGGACTCTGCTTTGGATTGCCGGGCTATGCCAATCCTGCTTCGAGGCGAAAGTGTGGCGCGGATCGCTGGGACATCCAGGTTTTTCCTACGGGCGCCGCGTTCGACATAGCCGATACGATCGGTATGCTCGATGAACGTCCGCTGATAACGATCAACATGATGTATGACCCCGGTGTGGATGCGCTGGGCCTGGAATTGCTGGCCGTGCAGGCGCTGCTCGACATAGAGCGCGACGGCATCGACGAAATCCGTGTGCCGCGACCCGGCGTTGGCCGCATGCGCTGGGGGTTTGGGTTTGATGGACAGCATGTGGCTACGGTGTACCAGCGGCTTTAAGCGCTGAGGTGTTTCCGGCTTCCGTTACTCGGTGTCCTTCATGGGTGGCATGGGCTTCCAGTTGGGATCCTTGATGATCTTGCGGGCGTCTTTCATGCCACGGCGCAGCGCCGGAATACCGGTCTTATAGCACTTATCGACCGCAGCCAGGCGAATGAATTCCTTGCAGAAGGTCGCGGCATTGCCCAGGCGGAACAGCATGGGGTGGTAGTCACCGTAGATCTGCATATAGCGAGCGAGGAAGCCTCGGTTGCGCATGATGTAGTAGCGGTTGGTGTCGCTCGTAGAGTTGAGCTGGCGCTTGCCGGCGATATCCCAGTTAGAGACGGCGCGGGCGCGCTTGAGCACCACGTCGGCCACAACGGCGGCGGGGAAGTGCTGGCTGGCCACGTAACCATAGCAGGCATCGTCGCCGTAGATGAAGAATCGCGCATCGGGCAGGCCGATCTTGTCGACCACGCGGCGCGAGAACATGCCGCCCTCAAAGCATAGCTGGTTCATGGCGCGGTAGCCCTCGGGTCCCAGGTCCCACTTGGAGACAGGGTTGGGAATGCCGAGCGAAAGGATGAGTTGGTATTGCCAAAAGAAGGCGCCGCCGTCAAAGTCCAGGCGCGAACCCTGGATGACGTCGTAGCGGTCGGTCCACTTGGCAAGACGCTCGATGCCTTCGGGGATGACGAGCACGTCGTCGTCCATCACCCAGAACCATTGAGCGCCCAGGTCGTAGGCGCATTTAGTGCCGGCGGAGAAGCCGCCCGCACCGCCGCCGTTTTCGAGCTGCGGGGCGTAGATGACACGGTCGGTGCCGCCCTGCGCGTCAGGCTGCTCGGTGTCGATGCCCCACAGGTTGGCCAGGCGCTCGTTGAATGCGGCGCACATGGCCTCGGTCTCGCGCGAATTCTCGTTATCGACAATCACGATGCGCCAGGGCGTTGCCGTGAGCTCGGTCATGGAGTCGAACAAGTTGGCCAGGAGTTCCTGGCGCTTGTACGTAACGACGACGATGGCGAGCTTGTCGATGGGGGCGGGAAGGGTTGAAGGCATGGGGCAATATATCCTTTCACGCGCGGCTGGCGATCGCTGCGCGGAAGCTATCGAATACGTCCTTGGGACTGTCTTATTGTAAAGGCTCGGCGCACCTTGACGGCAAGCTTTGAATAAAACGCAGGAACCTGCCACGGCTGTAGCGGCTTTAGCGTCTGACGGCAGCGTGTCTATTGCCGCTTGAGCTTGCGAGCGATAAGGCTTCTAGCTGCGTCGATGGTGAGAAGTGTCAGGGCAAAGACGATGCTAATGACGGTACCCGTGACGATACATATAACTGCCGGGCTGTTTTGGCTGACCAGTATGTTTGCGAGCAACGTATTGAAGACGGGACGCCACAGGCTACTGGTGAGCGACTGCATCACATAGAAACCGAGCGTGGCGGTCGATAAGGTGACGATGGCACCTGCAGTCCGCGAATTGCCTGAGGCACTGCGTCGGGTAGCCGCAAAGAGCAGGGAGGCGGCAGCGAGGGCAAACGAGATCAGCGAGGTCGATTTGTAGGAGAGGATTGTCATCGCCGTGAGGTTGTCGGTGAAGGAGAGTGCTCCTTCCAGGATGATGGTGAGCACCAAAACCGTTACGAGCGAGCGCATGCCCAAGGCGCCCACCCTGTCCGAATCCATGACATCGGTAACGTCGCGGAGCAGTCCGCCGATCAAAAACGCGACTACGTACGTGGTAGCGCTCATGAGCTTTTGGAGCCAAGAAAACTCGCCGGCGCTTGTCGCACTCATGGCGGCCAAATACCCGTTAGCAACGAATGCGAGGATGCTAACGGCGATGACCGTCGTCGTGTAGCTCTTCTGGGAGAGTCGACTCTTGGCCAGTCCAAACCATGGCGCCATGAAGACCGTGGCGGCATAGACCCAGATAAACTCAAGGCCTAGCGTGTACCAGTAGTGCGTGTTGAGGGTAACATCGGGAATGGGGGAGGCGACCGTGGACCACGCGAGTGCCACGAGGCAATAAAACACAGTGGGCAAGATGACCTTGCCAAGGCGCTGCGCCGTCCGTTGCATTTGCGACTTCCATGTTGCTCCATCGTCCCAAGCGCGCGCGGCCGAAGCGATGAGAAAATAGCCCGAGATCATAAAGAAGACTTCGTTGGCCCAGCAGCCGAGCAGGTTGATGAATCCCAGCAGTCCCGAGTAGGGGAAGGCGGCGAGCGGCGCATATTCCACGGCGCCGACGCAGGTCGCTTGGAAGGTCCACTGAAACGTGTGGAATATCGCAATCCCGGCGACCGCGACCAAGCGCAGCGCTTCGATGGATATGTTGCGTGCGGCTTTGGGCTGCATGACGTCCTTTCGTATCGGTTTGCCTCTGCGAGCTCCATAGATTATATAAACGCCCGCTGGCGCGCTGACCCTTTGATACCATGAAACGACAGGTATTTCCTAAGGAGCACATTTGTCTACTAACGCCTCTGGCAGCCCTGTTCTGTCGCTGCTTATTCCCATTTACAATGTTCAGCGCTACCTGCGCGAGTGTCTCGATTCCGCCCTGGCGCAGACGCTCAAGGATATTGAGATCATCTGCATTAACGACGGGTCGACCGACAACTCGCCGGCGATTATCCGCGAGTATATGGAGCGCGATGGGCGCGTCAAGATGATCGACAAGGCCAACAGCGGCTACGGCGACTCGATGAACCACGGCCTGGAGATGGCGCGTGGCAAGTACGTTGGCATCTTGGAGTCCGATGACTTTATGGCGCCCGACGCACTCGAAAAGCTTGTTTCGGCCGCCGATAGCAATAATGCCGACTTTGCGAAGGCGAACTTTGATTTCTACTGGTCTAAGCCCGAGGAGCGCCGTTCGCTGCACGAGATGTTTAAAGCCAAGGACTGCGGCAAGCCAGTGCACCCGAGCGATACGACGCAGTTCTTTAAGCAAAAGCCGTCGATTTGGTCGGCCGTGTACCGTCGCGATTTTCTTGACCGCAACGGCATTAAGTTCCTGCCGACTCCGGGGGCATCCTTTCAGGACACGTCATTCGCCTTTAAGGTGATCGCGTGCGCCGATAAGGCTGTTTACCTTCATGATGCCGTGTTGTCTTATCGCCAGGACAACGAGAATTCCTCGGTCAATTCTTCGGCTAAGGTCTTTTGCGTCAATACCGAGTATGCCGAGATTGAGCGTTGGATTCGAGAGGATTATGCCCGCGACCACGCAAGTGATGACGTCGCGCGCATGCTCAAGTTCAATCAGCTCATTAAGTACGATTCGTACATGTGGAACTACGTGCGCCTGGCGCCTAAGTTCTATAAGGAGTTCCTGGTTCAGATGGCCAAGGAGTTCCAAGCGGCCTTGGACGCCGGGGACTTTTCGCTTGACGACCTCAAGCCGTGGAAGCGCGCAAATCTCGCTGCCATCCTCAAAGATCCTGAGGGCTGGGTTGACGAGCATCCGAGTTTTGCGACGGATGGTGCCTTGGGGCGTGCTAAGTATTACGCCTCGGTTGGAGGCCCAGGCGTGGTTGCTGCTTTCCTCATCGAATCGCTGAGGGGGTAGGTCGGCATGGGAGAGGCCTCGTGTCCTAAAGCTACCATTGTCGTCCCCGTTTACAACTCTGCGCGCTCCATTCAGCGATGCCTCGATTCGCTGTTGGCCCAGTCCGAGCGCTCGATTCAGGTTGTCTGCGTCAACGACGGTTCGACCGATGATTCGTTGAACGTGTTGCGCCAGATTGCGCAGGCCGACGATCGCGTACTGGTGATTGACCAGGAAAACGCGGGCGTCTCGTGTGCTCGGAATGCCGGTATCGATGCCGCCGAGGGCGAGACCGTCTTTTTTGTGGACGCCGACGATTACATCGATGCTCAGATGGTCGAGCGCGTGCTGCATGCCATGGAGTCTGCAGATGCCGAGGCCGCCGTTTTTGGCGGCGTCTGTGAACCTGCCGATGCTGCCCCCAAACGCGTCCAGCAACTCATGAGCCCCAAAGCTGGTACCTTCGGCGCCCGTGATCCCCAACTGCTGTTCCATTCGAATGCGCAGCCCTATGCCTGCCGCGCGGCTTTTTCGCGCGAGCTGCTCAATCGCGAAGGCATTCGCTTCGCCCCCGGTTTGGCTTTGGGCGAGGACGTCGTCTTCCAATTTGCGGCTTATGCGCTTGCCCACAAGACCGTCGTCATGCCGGACAAGTTCTACCACTACGTGATGGAGAGTGAATCGGCGACGCACGAGTTCAACAGTGTCGAGGCTCGCGCCAAAAAGCTCGATGCCCATATGAGAATGCTCGAGGAGGTCTTGGAGGACTGGGCGGCCTACGGTCTTTTGGACCTGTGTCCCGGCGAGCTGATAACTTGGTTTTTGGACCTAATTGTGTTCGACCTGGCGCGCTTGGATGCTGATGACTTCCAACGCGTGGCGTCTCGCGTCAACATGGACCTCACGACGTTTTTGGGAACGGCGTGGGCGGATATGCCCGCCAAGGGCGCCGTTTGCCGTGTTGCCCACAAGCTCGTTGCGGCGACCTCGGGCGTTTCGATGGCAGACGCCACGCTGTTCTATCTTTCGACTCGCGGTCTCAAAGCCTGCCTGGAGCGCTTTCTCTAATTCCAAGCGCTGCCGCCCGCCGCAACTCGGCTGTTAAAATAACCCTGTTACACGCTATTCAACAGGAGGTTCTCTTGCAGAACTCTGATACCCCTAAAGTTTCGCTGCTTGTCCCCATTTGCAATGTGGAGCGCTACTTGCGCGAGTGCCTCGATTCCGCCGTGGCGCAGACGCTCGAGGACATCGAGATTATTTGCATCAACGACGGCTCTACCGATAGCTCGGCGGATATCATCCGCGAGTACATGGAGCGCGATGGGCGCGTCAAGATGATTGACAAGGCCAACAGCGGCTACGGCGACTCGATGAACCGCGGCCTGGAGATGGCGCGCGGTGAGTACGTGGGCATCCTTGAGTCCGACGACTTTATGTTTGAGAATTCGCTCCAAAAGCTGGTCGCCAAGGCCGATGCTGAGCATGCCGATGTGGTAAAGGGCGACTTTTACCTGTATTGGTCCACGCCCAGCGAGCGCCGTGAGCTGTTTGGGATTATTGACGAGCATATGACGGACGCGGCGTATCGCCCCGTCGATCGCCCGGGGATCTTCTACCGCAAACCTTCCATTTGGTCGGCTATCTATCGGCGCGAGTTCCTCAACGACAATCAGATTCGGTTCCTTCCCACGCCGGGTGCTTCGTATCAGGATGCGGGTTTTAACTTTAAGGTCTGGGCATGCGCCGAGCGTGCCGCGTTTATCGCGGACCCCATTTTGTGCTATCGCCAGGATAACGAGAAGAGCTCCGTTAATTCACCCAACAAGGTGTTTTGCGTTTGCGACGAATATGCCGAGATGCAGCGCTTTTTGGATGAACGTCCCGAGCTCAAGGCTCAGCTTCAGGGTATTTTAATGCGCATGAAGGTCGATACGTACCGTTGGAATGATGAGCGTCTGGTCGATGAGTTGCGCGAGCAGTTTTGGGAGAAGGCCTCTCCCGAGCTCAAGGCCGATTGGGATGCCGGTCGCTTTGACCTGTCGCTGTTCGATCCGCGTGGCGAGACCGACTTTCGCCTGATGGTCAAATCGCCCCGCGCCTATATCGATTCGCGCTTTGACTTTAAAAAGCCGGGCAAGATCAATACGTTTAAGCACTACTTTAAGATTGGTGGGCTGCCGCTGGTCTGGCGCGTGCTGACGTATCAGCGCACCTACGGTGATAATCCGCACCCCGATGACGTTCCGGTCGCACAGTAGGAGCACTTGACTATGGCTACCCCCAAGATTTCCGTTGTCGTTCCCATCTATAACGTGGAGGAGTGCCTGGCCTGGTGCCTGGACTCCCTGCTTGCGCAGGACATGCCCGATTGGGAAGGCGTGCTGGTCAACGATGGCTCGCCGGACGGTTCGCGCGATATTGCGGCTGCCTATTGCGAAAAGGACGCGCGCTTTACGCTGGTCGATAAGGAGAACGGCGGCCTGTCGAGTGCGCGTAATGCAGGTATCGCCGCGTCCACGGCGCCTATCGTTGCGTTTTTGGATTCCGACGACCGCTTTACGCCCGATGCATGCCGCGTGATCGTCGATGCCTTTGAGCGCGAGCGCTGTGATGTTTTGACCTTTGGCGCGAATCCGTATCCGCTGGAGGCGGGGTATCCGTGGCTTAACTATGTGCTGAGCCCGCGCGATGTGTCGTTTGAAGGCTATAGCTCCGGCCTACTGTTTAAGGAAGCATCTCGCCCCTTTGCATGGCGCACTGCCTGCAAGCGTGAGTTTTTGCTGGGTAACGGGATCGTGTTCGACGAAACCGTCAAGTATGGCGAGGACCAGGTCTTCGATTTTGCCGTGTACGGTCGTTCGCGCAAGACCGCGCTTATTTCGAACAAGCTGTATGACTACCGCGTGGCGCGCAAGGGCTCGCTCATGGACACCATGCGCTATGACGACGAGACGCGACTGCTGGAGCACGTGAAGATTTACTCCGCGGTGCTGGCTGACTGGCAGCGCGACGGTCTCGATGCTCAGCATGCCGATGACCTGACGTACTTCCTCTGCGATCTGGTGCTGTACGATGCGCTCAGGTTGTTGGGTTCGGACTGCGGCAAGGTGTTTGCTGCCGTTGCCGCGGCGCTTGCCGGTTCTGCCGTGGGCGGCGATGCTGCGTTCGCGCAATGTGCCCCGTCTGTTGCCGCTATGGTGCGTGCGGCGCTCGCCGGCAAGGCCCCCAATGCCCGTGCATGCAAAAAGCTCATGTTCGATTACGACGTCTTGAGGTTTGGGCGCCTTGGTGCCTGCAAACGCATGGCAGCGAACGCCCTGGGAAAGCGAGAAGTGTAGATGAGTATCAAGCGTTTGGCACTTTGCCGTAGTCGGGGCCGTCTGTTTGTGCTGCTTCGTTTTGCCGGTCAGGATATCGCCGCACTTATTGAGCGGGAGGGTTCTCAAGCGTTTGCCCATGCGACGACGAGCGGTTCTTGTGTGCCGTCGCTGGTGCTCCCAGTCGATCATGGCCGTGTGTTGGCGCTTTGCCCTTCCGTTTCCGATTACGAGCGCGAGCTCGCCGTCTTGGTGCTTCCGTTTTTGGATGGCTCGTCGATGGATGTCGTTTTCGCATCCGGTGGCCAAAGGTTGGGCTCCATTCGCCTCGATAGCCGCGTGGCCAAGCTGGAATCCAAGATTAACTACAAAGCAAAGCCTGCGCTGTGCGCGCTTATCCGCGACGCGCAGCGTGGCGAATGCTGCGGTCGCTACGAGATCGATGCCATTCGCTATTTGCCGGCAGACGCCGGCGCGGTGTGGCGTTATGAGGTTACCTGGGCGGGAGACCCCCAGTGCGCGCCTGAGCTCCAGATCTTCGATACGCATATGAATGCCATCGATGCTACCGTGCATGTGTTTGAATCGCAGGTCGATGTGCCGCAGCGCAACGGTTGCCACGTCAATAAAACGTATCTGAGCGTTGAGATGCCTCAGGATATACGAGATTTTGTCGCGATTGTGAGCGATCCCACGGAGCAGATTCAGAGTGGTTTTTGCGCTATGGATGGTCGCCTGTACAACGGCATGGTCGACGACAGCTGGAACCGCATGAAGGATGCGCGTGCAGACGACGCGGCTTATCGACGTTGGTTTGAGCAGCATCGCGCAAAACCGGGCGATTTAGCGTGCCAGCGTGTCGCTTCGGTGGCTTTTGCCTATAGACCACTCGTGAGCATTGTGGTGCCGTGCTACAAGACTGATCGGGTCTACCTGCGCGAGCTGCTGGACTCGGTGCTAGTCCAGAGCTATGACAACTGGGAATTGTTGCTTATGGACGCCTCGACCGAATGGGACGCGGTGTCCAATCTTGCGGCAGGCGCCCACGACGAGCGCATCCGTCGCATCGAGCTTCCCGGCAACGGCGGCATTGTGGTCAACACCAACGCTGGTATTCAGCAGGCGACGGGCGACTACATCGCGTTCTTGGACCATGATGACATTCTGGAACCGGACGCGTTATTCCACTATGTTGCCGCGCTGAATAAGGCGGCCGAGGGCGAGCGTCCCCAGGTCCTGTTCTGCGACGAGGACATGTTCCAGAAAACGGGGGAGTGGGGCCAGCCGGTCTTTAAGACCGTACTCAACGTCGACCTGCTCTATAGCCATAACTGCGTGACGCATTTCCTGATGGTGGATAAGGCGCTCATCGATCACATTGGCACGTCCCCAGAAGACGTTGCGGGTGCCCAGGATTACGACCTGACGCTTCGCTGTCTTGCAGCCGGTGCGCGCTTTGAGCATGTCGCGCACGTGCTGTATCACTGGCGCGTGCATCCCGGTTCGACTGCCGACGGTTCTGCCGATAGCAAGCCGTATGCTATTGAAGCCGGGCGCCTTGCGCTTCAGCGCCACTTTAACGCGCTGGGCATTTGCGGAACGGTCGAGGAGACCGAGACGCCGTTTGTCTATCGCATGCGCTATGCGCTGCCGGAGTCTGCGCCGCTGGTGAGCATTGTGATTCCCACCAAGGACCACGTTGAGACGCTCGATGCCTGTGTGATGTCGATCGCTCAGAAGGCAACGTATGCCAACTACGAGATCGTCTTGGTGGAGAACAACAGCGAAGCTCCGGAGACGTTTGCGTATTACGAAACCCTGCCAGAGCGCGTGGCTGCAGCATCCGAAGGCAAGGGCATCGCGCGCGTTGCGTACTGGCCGGGTGAGTTCAATTACTCCCAGATCATTAACTTTGGCGTGGAGCATGCCAAGGGTGATTACCTTCTGTTGCTGAACAACGATACCGAGGTCATAAGCCCCGACTTTATCGAAGAGATGATGGGCTATCTGCAGCGTCCCGATGCGGGCGTGGTGGGCGCCAAACTCTACTTTGCCGATCATCTGGTGCAACATGTCGGCATTTTGGTTGGCGTGCGTGGCGCACTTGCCCATGCCAACCAAGACTTCTCGGCAAAGCGCGAGGGCTATCTTGCCCGCGCTGTGCGCCCCGGTAACTTCAGTGCTGTAACGGGCGCCTGCCAGATGGTGCGACGCGACGTATTTGAACAGGTCGGAGGCTATAACGAGGAATTCGCCGTCGGTTTTAACGACGCAGACTTTTGCCTGCGCATGTGGGAGGCGGGCTACCGCACCATCTTTACGCCCTATGCCGAGCTGTACCACTACGAGTTCACCTCGCGCGGCAGGGAAGAGGCCAACGAGGAAAAGCTGCGCCGCTGGAAGCGCGAGCAGGCCCTGTTCGCGCAGCGCTGGCCTGAGTTCTTCTTGACGGGCGATCCGTGGTTGGGGCCGAACTTATCCTCCGACAGTGAGTACTTCTCGTTTTAGTGCGAAGTAATGCCAAGTTCCGGCAAAGTATCCTCAAGAGCTGCAAGAGCGGTGGGGTTCAAGTACTCCTCGTTCAAGCAGCTCTTGTCATATCGAAAACGTGTGTCTCGTGAGCATTCGATGAGTTCTGCAGTAAAGAACTTCTCCCAGCTAAAGAATTTTGAGCTTTCGATATGTTCAGCGGGGTTAAGCAGCATGTCCTTAATGTGTTTGCTGTTGAATAATCCCGACTTCAACACGAGCCATTCAAACGATTCCGGTAGGAATAGCTTGATGTTCTTTCGGCGCAATAGAGCAGCTGCTTCCGCAATTTCTGGTCCAAAGGCGGCACCGTCGGCAATCACGAGGATGTCGTTTTCCGGTGCGTCCATAATGCAGTTGCAAATATTTGATTTGCCTCCCGCGCTGATGCACTTAATGCTGCTTTTTTTGCATAGCAAACTGAAGAATTCGTAGCCCGAATTTGTGTCCTCGACGATGACAAGCTCGGGCCTCTCGCCTCTAAAATCAGTATCACCGTAAATACGATATGTAGAGGTGTAGACACGAGAGTAAACGGGATACTTCGTTGTGGTTCGGTTGGTGTTCTTAAGACCGTAGATTTCATCAACGCTATAGGGCAGTTGGCGCAGTGACTCTCTGGCGACGATTACGTAGTAGTTTGAGCTACGTTTTGCTTCATGGGCAAATTCTCTTGATCGAACAAAAGTATTGCCCTCATCAATAAAAACAATACTGCTGGAAATCTCTTGGAGATCTCTGCGCCAATATTTTCCAGATATTGTTTTACAGGGCACTTTGCAACTTACTGTTACGCCGCTTTGTGCCCCAAGCTCTTCGTGAGCTCCCACCATATCAAGCAGAGTTGTCTTGCCTGTAGCACTGTTACCTTGGATGATGGTCAGATTTCTATTGATGGTCAGTTTAAACTGAACCCGGTTATTTTGAATAATTACCTTGTATGATCCGCGCATCAGGAGTTCTCCCTTAGGCTTTTTCCAGCTATGGGGGCAAGGTCAAACATCGTGTGAACGACATCGCCTGTGTTCGCAATGACAGCCGTGAATTTGCCGTTTCCAAAATCCATTATGTGGTAGAGGTTGATCGTCAGGTCTTTTTGCGCGGCGATTCGCAGAATCCAATAAGCACAATTGTCACCACAGTTTGAGGCGTTATATACGTTCTCCGGCATAAAGTACATAAGCAGCAGTGTTTTGGTGCCGCTGGATAGTTTCTCGGGGGGAATGATGCCTAGAATCTTGGTATCGATTGCATTGGGGCCTACCACGGTGCCTTTGTCGATGGATTTAATGATCCTTTGAGCAAAAGAGTCTTGAAACCACTGGGGCGAATAGACGTTATCGAAGTAAACTGACGTGTTGTAGATAACTTCATCCATATCACCATAGTGAATCGTTAGCACGTTGGTCCCTTCGGATTGCTGGCTTTGCATTTGTAGAGTTTGATTATATCGCAGCACATGAGGCGGGCGTTATCGGCCTACGGTAGATGTGATTGATGACCCAGGTTTGAATTTAATTTGACCATGCCCGTGCGTAGCTTTCTTTAGTGGCTTGAGTTAAAGATAATAATCTTGAGCTAAGCTCCGTGTGGCGGCACGTAAAAGCTGTACTGTGCTTGGGCAGGTTAAAGTCCAAGACGATTAGATATCCGAGAGGATATCGAGCCCGCACCGGGGAGATAAGGTGAGTCTGTGCCGGGGACTATAATTTCGGTGACAACTAGGTTTCCGTGAGGATGCCGCGGCTGACGGCCAGCAGAAAACCGCCTCTTTGATTATCAGCCGGGGCTATCTCGGCTTTTTTGATTGGGGCGGTTGTTATGTTGCTGAATCTTTAAGGGACGAAGATTGTTTTTCAAAGGCCCACGATGTGCATCTGGTCACTCATATCTTTTCGAGACAGAACGATAAGAAGCTATATGATTCTCTTGTTTAAAGATGGTGAGTTCGATGATTCCCAGATTCCAAGAACTATTAGGTCTCTCCTAGATCCCTCTCTTCTTGCCCATTAGAAGATTCAAAGACGCGCGCGAGCGTTGCTTACTGGCGTTTGATTCATGAAGACCACGCTCTACTTTTCTTGAATGCGTTAGTCAGGCCACTCTTTCGATGAAGCCCCAGACGCCTCTGATACAAGCGAAACATTGGGGCATTTTGCTGTATTTCGCGGCTGCGTACACGCTTTCGTCGTCCGCCACGTGCTTAAACGAATTGCGTGCTTCAGTGGATTTTCGTGTCACTGGCGCTTGTGCTGTTTGGGGCGCCGCTAATTGCTTCAAAAACTAGAGCTAACACTGTGTCTATAGAAGGACTGAAAAACAAAAGTTTGCTGAGAACGTAACCTGCTTTTTATAAGAGCAGATTTCCGTCTGCCTTTATAACAATTCCCGCGCTTCGAATAACTGGACTTCCGATGCAGAAGGGATTGTAAGATAATCTTCTCTTAGTAACATCATTTGTGACGGGGGATTCGATATGAAAAAGGCATTGCGTGCCTCAACAGCTTTTTCTCTTGCTGGTCTTTTGACCATTTCATCCTTTATGGGCCCTGTGACTGCCGCCTACGCTGTGAGCAACGTCCCGTCTGCGGACGCTGCCGTGGACGCTGCGACTGCAGACAATGATGGCGTGGCCTCGCGTGATGCGGGCTCTGTCGATGTTGGCGCTGCAGATGACTCATCGTCGGCAACGAACGTTGACGAATCGGCTGATAAGGATTTTGGCGTTGATGTATCTGAGAACTATCAGCAGGCTGAACCGGTCGATTCTTCTTTCCAATATGTATATCTTGCCTCCCCGAGCCTTCCCAGCGGGACTGATCAGGTCGTTGCCTTTGCTACTCCCGATGACGACGATAGCCTTTCCTCCGCAACTCTCAACTATGTAAGTGCCAATGGGATTCAGGGGACTATTGAAGCATCTGGAACGGCTGACAATTCTGCTGCCTTTGTATTTGGCTCGACGTTGAAATCCAATACTTACTTTCTGACTTCGATAACCTATGTTTTGCGGGCCGATGACTCTGAGCATGAGTTGGATCTTTCCGACAGGGATTATTCGTTTACGGTCGTTGATAGCTCCGTGAGCTCCGAGGGCACTTCTGTTTACTATGCAGACGGTGATGGCAATGCCGTTGAGGCTCAATCAATCCAGCAGGCGTTGGAATGCGCTGATTCGCCTGATGGAGTATCTACCTACGCTGAGCGCTCCGCGCGTAATGTGGGGGTTATTGCACTTGACGCCGGACATGGCGGGGTGGATTCTGGCGCTCAGGGTAATGGCAAGAGTGAAGCCGACCTTACCTGGAAGATCATGACAGCCTGCAAAAATAAACTTGAAGCTTACGGCTTTAAGATCGTTCTTGCGCGCGAGCAGTCTGGCTACTATCCCAGCAATGATTATCTTTATCGCGTACAGCGCTGCATTGATCAGGGCGCGCAGGCCTTTGTTAGCTTTCACATCAACTCTGGGTCTTCTGGAGCTCACGGCGCAGAAGTTTATGCTCCTACCGCAAATGGCACCGACTACACGCAGGTCTCTGTTGAGCTTGCCAACAAGGTCATGAACAACCTTGCTGCTATGGGACTAACGTACCGCGGCGTATTTCAAATGGAGGTAGGCGACGAGTTCGCCGTTATCCGCTGCGCTCGCGAGCAGGGAATTCCAGGTATTCTTATCGAACATGGCTTTATCTCGAATTACGGTGATGTGGTCAACTATTTCTCGGACGATGGTTGCCGCCGTCTTGGCGAGGCTGACGCTGCCGCAATCATCGCGCAGTTCCCGCATCCCTACTCCGTCAATGGAATTTCCTTCTCGGAAGAACTGGGACATGCGGGGTCAACGGTAAAAATCGGTGTAAATGTTAGCGGCAAGACTGATGGCCTTAGATATAAGTTTGTTTGGCATAGGGCTGGGTCTGATTGGAGTGATTCCAATTGGGGTGTAATCGGTCAAGACTTAACTTCGCCGTCGATTTCTTGGACCCTGCCCCAGGCTGGTGAATATGAGATCTATGTTGATGTCATTGACTCCAATGGGTATGTGACTAGCACTTCTAAATACAAAGTTGTTAATTGGTCTCTTGAGTCGCTCGAAGTCTCGGGCGACGCCCGCTGCGGCAAGCCGGTCAAGCTGCAGGCCAAGGTGTCCGGCGACGCCTCCGGCCTCAAGTACAAGTTCGTCTGGGAGAAGGGCGGCTGGGCCAAGTGGGGCGTCGCCCAGCAGCCCTCCGCTTCCTCCTCCTGCGAGTGGACCCCGACCGAGCCGGGCGTGTACACCGTCTACCTCGACGTGATCGACGGCTCCGCCGAGAGGCACCTGACCCGCAAGGTCACGGTGGGCGAGCGCTACACCCTCGAGTCGCTCGACGTCTCGGGCGACGCCCGCTGCGGCAAGCCGGTCAAGCTCCAGGCCAAGGTGTCAGGCGACGCCTCCGGCCTCAAGTACAAGTTCGTCTGGGAGAAGGGCGGCTGGGCCAAGTGGGGCGTCGCCCAGCAGCCCTCCGCTTCCTCCTCCTGCGAGTGGACCCCGACCGAGCCGGGCGTGTACACCGTCTACCTCGACGTGATCGACGGCTCCGCCGAGAGGCACCTGACCCGCAAGGTCACGGTCGGCGAGCGCTACACCCTCGAGTCGCTCGACGTCTCGGGCGACGCCCGCTGCGGCAAGCCGGTCAAGCTCCAGGCCAAGGTGTCCGGCGACGCCTCCGGCCTCAAGTACAAGTTCGTCTGGGAGAAGGGCGGCTGGGCCAAGTGGGGCGTCGCCCAGCAGCCCTCCGCTTCCTCCTCCTGCGAGTGGACCCCGACCGAGCCGGGCGTGTACACCGTCTACCTCGACGTGATCGACGGCTCCGCCGAGAGGCACCTGACCCGCAAGGTCACGGTCGGCGAGCGCTACACCCTCGAGTCGCTCGACGTCTCGGGCGACGCCCGCTGCGGCAAGCCGGTCAAGCTCCAGGCCAAGGTGTCAGGCGACGCCTCCGGCCTCAAGTACAAGTTCGTCTGGGAGAAGGGCGGCTGGGCCAAGTGGGGCGTCGCCCAGCAGCCCTCCGCTTCCTCCTCCTGCGAGTGGACCCCGACCGAGCCGGGCGTGTACACCGTCTACCTCGACGTGATCGACGGCTCCGCCGAGAGGCACCTGACCCGCAAGGTCACGGTGGAGGGTACTCCAATTATGGGAAGTCTGCAGACTTCAGTTGATGCTATGGTGAACTTATATGAATCAACAGGACATACATATCCCTCAGACGAATTTATTTCAAAGGGAGCACCTACTATTCGCGATTTTTGTTCATTAATTGTCGAAGCCGCTGTTTCTGAAGGGGTTCGTCCGGAAGTTGTTTTTGCTCAGGCTATGCTTGAGACTGGATGGTTGCAATTTGGAGGTTCCGTAAAGCCGAATCAGTGCAATTTCGCCGGACTGGGCGCCGTCAATCAACAATCGGGAGGCGCTAGATTTGACGATGTATATCAGGGCTTGCTTGCCCAAGTCCAGCATCTTAAAGGATATGCTACTGGTGCGGCGTTGAATAACGCTTGTGTGGATCCTCGATATGAAGTCCTTCAGTCTAAGGGTTTTCTCGGAGTTGCGCCATATTTGGAAGATTTAAATGGCCGCTGGGCTGTTCCGGGTGACACATATGGTCAGAATATTGCGCGCATTATTTCTTTAATTGGCTAACATCAATATGAATTCTCTAGGTCGACTGCGCTGGTTGTAGTCGACCTTACTTGTATGGTAAATCTTGGCCTTAAATTGTTACTTGCTAGCAATATTATGTTCGAGTGAACTATCGGGGAGGTTCTATATGCATTTCTTTAGAAGTAAGGCTGTCCGTGTCGCTTTTTTCTTCTTTTATTTCTGTTTGGCCGTAACTCCTTGCTTTGGTTTGAGCGAAGCGGGCCTGTCTCCATCACAGATTGAAGATTCAACACGGGCCGATGATTTAAGTGCAACTTCGCCGGTTTCAGAGGACTACTCTGTCGACGGCCTCTCGGCAAAGGCGTCCGATGGAGGGTCTCCTCTCCTGGGCGACCGCTGCTCGCTCGGCCTGGCCGCGTCCGGCAACTCGGGCTCGGTCCGCTATAAGTTCGTCTGGGAGCAGGGCGGCTGGTCCAGGTGGGGCACCATCCGCCAGCTCGGGCCCGAGGCCTCCTGCGATTGGGTGCCGGAGGTCGCCGGCGACGTCAACATCTTGGTCGACGCCGTCGATTCGGCCGGCAACGTGAGGACCTGGAGGTTCCCCGTCAGGGTGGATGCCTGTCGCCTTTCCGTGAGCGGCGGGGATACGCTCGAGTGGAGCGGCGGAATGAAGGTCAATATCTCCGCCGCGGCGGCTCCCGGCGCAAAGATTAAATTCCTTTGGGAACGGGGCTCATGGTCCAAGTGGGGCGTCATCCAGGCAGCATCTGAGTCCGCCGCCTGTACCTGGGCGCCCCCGTCTTCCGGCTCCTATACTCTCTATGCCGACGTCACGGTCGGCGGGCTCACGTCGACGTCAAGACTCCCCGTTCGCATCTCAGAGGACTACTCTGTCGGCGGCCTCTCGGCAAAGGCGTCCGATGGAGGGTCTCCTCTCCTGGGCGACCGCTGCTCGCTCGGCCTGGCCGCGTCCGGCAACTCGGGCTCGGTCCGCTATAAGTTCGTCTGGGAGCAGGGCGGCTGGTCCAGGTGGGGCACCATCCGCCAGCTCGGGCCCGAGGCCTCCTGCGATTGGGTGCCGGAGGTCGCCGGCGACGTCAACATCTTGGTCGACGCCGTCGATTCGGCCGGCAACGTGAGGACCTGGAGGTTCCCCGTCAGGGTGGAGAGAAATCTATCTAACTTCACTTCAATAGATTTGAAATCTGATTCATCCAATTTGTGCGTAGGGGATACGCTTTCAATTACACCTCGGATTACCATCCGAAAGAATAATCAGATTTCATACAAATATGTTTGGATGCGGAACAACTGGGCTGAATGGGGTGTGATTGACTCCGGCAGAGGTAAATCCTCAATTGACTGGAGAGTCGATAAATCTGGCGCTGTCACCGTTTTTGTTGATGTTATTGATGAGGCCAACGATCAGACGATGACCTCGAAGACTGAATGCTCGATTGGCTCCGAGAAGTGGAATTACGAGTCCCTGAGTTCTTCTGCAACGCTTGTCAGGCCTAATGAAAGCACTGAGATCGATGCTAGATGCTCGGGTGATACTAATTACTTACAGTATAAGTTCGTCTGGAATAAGAATAATTGGGCTGACTGGGGCGTTGCTCAACAGGGCACAAGTTCACACTTGCAATGGGCTCCAAAAGACGCCGGAGACTATGAATTGATCTGTGACGTTTCGGGGTCAGATGGAGTTGTCCAAACAAAAAGAACAATCATTAGCTGTTGGGATTTCTCGAGGATTACTGCAATTTCGACTGATGGCAATAATTCTTGGGGAGTTCGAGCTGATTTGGGAACGCTTGCAGCTGAAAAATCTGGACAATTTCAGTTTAAATTTGTTTGGGCCAAGTCCGACTGGAGTAAATGGGGTGTTCTAAAAGAATTTTCCAGTGTGAATGACGCTTATTTCAATCCCTCTGCACTTGGATTGCAAGATGGTTATTACGATCTTTACTGCGATGTCTTGCTTCCTGATGGCACTCTCCAGTCGAAGTCGACTCAGATTTACTACAGCCCATTTGGCAGCTCAACGGTTTTGGGGGTTAGTCGTATTGGACTCGTCACTTGGCTTACGACGCATCAATTTGATGGCTATTATTTAGGAACGAGATATTCCGGTGGCTTCTCCTATGATAGTTGCCTTTACCCAAAAGGTGCCCCGAGATGGGATGGCTATACTGGCATGAATTGCACTGGCTTCGTGGCCCATGCTTATGCTGCGGTTGGTGGCGATGTCAATCGTATTGCGCAGAATAATAATCACTCTCCTTGGGCTGGGGGGCCAGGCGGTGGCGGCTATATTAACGCTTGGAGATGGTATGGCTATGCTCGAGATTTGGGATGCAAAATGTATGAGTTCCGTACTGTCCAAGATATGCTAAATAGTGGTTATGCTCAAAAGGGAGATATTATCTTCTTTAAGACTGACGGATCAATCGACTGTCATATTGGGTTCTTCTGGGGAGATAATCCGCATGACAATAAAATGTGGCATCAAATTCTGCCTGGGAATTTAATCGGACCCTGTTTTAACAATGCGAACAAAGGAGAGGTTCGGCAATCGGTTGTTCTGATTAAATAGTGCTTTAATTTCTGAATGGTATTTGAAGCAACTAATTGTGAAACGGTGATTCTGATAAGTAGCGCAAGCAGAAGACTTACTGGCATAATAATTACATATGGTTATATACTGGCTCAGGCTTTAGTCGGCTTTGTATATGTTCCGATGTTGTTGCAAAACATTGGACAAGACGAATATGGACTCTATCAATTGATAGGCTCTATCATGTCTTATATAGTTTCCATTAATGGGATTTTGTCTGCCGGTGTTGGGCGTTTTTATTGCAAGTATATGGCAGAGGGCAAAAATGACTTAATGGAGAATACTCTCGCAATAGCTAGGCGTCTGTACTGGGTCCTATCTGTGTTCGTGATGCTAATAAGTTGCGTTCTCGCCGTGGTTGTTCGGTTTGTATATTCAGCCAGTTTTACAAACTCACAGCTTGATGAGTGTTCCGCAATGCTTGTTGTATTAGGGATCAACACAATTGTTATCATGAACAACACTATTAGCGTTGCGGCGATAACTGCTAATGAAAGGTTCGTTTTTTTGAAGGGCTCGCAATTGGCCGCCCTAATAGCTCAGCCTTTCATAGTGTATGGACTTACGACAATTTTTAAGAATGCATTAGCCGTATGTTTAGTTGTGCTTGTTACAAATGTGTTGTGCGCGGTGAGTCAGCGTTTGTTTGCTAAATATAATCTGCACATTAGTTTCAGATATCATGGCTGGGACATGAAACTGGCTAAAGGATTGCTATTTTTTAGCGGCGCGATTGTATTGGTGACGATTGCTGACCAGATTTTCTGGAAAACCGATCAATTAATTGTCGGCTATTATTTTGGTGCTGCCGCCGTTGCGGTATATTCTGTTGGATCTCAAATCTACACGATTTATATGACAATCGGTACGGCAGCCTCTTCAGTTTTTCTTCCTCGAGTTTCAGAACTGTATTGCCAGAATAAGGATATGTCTGAAATTTCGGATCTCTTCATTAAAGTCGGTCGCATTTCCTTTATCGTCTGCGGATTTGTTCTTAGTTTATTTATTGTTCTGGGGAAAGATTTCATCATTATTTGGGCTGGTAAGGACTATATAGACGCTTTCTATATCGCCTTGATCGTAATGGTTCCATTTACCATTGACTTAATTCAGAACCTGGGACTTACCATAATGCAGGTTGCGAATGTTTACCTGTATAGGGGGTATATGTATCTTGCGATTGCGCTTGTCAACGTGGTCGTGACGATTATATTGCTCAAGCTTATGGGCATAGTGGGCGCAGCAGTTTCAACAGCCATCGCTATGGTTATAGGTAACGGTTTCTGTATGAATTGGTATTATTCTGAAAAGCTTGGGTTGAACATAAAGAAATTTTGGCTTGAAATTGCCAAACTTTCCGTCTTGGTTATTGCCGGTACGGGGGCTTTGCTGCTGCTCTATAACCTAATTAAAAGCCTTTTATCTGGCCTTGTGGTGGTTTTGGTGTCAGCAATAATTTATTTCTTTATCTATTTCTTCTTGGTTTTGATGTTTGGGCTAAACGAATCCGAAAAGACGAGCATATCTGCATTTATCAAGCGATAATCTGTGACGCTTGTTAAGCAGAATAGCCTAATGTTCTTTCATTACTTTTATGACCAACCGGCTTGCCTGACATTTGATTATCGAAGGCTAAGTCGGTTGGTTTTACTACTCGGTGCCAGGAAAAATGAGCGATGACAACAGGGCGATTAGCTCAAGATTTTCAGTATCAATAGTTTTA
Source organism: Collinsella sp. AF18-8LB (assembly GCF_003459795.1). Lineage (NCBI taxonomy): Bacteria > Bacillati > Actinomycetota > Coriobacteriia > Coriobacteriales > Coriobacteriaceae > Collinsella > Collinsella sp. AF18-8LB. The sequence continues at coordinate 680,269 of NZ_QRWU01000001.1, forward strand.
GCTGTTCACAACAGCGTATTACTACTCGAGATAACAAATAGTGCTTATTCTTTGCCGCAAGGAACAGTAAATAGCTGTCAGGTCTGTAGGTGCTGCAAGGGACATCAGCTTTAATTGAGGGATTAAATAAGGCCTCTGAAATTGAAACAAAGTTACGTTTTTTGGTCTCATTATTGTCACTGAGCTCGTTGATCGATAGGAGATAAAGATACTGTTCCGTTCTTGTTTTCCATGCCAGCCTTTCTGTTTCTTCTCCCCAACGAGCAGCGATTTTCACTAGGCTTGAGGTGACGAAGGTTAAATCTGAAAGCTGTTTTTCCTTATAGCTGTGTGTTGCACTTTGTCCGTTTTGACAATTATAATAATACAGCGCATCACTTATTTGTAAAACCGATCTGGCTGAATCGACTATGGGTATCATTTGCAGAAAATCTTCTGCAAAATCGATTCTCTTTGTATCGGTATTGCTTAAATCGTCAATCAGACAGTTTCTTTTGATTGCCTTTCCCCAAATTGAATTGAGTTTCCCTCGCGCCAAACATTTTTTGACTTCGTCGAGATCGTCACCTTCATAGATGCCAGACGGAAGGGCGGGATTGATAAACGGATCGTTTGAATAGTCTGGGTTTCTTGTATAGCTGAAACAGATTATGTCTGGATTGCACTTATCGATTTCGCGAGCAAGAATAGATAGGGTATCGAAGCGCAAAGAATCATCCGCATCAACAAAGACCAGGTAATCTCCGGCGCTTATCTCCGCGCCTTTTCGCCTGGCCTCATATACGCCCATATTATTTTGTCTAACGTAATGAGTATTGTTGTGAGATTCACAAAACACTTTGCAGACACTTTCAGTAGCGTCTGCTGATCCATCATTAATGAGGATAATTTCATAGCCGTCATATGTTTGTTGGTAGATGGATGATAGCGTTTCCGGCAAACTGGATGCCGCATTATATGCAGGGATAATAATTGAAAACAGCATTTAGTCCCTTTCCGTATTGGAAGAACAAGATGGTTAGTTAGAAAGCCCGTTTACAATGTCCCTGTATAAAATAAATTGACGCTGGGCAATGGCCTTCCATTGAAAGTGTTCAATTGCATACTTTCTAGCTGCAGTTGCAAGTTTACAACGAAGTTCATCGTCATTGAACAGCGTGAGAATTGCTTTAGAAATGGCTTCGAGATCAGATTCTACACCGATTCCAATTCCTTTATTGTTCGCTGTTTCTTTCCATGTGGTTCCCTCGGTAACAATAATTGGGAGGCCATATGCTAGTGCTTCCAAAACAGACGTCGGGAAACCTTCAGTGCGTGAAAGTTGGATATAAAACTGCGATTGGAGAAAAGCGTCCGCTTTAGATTGACCATTAACTGGACCATTTAATAAAACAATATCGGATACTTGATTGTCGGCAATAAGTAGTTCCAGTTTGGCCATAGACCCATCTTCGTCTGGACCGTAGATGTAGATTTTTGCTCCGAGCCCTCTTAGCTCATCAGCAATTAGTGGCAGACTTTTGATCAGTAGATCAAGACCTTTGACCTCTATATCTAGGCGGCCAATAAAAAGCGCGATGCGGCTGTCTAAGTTTGAGGCTTTGGCTTTTGGGATGCTAACACCATTTGGAATAATGCTTGCTTTCCTATGTTTAAAGCCGTTTGAACTCATCGCCTCTTTTTCCGATAGAAAATGGATACAATCAGCATTGCGAATAAAGGCGTTATAGAAGAAAACATTAAGCAATTGTTTAGCTAAATGATGCTGTTCTTGCGCCACATATGTTAGAGACCCATGTGGTGTGATGATGTATGGGATCGCACGTCTTCTGAGCCAATGGCTTAGTTTAATGTGATCTGGCCTATATATCTCATGAAATATTACGAGTGACGGATTGCAAAACGGTTCAGGAAGTTTTTCTATGCATGACTGATAGAAGACGGGATATTTCGCATCTTTAGGTCTGTAGTTTGTAAGATTTAATAGAGCTATATTCATGTCCTTTATTTCTGACTGCTCATTTAGGTATTGAGGCACCACTGTAGACACGCCAGAAGCGAAATCACTTGTAATATATGCCACATGAAGGACTATTAAACTATCGGTAGTTTTCATTAGCGTTTGCTCCCGCAGCGGTGTTGGAGGTTTTAGTTGACAGATTCACAGTTGGTTTCAGTGCTCATGCCTTGTTATAGGGAGAGCGCCAAAGATTTTACTGAGGCACTAGCGTCTATTTTAAAGCAGACCTATCATCGAATCGAGGTGGTTGTTGTTTTTGATAATCCAGATGACAACACACTTTACAATATTGCTCAAAACTATAGCTCTCATGACAGTAGGATTTGCCTCGTGAGAAATGAACGCAATCTTGGTCTTGCTGCATCTTTGGAAAGGGCGTTCAAGGTCTCACGCGGTCAGTATATCTGCCGAATGGACTCAGATGACATTTCTGAGGCGCAGCGCATTGAACGGCAGTTGTCGTATCTTGAAGAACATGAGCTTGACCTAGTGGGTTCTTATTTGAACGCCATTGACGAAGACGGTAGTCAATTATATCTCGTTGATTCAATTCCAAGTTCGAGTGAAGGCGTTAGGCGTTCTCTTATGATTAGAAATTGCGTACCTCATCCGAGTTGGTTTGGAAGAAGGTCTGTATTTGAAATGGGGTATCGGTCTGTTCCGCTAGCAGAAGATTATGACTTACTGTTGCGTGCCGAGCTGGAAGGGTTCACTATTGGAAATGTTCCAGAGCCGCTCATTCGATACAGAATGACTGTTAATAGCATTTCGCGTAGCAATTTGTATAAACAGTTCGTTGTTTCTCAGTGTTTACGTTCAGCTTTCAAAGAGGGCCGATCACTGGATGTCGATAAGATTGATACAATCGTCGCCGAGCGGTTCGATCGGCGACGAGCTGAGAACTATCTAAAGGCAAATGCATTATTTAATAATGGGTTGAGAAATATTCATTCTGGTAATCGAGCAAAAGGTATTTCCCAATTGCTTCAAATCCCATTTTGCTCTAAGTCGTATTTAATGAATGTCATTAATATGGCGCGTGTGGTTACAATTAAGACTTTTGAGAAAACCTCGTAGTTGTGCACCTACGCTTGGAGAGACGTGGCGCAACCATGCCGTTCAACACTCGGAAGATTGCTAGCTTTGAAATCTAGGGCTAGGTTTGTTGCGGGGTTCTCGATGCCGTGTGCACCATTCGTGGTTGATTTCCGATCTCAGCCGAACACACTGCGCAGATAGTCCGTACCCGCGGCTAGCCGAACGCCCCCCGCGACCCCCATGGACCCCGGGGGCGCCGTTTCCCCAGTTGAAGGAACGGTGGATATGTGTTCGATAGGTCCGGGGGCCATTCTCCGCCCTCAGTCTGGCACCTCTTTCCAGACTCAGCCGGACGGTCGGTCCGCCTCTTCCGTTTTGCCTTTGGGCTAGGCCAGCGGGGCGTCGCGCCTCTCTGCGCGTGCCCTCTCGATGAGGCTCGGCGCCAGGTCGAGTCTTCCGATGGGCACGTCCTCCAGGCTGTAGGCGTCTAGCAGCGCCTCCGCATCGCCGCCGAGCATCGCCCTGGAGGCGCGCGGGCGTCCAGCTCCAGCATCTTCTGGACCGTGTCCCTTTCGTGTCTGGTGAGCGCCTGCCGTAGATACTCGGGGTCGCCTTCTCGGAACCCTTTTTCTTCTTTCCGGACATGCCGTCCTTCGAGTCCCCGGGGCCAACCGGTTCGGCCCTCAGGGTATCGGGTTCCCACATTCATCCGCACATGTGCGGATGAATGTGGGAGGTGTTCGGATGAAGTTGATAATCAAGGGTTGATAATCAAGGGTGCACCATTCGTTGTGTCTATTTAACCATTTGTATATCTCTCGCTATAATAATGAGAAAAACTAGAGATCGGTTTATGTGTATATGACACCTAAAACTCTTATCGCTATTCCTGCTTATAATGAGGAGGAATGCATAGAAAAGACGATATGCGAGCTCAGGCAAATTGCACCTGAGTTTGATTTTGTTGTTATCAATGATGGGTCTCGAGATCGAACGCTAGCTATCTGCAAGGATCTTGGTTGTGACATCATTGATATGCCCATTAACTGTGGTTTGACCGTTGGGTTTCAGACGGCTGCGCGTTATGCGGTTGATCATGGATATGACTATATGGTTCAGTTTGATGCTGACGGCCAGCATTGTCCGGAATATATAAAGGTCCTTGTTGATAGGGCTCAATCTGATGGATCAGATATTGTCATTGGCTCTAGGTTTGTAAGCGTGCGCAAAGACAAGACGCTTCGCATGATCGGCTCGCGTATGATTACGGTGCTAATAAAGATTCTGACAGGCAAGAGGATCAGTGACCCCACGTCTGGATTTAGGCTATTTGGGCGGGATATTCTTACGAAATACTATTACGACAATACCTTAAATCCGGAACCAGAATCTCTCGCTCTCTTTTTGAAGCAAGGGTATTCTATTTCAGAGGTACAGGTTAAGATGCGCGAGCGTCAAGGTGGCGAGAGCTATCTTAACCCTGTTAGGTCTATGCAGTATATGGTTCGTGTTTTCGTTACGCTCCTTGTCGTTCAGTGGTTTAGGTGATCCATTTGCCGATCTCTCTTCGTATTTTGCTTCTCGTTTGCGCTGTTTTGGTATTCGTGTTCGTATTGCGCAAATTAAAAAAATCCCAAATGCAAGTTTTGGATTCTCTGTTTTGGCTGCTATTCAGCGTCAGTTTTGTAATTTTGGGCGTTTTTCCACAAGTTGCAATGTGGCTTTCAAGTCTATTTGGTTTCATGTCGGCTTCTAACTTCGTGTTCCTTTACGTTATTGCCGTTCTTGTGGTCCGTGATTTCTGCAATTCTCTTCGCCTCTCTCGACAGGAAGAGCGTTTGAACTCGCTTGTTCAGGCTGTTGCGTTAAGTAGGGAGAAGGAAAAGTAGGCTATGCGTTTCGCTTTGGCGTATAAATCATCCGGATGGGAATGTCTCTACTTATATTTCTTTCAACAGTTGTGAACAGTGCTTGGTGCCCATACTTGTCATCCAGATGACTGGGAACGATTCTTCGAGGGCCCTTGCAGCTTGATTTGGATAAAGGTGAATTAGCCCCGTGTTGTCTCGATGCGTAAACCAAAAGCAAATAATGAAAGCCGTCTTCGTTGCTCTTCTCTTTATTGTCGAGCTTCTGTGCATGAAGCACTTTTATGTGAACCACTCTGTCTCACAGCTGTTCGTTTTAGCGCTCTATTGCGTCGTTGTAGATGTTGCCATTTGGCAATCATATTGTATCTTCCTTTCCTCAGATGATGAAAAAAAGCGTGGCAACTGTTCTGGTCGCTGCGCTCAATTATTAGTCCTGTTGCTTACGGCATTTGCTGTGGCGGTCATCTGGGAGGGCTGCACCGTTCTTGGCTCGCCGGCTTCTCATTTCTCGAATATTGCTGACTGGAATAAAAAGCGGCTCATATTCTTTTTTCTGATTTCCTATTGCGCAATACTCTATTTATTCCAAAGCGGCTTTTCTCTGAAAGCGTTGTTCCATTCTGCTTCGGCGAGGGTCAAGGCTACCGATTACGTTTCCCTGCTGATTATCGCATTCTTTATTGTTTTTGGCTGCTCTACGATTGCATTCGTGAATGGGTTCATTAATGCTGTTGTTTATTTCCTGCTGGTAATCATAACTTCGGTTTTCACGGCTTGCTCGGGCATTCGAAAGAGAAATTCTGCCCTTCCTGTTGCTTTCTTTATTGCTGCATTCTCAATTGGTGTTTTCCTTGTGGTGAGCACTCCGATAACGACGGGTATTTCATGGGATGATCAAATTCACTATTCCAATGCCCTTTCGACATCTTATTTATTTGAAACTCAAAAAACTGATTCGGATATTAACTTTACTGACGAAGCGGTCCGTCGTGCACAGGGCTATGAAGAGCCCTCTCTTTCCCATTTTGATCGAGCGGAAATTCTTGAGCATGCTAGGCAGTTGAATGGCTCCTATAGATCTGATATCGCTTCTGGTCATGTGCAAGTTAACAAGCATGAAGAATTCGTTTATACGCTTAGCAGCATTGGGTATATTCCATCGGCAATTGGCCTTTGGCTCGCTCGCCTTCTGCATTTCGATTTTTCTTCTATGATTCAATTCGCTCGGATTTGCAATTTATTTAGTTACTGTCTTTCAATTGCCATTGCAATCAAGGTTACGCCCTCAAAAAAGGGACTATTTGCTTTTGTGGGAATGCTGCCAACTTCGATCTTTCTTGCGTCATGTTTCTCATATGATGCATGGCTCATTTCGTTTATCATTCTCGGTTTTGCTTATTTTTTGAGGTATGCATGGGGTGATTTAAATGAATTTACAGTTCGCAATATAGCACTCGCATTTTTATTTACCTTTTTAGGACTCGCAGTCAAAGCTGTGTATTTTCCGATAATCGGTCTTTTCTTTATGGTTCCGCGTAATCGTTTTGCGGGCTCGAAGCAACGAGTTCATTACTATGCCGCCGTGTTTGTTTTGGGCTTGATTGCTTTTGCCTCATTTGCGCTTCCGTTCTTGTTTTCAACGGCCAGCGGATCTAACGTTGGCGATATGCGAGGCGGCTCCGATGTTAACTCTGGTCAGCAAATCGCTTTCATTCTCGCCGATCCATTGCGCTACGCGGAAATACTCGCCAATTATTTTTCAACTTATTATTTAAATCCGATAACCTCTTCTGGATATGCATTGAACTTTGCATACCTTGGATCGCTTGCTGCTCAGATTTCTGTAAATGCAATCCGTGGGTTGGTTCAGGTGCTTCCAGCTGTTTGCCTATTGTTGTTTGGGCTTTTTTCGGCCGATTCGATTAGCGTTAATCATATTGGTCTCGCACAATTTCTATGGGCCTCATTTGTGTTTTTGTTTACGGTGATTTTGGTGGCAACTGCACTTTATGTGTCTTTTACTCCCGTTGGATTGGGGACAGTTAATGGTTGCCAGAGTCGTTACCTTTTGCCACTTCTGGTTCCGTGCCTATCGTTTATCCTTAACCAAAGTCGCTTGGTCTTTGGGGACAGCAAACGATTCATATTGATATGCCTCGTATTCCCGTTTACTTTGGCTACGATTTGCGAGTTTGTTTTAGTTGTTGGAAAGTGTTGCTGATATGGGCATAGTTTTTAATACCGAATTTAACAATAAGCTAAATTGCCGTGGCGACGGCAAGCTATATCTACTGTATGAAGCCGCATCCGTTTTTCCTGATGCTGTTGAGTCGCAATCACCTAATGGGCAAATTCTGCCCGCAAGAATCATTCCTATTTCAGAGACTGAATTTGTTGCTGTTCTTGCCGATTTTGGTGTCGACCAATCGCTGTCTTTCTTTAGCGGAGATAATGTAATTTACCAGCGCCGCATCAATCCTGGCAAGTTTTCGATTGAGTCGAAAGTTAACGGCTTGCTGCGCGCGGAGCATTGTGGACAATTTCGCAATATTGACCGTTCTGGCGTGCATGCGCTCGCTTCTATCCAAATTGAGAGCTTTATTCCCTGCGTTGATGGCGTAATCGTTAGAGGTGTTCTTTCGGGTACTGATTACCTTGAGGGTGATCGTATTGTCGCTTTTAATGAAGAAGCCTGCGTTGTTGGGGAATCTTTGTTATTTAATAAATTAATAGCCGATGCGAATCCTGGTCTAATAAATTTCTCTCTTCATATTCCTGAGGTCGGGGATAGCCTGTGCATTTGCATACACAGGGCTTCTGGTCATCTAGATACGTTTATCAATCTAAAGAAAGATATGCTTAAAGAGCTTTTGGATGAGGCTGATCGGAATCATGCGTGTGCATTCGATCAACCCCGTTATTTGTCCTGGTTTTCTGGGCGCAGATTGACTGGATCCGATTCGCGGGCACAAGCACAAATAAGACTTGCATACCAGCCCTTGTTTTCAATCATCGTTCCTCTATATAAGACTCCCTTGAATTTCTTCAGGGATATGGCTGATTCTGTGATTGCTCAGACGTATTCGAATTGGGAACTCATCCTGGTTAACTCTACGCCAGATTACGATGGACTTAGCGACTTGGTTTCCGAGTACGTGACTGCAGACTCTAGAATTAAAGTGACTGATCTTGAGGGCAATCTAGGTATCACTGAGAACACCAATGTCGGAATCAAGATGGCCAAGGGAGACTACCTTTGCTTTTTCGATCATGATGATGTTCTCGAACCGAATATCTTGTTTGAGTATGCACACGCTCTAAATCAAAATTCGGATATTAATCTTCTCTACTGTGATGAAGATAAGCTATTGCCTGATGGGTCCTTGGCTCATCCTACTTTTAAGCCGGATTTTAGTCTTGATATGGCTCGAGACAATAATTATATTTGCCACCTTCTTACTATTAAGAGGGCATGTTTAGACAGAATTGACCTTTCTAACAGCGAGTTGGATGGCGCCCAGGACCATGCCATGGTGCTGAAGATTGCCGAACTTGGTGGGACGATCCATCACGTTCCTAAAATCTTGTATCACTGGAGAATAAGCGAGAATTCGACTGCGGGTAATTCCGATAGTAAACCCTATGCAACCCTCGCTGGAATAAAAGCTGTTCAGGAGCACCTTGATAGATGCGGTATCAAGGCGACTGTGGTCAATTCTCATAATCGTGCTTTTCGTTATAGCCCCATTTATGATGTTCCTTCATCTGAGTCCTGTTCATTAATCGTTACCACCCGCGGCAATTCTTCGGTTCTTTCGACTCTTGTATCTTCAATCAATGACACCGATTTTGATGATCTTGAAGTCGTTTTCGTGTGCTCGCAGGAAGCGGAAGCTGCTGTTAAGCAATCGAGCTCTGGACTTCGTTGCCGCTATATCGTTCACGCGCTTGATGACCCCTTTAATATATCTGTGTGGAGAAATGCCGGTGCTCTCGCCGCGCGTGGCGAGCAACTCGTCTTTATTCATGACGATATTCAGGCACTAGACTCCTCGTGGCTAAAGACTCTCGTCGGTTTTTCTCAACGAGAGGATGTTGGCGTCGTTGGAACAATGACGTGCGATCTTGACGGCATTGTGCAGCAGGCAGGCCTGTCTTATGTTGGAGAATCAATCGTCAACCTGTCGCAAGGCATTCATCGCTCTTCTCCTGGCTATATCTATATGCCATTGACTGTAAGGGATGTATCGGCGGTGAGCGGTGTCTGTTTAGCTATTTCACGCAAACATTTTAATCGTCTGGGTGGTTTTGATGAGTCGTATCTTCTTGACTATTCGGATGTTGATATTTGCTTCAAGTCTTCTCAAGCTGGGTTAAAAGTGATCTATACACCAGAGGCATGTCTCTACCATATGGCATGTGTTGACAAATCCCTTGATAGTAAATCTCGCTCTCATAAGCATTTTGAGGATAAGGCACGATTGTTGCATAACTGGTCCGAGCGTTTCTCTGAGGGAGATCCATGGTTCTCCGTTAACTTTTCTCGAGATCCCAAGCGCGCAGCGTTATATAAGTTCGATCCTTTTGACTACGAAGCGATTTGAGTGCTTTAAATGAAACAAATTGCCTGGATAATATCTCCGCCGGCAAAGGGTTCTGGCGGCTTTCGAACCATCTGCAGCAAGGCTTCCTTTCTAGATTCTCGCGGATATGAGAACTACTTTTACATTATGCCGGGCTGTGAAGCATACAAAAGTGCTCATAGAGTTCAGACCGAAATAAAGGATTGGTTTGGTTATTCGCCTAAAGAAGTTCGTGTGGCTCCGAGTGTGTCCGAGGATTTTTTTGCAGTAATCGCCACCGCTTGGAATACGGCGCACTTTGCATCTATGCAGAAGTGCACCCATAAGTTCTACTTCATTCAGGATTTTGAACCTTGGTTCTATCCGATGGGGGAGATGTATCTAAATGCCGAAGCAAGTTATCGTTATGAACTAAACCCCATAACAATAGGCAGATGGCTTTCTAAAAAAGTTGAACCCTATTATTCGCATGAAGTCCCATATTGTGATTTTGGCGTTAGCGATATATATACTGCGCAGGAACAAAATCTAAGCAGAGAGTATGCCGTCTGTGCTATTTATCAATCCAATAAGGATCGGCGTTTGTCTGGCATGTTGCTTGATGCAATTAAATTGCTTCTCAAGCTCGACGATGCAGTTGTCGTATATTTATACGGCGAAGACGCAATGCCTCCCATTCGTGATCCACGTGTACGCAGCCTCGGCATCTTGACCGTTGATGAATGCGCCTCGCTTTATGCCAAGTGTGTTGCCGGCGTATCGTTGAGCGTGACTAATCCCTCTCGCCTGCCTTTCGAAATGCTTGCATCGAAGCTTTCGGTAATTGAAATAAACCGTGAGAATAATCTACTCGACTTTCCGGAGGGCACCATCCACCTCGCTGAGCCCTCTGCTTGCGGCATTGCTTCTTCTATTCTTGAGGCTCTTTCAGGCTCAAAATGCGATTCGCCTAATCGATTTAGCTGCACGTCGATTGAGCGTGAAAATGAAATGTTCTTCGAGGCCTTTACACGTTATCTGAATGAAGAGCCATCCTTGGTTAGCGGGAAGTCCGCCTTCGGGAATGTGCTAAAAACCGAAGAACTAAGTAAGGTCTTCTTGCTCAGCGATCATCTCGCTGATGCTCGATTGCGATCGTCTGCCATGTCTCAAACGCTCATTCAAGCTTCTTCTGTTGATTTGACTGTGCGTTTTGAGTCGTCTTTGATGCCTGTGGATGTTCGCGCGGCAGTTTGGTGTGCCCTTGATCAGTCTGATATTCGCTGGATTAGTCTTGAATCTAGGGACGGTCTTTTTGCGGGGCATGTTCCGCTGTTTTTAAATGATGATGAAGAGGCCTATCTTCGCATTCATATATACTCTTTTGCGGAAGACGGCAAGAATCCGCTTTGTGTCGCCGAGCTAAGCCAACTAGTCTGTCTTTCGCCTTCTCGCAACGCTCATCCTGTTGTTCGTTCGGTTGAAAGTGGCGCATGCAGCGTGTCTGCCGTTTTTAACCTATCTGATGATTATTGTGAACCGTTTCAGCCTTCTGCTTCGACGGGCGTCGAAGGCGGTCACGTTGCTCTACTCAAACGTTTATTTCGGAGAAACTAATGGCGCGCTTTAACCAATGGACTCAGCTACTTAAAGCCTCTGCGACATCGCGCAGGCACGATGAAAAATCCGATGGTGTTAAGCAAGAACGCTATCTCCTTTTGGATACGGCTATGGGAAGCGAGAACTCTGGTGACCATGTGATCATGGATGCCTGTGGCTGTATCGCGGATCAAATCTTTGGCGGTGCGTTGCCCCATGTGGCAACGCACTATTATTCCAAAGAGCTTGAAATGTATCCTGAATACGTAAAGCTGTTGTGCGGCACCAATATTCTGTATACGCATATGGCTGATCAGCAGCAATGGGCGCTTGCCAAGCGGTTGGGCAATAATAGAAATGTTGTTTTGTTCGGCGTGGGCATGTCTGATATTGGGGTGGACGATGCTATCGACGCCTATACAAAGAAGTTCTATAAAACCTTGCTATCCGATGAATATCTTCATAGTGTTCGAGATGAAATGACTAAGAAGAGGCTTAACTCTATTGGCATAGAGAATGTTCTTAATACCGCATGTCCGACCATGTGGTCGTTAACCCCATCTAGGCAACTCGAGATATCCTCTAAGCGTTCTAAAAACGTTGTTACGTCAATTACCGATTATTGTTTCGATGCGGAACGTGACCGTAAGATGCTGGAATTGCTGTCGTTGGAATACGAAAAGGTAACGATTTGGATTCAAGGAAGCCATGATGTTGATTGGTGTCTTGATCAAATAGTCGATCTGAAGCAATTTAATGTCATAGGCCCCAATATCGAAGAGCTTAATCGTGTAATTGAAACCGAGGAGTTTGATTATGTGGGGACGCGTCTCCATGCGGGCATCCGCTGTTTAAATGGAGGACATCGCTCTCTAATTATTGCAATTGATAATCGAGCCCGCCAAATCGGTGAAGACACGGGACTTCCCGTTCTTGAACGCGAGGACGGCTATCTCCATAAATTAGCTGATTGGGTAAACCATCCCGTTAAAACTGAGATTAATCTTCCCTGGACGAGCATCGATAAATGGAAGAAACAGTTTAATTAGCTGTATTCCTTGGCTATTGCTTTCCCTATTTCTTATCGTGTGGCGCCTTTGGCGTTTCTCCGATTGTCCAACCCATATTTGTGGCTCGAATTAGATTCGTCAACATATAGGCGACTGATCCAAATCCAATCAGGTTAATTGCTGCCATCGCCATTGGGGCTATGTTGGGCCAGTAGGTAAAAGAAATGTAAACCAGTGGAGAATGAAAAAGATATATTCCCATACTGTTTTTGCTAATCTTTTCGGTTAGTAGGTTTGCCTTTCGGGGGATGACACAATAAATTGATGCAAGCGCCATGCAAGTAAGGGCGGTGGAAGCAATGGGGGGCACCACTTGTTTTAGTAAGTTTACAAGGAATAATAGTATTAGGACTATTGATATGCTTTTACGCCTTTTATAGCTCTCGAACCATTTGTTTGCTTCCAAGTAGTGGATTGTTAGGCCAAGCGCAAACCATATTGCATTTGCTTCTGCCAAATTGATATACCTGTTCGATGACGGTATTCCAAAATGGTAAAGATAAATTGAAGCGCCGAAAACTATCGGAACCTTAAAACATGCTAGAGGGCTCTTATCGAGTATTTGAAAGATGCACGACGTGGCTGCTGTAATGAAAAATAGGGTCGGGAGAAACCAAAGGTGACCGTTGTCTTCTCCCAACAGAATTGATTTAAAAATGATGTGCGGTATAGATAGGCCATTGTAGTAGGGATACTTAACGAGCATCCTGATGGGGAAGAGCCAACATATTCCAATCATGATATAGGGGATAATTAAGCGTTGAGCTTTTTTAATGACCTGATTTATAAAATCGCTTGATCGATTCCAGCTCCATAAAAAACAAAAGCCAGATAACGAAAAGAACAAGGGCATCTGGATTCCGTTAATTAAGAATTTGAGATTATCCAACAGAATTGATTTTTGTTCAGTTGGATAATATCCCCACGCACTTGAATACAGAATAATGCTGTGGCCTAGGACTACAAGGAATATTGCAAGGGCCCTCACGTTCGTTATGTCGTCTCTACGGGTTGTGTCCTTGCGGTTGTTCATCAATTGCTTCTTTCGTTAATATTGAGAAGGTTTAACTTAAAGAATATCAAACTCTTATTAACCGCTTGATTTATAACTATTTTCGATTACAGAGGACGGATTATATGAAAGGCATCATCCTCGCCGGCGGGTCCGGCACCCGCCTGTACCCGCTCACGCTCGTGACCTCCAAGCAGCTGCTGCCGGTCTACGACAAGCCCATGATCTACTACCCGCTGTCCACCCTCATGCTGGCGGGCATCCGCGACATCCTGGTCATCTCCACGCCGACCGACCTGCCCAACTTCGAGCGCCTGCTCGGGGACGGCTCGCGCTACGGCGTGAACCTGTCCTACGCCGAGCAGCCGAGCCCCGACGGCCTGGCGCAGGCATTCACCATCGGCGAGGAGTTCATCGACGGCGAGCCGTGCGCGCTGGTGCTGGGCGACAACATCTTCTACGGCAACGGCCTCAGCCGTCACCTGACGCGCGCCGTCCAGAACGCCGAGTCGGGCCGCGCCACGGTCTTCGGCTACCACGTGGACGACCCCGAGCGCTTCGGCGTCGTGGAATTCGATGCGCAGGGCCGTGCCGTCTCCATCAAGGAGAAGCCCGAGTGCCCCAAGAGCTCCTACGCCGTCACCGGCCTGTACTTCTACCCGGGCGACGTGGCCGCCAAGGCCCACGAGGTCAAGCCGTCCGCGCGCGGCGAGCTCGAGATCACCACGCTCAACCAGATGTACCTGGAGGAGGGGACGCTGTCCGTCGTCACCCTCGGCCGCGGCTACGCGTGGCTGGACACCGGCACCATGGAGAGCCTGCACGAGGCCGCGGAGTTCGTCCGCGCCGTGGAGCACTCCCAGGACCTGCCGGTCTCGGTGCCCGAGGAGATCGCCTGGGAGAACGGCTGGATCACCACTGCCGAGCTCGAGGAGGCCGCCAGGGCCTACGACAAGTCGGTCTACGGGCAGCACCTGAAGAAGGTCGCCGCCGGCGAGATCGTCAACAGCCCGCGCGAGTACTAGCGCAAGCTTGTTTTCTTTTAGGGGCCACCGTTTATCTGGTGGCCCCTTTCGTTATGATTACGTTGACCATAAAGACAATATGATTGGGAGTGGATGTGTTAAGCGTCTACTTTGGCGATATGCCAGAAGCGATTTACAACACAGCGACATATTTCAAAAACTCTTACCGGTCTTCTTGGATTACGGATCCCTATGCAGTCTCGATAATTAAAGATGTTGATCGATCGGATGTTGTTTCCGAAAACGTCATCGAAAGCCCTGTGCTTGGATCCATCTCCCCACTCCAGCTTTCTGGTGGCGTGAAAACGCTGCTGCTTATGAGATTTGATCGTAAGCAAATTTTTAACGCTTCTACCTGTGGTGACAACTGTGCCAAGTGGATTCTCGACATGGCGAAAGACCGCAAACTTGTTGTGAATCTCTATCATGTGATGGACTTTGGTCGCGAGGATTTTAAAATTAAAGTCGTGAATAGCGGCCGAATCGTTCACAACATGGCCGAATTGATTCACGAGTCGATTCCGTATCTGTAGGTACTGCTTATGAACGGTTCGCATCTCGTTAAGATTTCCCGCCGCAGGGGAACCAAGTACACATTTACCATCAAGCGGAACATCACTATTGTGCGTGGCGATAGCGGCACGGGTAAGACGACACTGTTTGACATGGTCGCAGACTACATGCGAACGGGCGAGCAGTCGGGCGTTTCCTTGCAATGCGATTGTCCCTGTGTCGCCCTGACCGATTATGATTGGCGAAACCAGCTTTCGTCCGTTCATGACTCGATTGTATTTGTCGATGAGGGCTTAAAAGAGATCCATTCTGATGAGTTTGCCCATCATGTGCTGTATTCCTCGAATTATTTCGTGCTGATCTCAAGGGCTGATTTCCCCAATCTTCCGTATAGCGTGGATGAGATTTACAAGATTAAGACGAGCGGAAAATACCATTCCTTCGTCCCTGTTTATCAAGATCGCGGGAATCATCGTTATGCTATTTCCCGGTCGGCGCCAAAACAGGATTTTTCTATCCTTCTATGCGAGGATAGTAAGTCTGGTTTCCAGTTCTTTGAACGGCATTTCGCTGACAGTGAGCTTACCTGTACTTCGGCCATGACGAACAGCGCGATTTTGAGCTGGTTGGATCAGCATCTCGACGATCGCGTGTTTGTTGTTGCGGACGGAGCGGCATTTGGGTGCTATGCGGACCGCGTCCTTAAGCTGCAAGACATTCACCGCGATACTGTTACGGTTTGTCTTCCCGAGTCGTTCGAATGGCTTCTGCTGAGCTCCGGCGTAATTTCAGGGCTAGATGTTAAGGCGGTTTTGGAAACCCCAGAAGCCTTTGTAAACAGTGAGAAGTTTAAAAGCTGGGAAGACTTCTTCTATAAGTACTTACGCGATAAAACTGGGAATTCGGTCTTCCGGTACGACAAAGACTGCATTCCGGAGGCGTTTTGTAGGGGAAGTAATTCTGCGAAGGTCATGGCTCTTATCGCATGCCGAAATGTCCGATAGTTTTGTTGAATAGTGTCGCGGCGTCACTTCCTGCGGCATACTAAAGAAGCTGTACTTGCTTCAGATTGGATTTTCATGTCTGAGATTTTTGAACCTAAGAACATCATCGTCACGGGCGGTTGCGGCTTCATCGGCAGCAACTTCGTGCACTACGTGGTGAAGAACCACCCGGGCGTCCACGTGACCGTCCTGGACAAGCTGACCTACGCCGGCAACCCCGAGAACATCGCGGGGCTGCCCGAGGACAGGGTCGAGCTCGTCGTGGGCGACATCTGCGACGCGGAGCTGCTGGATCGCATCGTCCCGGGCCACGACGCCATCGTGCACTACGCCGCCGAGAGCCACAACGACAACTCCATCGCGGACCCCGAGCCGTTCCTGCGCACCAACGTGGAGGGCACCTTCCGCCTGCTGGAGGCCGTCCGCAAGCACGGCATCCGCTACCACCACGTCTCCACCGACGAGGTCTACGGCGACCTGGCGCTCGACGACCCGGCGAAGTTCACCGAGGAGACGCCGTATAAGCCCTCGAGCCCCTATAGCTCCACCAAGGCGAGTTCCGACATGCTCGTGCGCGCATGGACCCGCACCTACGGCCTGCACACCACGATCTCCAACTGCTCCAACAACTACGGCCCCTACCAGCACGTGGAGAAGTTCATCCCCAGGCAGATCACCAACATCGTCGACGGCGTGCGCCCCAAGCTCTACGGCCGCGGCGAGAACGTCCGCGACTGGATC